>CAZFJL010000110.1:0-2742 GCA_964518905.1 uncultured Geitlerinema sp. | reverse complement strand
CAGTGCTCTCAGCTTTTTTTGATACGTCCTAAGCAAATCGTTTTTTGCTATAGCAGATCATCGGTCGATAAAAAGGTTGGCGTGTAGTCCGACATAGCGAAAAGGCACTTAATCACAGAAAATCAGGTTTAGACGCGATCGCGCCTAAACGTTCACATAGCATTCGATACCGCCGATGCTGTGGATGTGCGGCTAGTCGCGATCGAGCACGATCCGATAGCGAGCTTTGCCCGAATGTAGATGCTCGAACGCCTCGTTAATCTGGCTCATGGGGAAATGCTCGGTTTTTGGCTGGATTCCGTGCAGCGCGGCGAATTCTAGCATTTGCGCGATCGTCGCCGGACTACCCACAGGCGACGACGAAACGGAAAGCTGCGAGAACAACATCGGCACGATATTCAGACTCAGCGGCTCGCTAACCACGCCGAGCAAATGCAGGCGACCGCGCGGCTTGAGCGTTTCAAGATAGCCGTCCCAGTCCAGCGTGACGTTGACCGTGGAGAGGATGAGATCGAAGCGACCGGCGGCGGCGGCGAGGGCTTCGGGATCGCGTGAATCGAGCGTGTCGTGAGCGCCGAGGGCGATCGCCTCTTCCTGCTTGGACGGCGTCGAAGTAAAGGCCGTGACGTGGCAACCCCAGGCGCGGGCAAACTGTAGCGCCAGGTGTCCGAGACCACCGATGCCGATGACGCCCACGTTGGCCGTCGGCGAAATGTCGTACTGCACCAGCGGATTAAACACCGTGATGCCACCGCAGAGCAGTGGCCCCGCTGTGCGAGGGTCGAGATTGTCCGGCAGCGCGATCGCGCTCGTGGCCTGGGCGCGAACCCGATCGCCAAACGCGCCGTATCGCCCGACGATCGTACCCGACGCGGTTTTGCACATATTATGGTCGCCGCTCAGGCACTGCGTACAGGTCATGCAGTAGCCCGCGTGCCAGCCCAGCCCGACCTGATCGCCAACGCTCAGATTTGTTACCCGATCGCCGATCGCGGCAACCGTCCCGATCGCCTCGTGACCCGGAACCAGGGGATACTGCGTCATGCCCCAGTCGTTGTTCAACATGCTCAGGTCACTGTGACAGATCCCGCAGTGCTCGACGGCAATATCAACCTCGTCGGCTCCGATCGCTCCGAGTTCATACTCGAACGGTTTTAGCTTCCCCTTCTCAGTGGTAGCGGCGTAGGCATTAACAACTGTGGTCATCTCAAATTCTCAAATACTGCTGAAGCCGATCGCGGCGATCGCAATTAACTGGATTAACTGCATCGCTGGCGTTGATCGCTTTGATCGTATCGACATGATCGTACCAGTCACATTTTGTGCCGGTCGAATTTTGTACTGGTCAAATTTTGTACTGGTCAAATTAACTGTATCGTTCCCACGCTTGGCACAGACATCAAACCGAACGAAGAAACCCGACGGCCAACCCAAATTCCCGCGTAGAGCATCAGAGCGATCGACGGTCATTGAGTCCGCAGAGGTTACGGCACAACCTCTGGAATTTCATTAATATCGCCAAGCTCGATCGCGGCTGGATCAGACTCTCGATCGCCGAACAGTTGTAACTGCACGCAGGCGCAACGATCGGGGTTGCACGGTTGGCCGAGGTCGAGACGGGTAGGGAAGGATTGGTCTTGCGTGAGGTTGGTCGCAAGACGATCGAGTAGACCCGCGATATCGTGATGGTCGCGTTTGAACTGGTCGATGCTGTAGGGAAGCGTGACGCGATCGCTCGTGCCTTGATGACCAAGATCGCCAGTATCATCATCCCGATCGCCTTTCCCCATCGCGCCCGCCGTCGGCTCGGCAAACCAGTAGACCATCGCGATCCGTTCCGGCGGGTAGTCGCTCGTCGCGGCGAGGACGTAGCGATACAGACGGGTTTGCCAGTGATGCGCGAGTTTTTGCGGCTGCCTGGGGCGGGCGTAGGTTTTCCAGTCGATGATGTCGGCGCGATCGCGATCGGCGATCAGGGCGTCGTAGCGGACGAGCAGCGTGAAGGGCGGCAAGGCCAGGGTGCGCGTGTGTTCGGCGAGGTAGTACTGGCTGGGGTCGTCGTGGGGCTGGAGCGTGGCGCTGTTGTGTAGGCGATCAAGCCAGCGATCGAGCTGCGGGTCATGAAGCTGGCTGGTAATGCCGAGGGCGCGTTGTTGGAGTAGGTGGTGAAACTGCTGGCCGCGCTGGAGGGCGTGGCGCTGGTCATCCGAAATCGGCAACGATCGCCGATCGAGGATCTCGGCTTGGTAGTGTCGCGGGCATTGCTCGAACAGGCTGAGATGGCGCTGCGAGATAATCAGGGCTGGCGGGGCGGGGTTTTGAGCGGGGCTGCGATCGGGGCTGGGCTGCGATCGAGGGGTTGAGCCGAAGGAGGGAGTCGTCATATTCGTGCGCCGCGCTGTTGGCAATACCGTTAATGCTATGCTAGTGTTAGTTCCCGTGAGAATAAAGCATCACGAAACCGGGGCGTAGCGCAGCTTGGTAGCGCACCACTTTGGGGTAGTGGGGGTCGTGGGTTCAAATCCCGCCGCTCCGATCTTTGAGATTTTCCGAATTGATCGGCAGAGTCTCACCTGTTCACATCAATTCCGTTTTACCCCCTGACAAGCCTGTCGCGATCGTGGTTTCACGATTCGACAGGTTTTTCTTTTGTTCCATAGCAAAATCCGATTGGGTTAGGATACTCGTAAGTAGCTCAAGTAAAAAAGTGAGGTTATAGAATGAGGTGAGAGGGAAGTGCTG
>CAZFJL010000109.1:0-3766 GCA_964518905.1 uncultured Geitlerinema sp. | reverse complement strand
TTAGCTCAGTTGGTAGAGCGCCTGCCTTACAAGCAGGATGTCACTGGTTCGAGTCCAGTATCGCCCATTCCTAAGTAGTCCAAAAGAATAAGCAGTGACAGTTCACTTTCAAAAAAAACAGGGTCTAGCGGATGGCCGCTCGCAAACTGACGGGTGAATTGGAGGAGCGGTATTTTTTGCAAGTTCGGGCTACTTCGCCTCCATCCAGTTCGCCCCCGCGCTCGCCTCCACCACCAGTGGCACACTTAACTCCACCGCCGACTCCATCGTAGACTTCACCAGCGGCACGATCGCCGCAACCTCCTCCGGTGGCACTTCCAGGATCAATTCATCGTGAACCTGTAACAGCAATTGCGCCTGATAATCGGCGATCGTCTGGTGTAGCTTCACCATCGCCAGCTTGATAATATCGGCGCTCGATCCCTGAATCGGAGCATTCGCCGCCGCCCGCAATAGCTGCGAATCGTACATCGTCAAGCCTTTTAGCTCGCTAAGGTCAATCTCTGCCGGATCACTGCCCTGCATCGATCGCAGCCGTTTCGACTCAAACTGCAAATATCGTCGCCGCCCGCAGATCGTTTCCACGTAACCATGGGCGATCGCCCGCTGCTTCGTCTCTTGTAAATAGCGGAACACATTCGCATAGCGATCGTTATAGCGCTCAATGAACGACTTGCCCTCCTTGGCGCTCACGCCCGCCTCCCGCGCAAATCGCTGCGCCCCCATGCCGTAAATCACGCCGAAGTTGATGATTTTGCCGAGGCGGCGTTCTGCGGTGGTGATGTCGGCGAGGTTGGGTTTATCCGTGAGCAACTGGGCGGTGAGGGCGTGGACATCCTGGCCGGTGGTGTACGCCGTGACGAGGACGGGTTCTTGGCTGAGATGGGCGAGGATGCGTAGCTCGATTTGGGAGTAGTCGGCGGCGACGAGTTGCCAGCCCGATCGCGGTAAAAAGGCTTTGCGGATCTGGCGGCTGAACTCGGTGCGGATGGGGATATTTTGTAAGTTGGGATTGGAGGAGGAGAGGCGACCGGTGGCGGTGACGGCTTGGTTAAAGTCGGTGTGGACGCGATCGGTGTGGGGTTGGATCAGGGTCGGCAGGGCATCGACGTAGGTGGATTTGAGCTTGGAGAGGGTGCGATATTCGACGATCGAATCCACGACGGGATGATCGCCCTGGAGTTTTTCCAGCACGGCGGCGTTGGTGGAGTAGCCGGTTTTGGTCTTGCGGGTTTTGCGTTTGTCGAGTCCGAGTTTCTCGAAAAATAGCTCACTCAGTTGCTTGGGCGAATTGAGGTTGAATTCTTCCCCGGCGGCGTCATAGGTGGTGGCTTCGAGGGTGGCGAGCTGTTCACCGAGCTGAAGCGAAAATTCGCCGAGGTAGTCACGATCGATGCTGATGCCGGTGTATTCCATGTCGGCTAACACCGGTTCGAGGGGTAGCTCGATCTCGCGAAAGACATGATCCGCATCGGGTCGATCGGCCAGTTCGCGCTGGAGTTCTGCCACGAGGCGAAAGGTGGTGTGAACGTCCGTACCGCAGTAGTTGGCGACGATCGTCACGTCGAGATCGGCGATCGTTTGACCTTTGGCGACGAGATCTTTATAGCTGTCGGCGGTGAGGCTGAGATAGCGTAGCGAAAGGTCGGTGAGGTTGTGGGTATTGTCGGGGTCGATCGTGTAGCTCGCCAGCATCGTATCGAACACAACACCGCGCAGGGTCACACCCTGACAGCGAAAAATTAGCCGATCATACTTCGCATTTTGCAGCGCTTTCGGATAGTCCGCCGACTCCAAAATCGGACGTAATCCCTCCAGTGCTGTGGCTAAATCGAGGTTGTCGCCCGTCGCCTCTGCCGCGTGACCGATCGGGATATAGGCCAGCTCGTCCGGCGCATCGCCCCAACAGCAGCCGATCCCCACCAGTGCCGCATCCCAGGGTTTGAGGCTGGTGGTTTCGGTGTCCCAAGCGACGGGTCGATCGCGATCGGTTTTCGTTCGCAGCAAGGCCACCAGGGTCGCGAGCTTGGCCGGGGTGTCGATAATTTTGGGGCGAATATCCGCCGTTTGGGGGGCGTTGGCGATCGCGGTGGCGGTGTCGGCGGCGCTAAAAAACCAGGTGTCGCCGCTGTCGGTGTCGGTGGTGGTCGGTGCGGTAGTGGATTGGGGTTCGATCGCGATCGTGCCACCGCCGAGTTTTTCCTGAAGTCGAACAACGGTATTGAGAAACGAATTGAGTTCGAGTTCGGTCAGGATCGGCGCGACCTGAGCTTCATCAAAGCCGTTCAATGTAAAGTCTGCGAGCGGAATATCGATCGGTACGTCTTCGATGATTTTCGCCAAAAATTGCGAATGGTAGGCCGCCTCGCGATCGGCTTCGAGCTTCTTGCGTACCGCGCCTTTCAGCTTCGGATCGCCAGAGTCGATCGCCGCGTAAATCGCATCCAAGGTCGGATAGTCTGCCAGCAGTTTAATCGCGGTTTTTTCCCCGATGCCTTTCACGCCGGGAATATTATCGGAACTGTCGCCGCACAGCGCTTTAAAGTCGATCACCTGCTCCGGCGGTACGCCCAGCTTTTCGACGACCCGATCGCGATCGAACTCCGCCGCCGATCCCGCTCGCCCGCTACCGTAGGCGCTGCTCAGGTACAACACCGATCGCGCCCCGCCCACCAGCTGAAATAAATCGCGATCGCCGCTGAGGATTTTCGCGGTGTAGCCCTGGTCTGCCGCCTGTTTCGAGATTGTGCCGAGGATGTCGTCCGCTTCGTATCCCGGCGCTTTGACGATCGTAAATCCGAAGGCTTGCAGCAGCCGCTCTAGATTCTGAATATCGGGAATGAAGTCTTCGGGGGTTTCCGATCGCGTGCCTTTATAGGTCTCGTCGGCGTCGTGGCGAAAGGTGGGTTTCGAGGTGTCGAAGGCGATCGCGACGGCCTGGGGGGTTTGGGCTTCGATCGTGTCGAGCAGCGATCGCATGAAGCCAAAGCAAATGCTGGTCGGCACGCCTTGGGAGTTTTTCAGGCCGCCGTCACGATTTTTGGCAAAGGCGTAGTACGACCGAAAGGCGAGGGAATGGCCGTCAACCAGGAGAAATGTGGGGCTCGACACGCGGGGTTTACTCGAAACAGCGTTCTAATTTTACGGGGTTACTGGCGTTGCGTTCTATGGTGCGGAGTTTGCGACGAGGAACGTTAGGATGGCGATGGGAAAGGTTGAAGTGACGTTTGTTCCGAGAGTCGCGCTGATTGAAACGTTGAAGGCCGCTCCGTAATCTATGATTTTGCTGAACTCTTTACTCAAGCTCCACGGCGATCGCCAACCGTTAGAAGATTTTCTAACGGAGGTTGTTGCCGCGCTGTTTCGGGAATATCCCGATCTTCTCGATCGATGGCTGAACACCCTTGGCATCGAGACTTCAGACACTGAAACGACCTACCAAGTCGCAACTCAAACGCATTACTCTCGACTCCCTCACCACGACACGGACAGTCGCCCCGACCTTCAAATCAACTGCGTGAGTGAGGAGGCGCGAGACTTGATTTTTATTGAAAGTAAGGTGGCTTCATCGGAAGGCTTGGATCAGCTTGCTCGTTATGCAGACCATTTGCAAGTTGCCCGTGGCTTTCGTCGGCGATATTTGATTTACATCACGCGCGATCGCGACACAAAAACGCAGGAGGATATTTTCAAGCCGCCAATCTTTGAGTCCTCAGTACGGGGACAAAAAATGACGGTGAAAGTCTGTAAGGTTTTCAGGGAGGGG
>CAZFJL010000108.1:0-3992 GCA_964518905.1 uncultured Geitlerinema sp. | reverse complement strand
GGCCTGTTTGCCTAGCTTTAGAATCCCCGGACTTGTAGTCCGGGGAGCATGTCAAGTTAGTCTGTTCGCACCACCCCCGATAGCATCGTCTCCTATGTCCAGCCAGCTCGACCTTCTCTCGAATAGCCAAGTGATTCCCACCGCTCTGCATGAAGAAATGCAGCGGTGCTATCTGGAATACGCGATGAGCGTCATCGTCGGTCGAGCCTTGCCGGATGTGCGCGATGGCCTCAAGCCGGTGCATCGACGGATTATCTACGCGATGCATGAGCTGGGATTAACGCCCGATCGCCCCTACCGTAAATGCGCTCGCGTCGTTGGGGACGTACTCGGGAAATATCACCCCCACGGCGATCAGGCGGTTTACGATGCCCTCGTGCGGCTGGTGCAGGATTTTTCCAGTCGCTATCCGTTGCTGGCGGGTCACGGTAACTTCGGGTCGATCGACAATGATCCGGCGGCGGCGATGCGGTATACCGAAACGCGGCTATCGGCGATCGGGCATGGCGCGATGCTGGGCGAGATTGGCGATGCGACGGTGAATTTTACGGGGAATTTCGATAATTCGCAGCAGGAGCCGGTGGTGCTACCGGCGCAGTTGCCGATGTTGTTGCTCAACGGCAGTTCGGGGATTGCGGTGGGGATGGCGACGAATATCCCGCCGCATAATTTAAGTGAAGTCGTGGACGGCGCGATCGCTTTGCTCGATAAGCCGACGATTTCCGACGACAAATTATTCGAGCTGATTCCCGGCCCGGACTTTCCTACGGGCGGTGAGATCATCGGACGCAAGGGGATTCGCGATGCCTATCTCAACGGACGCGGCAGCATCACGATGCGCGGCGTGGTTCACTTTGAGACGATCGACGTAGGCCGCAAGCGAAAATCGACCCGGAGCGCGATCATTGTCACTGAGTTTCCCTATCAGGTTACCAAGTCGAACTGGATCGAAAAACTGGCGAATTTGGTCAACGATGGCAAAATTGTCGGGATCTCGGATCTGCGCGACGAGAGCGATCGCGACGGCATCCGGGTGGTGATCGAACTCAAGCGCGACGCCAATCGATCAAAAATTCTGGCGCAGATTTATAAACAGACCCAGCTTCAGCAAAACTTCGGCGCGATTTTCCTGGCGCTGGTCGATCGCCAGCCCGTCGAGCTGAGTTTGCGATCGATTCTGCAACATTTCCTCGATTTCCGCACCGAAACCCTGACGCGGCAATATCGCCACGAACTCGATCGCGTCGAGTCTCGTCTACATTTGCTCGATGGTTTACAGCGGATGTTGGCTCGGCTCGATGAGGCGATCGCGATTTTGCGTAACGCGCCCGATGGCGGCACGGCGAAACAGCAGTTTTACACCGAATTTGACTTCAGCGAAGCCCAGGCGAACGCCGTGCTAGCAATGCCGATGCGTCGCTTAACCGGTCTGGAGCAGCAGAATTTACGGGACGAAATTGCCGAACTAACGCAAGAACGCGATCGGCTGCGTCAACTGCTCGACCACGAAGGCGAGTTTAAAAAAGCGCTGAAAAAAGAGCTGCGATCGCTCAAAAAGCAGTTCGGCGATTCCCGTCGTACGCGCATCATCACCGTCGATGGTGAAGTCGCCACCGATAACCGTCCCGCACCAACGAAGGGCAGCACGCGCAAAGCCGCCACGCCCGAACCGGCGATGCCGCTAGAGCTAGAAATCCAGGCAGAGGACGCGGCGATCGAGGCGACCTATCGCGGCTACGTGCGGCGGCTCACCCCAAAAACGGCCAGCCGTCAGCAAAATGCGGAAATTCCCGACGTACTCGACAGCGGCGATGATTTACCGATCACCCGGTTTACGACGCGCACCGATCGGCAACTAATTTCAGTCTGTCGTGACGGCAAGGTCTACGCCACCGAGGTCGGCAATTTACCCGTAACCAGCGGGCGCGGGCGCGGTGATGCGGCAGTGTCGCTGTTGCCACCATCGGCTCAGGGCGATCCGGAGGCGGTGGTGTCGCAATTTATCCTCGATGATTTAAGCCATCCCACGGCGGCGCAATACCTGCTGATCGTCACCGCGTCCGGCAAGCTCAAGCGCGTCGAACTCGCAGAACTATCAAACATCACGGCTCGCGGTTTGACGGTAATTAAGCTCAAAGAGGGCGATCGCCTCTTGCTCGCGCAGCCGGTGGCGGTGGGTCAGGCGCTGGTGTTGGCGTCCACGGGCGGGCGACTGTTGCGGCTGACGATCGACGATCAGCGCGTGCCGGTGTTGGGACGGACGGCTCAGGGTCATCAGGGGTTACGCCTACGCAAGACGGAATCGCTCGCCGGAGCGACGGTGGCGACAGCGCGGGAAACGATCGCGATTATCTCGAAGTCGGGTTTCGTCAAGCCGCTAGCGGTGGAGTCGTTGAAGGTGGGCGATCGCGGGGCGATCGGTTCGCAGGCGGTGCAGTTTAAAGCGAAAACGGACGGGCTGATCGGTGTCGTGACGGTGCGCGAGACAGATTATCTAATCGCGACGGTGAACGACGACACCACGCGCACCTTTGCGATGGCGACGATCGCCCAGCTCGGCAGCGCTCACGCGGGGCAAAAGCTACCGGGGTTAACCGGACGGGTGCAGTTAACTGAGGTGGTGGCGGCGGTGTTGGGTTGAGTCCCCGTAGGGTGGGCATTGCCCACCACGATCAACCCGCGAATCAGTCCACCACAATCAAGCAGCGAATAAGTACCCGTCTACAGTTCAGCGCAAACCCGATCGAACGCAGCCGCAGGATCATCCGCCTGGGTGATCGGGCGACCAATCACCAGATAGCTCGCACCAGCAGCGATCGCATCCGCAGGCGTCATCACCCGACGTTGATCGCCCGTTTGTGACCAACTCGGACGCACGCCAGGACAGACGATCGTGAAATCCTGACCGCAGACTCGGCGCAATTCCGCCGCTTCCTGGGGTGAACACACCGCCCCGCCTAAACCCGATTCTTGCGCCAGTTTCGCCATCTCTAGGGCGAATTCCGGTAGCTCGATCGGTACTTTCAAATCAAACGCCAGATCGCGAGAACTCAGGCTGGTCAGTAACGTGATCGCCAATAGCGTCGGCGGTGTGCAGCCGGTGGCGTCGGCTCCCTCCTGGGCTGCGGTGACGGCGGCTTGTAAGGCGGCGCGTCCGGCGGTGGCGTGCAGCGTCAGTAGATCCACATCGTAGCGAGCGGCGGCGCGGCAGGCTCCGGCGACGGTGTTGGGGATGTCGTGAAATTTTAGATCAAGAAAAATGCGTTTGCCGCGTGCTTTGAGCTGTTCGATCAGGACGGGACCACTGCTGACGAACAGTTCGAGGCCGACTTTCCAAAAGGTGGCGTTGGGGATGCGATCGACGAGGGCGATCGCCGTATCAATGTCGGGAACATCGAGGGGAATAATCAGGCGATCGGCAGGAGCAAGCGCGGTCATAGCAGAGTTACAAAATTAAGGCGTAGGGGGTGTCGAGACAGGTGTGGAGGCCGGGGAAACCGTCGCGTTATAGGGCGATCGGTAGGTTTCGCGACGCCGTCCGAACCAATCGTAGCGGTTATCCCGTACCTCGGTGTAGACCCAATCGCCCGTCGCCTTTAGTCCCGGCACGGCGCGATAGGCTTGGATGAACAGTTCACCCGTAGGCAAAATCCGCCCGATTTCCTCGGCGGCGTCGCTGCCCTGCCAGCGCCGATCGGGGTTGGCCGCGTCGATCAAGATCATGCCCAATTCGCAGGTTTGCGGCGTGACGCCATAGGTCGCGAGCACATCGAGATCCTGCATCGGGATATAGGCGAAGCGTGTACCGGCATCGAGGCGTTCGAGCAGTTGCACCAGGGTGACGCAGAGGTTGCAGTCACCGTCGTAGACCACGTGATAGGGCTGAGACATGGGAAAATTGGTTGAAAATTAGCCTATGGCAGGGATCGAAATGGTTAGGGAGCATCCCATTTGTGTCACCCTCACCCTAAATCCCTCTCCCAAGTTGGGAG
>CAZFJL010000107.1:0-4717 GCA_964518905.1 uncultured Geitlerinema sp. | reverse complement strand
CTACAACTGAAAAAATCGGAGCGTTAAGATCACGACAACCTGACGATTCCAGACCACTTAATTTCCACCGTTTCCCGCCGCTATTTCCCCCAATGCGTGCCACCGACCCGCTCTACATTTCCCCCGCAGACTACCTCGCCGCCGAAGAAATCAGCCCCACCCGCTACGAGTACCGCGACGGTGAAGTTTTTAACCTGACCGGCGGCACACTGAATCACAACGTCATTATTGGTAACCTCTTCTTCGCCTTAAAATCACACCTACGCGGTTCCGGCTGTCGTATCTTTACCGAAAATGTTAAAACGCGCATCAAAGAGCGCAACGCCTTTTACTATCATGATCTGGTGATTAGCTGCGACGATCGCGACCAACCATCTGACCAACAATACATCGACCATCCTCGTCTCATTATCGAAGTTCTTTCCCCTAGCACCGCCCGTTTCGATCGCACCGAAAAATTCACCGATTACCGCACTATTCCCAGCCTGACCGAATACGTTCTCGTCTCCACCGATCGCCAACACATCGACATTTTTCAACGGGACGATCGCGGCCATTGGAGCCTTGCCAGCAACACCGATCCCGTTCAACTGGTAAGCGTGGGTTGCGAAGTGGCGATCGCCGAGATCTACGACGATACCGATATTCCCGAACCTTCCGTATGAAATCTCTTCGGGCTTCCCCCCGTCAGACTTGGGATGAGAACCCCGAAAGCAAACTAAACTAGGGATGTAACGAAACGTAACGACCAACTTCGGGTAACCCATCGTGACGCGCATTGTTCTCATCGCTGGCTTCGAGACCTTTAACGCCGATCTATACCGTCAGGCCGCCGATCGTGCAGTCGCGCGTTGCCCCGAACTCCACATCCAGACGTTCACCGATCGCGACATCACCACCCAAGCCGACACCGTCGCCGCCGCGCTTCAAACCGCCGACGTGTTTTTCGCCAGTCTCGTATTCGACTATGACCAGGTGTTGTGGTTGCGCGATCGGGTGCAACATATTCCGTTACGCCTCGTATTTGAATCGGCGTTAGAGCTAATTTCGCTGACCCAAATCGGTAAATTTAAAATTGGTGATAAACCGGCAGGAATGCCGAAGCCCGTTAAGTTTATTTTGAGTAAATTTTCCAGCGGCAAAGAAGAAGATAAGCTCGCGGGTTATATCAGCTTTTTGAAAGTGGGGCCTAAATTGTTAAAATTTGTCCCAGTTAAAAAAGTCCAGGATTTACGCAACTGGCTCATCATTTACGGCTATTGGAATGCGGGCGGCTGTGACAATGTTGCATCGATGTTTTGGACGATCGGCGAAAAATATTTCGGCTTAAGCGTTGGCGAGATTCCAGCACCGATCGAAACGCCGAATATGGGCTTGCTGCACCCCGACTATAACGGCTATTTCGAGACGCCCAAGGCTTACCAAGCTTGGTATCAGCAACAATTTCCCGATCGTCGATCTAATCCTACTGTTGGCCTACTGCTCTACCGCAAACACATCGTTACAAATCAGCCCTACATTTTTCAATTAATTCGTGAATTTGAAGCCGCTGAACTAACACCACTGCCGATTTTTATTAACGGCGTCGAAGGTCATGTCGCCGTCCGCGATTGGATGACCAGCCGTCACGAAACCGAACAGCGCGATCGCGGCAACACCGAAACCAAATCCCTCTCGAAAGATGCCGTCAGCGTCGATGCGATCGTCTCGACGATCGGTTTTCCCCTCGTCGGTGGCCCCGCTGGTTCGATGGAAGCCGGTCGCCAGGTCGCCGTTGCCAAGCAGATTTTATCGGCGAAAAATGTGCCGTATTTCGTCGCCGCACCGCTGCTAATTCAAGACATTCACTCCTGGACACGTAAGGGCATCGGCGGACTGCAAAGCGTTGTTTTGTACTCGCTGCCCGAACTGGACGGCGCGATCGATCCCGTTCCCCTCGGCGGCCTCGTCGGCGAAGATATTTACCTGATCCCCGATCGCGTCAAACGCCTGACCGGGCGCGTCAAAAACTGGATCGCCCTGCGTCACAAGCCCAAAGCCGATCGTAAACTGGCCGTCATTCTCTACGGCTTTCCGCCGGGATACGGCGCGACCGGCACGGCGGCGCTGCTGAATGTCGGGCGATCGTTGGTGAACGTCCTCGACGCATTGCAAGCGCAGGGCTACGACGTCGGCGATATTCCCGCCGATGGTGAGGCATTAATCCGCGTGGTCAAGGCGGCGGACGAATGGATTCCCGGTGCGTCTGAGATTAAACCCGCTTCGGTGGATGTCAAAACCCTAGAACGCTGGCTGGGCTATTTACTGACGCGACGGGTGGAAAAACAGTGGAAAGATCTGACGAAAACGGGGATTAAAACCCTCGATCAAGAATTTCAATTAGGCGGCGTTCAGCTTGGAAATGTCTGGTTTGGTGTACAGCCACCGCTGGGGATTGCGGGCGATCCGATGCGCCTCATGTTTGAGAAAGATTTAACGCCGCATCCGCAGTACACCGCCTTTTATAAGTGGTTACAAAATGACTATCAGCCGGACGCGATCGTGCATTTTGGGATGCATGGAACTGTAGAATGGCTACCCGGTTCGCCGCTCGGTAATACAGGTTATTCCTGGTCGGATATTTTGCTGGGCGATTTGCCAAATTTATATATCTATGCGGCGAATAATCCCTCAGAGTCCATGTTGGCGAAACGTCGCGGTTATGGCGTAATTGTTTCGCATAATGTGCCGCCCTATGGTCGTGCGGGTTTATACAAAGAAATGGCGGCATTACGGGAATTAATCGGCGAATATCGCGAAGATCCGATCAAAAATGAACTGCTGAAAGAGGCGATCGTTCAAAAAATTATCGATGCCGGTTTAGAAAAAGATTGTCCGTTTATCGAAGCTCAAAAACTGGGCATTGCGTTTACCTTTGAAAATGCCCATTTATTTGGTCGTACGGTCTTAAATCAATACTTTGTCGAAATCTACGAATACTTACAAATCGTCGAACAGCGGCTCTTTTCGTCGGGTTTGCATACCCTCGGGGCGGAACCGACACCGGATCAGCTCGCCTCATACCTCGAAGCCTATTTTGATGGCAAATTGACCACCGAGGCGATCGCCGCGATCGCTCATGCCAACACCACCGAAATCGACCGACTCCGCCTCCGCGCCGAAACCACCGATACACCAGTTAACACCACCGCCACGCTGGATGAAGCCCTGAAAATCTGCGACCTCCTGCGCCAAACCCCCGACGAAATCACCAACCTCCTACGCGGTCTCAACGGCGAGTATATCCCACCCGCCCCCGGTGGCGACCTACTGCGCGACGGCCTCGGCGTCCTGCCCACCGGTCGCAACATCCACGCCCTCGATCCCTACCGGATGCCGTCACCCGCTGCCTACGCCCGTGGCCGCGAAATCGGCAAAAAGCTGATCGCGCAGTACCTCGATGAACACGGCGACTATCCCGAGACGATGGCGGTGATGCTCTGGGGACTGGACGCGATCAAGACGAAGGGCGAGTCGATCGGGATTTTGCTGGAGTTGGTCGGCGCGGAGCCGGTGAAGGAAGGCACGGGTCGAGTTGTGCGCTACGAGCTGATACCGCTGGATCAGGTGGGGCATCCGCGCGTCGATGTGTTAGGCAATATGTCGGGGATTTTCCGCGATAGTTTTGTCAATATCATTGAGCTGCTCGATGATCTGTTCGTGCGGACTGCTGCTGCGGACGAGCCGATCGGGCAAAACTTTATTCGTAAACACGCACTGGAATTGCAAGCAAAGGGGGTCGAGAACACCACCGCGCGGCTGTTCTCGAATCCGTCGGGCGATTTCGGCTCGCTGGTCAACGATCGCGTTGTCGATAGCAACTGGGACTCCGGCGAGGAACTGGGCAATCAGTGGCGCGATCGTAATAGCTTCAGCTACGGACGCGGCGACAAAGGCCAAGCGCGACCGGAAGTGCTCGATACGCTACTCAAAACCACCGGCCAGGTGGTGCAAGAAATCGACTCGGTGGAGTATGGTCTGACGGATATTCAGGAGTATTACGCCAACATCGGTGGTTTGCAAAAGGCGGCGTCAATGCAGGCGGGGCGCAAGGTCAAAACCAGCGTGATCGAAAGTTTCTCGAAGGATACGACACCGCGTCAACTCGATGATGTCTTGCGCTTGGAGTATCGCACGAAGCTGCTGAATCCCAAGTGGGCGGCGGCGATGGTGGAGCAGGGTTCGGGCGGGGCGTACGAGGTGTCGCAGCGGATGACGGCGCTGATCGGCTGGGCGGGAACGACGGATTTTAAGGAGTCGTGGGTTTACGATCAGGCGGCGGAAACCTACGCGTTGGACGCAGAGATGGCGGAACAGTTACGTAAGGCGAATCCGGAGGCGTTTCGCAATATTGTCGGGCGGATGTTGGAGGCGCAGGGGCGTGGATTTTGGGAACCGGGGGATGGAGTTCTGGATAAGTTGAAGGATTTATATGACGCGATCGATGCGGATGTGGAGGGGGTGACGGTTTAGGAAGGGCGGTCTGAGTCGCGGGTTTAGATCAAGGTTTGACAGCCCAGCGTCGTCAGCATGGCCGCGCCGCCCAGCAAGAAATTTCGTCATTTGGTGTAGTAACTCAGGTTCAAATATGGAACGAGACATTTTAACGCTCAGGTCAAACGCATATAGCAGAAGCCGATTAAATTAGGACACTCTCGTCTAAGTTGAAAACCGCACT
>CAZFJL010000106.1:0-4838 GCA_964518905.1 uncultured Geitlerinema sp. | reverse complement strand
TTTCGGCTGCCTTCCCTCTCTCACCTTCCACTTCTCTTTACCTGAGTAGTTACCCCAGTTTTTCGATAACTCGAAAACAATCCTCCGCCCGCGCCACCAACCCCGCCTTCACCGGATTCAGATGGATATAGCGTGTCATACCAAATCCGGTTATGTATACTCCAAAAAAAGATCGCACCTATGAGCACTGAGCTTGTCGAAGTGCGGTGTCCACTCAGAGCGACAATCTGAGTCTATGTACAAACGGATTTGGTATCAGATCGCAGTTGCGGAATCACGACAGTGCGCGTGGTTGTAGATTAAGCAGCGATCGCGCCGTCCGTGCGGTTCGCTCCCAAGGTATTTAGCCACACCGCTCCATGACACACACTCAAAAACTTACCGCCCGCCGCCACGGAATCACGTCCGCGAGACTCGCAGGCTGCGTCTCGATCGCCTTGGGATGGCTCGCGAGCTTCGGCATGACGGGCTCGCCCGCCCGCGCGATCACCATCGACGAGATTCCTAACCCGCGCACCGAAGCATCGTGGGTCGCCGACGCCGCCGATCGACTCTCGCCCGCCGCCGAACGTCAGCTCAACGCGCAGCTCGACGCCTTCACCCGCGAAAGGGGGATGGAACTCGCTGTCGTCACCGTGCCGGAAATCGAGCCCTTTGCCAGTCCGAAACAGCTCGCCGCCGAACTTCGAGACCGCTGGGAGATCGGTCAAGGCGAGAAAGATCAGGGCATCCTTTTGCTAGTCTCTGCCGACGGCCAAGCTGCCGTCGATCTCGGATCTAGCATCTCCTTCCCTCCCTCCGACCGAGAAATTGAGGAGCTTTTAGCAATTCACGTCCTCCCCGCCATCGATCGCGATCGCGACGATCGCGCTGCAATCGCTGGAGTCGATGCCCTAATCGAAGCCGTTACCCTCTCCCCGACAAGCCTTTTCCTCCTCGATGGCTGGGTGAAGGTCGGTACGGTCTTCGTTATTGCGATCGTCGTGCGAAACCTGGTGTTGGCACGGCGATCGAAGACCGGGGAAGATGTCAAGCTACAGTGAGCCTATTCTGTCTGCCACCGCCCCGATATGGTCGCTCTGCTGTCGTCCGTTTTGCCCGTCATCTGCATCGTCGCCGTCGGCGCGATCGCCGATCGCACCCTCAGACCCGATATCCGCACCCTGTCGCGCCTCATCCTTTACATCCTCTCGCCCGCGCTAATCGTCGATGTCCTCTATCGCACCGAAATGTCGAGCAGCAGCGCCTCCGATTTGATCTGGGGCTTTACGACGGCTTATTTCATCCTGGGCATTATCGGCTGGATCGTCGGCACACGACTCAAACTCGCCAAACCCACGCGCACCAGCTTAATCGCGACGACCGCGTTTCCCAACGTCGGCAACATGGGTCTGTCGATTAGCCTGTTCGCGCTGGGGGATGCGGGGCTCGATCGCGCGACGGTGGTGTTACTGGTGTCGAGCGTACTGGTGTTTAGCACGGGGCCCGCGCTGTTGCGAGGGGGCGGCTGGCGATCGGCGATCGGGCTAACCTTACGTTTGCCGCTGATTTGGGCGGTGGTGTTGGGTCTGGGGTTGCGGACGATCGCCAGTCAGTTTTTCGGTGGTGTTGGCGCGTCGCTACCGTTTGAGATCGATCGCGGGCTAGATCTGCTCGCTCAGGCCACAATTCCGCTGGCGCTGCTGATGCTGGGGATGCAAATATCGCGCAATCCGATTCGGCTGTCGCCCTACACGATCGGGGCGAGCTTGATGCGAACGATTGGCGGTGGTGTCGTCGCGGTGCTGGTGACGTTAGGCTTGGGGATTGGTGGGATTGAGCAACAGGTTTTGATTTTGCAGTGCGCCATGCCTGCTGCGGTTACGTCATTTGTAATGGCGAGTGAGTTGGGGGGCGATGGCGCACGAACGGGGCAAGTGGTGGCGGTTTCGACGCTGTTATCGTTTGTGACGCTACCCTGTTGGCTCTGGGCGATCGGGGTGGGTCGGTAGACCATAGGGACGCATGAACATAGCCCGTCGAGATTGTTCTATAGCAAAAAACGATTTGGTTAGGACGTATCAAAAAAAGCTGAGAGCACTGAGCGGAGTCGAAGTGCGGTTTTCAACTTAGACGAGAGTGTCCTAATTTAATCGGCTTTTGCTATAGCCCATCGCGCAGGTGTCTCGCCTGTTCCGGTGTGTTTCAAACATCAAGCTAAAGTCTGCGTTACATTACTTGACATGCTTCTCATGCAGATTTTAGCTTGATGACCTTTTGTGATTTAAGCCGCGATCGCACGCCGTTTTAGGGTGTGTGATCAATTAGCGCCCGACCCCTCACGGGTCAAGCTGTTGAACGCCCGACCTAACAAAAAATAAAAGGGGCTGAAACCTTTGCTGAATCAAGGCTACAAACTTAATTGATGACAGCCCCTAGATCCCGCCCTGCTTTCCTCATTTTTCTTGACTCGACCCCGATGGATACCGTTACCCAACTGACCTATCAAGCTCTACAAGAGGGCACGGCTGCGCTCTCTCTTGTACACAAACAACTCGCTAATCAGATCGCCCAAATCGTTTCGCCAATTCGCGAGACAGCAACCGATGCAGCGCGACCCGCACCGAAGCCGTTACCCGACGGGGCATTGATGCAGGTCAATGCTCGCCGCGAGAAGCTGCACGCGATCGATCTGCAAGATGTAGATCAGGGTATCTATCCCGCGTCGCTATTGTTCGATCGCCCGTGGCTGGAGGCGATCGCGACCTATCCTCGCATTTGGTTCGATTTGCCGGGGACGTGGGAACGGCGCGATCGTAAGGCGTATCAAGAATTCGCCAGCGACATCGATACCGACGGTTACCCCAAGTACTACCTGCAAAATTTTCACTATCAAACCGACGGCTATCTTAGCGACGCCTCGGCAGATCTCTACGATTTACAGGTCGAGATTTTGTTTAGCGGCAGTGCCGATGCCATGCGCCGTCGTATTCTCGCGCCGCTGAAGGCCGGACTCGATCGCCTCGCCGAATCCGACACCCAGTCCACGATCCCGCAACACGTCCGCGTCCTCGATCTCGCCACCGGCACAGGTCGCACGCTGCGTTTTTTGCGCGGCATGTTGCCCAAGGCGCAGCTCTTCGGGGTCGATCTCTCTCCCGCCTATTTACGCAAAGCGAACACGCTACTCTCGGAACTACCGGGCGAGCTGCCCCAGCTTTGTCAGGCTAATATCGAAGAGCTACCCTATCGCGATGCCTATTTTCAGGCGGTGTCCTGCGTGTTCTCGCTGCACGAGCTACCGGGAGAGGCGCGACAAAACGCGATCGCCAGCGCCTACCGCGTCCTGAAACCGGGCGGTACGTTCGTGATTTGCGATTCGATTCAGCAGGGCGATGTGCCGATTATGGATGTGATGCTGGAAAATTTCCCGATCGTGTTCCATGAGCCTTATCACGGCGATTATGCTCGGGATGACATCGAGGGGCGTTTGGAGTTGGCGGGCTTTGAGGCGATCGAAACCTACGATCACTTTGCGAGCAAATATTGGGTCGCGCGAAAACCGGAGACCCTGGAGCCCCTGGATGGATCGCTAAATTAGCGATCCGTTCGGCTTAAGCGATCCAGGTAACACAAGCTTCTAGCTTGTTGGTCAACCTGGTATCAGAGGATGATTTGAGCGGTTTGTTCATTCTGTCAACTCGATTGATCTAGGCAGACAACCAAGATGGTTGTGTTACCTGGAATACGCATTTTTCTTAGCCCGAACTCACGCTAATTTTAGCGATCGGTTCACACCGAGCGATCAACACCGAAAGACCGTCGCTTTTCCCTCGATCTCAACCTGTCTCAACTCGCCCTAAGCCCTCTTAACTTAATGCTGTCCCCCACCGTGACCTCACCCACGACCACCACGCCGATCGCCCGTCGCCCACTGGGAATCGTCGGAACCGACACCGACGCCGGAAAAACGATCGTGAGTACGGCGCTGGCGGCCTACTGGGCGAAATATCGATCGGCCTCGGAGGTGGCACTCTTTAAGCCAGTGCAGTCCGGCGAAGGCGATATCGAACGCTACGGCGAGATTTTTGGCGACACGATCGAGACCGCCAATTCAATCTATCTACGTGATCCGCTCGCGCCGCCGATCGCGGCGGAACGTCAGGGCGTCGAGATCGATCTCGGGATCGCATGGCGGGATCTTCAGTCGATCGCAGCGCGGCGATCGTCCACGATCGTCGAGTGGCTCGGCGGTCTCGGATCGCCGGTCACGTGGGAGCTGACGGTGGCGGATCTCGTGCGCGATTGGCGGATGCCGTCGCTGCTGGTCGTGCCGGTGCGTTTGGGGTCGATCTCTCAGGTGGTGGCCTGTGCGGCACTGGCGCGAGAGGCCAAGGTTGAGATCGTGGGGATTGTGTTGAACTGCGTCGAGCCAATGGATGCGGAAACCCGCGATATGTTTATGCCGATCGCGACGATCGAGCGTTTAACTTATCTGCCGGTACTGGGCTGTATGCCGTTTTTGGAGGACGTGCGCGATCGCGATCAGCTGATCGCAGCGGCCTCGAATTTGAACCTTGAAGCATTAAATTATTGATTGTTCGTGATTCAAATTCGCGATTCAAATTCGTGATTTATAGTCAGTTCAATAAAAAGCAAGACAACAAAAAGCCCTGATCGCGAAGATCGGGGCTTTTTGTTGGTTATCGAGAGAACTGCGATCGCTGGGATCAGAATTCTCAAACACTTAAGATCGGGTTAGTTTGTGCTGCAAACCGAGAAACGATTCGCATCACAAACTCAGCAAAAATCTTAGAGCGCGTTACCACGGGGAAGAACTTCCTCGGGGAACTCGAAGT
>CAZFJL010000105.1:0-6582 GCA_964518905.1 uncultured Geitlerinema sp. | reverse complement strand
TTTATCAAACTCCTGGGTCTAAAACCCCGTCCCTTGAGGACGGCTTTGTGTACAGTTGAGGGGGTCAGGGACGATAACCAAGCTCTTGACCAACTCTGTTTTGAATACCGCAGGGCTTGCGGGAAGGTATCAACCTAAAGTCTGTGGAGCGAACATAAGACCGAAAAGCTCCTTGAGAGTGGAGGCCGTTGCAATGAAGCAGAAACCTAAATCGTGAGGTTTGGGAATCTCCGTGCCTTTAGGCCAGAGAGGATGTCAACTGAGGTTGGCGCAACGCTCAGATCTACAGACGCAAGACCTATGCGAGATAGAACCATTGCTATGCTGTACAAACGTCGTAGCAATGGTTCTATTTTTGCTGTTAACGCTAGGCTGTTGACGGCCAGTCTTATTCCTTACATTTTTTCGGCAAAGTTTTTTCGGCAAAGATTGTAACGAAATTCTACAAAATGTAGGGATTAAGTTTGATCGGGAATCGGATCATCGTGATACCGAATAGAAACTGAGTGAAGCGATAGGATGTAAGTAAATAGAGTCGGAACGGGTGCGGTCTGTTAAGCGCGATTTCTATGTGTGGCAAATGGATGTTCGTAACACCTCTCGATTCGATACCTTTGCGATCGTGATCGTCAGCCGAATCGCCCACTTGTTACCTTTCTCGACTTGTTCGACCTGCTAGACGGTATGACGAGCGTTCCATCTTTCCCAATGCCGCCTGATAATGCCTTCGCGACGAATCGAAATCAGCCAAAAATCAGCCGCTTTCTGCGAGAAACGCGCGAGGGAGCGTGGTCGGTTACGGTTGATGGCGCGATCGTGCTGTATCTCAATCCGGCGATGGAGCAGTTGCTCGGGCGACCGTCTCACCTGTTCGATGCCCATGCGGATTTGTGGCTCATAACGGTACGCGAGCGCGAGCGCGAGCGCGTTAAGCAGTGGCTATTTGAGGTCGTAGAAGCGGCGGGGCAGACCTGCGAGCTGGAATATACGATCGAACTACCGGATGGATCGGATCGGAGTTTGCGATCGCGAGCTTGGCTATGTGCGTCGGATACGGGCGATCGCTGGATCGAAGGCTTAAGCGCGGAAGGTAGCGATGATGGAGAATCTGGAAATACCCGCTTTGAGCGGCTGACGGCGAACCTTCCCGGTGTGGTCTATCGCTATGTTTTGCGAGCAGACGGCTCCGACTGTTTCACCTATCTCAGTTCGGGCTGTTATGACCTTTGTGGTGTTCCGGCAGATATTGTCCGGCGCGATGCCCGTATTGTTTGGCAACTGGTTCACCCCAAAGATTTAGAACCGCTGGAACTGTCCGTACTGCAATCCGCCCAGACCCTGAATCAATGGACGTACGAATGGCGCATTACTCTCGGTAGTCGGGTGCGATGGGTTGCGGGCGTCGCCCAGCCCGAACGTCAGGCGAACGGCGATATTACCTGGGACGGCATTTTTCTCGATATCACGCCTCGAAAACAGGCCGAAATCGTCCTACAACAAACCTCGATCGATGCCGAGCGATCGCACCGTTTACTGTCGAGCGTGATCGATTCATCCCCAGACTGTATCTTTGCTAAGGACGAAAGTTTTCGCTATATCTTTGCCAACCAAAGCACGTCTAAATTGTTTGGCCTTTCGGTTGCAGAGCTGTTAGGTAAAACAGACCTCGAAATTGGTTTGTCGGAGGATTTCATCTTTGGCAATACGGAGCTGGGAACTCAGGGTCTGAGAGGGGACGATGAACTCGTTTTGCAAGGGCGAGCGATCGCGAATCCGAGCGAGGTGATGACCGATGTTAACGGCAACCTGCGCGTGTTCGATACGCGCAAAATGCCCCTGCGCAATGAGCAAAGCAGCGTCTACGGGATTTTGACCTGCGCTCGTGACATGACGGAGCGTCACCATGCGGACGCGCAAGTCCGCGAAATGACGCGCCGTTTGCAAGAAGCGCAGCATCTAGCTCAGTTTGCCAACTGGGAATATTTACCGCGCAGCGAGGAAATGATCTGGTCTCCGGAGCATTTCTGCATTTTCGGTCTGTCTCCCGAAGGACAAACACCGACGTTTTCCGAAATTTTGCAGTTGATTCACGTCAAGGATCGACAGCGCTGGCGTCAGGCGCTGGAGCGGGCGCTTGAGTTTGGCACATCGATCGACCTCGACTACAGCATCGTGCGCCCTTCGGGTGAATTGCGGTACGTCAGCGGTAAGGGTCAGGTCGAATTTGACCGCGATGGCCATGTGGTGCGGCTATTCGGAACTGTGCTGGATATGACCGAGCGCGTTCGTGCTGAGGCCGATCGCGATCGTTTCTTTTCAATGTCGCTTGACCCCCTGGGAATTCTCGATTTTGAGGGTCAATTCAAGCGCTGTAACCCAGCTTGGGAAGATCGACTCGGCTACAGCGAAGGTGAAATGGTGGGTCGATCCATTGGTGATTTTCTGTCACTTGGCGATCGACAAGCTTCGATCGACATCCTGTCACAGCTCCGCAATGGCGAGCCGATCGTCGGCTGGGAAACACGCTGCCGAACGAAATCTGGCGAATATCGTTGGTTTTCCTGGAATGCTGCGCCGATCGTCGCAGAGAAAACGATTTATGCCATTGCTCGCGATATCAGTGAGCGCAAAGCGGCGGAAGTCACCCTGCGTCAATCCGAGCAAAAATATCGCCTGCTCGCCCAACAGGAGGAGCTGATTAACCGGATCGCTCAACAGATTCGTAACTCTCTCGATCTCGATACCATTTTGCAAACCGCCGTCACGGCAGTACGAGAACTGCTTCAGGCCGATCGCTGCAATTTCTTCTGGTACATCCCTCCCGACATCATGACCAGCAGCGGAATCACCGATCTGAGTGACTTTACCAGCAGTGCCAATCCGGACGATGCTCCAGCACCAGCGCTACCCTTCTCGTCCAATGGCTATTTTGAACTGATTGCCGAAGCTAAATACGAGGCTGCAAACAGCCGCATCGGACGCTACCCGATCGACGCAACGACACGACCTCTTGCCGATTACGTCCTGAACTTAAAAGGCTTGCGGATCGATGATCTCGAAACCTTTAACGACAATCCTGAGCTTCGCAGTCTGCTCGAAACCTTTGGTCATCGTTCCGTATTGCTACTGCCCTTTAAAACGGAAAGCGGCGAAATCGGCACCCTATCCTGCACGAATGATACCGAAGCCCACCACTGGGAGGCTCGCGATCTCACCATTCTGAGTGCCGTTTGCGATCGCCTCTCGATCGCCATTTCCCAAGCGGCGCTATATCAAAAATCCCGTGACGCCGAACGCCACGCCCGCGCCCGTAGCGAGGAACTGACCGAAGCCCTCCGCAAACTTCAGGCCGCCCAAAGTCAGCTCGTCCAAGCCGAAAAAATGTCGAGTCTCGGCCAACTAGTCGCTGGCGTTGCCCACGAAATCAATAACCCCACCAGCTTTATTTACGGTAACGTCACGCACGCCACGCAATACACCAAAGACTTATTTCAGCTCATTGCTCTGTACGAACAGTACTACCCGGAGCCTGTCGCAGAGATCGCCACCTGCCGCGACGATATCGAGCTCGACTATCTGATTGACGATCTGCCCCAATTGCTGCACTCGATGGAAATTGGCGCAGAGCGAATCGCCGATATCGTAAAATCACTGCGCACATTTTCGCGGCTGGATGAATCTGCACGCAAGCGGGTCGATCTACACGCCAATATCGACGCGACCCTGACCATCTTGCAAAGTCGCCTCCGCGCAACCGCCGATCGCCCCGAGATTGCCATCATTCGACAGTATGGCGATTTGCCGCCGATTAATTGCTATATTGGCCCGCTGAACCAAGTGTTCATGAACTTGATTGCCAATGCGATCGACGCGATCGAATCTCAACTCAGTCGCTGCCGTAGCCTCGGACAAACCGACGTCACCGGCCAAATTGAGATCGCCACACAATTCGGCTCCGACAGCGTCACGATTACGGTTACGGATAACGGCGGCGGTATGCCCGATCACATTCGAGAACGAATCTTCGATCCGTTCTATACAACCAAACAAATTGGTAAGGGCACAGGGCTGGGGCTCTCCATCTGCTATCAAATCATCGTCGATCGCCACAGCGGCCAACTCCTGTGCAACTCAACACCCGACGTTGGCACAACCTTTACAATCACCTTTCCGCTGCATCCCATCTAAACCGACCGGATTTGGTCGCTATTCGCGCTCGAATGACCTGAATCAACCCGCTCCCTGATCTTCTACAGTGATCTTTGAATAACCGTCATGGACTCAGAACGTCGATCGCTCTATCTTTGTCTGCTGCCCGTCTTCGGATTTTTTCCAGCCTGGTGGACACTCTACCGTTATCGCGGCACAACAAACACGACATCCACAGCACAGCGCGATGCCAGCCGCTTGAGTGTCACCCTCGGGCTGATTTGGATTGCCGGTCACCTGCTCACCGAGTTCGGCGCGAATCATACGGAATCGCACGGTTTATCCCTGTTAATTTTTAGTAGCCTCTGGACGAGTAGCTACATCCTGATCGAGATGGGGTTGATGGTGCGCGTCTGGCAGGGGCGATCGCTACGGATTCCGGGACTCGACAACCTAAGCCGCAAACTGCCCTAACACCAGACCCCGCCGAACCATAGACCAGGTTAAATCCGCACCAATCAACCGAGATCGGCTATATTTGCGCTTGACGTAAATCAATACAAAACAAAACAAAAAGCTGTATTTAAGTTTGCACCCTGCAAACTCACTCCCGTTTTCCATTTCCCACATCCTCAAGATTCCATCGAGCAGCGAGCCCCCACCGTGCCAACATCGAAGCGAGCCAAACCGACAACCTCTACGCCGACCAAGGCTGTCCGCTCCGTCCGTCAAACCTCCCCACAGCGGAGACATTTACCCGCCTGGTTTGGTCTCAGCCTCGGTTTGACCGGTGTGGCGCTCCTCTCAGCAACCGCTGGAGCCCTGCTCGCCATGTCGCTATCGAGCGCCTCACTCCTCCAATCGCGCCTCTCACCCGAAGATAGCGGCACGTTCGATCAGTCTGAGATTGCCAATGGTGGCATGAGCCTGCCACGTCTGACCAGGCCGGTGAATGTGCTGGTGATTGGATCGAAAGTTTTACGCTCAGAACTGGGCGGTGAACTGGAAGAATCAGGCTACGATCCGATGGTAAATTCTCTCGATGGCCTCTCGGATAGCATGTTGCTCGTGCGCTTCGAGCCAGACTCCGGCAAGGTCAAGGTGCTCTCGATTCCGCGCGATACCGCTGCCTTTGTTGAGGGCATCGGTGAAACTAAAATTAACGAGGCGAACCATCTTGGGGGGCCGGGTCTGACGGCTCGTACAGTGAGTCGCTTGCTGGATGGAGTGGGGATCGATCGCTATGTTCGCGTGAATTTAATGGCCGTCGAAGCCATGATCGACGCTTTGGGTGGCGTTGAAGTGTATGTTCCCAAAGACATGAAGTACACCGACAACACCCAGCACCTTTACATTGATATCAAGGAAGGTCAGCAGCGTTTGAATGGCGATCAGGCCATCCAGTTTATGCGTTTTCGTTACGACGACCTGGGGGATATCGGTCGCATTCAACGACAACAAATGCTGTTGCGATCGCTGATTGAACAGTCGATCGGGCCGATGACCCTAGTCCGTTTGCCGAAAATTTTGTCCGTCGTCCAAGACTATCTCGATACCAACCTCAGCATCGAAGAGCTCGTCGCACTGCTCAACTTCACGAAAGATATCTCGCAAGATGACGCCCAAATGCTAATGCTGCCGGGGAATTTCAACAACCCCGAAACGCCCATATCACCGAGCTATTGGCTACCCGACTACGATCGGATTGATACCATGGTCGCCGAGCATTTCGGGCGCGGCCAACAAAATCGTCAAGCCTGGATGGCAGACCCTAGCTACGCCAATGTCGCGATTCAGAATACAACGGGTGACTACGAAGCGGCTCGAACCTTCATTGGAGCGCTCATTGATGTGGGGTATCGCAATGTCTATGACGATTACCCCTGGAATGAACCTCTCGCCGTGACGCAAATTATTGCGCAAAATGGCGATATACAAATGGCGGAAAGCCTGCGGCAGAAAATCGGTTTTGGCGAAATTCTGGTTGAAAGTACCGGCGTCCTAGAATCAGATATCACCGTTCGCCTTGGAGAAGACTGGTTAAAGCGCCAACAGCAGTATGCTCAACCGGATGCTGGCGCAATTTAGCTAAGATCTAGGCGAGAGAGCCAGCGGCAGCCGTAACCCGCAAAACCTGGCGCTGAATTAGCCGATATTGCCATCAAACGTGGCTGGTTATCAAACTCCTGGGTCTAAAACCCCGTCCCTTGAGGACGGCTTTGTGTACAATTGAGGGGGTCAGGGACGATAACCAAGCTCTTGACCAACTCCGTTTTGAATACCGCAGGGCTTGCGGGAAGGTATCAACCTAAAGTCTGTGGAGCGAACATAAGACCGAAAAGCTCCTTGAGAGTGGAGGCCGTTGCAATGAAGCAGAAACCTAAATCGTGAGGTTTGGGAATCTCCGTGCCTTTAGGCCGGAGAGGATGTCAA
>CAZFJL010000104.1:0-6987 GCA_964518905.1 uncultured Geitlerinema sp. | reverse complement strand
TCACCAATCTGGGGTGGGTCTGAAGCCCCGGACTTTTAGTCCGCTCTGCTCTTAATGCGGTCTAGCTTGCTGCTGAATGTATTGCTTAACAACCTCAAGCGAAGCGCCCCCGACAGAAGTAGCAAAGTAGGAAGGACTCCATATTGTTGTAGCCGAGGGCTTAGGGTGTCCAGCTTTATTGTAGGCGCGACTGGAGACGCCCTTGAGATGCTTCGTCAAGATAGAGACGCTTAACTTTGGCGGAAACTCGATCAGCAAATGAACATGATCGCCCTCTCCATTAAACTCTAGAATCCTGAACCTCATAGAATCCGCGACCGAGCGCATGGCAGCTTCGATGCACACCAGACCTTCTTCTGTAAACACTTTGCGTCTGTACTTTGTGATACAGATCAAATGTATTTTGAGGTCAGTAACGCTGTGCCGTTCTCGCCTAAATTCATGAGTTGCCATTGTTTCGGTCACTCGCTATTCTGACGACAGGACAACTTTAACGCAAGCCATGAGAGTCCGCTATACATACCGAATTTACCCAAACCGTGTGCAGCGAGACAAACTTGCTCAAGTGTTTGGCTGCGTTCGAGTTGTGTATAACGACGCATTAGCCTGGGTGAAGTCCACGCCGAATGGGGAGAAGTGGCCGAGCAATGGTGATTTGCAGAAGCTTGTGATTACACAAGCCAAGCAAACAAAAGCTCGTGAGTGGCTTGCTTCTGTATCTGTTGTTCCTTTGCAACAGTCGGTTCAAGACTTAGGCGTTGCGTTTAAGAATTGGTTCGCCGCTTTAAAAGGCCAAGGCCAAGCGAAGTTCCCTCGGTTCAAAAAGAGGGCTAACAAGCAGTCAGCCCGGTTTACTCAAAGAGGGTTTAGTCTGTCGAATGGCAAGCTGAACCTAGCGAAGATGGGGGCGTTCAAGGTGAAGTGGTCGCGATCGCTACCGTCTGAACCAAGTTCGGTCACCATCACCAAAAATACGGCGGGTCAATACCACGCCAGTTTTGTGGTCGAACTCGACCCGAAAAGTGCTGAACCGCTACGCCCATCGATCGGGATTGATCTGGGTATCAAAGTGTTCGCGTTCCCTAGCGTTGGCGAGCCGATCTACGCACCGAGCTATACCCGGTTAGACAAAAAGGTTCGCCGCTTTCAGAAGCGTCTGGCAAAACAGAAACCAGGCTCTCGCCGTCGAGAGGCTACCCGACTCACGATTGCCAAGCTCCAGCTCACGATTCGTAATATTCGTAAAAACTTTCTGCACATTCAGTCAACCAAGCTAATTCGCGAGAACCAAACGGTTAGCCTTGAAGACTTGGCAGTTAGCAATATGGTGAAGAATCGCAAGCTTAGTCGCGCTATCTCTCAGCAGGGCTGGGCGGAGTTCAGGACGATGCTGGTGAGCAAAGCGGCTCAGTATGCTAACCGCGCTGTCCAGATCATCAGCCGGTGGGAGCCGACTTCTCAGACTTGCTCTGATTGTGGTTTTCGTTGGGGCAAGCTCGATTTATCGGTTCGTTCCGTGCTTTGCATTAGCTGCGGGGCTGAACACGATCGAGATCAAAACGCAGCTAAGAATATCGATCAAGTCGGCGCTGGATTGGCGCACGACTCTAAATGGACGCGGAGGGCGCGTCAGACTAGCTTGCTAGCTATGCCCGATGAAACGTCAAGCCAAAAAGTAGAGCAGCAGCTTGGCCTGTTTGCCTAGCTTTAGAATCCCCGGACTTGTAGTCCGGGGAGCATGTCAATGATTAAATTTAGTGTCGTTCAACGCTACAGATAGTGCTGAGTTGATGCATTTGTAGCTTTCTGGCGCTACATCCGACTTGCTACACTAACCTTTGACAGCGACATTACAGAGCGTTCGATCCTTCAGTGCGATCGGCGCTCTGTTTGTTTCACGCCCTGTGTGTTTCACGTCCTGTGTGTTTCACGCCCTGTGTGTTTCACAATCGATCGATTTCCTCTGCCTCCCCTTAAACCGTCATGGCTATCATTGCCCTCCGCGCTTGGTATCTCGAAAAATACGAACCGCTCGAAGCGCTCCAGCAGCGACCCCACGATCTACGTCTCGCGAAAAATAGCTTGCTCAAAGCTGGGTTACGGGCGGACTTTCTCGAAGAACGGGGGGACATCGAGCGATCGGTCTGGTTTCAGCGCTACCTGACGGGCGAGACGATCGAGTTTTACATCGAGGGCAGCGGTAGTTATGCCATCTCAAATATTGATTTGAGTAGCCACGAAATTTATTTCACGAAATTTGACGGTCTCGCGCATCTCGACCCGTCGATTTATCTCTGTCACCAAACCCACTTTGATTTGTCGAGTCAGGCACTGAGCGATCGCCTCGATGACTTCGCCCGCGACTTTAACCAAGCCGCGCGGCTCCCCCTGCGAATCACCAAAGCCCTGCGATCGGCCGAAAATCCCCTCCGTCTCAACCGCCGCACCCTCGAAAACATTCGCAAAAGCCTCCTCTTTGTCGCCGATATCACCCCCCTCGGCGTCGTCGGTGGCGACCCGCCGCAGCTCCTCCCCAGCCCCAATGTCTGCGTCGAAATCGGTTACGCCATCCAGTGCAAGCGCCCGGAGCAAATCGTTCTCGCCTACATGCAGCGCCCGAGCTTTAGCGGTCAGTTTCCCTTTGACCTGCCGACCTACCAGCAACTCGAATTCGAGAACCCGGACAGTCTCACCCGCGTTTTGCCCGACGCGATCGAGCTGATGTTGCAGCGCTTTAAGCTCAAAGCCTAGATTGGGATCAATCATGGTCAAAGTGATCGTCAAACCAAATCGTTACAGTGACGATCGGTGCGATCGAACCCATGCATCTATGGGTTTGTGGTAAATATAATCAACTTGCCTGATCCAGGCCAGATCAAGATTGTCTGGCTTGTATGTTAGATTGCCGACGATTTTCACCTGACTTTTTATCGCCGTTAACCCATGCCAAGACCTAGTGAATATGCCGTCCATCTCATGATTTCGGGTGGTCATCGTGAAGAAATCCGGTTCCCGACGATCGAAGACTTCCAGAAATGGTACGGCAGCGAACTCAAGCCCAAATCGGATTCGCGTGACTTTATCAACGTACCGATCAAAAACATTCAGGGTGAATACATGGTGATTCGCCCGTCGGAAGTGCTCGCGATTCGTCTCGAACCCGTCTTTAATTCGAGCGTCGATCGAAGTTTTTAGGTTCGCCCGCTGTTTAGGATCTGCCACCCTACGCATTCTAGACATCGGCGGTTTGGCCTCATTCGGCCAGAGTAATTTGAGTGTGATATTCTGAACGGACTTACCGGCCAAGTCCGTTTTTTTGCGTTGTGTTGTCCCAGTTATGGCAATTTGTCCCTCCTTTCTAACGACCATTGCCTGCTCTCGGAGCACTCTGGCTTAACCCGGCGGGTTCTAGCTTATGGACGCATCCTTTCTCATTACACTCTCGATCGTGCTGACCGTGGCAGCGGGGATCGGCGCACAGGTCATCGCCGATTACCTCAAGCTTCCGGGCATCGTATTTTTGCTGCTCTTTGGGATCGCTCTGGGGCCGAGCGGTCTAAATTGGCTGCGTCCAGCGATTCTGGGCGACGGTCTCGAAACCTTGGTGTCGCTCTCCGTAGCGCTGATTTTATTTGAAGGCGGCTTAAGTCTCGGGTTGCGCGAACTCGGGCGAGTCTCGGGCAGTCTACGAAATTTGGTCACGATCGGCACGCTCATAACCTTTGTCGGTGGCGGTATGGCGGCACACTGGCTCGGGGAATTTCCCTGGACGATCGCCTTTCTCTACTCCTCGCTGATCGTCGTCACCGGCCCAACTGTCATCGGCCCCCTGCTCAAGCAAGTCCAAGCCGATCGCCAAGTTTCGACCCTGCTAGAAGGCGAGGGCGTCTTAATTGATCCCGTTGGGGCGATTTTGGCGGTGTTGGTGTTGGATGTGGTGCTCAATGGTGATGCGGATCTGGTGGGTCTGATCGGTGGCTTGGTGCTGCGGTTGAGTTTGGGGGTGGCGATCGGTGGCCTGGGTGGCTGGTTGATGGGCTGGTTTATCAAAAAAGCCTCGTTTCTCTCCGATGACCTAAAAAATTTGTTCGTGTTGGCGGGAGTCTGGAGTCTGTTTGCGGTGGCGCAACTGCTGGTCAGCGAATCGGGTCTGATGGCGACCGTCGCGGCGGGCTTGGTGCTGCGGGCGTCATCCTTGCCAGAGGAGCGTTTACTGCGCCGCTTTAAGGGGCAGCTCACCACCCTTGCGGTTTCGGTCTTGTTTGTCCTGCTGGCCGCCGATCTATCGATCGCCAGTATCATCGCCCTCGGTTGGGGCAGCCTCTTCACCGTTGCCGTCCTCATGTTCATCGTTCGCCCGATCAATATCTGGGTTTGCACCTGGAATAGCGATCTCAACTGGCGACAGAAGTTATTCGCGGGTTGGATTTCACCGCGTGGGATTGTTTCGGCGTCGGTGTCGTCGCTGTTTTCGATTTTGCTTGTGGAACGCGGCGTTAACGGTGGCGATGCGATTAAAGCGCTGGTCTTTTTGACGATCGTCGTGACCGTTATCGTCCAAGGACTGACGGCTAAACCTTTAGCTCAACTGCTCCAAGTACAGGCAACGGGCGATCGTGGGGCGCTGATTGTCGGCTCCAATCCACTGAGTCGGCTGGTCGCTCAACTGTTCCAGGAGCGCGGCGAGTTTGTGGTCTTGATCGACACGGATGCTGAAGCCTGCGAGGCCGCCGAACGGGAAAATATCCCGGTGTTTCTCAGCAGTGCGCTAGACACGGATGTTTTAGAGGAAGCTGGTTTAAGCACGATCGGTACGTTTGTGACGATGACGAGCAACGGCGAAGTCAATGCCGTTTTGGCACAGCGGGCGATCGAGGAATTCAGCCCACCGCGAACCCTAGCGCTCTTGCCGAAGGATTCCACCAAGAACGCCAAGGCGACGAAAGTGCAGCAAGCCTTGAAGCAAGACTTTCCGATTAAACTCTGGAACCAGCGTCTGCGGGACGGTGCGGTCAAGCTAGGGGAAACAACCCTACGCGAAGCCGGATTTGCCTTTCAGCAATCGCATATTCAAAAAATGATCGAAGCGAATGAACTCGTGCCGCTCTTGCTTCAACGGGACGAGCTCTTGCGGATTGTCCCGTCTCAGGTGACCTGGCTGGCGGACGATCGCCTAATTTATCTATTCCATTCACCCAAGCCCAAATTGCTGCAACGGCTATCCGGAGCCAATAAAATCGGCCTGAAGCTCGAAACGATCCCGGAAGTTGAGAAGGTTGATATTCCTACCGTTGTGCTGGAAGACTATCGCGAGGCTCAGGATGAGGCCGCCACCCTAGACAAAGAAAGTAAGGAAAAGAAGGGCAGTCAAGACAGTATATCGACGCCCCAAAAGCCGACGGTCACACCGAAAAAAGTACCATCCTCCTTGCCGGAGACCTCGCAAAAAAGCACTCCAAAAGTCAAAAAGACACCGCCTAAGCCGAATACTCCTGGCCAAATTTCAACCTAGCGAGCTGATTGCTCTCGCATCTGACTCATCTTTATGGAACTCACCTCGATCGCCGTTCCCGCACCTAGCGGCAATGCTCGCAGTACCGTCGTCCTACTCCACGGCTGGGGCGCAAATGATCGCGATTTACTCTCGATCGCCCAGGAATTAAACCTACCGGACTGCCAGTTTATTTTCCCGAATGCGACCTTTGCCCATCCCGGTATGCCCGGTGCGCGGATGTGGTATGAGTTGGGGCCGCAGTTGGAGTTTGATCGCGATCCCGAGGGGATTGCGGCGAGTCGTACGGCGATCGTGGCGCTGCTCGAACGAGTCGCGATCGAGACGAAAATTCCGCTATCGCGCACGGTGTTGGCCGGTTTTTCCCAGGGGGGAGCGATGACGCTGGATGTGGGAACGTGCCTTCCCGTGGCGGGGTTGGTCTCGATGAGCGGCTATCTACACGCGGCGCTAGATCCAGCAACGGCAACGACTAAACCGGCGTTGGTGATGCATGGATCGGCTGATCCGGTGGTTACGTTTGCGGCGGCAGGTCGGGTCTGTGAGGCGCTGAAGCAGGTGGGGATTGGGGTAGAGTTTCATGAGTTCGCGATCGGTCACGGCATTTGCCCGGAGGAGATCGCGGTGTTGCGTGCGTTTCTCGTTAAGGTTTTGGGTTGATGTGTGAGTAATGCGTGAGTGATGCTTGAGACATCGTGAGCCGGGTTCAATCCACGTCGAAACGGCACACCACTTTACCGATAATCTGATTCGCATCAATCCAGCCAAACTGTCGGCTATCGGTGCTTTCGTCGGGATTATCGCCCCGGACAAAGTAGCGATCGCCCGCTTTCTCCACCGTTGGATCAATCTGCTCAATCCGTTTCACCATTTTCAAACCGGGCTGCGTCGGATGCCACAGCGTCACGATATCTCCGACGTTGAGCGATCGATCATGCTGAATCAATCGCGCCAACGGCTCGATAAAAACTTCATCACCGGGCTGCAACACTGGCAACATTGATCGACCCACCACACGCAATCGCGATCGGCGACGCATCAGCCACAAAACGATATCGAAGAATGTACAGGCGGGGATTATCTTGCTATCTTTGGGCATGATCGTTGACGACAGAAATACAGTCGTTCAACTTAAATGACAGATGGCTTACAAGTACAGCAGTTTTCAAGCTCGAAGTCATGGAGATTCGCCCATTGTTGTAGTGGCTCGACCTCCTGTGAGACGACTTTAAAATGCTTGGTGGTGTTTACCTCTGACCCGTCTCCAAGATGCGAACAGTCCACTCGATGAAGCATTACGCTGTGCTTGGCTCTTTCGTTGAGATAAAAGCCATTGGGATGCTCTTTTAGCCATTGGCAAAAGTCTTGATCGCGATCGGCTCCAGCAAATTTTTTGATTTTCATGATTTCGATCCTCTGTTTTATCAAACTCCTGGGTCTAAAACCCCGTCCCTTGAGGACGGCTTTGTGTACAG
>CAZFJL010000103.1:0-7181 GCA_964518905.1 uncultured Geitlerinema sp. | reverse complement strand
CCACTTGTTTTAGCCACTGCTCCCAGTTTAAATCCCGGAGAGTGACAAAAGAGGGATATTATGCATTTTCTTGGCATGTGTGATGGTGTGGTTGAGCGAAACATTCCTCAAGCCGCGCACTCAGCTCCGCCAACAGCGTCGATTTACCGCAGCCCTGATGCCCCGTAAAAATTGTCTTGCTCTCGCTGTCCGCAAAGTCGATCTTTTGCTCCAGATCGTCGAGCAACGCCTCGTTATATTCCACCTTAAATCGCGCTCGCTCCTCCGGTTTGAGCAAGGGCGAGAGCTGTAAATTACGAAAGGCTTGCTTAAACTGGGCGCGGCGATCGGGTGTGGACGCCGATTCAGGATTGGAGTTACTCATAGGAATCGGCAAGAGGCAAAACTAACGACTAGAGCAATTGGCACTCTAGCAAAGGTAGTCCTAATTGTAGCCGCCCGCCACGATTATTCTCGATCACCAGCCGCCCTAACACCGCTGCGATCTAGTCCCTACCAGCTCGGCGATCGGGCATCCCCATAATTCACATAATCATACAGATCCACAATTTGCGGCTCCGCAAACCGCTCCAGCAACCGCCACCGCACCTGATAGCCACCATCGTCCGTCGCCGCCACCAGTTCCACCGCGATCACCCCGTCAAAACTCGGAACCACCAGCCGCCGTGCCAGATCGCGCCGCTCCGACGGATACAGCGCCCGACCCGTCTGGACAAACTCCGGCAGACCATACTGAATCGATCGAAATAAATACACCCGATCGACGATCGCAGGCAGCGATGTCGTCACCCCTGCGTCAATCCCAAATGCGCCATTTTTCCCGAGGCGAGCCCGTTGGCGATCGGCATGGAGATCGGCGAATAACTCCGGTGGGCGATAGTCCGCAAATGCCGGACGTAGGGACGGGTCAAGCCGACTCAGCGCTGATTCGATCGATAACCCGTCCAAATCCACCGCCCCCAACTCCGCGATCGCGCCAAAATCAAACCCCGACGACACCACCTCTAGCCGATCGCCCGCCATCTCCAACAACAGCGACGGTACAAACTCCCCCGCCTCGATCGCATTCGGCAAACCCGGAACCGCCGTATAGGGAGCGACTGACACCAGTGGTATATGGTCAATTTGGGTCGCTAAGATGCGATTGCCGGTGGGGTTGGGACGGGTGCTGTTGATGGGGGGGAGGTAGGTGAGGGGACGATCGGGTTGGGCTTGGGGTGAGTCGCTAGTGTCGGTTGGCGTGGCGAAGCTGGTCGCTGGGGTTATGTGATCGGCGATCGTGGTGTCGTCATCGGGGAGCGAAATCGCAAAGGTGGATGGCAGGGCGAGGCGAGCGTCACGCAACGGGGCGGCGATCGCATCGAGCTGATCGATCAGTGCTGGCGGTGGGCTATAGGCCGGGGGCGTATTGCGCTGAAGTGTTCGGGCGAGCGGTGGTTTAGCCGTAACGCCGGGGAGGGGTGTCGCAGCCTCGAAGGGTTGGCCGGTTTGGGTCGCGAGGCGATCGGGTTCGCCCGGTGTTCCCACGACGATCGTACCGGGCAAAAAGGTACTGGGCGGTAGGTCGGCGATCGCATCTTGCTGCTGACTCAGGGGGTCAAAGAGACCCTGAATCGCGATTTGGGTATTGGCCAGGGCGCAGTACACGCGGGAGTGATCGTCGAGTGTCGCTGTAAATTCGTGACAGTCGGACGGTAAATCGGTGTTAAAGTCCGCGTTTAAACTGGGGGCAAATTGACGTAAAAATCGATCGGTGGCAAGGGTGTTGCGATAGAGATCAAAGTCGATCGCGGCGATCGCCTCAGGGTCGGGTAAGAGCAACGCGCGGCGGATTGTAGCGATCGTACGGAGTCGCTCGGCCAGCAATCGACGTGCTGCCAGCCAATAAGCGGTGTCACGTTCAGCGGCTTCTAGGCTGTGGGTGCGAGATTCTTCGGGAAGGGGCTCAGTAACCGGTTTGGTAACTGGCTCGGTTATCGGTTCCAACGCTGGAGCGATGGGGAGTTCGGCGGGTGATGCAACCACCTCGGCCTGTGAGTTCGTCGCGCTCAAGCCAGCGATCGCCGCGAACCCGAATACTATCGCGCACTGCCAAGCGGTTCGAGCAGCCATCGCCAGCCATCTCCTAAGCGTTGAAGTTGTTTCGTCTTAACGGTCTTACTCACACTATATTCGCCCAGAGTCGTCTTGATTCCGCAGCAATAGCACGAAGCACACAAGCTTTATGACTGGAACGCTAGCCGAAAGGTTCAACCCTCAACGAAATACCTAGCCCAACTCGGGGCGAATCTCGTCGAGCAAACCACCGCAGGCATCAAATAACAGATCAATCACATTATTAAACCCCGACTCACCACCGTAGTAGGGATCGGGGACATCTTTGAGATCGTGTTCGCGGCAAAAGTCACACATCATCGTCACTTTGTCTGCGTACCGACCCGATCGATCCAGCGACAGAATTTCGCGATAGTTCGATCGATCCATCGCCAAAATGCGATCGAACGCTTCAAAATCCGCGACTTCAAATTGGCGAGAATGACCGACCAGCTCGATCCCCTGGCGCCGCGCCGCGATCGCCATCCGCCGATCGGGCGTACTTCCGACGTGATAGCTCGACGTCCCCGCCGAATCGCACAGGACGCGATCGCCCAGTCCCGCCTCGTCTAACAAATGGCGCATGATATTTTCTGCCGATGGCGATCGGCAAATATTGCCCAGGCAGACGAACAGCAGTTTGTAGGGGGTCGCGCTCATGGTGAACTATCTAGGAAATCACAGACTAAAGATGAAAAAACGATCGCGATAATCACAATGACCACAGCGGCACATCGCGAGATCAATGATCGCGATCGACAAGCGATCAATGTAGCAAGCGAGCCGCAAGCCAAAGCTACATATTGGCGCGAGCATCCTGCACTGCCGCATAAAACGACCAAGCCGCCAGCGGTACACTCAGCCCTAAAATCGTCGCCGTCACCGCCGTACCGTACTGCGGCATTCCCGACGAGAGTTCAAAGATTGAACCGACCGCCGCGATCGTCAGAACGCAGCAAACCATCAGTAAAATGCCGGACTTTGGAGTACCTACCATCGATCGAATCGTTCCTTGATTGAAATGTTGAACTGGCGAACTGCTCGGCGGGTGAACCGGGGATTTACTTCGCTTTTTTGACTGGGCGCACATGCTTCACCGCAAAACCCTCCTGGGTCAGCGCTTCGGTCAGTTCCAGATCACTCTCCACCCGATCGACAAACATCACCCCATTGAGGTGATCCATTTCGTGCTGAATCACTCGCGCCGGAAACCCTTCAAACTTACGCTTTTGCGGTCGGCCATACTCATCTTTGTAGGACACCTCAATCATCGCCGGACGCTTCACATCAAGAAACACATTCGGGATACTCAAACAGCCCTCTTGACCGATCGCAATCTCGCGGCTGGAACTAACAATTTTCGGGTTAATAAGCACCAACGGCGGCACGTGCGGTTCCTCGTACGCGCAATCGACGACCAGTAACTGTTTATTGATCCCCACCTGCGGCGCGGCCAAACCGATACCGTCTTGGGTGTACATCGTTTGCAGCATTTGCGTAATCAGCTCACGCAAGCTGTCATCGATGCGCGAGATACGCTTGGCGGGTTGCCGTAGGACGCGATCGCCCAGGTAGTGCATCTCAAGTGGGGCTTTTGCAAGCTTTACTTTTTCGACGAGGAGAGGTGCCGTCGTAGCCATAAGTCATTGGGGGCAAGCTGTGTAGCTCGCGCGGGGAATGGATCAACTGTAAACCGTGCTGTCTTTAAACGGGCGCATTTGGATTGCGTGTTTGAAAGCAGCGATATAGCGAAATATATCTATCTCTAGCTTAGATCGTAACGGTTTGTTTCCAGAACGATCCGCTGCAAGGGTAAAAAATTGGGGAAATATGGGATAAAACGGAGGGTGAGTGTTGGGTAAACGGGTCAATTAGTCGTCAGGCAGGAGCGATCGAATCTGATCGACGAATTCTTGGTGATCGACGACGGGTTTCGAGATATAGCCATCGGCTCCGCTTTGGGAGAGAAACGACTCGCGATCGCCCGCCATCGCGTGCGCGGTCACCAGAATAATCGGTAACCCTTGGGTATTCGGGTCAGCCTTCAGCATCTGGGTGATCTTAATGCCGTCTACCGGCTCTCCTTGGTACATGCTGTGAGCGAGGGACACATCCATCAAAATAATGTCTACCTCGTGAGCTTGAGCGATCGTCATCACCTCCTCGACGTCTTCGGTATGTTTGACGGCTAGGCCGCCGCGCTTGGCGAGGATTTTGGAAAAAACACGCGCATTGACCATATCGTCTTCGACGATGAGTACGGTTCTCATAAGTTCAGACCTGGCTTGCAGTAGCGTTAGCGATTAAGTGGTGGTAGCGATCGAGTGAAATTAGGCCGCAGAGTCAAGGTTTAGATAAATCCAAAAGATTGACCCATCCTCGATCATACTCTGAAGCTTCAATTCAAGGTGAGGGGCGATCGACGTGATGGCCGACCAAGTCTTCGTCTTCTGCGATCGGGGTGTGGCCAAACACCAGTTGTTCTGGCTAGTGTGGAACCGTCGTCTCTAGGACGGCTCGCTGGCGAGACACCTATTCCATTGGGTCACCATATCGCCGTTTGAGCTGTTGGCGGGCTTGATTGGAGAGTGGCCAGCGCCAGGTTTTGGTAAATAGGTCGCTGAGGTTGCGATCGGCTCCGGCAGATGCGGCTAGGACGAAATTATCGACGGCATCTTGGGTGTTGCGAGTTTTGGGCAGGCGCTGGACTTCCCAAAAAAAACGCTGGGTGAAGTCGTCGCCGTAGCGATCGCGTAGGTCGAGCCAGAAGGCGGCGAGGAGATTGGCGGGCGATAAGCAAAGCTGACGGGCATCGCAGTCTGAGACCTCGGGGAATTCGTAGACTCGTAGGGTGTTTTCCCAGGTCAGGCTCGGATCGGCTAGATAAATATCGAGATAGTGGCGAATCTCATCGCGGTATTGCTGAAAGGGTAGGCCGCGAAAGGGAGCTGGGGTCACGTCGGCGGCCTGCATGGCTTGAAATTGCATAAATAGGGCAAAGCCTTCCGCGACGACTTTATAATCCTTACCTTCGTCGTAATAGTCGAGCTTGCTCTGTAAGGTTTTACTCCAGAAATTACGCCCCAATTCGTAAAAAATCAGATGGTGCAGCGTGCCGGATTGCTGGTAGGCCAGATATAGCTCATCGAGGTATTGAGGCTGAATTTCGATGCCGTGGATGCCAAGTCTGCCGCAGCCTGCGCCGCAGGTATCGCGAACGACGGCGATCGGGAGTAAACCGTTATCGTCGTTGTCAGGAGATGGGAGGGGAACGTCGCCGGTGATGCGTAGGTAGTAAAGATAGGCGTTGTCGAGAATGGCAAGGATTTCGTCGATCGTCTCGGGATCAAAGTGCTGATCGTCTGCGAGTAGCACTAGATTGCGGCTTTCATAGGGGTAGCGCCGCAGGGTTTTTGATCGAAAAGAAATATACTCAAAACTTTGATGACGCTGCGTCCAAAAACCGTACAGCCCAACCGCAAGGCAGCTTGTGATCGCGATCGTGATCGCGGTCGTGATGGGAATATGCAAGCGTTCTTCGAGTTCATGCAGTCGGTTGCGTCGCACAACTTTCCCTTTGGGAAATTGTGGCGATTTTCTCGATTTCTTGTTTGACTTTGATTGAGAGGAACGCGGTTGAGGACTCAAGCGGGCGCACATTGAATGATGATAGTGAAGGCGAAAAGTTTGGACTTGATGAAAAAGTTGCGGGCGATTTGCTTGCGGGCGATCAGTTGCAGGCGATCAATTTCGGACTAGACGCACCCCTACATCAGTCGTTTGCGCGGTTAATCTGCGCCTTACCCGAAGTCTAGCAAATTAAAAATCATGACCCCATTTCTGTCTTTTGGCCTCTGGTTGCGTTTCACCGCTTCGCATCACGATTTCGCTGTTCTTTCCGCGATCGCCCTGCCGTGCTAGCTCCAACCCCAACCAACGACCTTGTCACAACCGATCGCCTCTTGGCGGTGTTTGCCGACTTCCTCGAAATCGACGTCAGCGCAGGCGACGCGGCCAGCGACACCCTCAATACCTATCGCCGCCAGCTCGTTCAGTATGTCCAGTGGTGCGACGATCACCAGGTCGAACCGGCAACCGCAACCAAAGACGATATCAAGCGTTACCGTCGCTGGGCGATCGAAACGCGGGGGTTTAAACCCGCCACGATCGCGCTTAAACTCTCCGTCGTGCGTCGGTTTTACCAAGCCGCCGTCGAACGCGGCCTGATCCCACTCAATCCCGCTGCTGGGGTGAAACCACCACGGGAAAAACGCGATCCCGCCGAGCGCATCACCTATCTTGAGTCGATCGAAGTCGAGACCCTGCTCGCCGCTGTCAAGCGTGACGGCAGCCTCAAAACGGCACGGGATTTGGCGTTATTGGCAATCATGGCGCTAGAAGGGCCGCGCACCGTGGAGATGCATCGCGCCAATCTCAGCGATGTGATCCGCCAAGGGCAAAATCTGGGCGTGCGGGTCGAAGGCAAGCGCAATATTCGCGTTGTGCCGTTAACGCCACAAATCGCGGCACTGCTGATGGATTACATCGAGCAGCGTGAATTTCGAGCCGCGACGAAACCGAGTGATCCGCTGTTTATTGCTGTGGGCAATCGCGCGGGGGGAAAGCGTCTATCACGGCGCGGTATCCGCTCGATCGTCGATCAGTATCTCAACCAAACTGGCCTGAAACACGGCGCAGGGCGAACCATTTCGGCGCACAGTCTACGGCATACGGCGGGAACCTTAGCGCTCCGATCGGGGGCGGATCTACGCCAAGTGCAAGACTTGCTCGGCCATGCTGATCCGCGTACGACCTGTATTTATGCCCACGTGGGCGATCGCTGGGACAACAACCCCGCTTTGCGCTTGGGGATTGCCTTCGATCGGGATCAGCCATCTAAGTGATTCCAGTTGATCTCAAGTGATCCCACGATCAAGATCCGTCGTCGAAGTGATCCTAGTTGATCTCAAGTGATCCCAAGCGGTCAAGCTAACCACAAACAGGCAAAAACACGAGAGAAATTCACGAGGAGTGATGCTGACTACGGTGAGGGATCAGCGAGTGTGGTTTTTCCAGACCGTGCGCCT
>CAZFJL010000102.1:0-7409 GCA_964518905.1 uncultured Geitlerinema sp. | reverse complement strand
TATCGCTGATTCGTCGCTCAAACGGATTGGTGTTGAGTCACGGCAGCTAAAGCTGCACGGGGCGTTTTTCCGCCCTGCACTGAAGTAGCAGGGTTTCCAAACTACCGAGATTTTCCCATGAATTCTTTGCTCACCTCTCTCACACTGTCCGGCTGGTCGCCCGATCGCTGGCAGCGATCGAGCCTGCTCTATCGCCTCGCCTTCGGTCGCCTGCAACAGTGGCGCAGCGATAGCATCCTCATGTCCGCCTCGGAACCGCTGGGCATGGCCTTGGTCGCAGCAGTGCTAGTCGTCGCTCCCTTTGTTTCGACCACCCTGATCGGGGTACTGCTCGCGTGCTGTATCGCCTTTTTTGGGCTGCTCACCCTCACCGATAACACCCGCGTCGGCTTAACGCCGATCCATACCCTCACGGTGCTGTACTGGGCGGTGTCGTCGCTGGCGATGGGATTTTCGCCGATGCCACGGGTGGCGTTTTCGGGCTGGATTAAGCTGACGCTGTATATCGGGCTGTTTTTTCTGGCGGCGCGGGTGCTACGCCGATCGCGGCTGCGTGCCTGGGCGATCGGGATTTTTCTCTTGGTCGCGCTGGTCACTAGCGTTCACGGCATCCAGCAAAGCATCGTCGGCGTCGAAGCCCTCGCGACCTGGACTGACCCGAGTTCCTCGTCCGCCGATGCGACCCGCATTTATAGCTATCTCGGCAACCCGAACTTGTTTGCGGGCTATCTGATCCCGGCGGTGGGGATGAGTGCGGCGGCCTGTTTCGCGTGGCAGCGCTGGATGCCCAAGCTGTTGGCGATCGTCATGTTGCTGGTGAATGTAGCGGCGCTGGTGATGACCTATAGCCGGGGTGGCTGGATTGGCCTGGTGGCCGGTGGTTTTGTGTTTACGCTGCTGCTGGTGTGGTGGTGGAGCGATCGCCTGCCGAGTAAGCTGCGTCCCTGGGCGCTACCCGGTGTGGTGGGTTTGTCGGCAGCGGTGGTGCTGTTGGCGGTGGCGATCGTGCCGCCAATTCGCGATCGGGTGGCGAGCATGTTCGTCGGGCGCGGCGACAGTAGCAATAATTTTCGGATTAACGTTTGGGCGGCAGTGATCGACATGATTCGCGATCGACCGATCTTGGGCATTGGCCCCGGTAACAGCATTTTCAACAAGATCTATCCGCTCTACATGCGTCCCAAATTTTCGGCGCTTAGTTCTTATTCGGTCTTGCTCGAAGTCACGGTCGAAGCCGGTTTAATCGGTTTATTTTCCTTTCTCTGGTTACTCTTCGTCACGACCTACCAGGGCATCACTCAGATCAAACGCCTGCGCGAAGTGGGGCATTCTGATGCCTTCTGGCTGATGGCGGCTCTGGCCTCGGGTGCGGGACTGATGGCACACGGACTGTTTGACACGGTGTTTTATCGTCCGCCGATTCAGACGCTCTGGTGGCTGATGCTGGCGATCGTGGCGAGTTTCTACGTGCCGAGTCGCCTCGTATCGGAACCGGAGTGATCGACAAATCGTTAAGAGACGGTAGGTGTCGAGGCTGAACTCAGGGCTTTAGCCACGATCGCGGGTTCACCATTGTCGGCGATCACCTCGATCGGGTCATAACTGTGCGCCACGTCGAGATCAAACCAAAATGTTGTCCCGATGCCCACTTCGCTGATCAGGTGAATACTGCTGTGGTGCTTGTCGATGATATTGCGGACGATCGACAGCCCGAGCCCGGTTCCCTCTAGGGTATGGACGCGGTTTTCGACCCGGAAAAAGCGATCGAAAATCGCCTCGCGGTCATCGGCATCGATCCCGATCCCCGTATCGGCAATCTCAATGCGGACATGCTCCGGCGTCGCGCCCCGAGGCTGAGATTCCGCTTCGAGGCGATAGGCGCGGATCTGCACGCGGCCACCGGTTTCGGTGAACTTCAGCGAGTTACCGACCAGATTGGCGAAGACTTGCAACAGTAAATCGTAATGGGCGATCGCCAAGGGCAAATCCTCTTCGATCTCTGACCCTAGCTCGATGCCTTTATCGCGGGCGTTGAGCTGATAGGTGCGTAAGGTTTGTTCGATCGGCTGGGAAATATCGATCGGTTCGAGGTGGTAGATCCGGCAGGATTCCAGGCGCGAGAGATCGAGGACATCGTTGACTAGGCGCGTCAGGCGATCGGTTTCATTATTGGCCGTTTCCAAGAAATCATGGCGCTCTTCAGCCGATAGCTCATCGCCGTACTCGTACAGCGTCTCGATAAACGACTTGATGTTAAACAGTGGCGTGCGTAGCTCGTGGGAAATATTGCTGATGAACTGGCTTTTGGCCTCATTTAGCTCGACTTCGCGCGTAATGTCCTGCACCGTAATCGCGATGCCCTTGAGGTTAGTCCCCGACGGATCGAGCACCGTTGACACGAGAATACGAATCGTGCGGCGTACCGGCTCGGTCGTCACGACCCGAAACTCGCCACCCTCGCGATGACCTCGGGCAATTTTGTAGAGCGGACGGGTTAATTCTGCTTGTATCGAGGGAGGGAATAGATCGATCGCATTTTTGCCCAGATAATTGGCGTGCAGATCCCAGCCAAAAATTCGCTGGGCAGTTGGGTTGGCCAGCACGACATTCAGCCCTTCATCGAGCAGCAGCGCCCCATCTGCCATCTTGACTACCAAGGTTTCTAACTTGGCTTTTTCGGCGGTTAGCTCTTCAATATTTTGCTCTTTGTAGCGTTCGAGCTGTCCTGCCATATCGTTAAAGCTCTCGATTAGCTCACCCAGCTCGCCGCCCAGGGGCAGGTCAATGCGCTGCTTAAAGTTGCCTGTGGCGATGTTGGTGACGCCTAAGAGTAGTTCTTTAATCGGTCGGGTAATCGTGAGGGCATTGAAGACTGCGCCGAGGATGACCAGCACCCAGATAGAGACAAATACTGCTGTGGTCACGTCTCGTGTCAGGTTCGACGACGCGACCACGGTGGGATTGGGGTTGATGCCGATCGCCATCACGCCGAGATTGCGAACACCGTCGTGTAGCGGGACAAAGACATCGGTGACCTGACCGCCGGGGGATTCGTGCTGACGCACAAAGGGCAGCCCGCTCTGCATCAAGTCCTCGGGAAGCTGGATACGGCGCTGGATGCTGAGGGAGTCTTTAACCGTGGGTTCGGAGTAGGGAATGCCAAAGAAGATTTCGCCGTCGTGATCGGCGTAGATGATGTAGCGCACGCTGGAGGTGCTGGCGTAGAACTGGCTGGTGAAGCGGGCGAGTTCTTCGCGATCGTCATCGGCGATCGTCTGGGTGATATTCGCCGCGAGGAGTAGCCCCAGATCGCGACCAAAGCGGGTGTCGTTGGCCTGCGCGTTTTCTTGAATGCTGTTGACGGCCCAAAAGGTGAGTCCGCTCATGACGATCGACACGACGATCGTTGCTCCGGCGAGGAGTTTCGTTTGTAGCGTAAACTCCGCCCACCAAACCTTGAGCGTCTCGAACAGTGACTTAAAGAGATTCAGCACGGCGCAGGGATTCTAGACAGAAACGTAGCAACAGGCAGCACGATGCGTAAGACATGACGTTCTACCTGGATTCCATCCATTGTGCCACGTTGCCTTTTAAGTGACGCTGTGGTCGATCATGATCCAATCCCCGCTCGGACGGCCTGACGGGGGAAATCTTCGGCGCGACTGATGCGAATGCCCTGGCGGGTGACGTAGGCGACTTCGGGATAGAAGCGATCGGGATTTTGGGACGGGACGCGGGCGACGGTATCGGTAATCCGAATTTGGGTCGGTTCCATTTGCAGTGCGGCGACGATCGATCGGGCGTTGCCGTTCGCGCCAGCATGAACCAAGCCCCGCAGCTTACCCCAGACGATTATGTCCCCATCGGCAATGATCGATCCGCCGGGATTCACATCCCCAAAGACAATCACAGAGCCGGGATGGCGGACTTCGATCCCCGATCGCACCGTGGTTCGCATGTACAACGGCTCGGCTAGGGCTAACGGTGCGGGCGTGCTGTCGATCGCACCCAGGCTCGAATCCTCCGAGGCCGCACTCCGCTGTAACGCCTGCTGGTCTACGGAATATCCCGCCGTCACGGCTGCGATCGCGGTTTCGCGGCGATTCGTTTGCACGCGGGAAAGAGCTAAATCGTTATGCGCGAGGGTTTCTTCGAGGTCTTGTAGTTGCGTATTGTCGATCAGGCGATCGCCGACGACGAGCGTAACGCGAGCCTCGGGCGACCAGAACCGTTCCCCGGCGTTGAGACGCTGGCTCAGTTGTTGCTGGATTTCCTGCCAGGTGAGTTCTGCGACCGAATCAAGCCGATCCAGTGGCGGCGGAAAAATGACCAAGACGCGATCGCCGATCGCTTTGAGATACACCTGAGCGCGAGGCGTGAGATATCCCAAATCGATTTCGGGTTCGATCTCGAAGTCTGTGTCTGGCTCAGTTTCTAGGACGATATCCGGCTCGGTTTCTGGCTGGGCTTCCGGCTCGACCTCATCTCCCATGTCCGTCTCACGTTCTGGGTTAGTAGTCCCCGTTTCAAACTCATCAATTACATTCGGCATAGCCAGATCGTTCCCGTCAGCAACCGTCATTTCGGATTCATCATCACCAGATTCTTCCTCGATTCCGCCTTGATCGAGATCTACATCCCGATCGACACTCACCGGAGCGGGCGATCGCCGTGCTCGCTTGATCGTCAGATCAAACACCACACCATCATCGAGACCGCCGGGAGTTGTCGCCGGATTATCCTCGCGATCGGGCGCAGCGCCTGACGATGATCCAGACAAGAATTCATTGGGCTGGGGAGCATTACCAGTCATCGCCACAGTTCCGTACCGTTCAAGTAACGTCAGATTGCAACGCCATTATGACGCAGCCTCGCGGTCAACAGAGCCGTTGAACGTGAAAGCAGCAATTCTCAATTTGGCGAAAATGGAGTCAAAGTAGGGAGAGCAGTCGAACCAGTGAGCCAGACAAAGGTGTTCGAGGCAGTGGTCGAGAAGTTTCACCAGTGCTTAGCCTCGCTGCCAGACAGTCGAACGGGTAAAAATACCCGTTACAGAGTTGCCGACGCAGCACTGAGCGCGTTTGGCGTGTTCTTCACGCAAACGCCATCGTTCCTGTCGTACCAGCGAAAGATGGCAGCGAAGAAAGGGAAAAGCAACAGCCAGAGCCTATTTGGAGTCCATGAGATACCGAGCGACAACCAGATACGCAACCTGCTTGATGCCGTGCCGCCGAGCGCCCTGTTCCCGATGTTCGAGGAAATCTGGCAAGTGCTGGAGAAAGATGGGCAACTGGAGCAATTCCGAGACGTGAAGCAGACGTTGCTGATGGCACTGGACGGTACGGAGTACTTCAGCTCGGAGAAGATTCATTGCGCTCAGTGTTCGACGAGAGAGCAGAAGTCGGGGAAACAACGCTACTTCCACAGCGTGGTTACGCCGGTGGTGGTCAGCCCGAATCAGCCTCATGCTTTGCCGTTCGTTCCAGAATTCGTCACCCCCCAGGACGGTCACAACAAGCAAGACTGCGAGATTGCGGCGGCGAAACGCTGGCTCGGCGAACATCACGAACGCCTGCGTCAATGGAAAGTGACGCTTCTCGGTGACGACCTCTACTGCCGTCAGCCCTTCTGTCAGCAGCTCGTCGAGGCTGAGCTCGACTTCATTTTCGTCTGCCGTCCGACCTCTCATCCCACACTCTACGAACATCTCGATGGCATCGACCTGCCGACGGTCACGACAACAGTCAATCGCGGCCGCTGTCGCGACACCTGGCGCTACCGCTACCTCAACGGCGTACCACTGCGCGATGGCGATGATGCTCTTTTCGTGAATTGGTGCGAGCTGAGCGTGCGACAACCCGATGGCTCGGTCAGCTACTGCAACAGCTTTGCCACCAGCTATCGCCTTGATGATGACATCGTTGCTGACATCGTCCGAGCCGGACGCACTCGCTGGAAAGTCGAGAACGAGAATAACAACACCCTCAAAACCAAGGGCTACCATCTCGAACACAATTTTGGCCATGGCCAACAGCATCTCTCTTCACTGCTCGTGACCCTCAACATTCTGTCATTGCTGTTTCACACGCTCCTCGACTTGCTCGACCGCAACTACAAGCTCTTGCGCGACCACCTCCCCACTCGTCAGACCTTCTTCGATGACCTACGGGCTCTGACTCGCTACATCTGCTTCGACAGTTGGGGTCACCTTCTTGCCTTCATGCTCGATGCTCTCGAACTCCACCCCTTCGACGACACCACCTAATTTTCTCAAATTGAGAATTGCTGACGTGAAAGCCGCGATCGTGCGTGCTTTATTCTAATTTCGACAAATTGACCGATCCCGTCGATCCTTTCGCGAGCTTGGCCGTCTGTGGCGTCAGACGATCGAGTAGCTCTTTCGTAATCTGACAAAACGCCCGTGCGCCCGCCGAATTTGGATCAGAGATCACCACCGGTCTAAAACTATCCACCGCTTTCGCCACGCTGACATCCATCGGGACGGACGTTTTGAAAATTTGATTTGCGCCAAATTCTTTGCGGATGCGATCCATGACCCGCTGGTAGTGACGACCGGCGAAGAGATTGCGCGACATACAGAAGACGATCCCCAGGAGGCGCGTTTGCTGCTGGCGATCAATTTGATGGGTTTCCGCCAGCTTCCGAATTTGCCGCTCTAGGAGCTGCATCCCAATGTAAGACAGCGGCTCGGCCTTGGCTGGGATCAGGTAATAATCGCTAATCACCAGGCTGCTACGGGTCACGAGGTTATAGCTCGGCGCACAATCGAGCAGGATGAAATCATATCGATCCAGCACCGGATCAAGTACCGCTTTCATCAACGATAGCTCAAACGCTCCCCAGACCTTTTCAAAATTGCGCTCAGGATTGCGAATCGCCTTGCGGTAAAGCACCTCTGACACGAGGAAATCGTTATATAGGTCGATATCTCCCGGCAGGATGTCCAATCCTTTGACGGAACCGCCGTAGGGCTGGATTGCGTCGCGAACCTGAATGCTGCCGGGTGTACCGGCAATTTCTTGCTGGAGCAGAAACTTGAGCGTGTGCTGATCGCGTCGCAACCGCGCAAAATCCGAGGGCGACATCAGTGAGAGGGTGGCGCTGATTTGCGGATCGAGGTCAACGACCAACACGCGCTTATTGTGGTATTTCGCCAACGCCGTCGCGACGTTCACCGTCAGTGTTGTTTTACCGACGCCGCCTTTCATATTCGTAGTCGCGATGACGTGACCCATGTTCGGCTCCTGCCTTAAGACGATTTTTAATGTATCAGAAAGGGTTTGATCGGCTGTTGTACGATCGCGCTTTTTGTCAGGGCAAACGCATACTCGGAAGACCCTCACCCTAAATCCCTCTCCCAGGCCGGGAGAGGGACTTTGATTCTTAAA
>CAZFJL010000101.1:0-7652 GCA_964518905.1 uncultured Geitlerinema sp. | reverse complement strand
GCGTTCAACAGCTTACCCCGTAAGGGGTCTGGTGCTAATTGATGACACGCCCTAGCAGGATCGCTCGCCCTTTGCCACCTTTTCACAATCTTTCCCAAGCACATCTTCGCCCTTCAAGCACCAACCATGAAAATTAGCATTAACGGTTTTGGACGCATCGGACGCCTCGTATTTCGTGCTGTGATGGCCCGTGCTGACGACAGCATCGAAATCTGTGCGATTAACGATTTATTTCCGCCGAAAAATTTAGCCTATATGTTGAAATATGATTCAACTCACGGCAAATTTGACGGCACGATCGAAGCCGCCGATGATGGCATTATCGTCAATGGCAAATTTGTCCGTTGTACTGCTGTTCGTAACCCCGAAGAGCTTCCCTGGGGCGAGCTAGGTATTGATTGTGTGCTCGAAGCGACCGGCTTTTTCACTGACTATGATGGTGCTTCCAAGCATCTGACCGCCGGAGCAAAGCACGTCGTGATTTCCGCGCCGACGAAAGATCCCGAGCGTATCCCGACGATCGTGATGGGCGTGAACGATGCGGACTACGATGTCCGTTGGCCGATCGTCTCGAATGCGAGCTGCACCACCAACTGTCTCGCCCCGATCGCCAAGGTCATCGACGATAACTTTGGTCTCAGCGAAGGTCTGATGACCACCGTTCACGCCTCGACCGCGACCCAGCCCACCGTCGATGGCCCCAGCAAAAAAGACCTACGCGGCGGACGCAGCGCCGGACAAAACATTATCCCCGCGTCCACCGGCGCAGCCAAAGCCGTCACCCTGGTCTTGCCCCAACTTAAAGGCAAACTCACCGGCATGGCTTTCCGCGTCCCGACCCCTGATGTCTCGGTGGTCGATTTGACCTTCCGCACGACGAAAGCGACCAGCTACGCCGAAATTTGCGCTGCCATGAAAGCCGCTGCCGAAGGCGAGATGGCTGGCTTCCTTGGCTACACGGAAGACCCGGTGGTGTCGTCGGACTTCACGGGCGATTCCAATTCGAGCATTTTCGATGCGAGTGCGGGCATCGAGCTCAATGATCACTTCTTTAAAGTGGTGTCTTGGTATGACAACGAGTGGGGTTACTCGATGCGAGCGCTGGATCTGATGGTAATGATGGCGAGCAAGACCGATGAGTCGATCGGGGTGGCAACATCCGTCGCCATGAAGGGTGCTCGCCAGACGGTGAGCTAATCAAGAAGCGCGTAGATTGAACGCGGCAAAACGAGGCGCGATCGTCTGATCGCGCCTCGTTTTTGGTGAAGTGCGTTACGCCTCAGAATTTTGGAGAAATTCCTCCACGGCTTCCATCGCATGGCTAGCGTACATTAACGAGGGGCCGCCGCCCATGACGATCGAAACTCCGAGGGCATCGGCGATCTCCTCACGAGTGGCTCCGGCTTTGAGGCAGGCTTGGGCATGAAAGCCGATGCAGTCATCACAGTGAACCGCGACGGCGATCGATAGGGAAATCAGCTCCTTGGTTTTGGCATCGAGGGCTCGCGCTTCGCCCCCGGCTCGATTCAGCTCGCGAAAGGCTTGCATGACTTCGGGCTGCTGTTTGGCAAATTTACCAATCCCGGCGCGGCGTTGCGCGATGCGATCGGTGTAGGAGGTGTCGGAACTCATAATGTGCCTTAGATCTATTTTCTGTTAGTTGAGTATATAGTTTTATATTGACATATTTTTTTGAAGCTAGAATTGCGTTACGCAAAGGTTTAAGAGCATTGCCCGAAAATAATCGCCTCAGAAGTCGGACTTTCCAAAAAGTCGGACTTCTCGCCTTCCTCAGAAACGTTTATTGAGTTGTTGCACTCTAGCCGTAGGAACTCGACGGGCTACGCCGATAATGCGTTAATGAGTCTGATGTTATTACTTCAAGGGTGTTAGATAGCATGAGCCTGATTAATGTTGCGATCGTCGGAACCGGCTTTGGCCAAAAGGTACACATTCCTGGCTTTCAGGCGCATCATCGCACCCAAGTTGCGGCGGTCTACCATCGCGATCTTGCCACCGCGCAACGCATCGCCACCGCTCACGAGATCCCGACAGCGACCGATCGCCTCGATGCTATCCTCGATCGCGACGACATTCACGCCGTCAGCCTCGCGACGCCGCCCTTTCTCCACTACGACATGGGCAAGGCGATCCTCGCAGCGGGTAAACATTTGCTGCTCGAAAAGCCGACCGCGCTGAAGGTGAACGAGGCGAAAGAACTGGCGGCGATCGCCAAGGCGAACGGCTGTATCACGACGATGGATTTTGAATATCGCTTTGTTCCGGCGTGGCAATATTTCGCCGAGCTGATCCACGCGGGCTACGTCGGTCAGCCGCGTTTAATTCGGATTGACTGGCTGATGTCGAGCCGTGCCAATCCCGATCGCGCTTGGAATTGGTACGCTCGCAAGGACATGGGCGGTGGCGCACTCGGAGCGCTGGGGTCGCATACGTTTGACTATATTTCCTGGCTGTTTGGATCGGTGACAAAGCTGTCGGCGTCGCTGAGTACGTCGATCGTGGCGCGTCCTGATCCGAGTGACGCTAACGCGATGAAGCCGGTGGACTCCGATGATGTCTGCGCGATTACGCTGGAGCTGGCGAACGGTGCGCCCTGTCATGTGAGTATCAGTTCGACGGCGCACGGAGGGCGTGGCCACTGGATCGAAGTCTACGGCGATCGCGGCACACTGACGATCGGCAGTCCGAGCCAGACGGATTATATTTATGGGTTTAAAGTCTGGGGTGCGAAGGTCGGCGAGGAGCAGGCGGAGTTACCGGTTCCCGATCGGCTAGAGTTTCCCAAGCTGTACCCCGATGGTCGGCTATCGGCGTTTTTGCGGGTGGTGGATGCGTTCGTTCAGGGGATTGATGCGGGATGCGCGATCGTGCCGTCGATCGACGAGGGGATTTATTCGCAGCTTTTGATGGATCTTACCCATGAATCCCATACGCGCGGCTGTTGGGTGGATGTGCCATCGTCAACGGTTTCTCATTGTTGATATCGATACCCTTGTTTTGAATCCCAAAGACTAATCCCAAAAGCTAATCCCAAAGACTAATCCATGTTGAACAGTCAGAACGCAGCGCCGGATGTAACCCCAAAGGCCGATCGCGACGATGTCGAGATTGCGGTGATCGGAGCCGGGATCGCGGGGTTAATCTGTGCCGAGCAGTTGCGGCAGGCGGGCTATCGCGTGGTGGTGGTCGAAAAGTCGCGCGGGTTTGGCGGGCGGGCGGCGACGAAGCGCGTGCCGAATTTTCGCGCCGATCATGGAATCCGCTATCTGGAACGATCGGGGCGACTATTGCCGGTGTTAATCGATGCGTTGCGCGATCGCGACATCCTCAAGCCGTGGAACGTGCGCTTTTGTCGCGTCACGCCAGACGGAACCATCACACCCGAAACCGTCCCCGAAACACCGCCCTCAAACTTAGATCCCATAAGGGGGGTTATCGGTATTAGCAACGATGAAACCTTTGAAAATACGTTTGATTCGGCGAAGTCGGCGGACATCGATCAATCCCAAATAACACGCTACATTGCCCCTACCGGGGCGAATGCGATCGGGAAGTTTCTCGCGCAGGATCTGACGGTGTGGCGATCGCGGCGGGCGATCGCACTTACCCATGTCGTTACACCGGCGGGCGATCGGTGGCGAGTGCAGCTCGCAGCGGTGGCCGACGGTGTCGATGCGCCGCTGAGTTTGACGGCGCGGGCGGTGGTGGTGGCAGTTCCGGCTCCCCAGGCGTCGGAGCTGATCGCAGCCACGGAGACGATCGCGCCGGAGATCAAAACGGCGATCGCGGCGGTGTCGTACCATCCCTGTATTAGTGTCATGGCGGGCTATTCAGCGGAGTTGGCCGAGGCCGATCGCGGTTGGGATGCGCTGCAATTTGAGGGCGATCGCGATCTGTTTTGGGCGGGGGTGGAATCGACGAAGCGCGACGCCGATCGGTTTTGTCTCACGGTTCATGCTGCGCCCGAGTTTGCCCGCGAGCAGTTCGATTCGCCGGATCTCAATATCGTCGGCCAAGCGTTACTCGATCGCCTCGCGTCCCATTTCCCCGCCCTAGCCGATCGCCGTCCCGAGTTTCTCACTGTCCACCGTTGGCGTTACGCCTTTGTCGATCGCCCGTTCGAGCGGGATTGTTTGAGTGTGCGATCGCCGTTGCCGGTGGTGTTTGGCGGGGACTGGTGCGGGACGGCGCAAGCGGAGACGGCGATCCGATCGGGGTTGGCGATGGCGGCGGCGGTGGCGCAGGCGGTCGATGGGCGATCGTTGCCGACGTTGAGCGAGGTGTTGAACAGTTTGGGGTCAGAGGGTCGATAGATTCAGGTTATATTCAGCAAGATCGCGGGTGCATGGCGATGCACCCTCACTTTCCTACAACACACAGCGCATGACTTGGGATAACACACGAAAAAAACAGTTTCGCGCGGCGTTGCAGGATGTGTATCGCTCTTATGGCGATTTGCAGATTTTTGTTAGGGATGCGATCGATCGCAATTTGGCGGAAATTGTCGGGCAATCGGGGCTAACGGGTGCGGCGTTCGAGCTGCTGGAATGGTCGCAGGCGAAGGGCGAGATCGATCGGCTGTATGCGGCGTTTTGTCGCGAAAATGATCATCATCCGTTTGCGATCGGGAATGCATCCCAAAACCCAGACCCAGACGCGCCCAATCCATCAGCTTCGCCCGGTTCCAATACGACAATCAACACGCAGGGCGGCGATTATCGCGAAACGCACAACAGCGATCGGGCTCAGTATGCGGAAGGCAATATCGATAATCGAGCCGATCAGAGTCGCGAGCAAAAGGGCGTGAATGTTAACGATAGCGGGGTGGTGAATATTGGTACGGTCATTAATCATTACGGCGGATCGTCGTCGGATCGTCCGCCGTCAGCGAGTGCCGATCCCTCTAGCGATCCCCCTAGTGACACCAAGATGACCGAAAAACCCTATGTTTCTCACCGCGCGATCGAGGGCTTGTGTAAGGCGGCACTGACCCAACCCGGTTCGCTTGTACGCATCAAAGCGCCGCACCGCTTTGGTAAAACGGAGCTGATTTCACAGTTACAGGCGTTTGCCGAGGGTGAGGATTACAAGGTCGTGGTGCTGGATCTCAATCGCGTGGAAGCGCCCAGTCTGGAATCGCTCGATCGTTTTTTGCGCTGGTTTTGTAAGCGCATTGCGCGGAAACTGAAGTTGTATAAGCCCAGCGAAATTAGCGAGCAGATCGACGAGTATTGGGATGATGAGTTGGGCGGCAATACAAGCTGTTCGGATTTCATTGAGGAGGCGATTCTCTCCGAATTGGAGGAGCCGCTAGTGCTAGCGCTGGATAATGTCGATGCGCTGTTTAAGCATCAGGCGATCGTCCAGGAATTTTTTAAGCTGTTGCGATCGTGGTATGAGGTGGCACGACGCGAACCAGAGTGGGAAAAGTTGCGATTGATTTTGGCGCATTCCACCGAACCATACGAGTTTTTGAAGATTGCCGAACATAACCATTCGCCGTTTAACGTGGGTGAACCGATCGAGCTTCCGGCGTTTGATCAAACCCAGGTACGCGAGCTGGTGGCGCAGTTTGGGTTAACGTCGCGAGTGGATCTCGATCGGCTGTATACGATGCTCGATGGTCATCCGGAGTTATTACAAATTGGGCTGAAGTTTTTGCGGCTGGATGCACGACGATCGCTTAACGATCTGCGGGCTGAATCGAACAAAATGGCGGGGGTGTTTAGCTCACATCTGGACGGTTTGGAGAAACTGCTACGCAAAAGCGGCCATTTGGCGGTGATGCGACGGGTGGCGAAGTCTGCCGAGCCGTTTGCCGTGGCGCGAGAGAAAGCCGATCGCGATGCGGCGGTGGCCTTGGTGCGGTTTGGGCTGGTGCGTGAGGTGGGCGATCGGTGTATCGAGCCGCGCTGCGAGCTGTATCGGGAACATTTCCGCGATTTGGCTTAGATTAACAGTAGAAAATTGACCGCATCATGCTCGATGTCTGCTTATGCTTGCGACTGATCCCCTGTATCTCCATCCTGATGATTACCTAGCGGGCGAGCTTGCCAGCCCGGTCAAGCATGAATATCGCCAGGGCGAGGCGTTTGCCATGTCTGGGGGAACTCGCGCTCACAGCATCATTACGGGCAATCTTTTTGGCAATCTCTGGACGCATTTACGGGGGTCGGGCTGTCGGGCGTTTGCGGAAAATATGAAGGTGCGGGTGCAGGCGGCGAATGCGTTTTACTATCCCGATGTGGCGGTGACGTGCAGCGATCGCGATCGTGATCAGCAGCTTCAGCGGCATTTTATTGACGACCCACGTTTAATTATGGAGGTGTTGTCTCCGTCTACGGCGGCGTTTGATCGGGGTGAGAAGTTTGCGGATTATCGGACGTTGGAGAGCCTGGAGGAGTATGTGTTGGTCAGCAGCGATCGGGTTGCCGTTGAGGTGTTCCGGCGGGATGATGCAGGAAACTGGACGCGGGTAACCTATGACGAAAGGGATGGCTCGATCTCGTTAATGTCAGTGGATTTGACGATCGGGCTACGGGACATTTACGAAGATACGTCGCTGTTCGGTGGTGCTGACGGATTAACGGGGGATGATTGAAGCATGAATAAATTGCAATTCCTGCCTTTTTGTGGCGCATTTTTTCCTGGTCTGAAATTGAGATGGGTGGGATATTTCTAGTTTATTGGATGGGATAGCCTCCCTGTTTTTCAATAGCTTGATCGATACGGGTCATGAGTTCTTGCGTACGTTTTAGAATCACGACAATTTGGCTATAGTGTTCAAAATCATCATCGGTAAATTCTCGCCCTTTGCGGTCTTTGAGCCATTTATTGCAGACTTGATAGCCACCAATTTGGAAGTTATAAATGTCTGGGGGAACGTTGTCGATGTATTGGGTTTTGTTGATGTAGACTCTACCGTTTTGTGTTTGGGTTGGTTCGGCGTAGCGGAGTTTTTCGATCATATTATCGCCTTTGATTGGAAAGCCTGTAATGGTTTCGAGTTGGCAATTCATGAGGTGGATTTGTACGAGTTCGTCGCCGAGGTTTGCGAGTTGCCAGAAGAGTTTTTTGTTACTGGTGAGGGGGACGCGAGGAAAGTCGATTTTGAGGAATTCGGCGTAGCGGGTGCGGTAGGTGGGGGAATGGAAGACGGCGTAAATATAGTTAAAGATGTCTTCGGGGGCGAAAGTTTTCTTTTGGTCGCCTTTACCGTCGAGAATAAATTTTAAGTTTAGTTTTTCTGCAAATTCTTGGATGAATTTTTCGTCTAAATTCGGACGGCGACCATCGGGGGCAGAGGTGGGATCAGGCTCGAAAAGCGTTGGTTTATCAGTTGGATAAAGATAGAGTGGAAATATATATGTTCTTTCACGAGTTGCTAAGGATACAGTATTCCCTTCTGTAATATTTTGTGAAACTAATACGTGACGAAAATCGTTATTTACTTGCCTATTAGTACATAGTGCAAAATTTATCTTATTGATCAGATGTTGCATTACCTCACCCCTAGGCATACTATGAAATCCTTTAGAATTACCTGTATAGTATGTGAACCGAACATCAAAAGGTCTATATAGCAATTTCACAAGTTATGAGTGACAGTAGCAGCAGTGTGTGAACCAATG
>CAZFJL010000100.1:0-7963 GCA_964518905.1 uncultured Geitlerinema sp. | reverse complement strand
TGGGAGAAGGGGCTGGGGGATGAGGGGCAAGTTGCATAAACGGGATGCTCCCAATGGTTAAGACACCCTAATTAAAACTGAAAACCGCACTTCGACTCCGCTCAGTGCTCTCAGCTTTTTTTGATGACTCTTACCCCAATCGTTCTTTGCTATAAACGATGGACTGGCCGCCGTTACTGACGCATCTCTGAAATTATGTCGCATCCCCGTGTTCTCTGCCTGGGCGAAATCCTGATCGATTGTCTCCGCGATGCGGGTGCGGGCTGGACGCCGGAACCGGGCGGCGCTCCGGCGAATGTGGCCTGTGCGCTGGCGACGCTGGGTGTGCCGGTGGGGTTGATCGGCGCGATCGGGGATGATGCGGCGGGGCGATCGCTGTTGGCGTTGCTGGAGGCGAAGGGGGTGGATGTGTCGATGGTGTCTCGGCTTGAGGCTGTGCCGACGCGACATGTGTATGTGGAGCGGGACGGGAGCGGCGATCGGCAGTTTGTTGGGTTTGGGACGGGTGATCGGGACGATACGGCGGTGATTTCGTCGGCGGATTTTGCCGATGCTCAGATTGAGGCGACGCAGGTGAAACCGGCGGCGATCGTCCGGGCGGATTGGTTGGTGACGGGGACGCTGGGGCTGGCGATGCCGACGACGGCGAAGGCGATCCGACAGGCGGTGGGGATGGCGAAGCAGTCGTTAACGTCGGTGTTGATCGATGTGAATTGGCGATCGGTATTTTGGGCGGATTTTGATGGGTTGCGTCCGGGGTTTGATCAGCCGGACACGCCGCGCGATCGCATTTTGCGGTTTTTGACCCAGGCGGATTGGCTGAAGTTTTCCGATGAGGATGCGCGGTTTTTGTTGGGTACGGATGATGTGGCGGAGGTGGCGGCGCGGTTTCCGGGGGCGCAGGGGGTGATCGTGACGCGGGGCGATCGCGGTTGTGGGTATCAGGTGGGGGCGTTGTCGGGTGAGGTGGCGGGGTTTGCGGTGGAGGCGATCGATACGACGGGGGCGGGGGATTGTTTTGTGGCGGCGTTTCTGGCGCGGTGGTGCGATCTCGGTGAGGCGATTTTGGCGGGAGATGGGGCGGCGTTACGGGAGGTGATTCGTTATGCCTGTGCGGCGGGGGCGTTGACGACGTTGGGGGTTGGGGCGATCGGGGCGCAGCCGACGGCGGCGGAGGTGGCGGCATTGTTATCGGTGTAGATCACCCGATGTGTTTTCAAGATTTCGGCTTGGCGGTATGGATTGTTGAGGAGTGCTTTTTCGACGATATCGACGTTGCGATCGAACATTTGTTCGAGTTCGTTTTGTGCAGCTAACCAATCGCGCCATCGCAGGTGACAGGGCAAACGCATACTAAATTTTCTGGAGTCAAAACATCAGGATTCGAGCACTGAGCCTGTCGTTGGCGTAGCCTTCGCTTTGCGAATAGTGCGGCCACTTTTCGCGAATTCACCCAGGCTTCGACAAGCTCAGCCTTCAACAGACTGACTTTGAACTTAAGAATTGGGAGTATGCGTTTGCCCTATCGCAGGTGATGGGCAGGTTGACATATTTGTCTTTTTCCTAGACAGAACCAGATTTCGTATGAGAATGAATTAGAGCCGCTTCTTGCAGATAACGCTGTAATATTTCAGCCGTTTTCACCACATTCGGAAACCGCAGAAACGACCCATGATCTCCAGCCACATTATGCACCTCCAAACTCGCCGACAAATCACTCCAGCCTAAAACTGAATCAACCTGCCAACCCTCGCGAATAGTGCGCCCTGGAACAGCACGAAAAAGTGTGATTTTACCAGGATAAAAATGTGTTGTGTAATTCCGCTTTGCTTGCATATTCACCCGCTTTACCCGCTCACTAGTTTGTATCGCAGAACTAACAGCACCATCCTTAGAAACTACCAGTTTGCTGACCCATTGGCTGAAAAAAGCCGATCGATACACGCGATCATTCCAACGCTCAATAATATAACCTCCACCCTGCTTAGAAAAACGGTTCCAGTGTGTTTTGAGACGCGATAAGAAAGGAGCAGGATTATCCTGTATTTTCTGACTTTCCTCAGGCGTATAAGAATCAAACAGTACCAGCAATGCAACCGTATGACCTTCGCGCTCTAGCTGGCGAGCCATCTCGAACGCCACCGTTCCGCCAAAGGAATAGCCCCCCAGAAAATAAGGGCCATGCGTTTGCACACTACGGAGCGTTTGGATATTGTGAGCAGCGATCGCCTCAATACTTTCTAAAGGAAGACTCTCACCATCAAGACCCTGTGCTTGTAAACCATAGACAGGCTGATCCAAACCCATTTCACTGGCTAAAGGTTGCAGATCTAATACGTTGCCAGCAATCCCATGACTGAGGAATAACGGTGGACGATCGCCGTGTGGTTGAAGCGGAACGAGCGAAGACCAGGCGCTGCTCCAATCATCCTGCTGTATGAGTTCGGCAACCTCTGCGATCGTCGGCGCTTTTGTTAGTAGCGCAAGAGGAAGATGTTTGCCCGAAGTTTGTTCGATTTCAGCGAAGAACTGAGCCGCGAGCAGAGAATGTCCGCCTAAATCAAAAAAGTTTTCATGAATTCCAATCCGATCAAGCTCTAAAAGATCGCACCAGATTTTAGCAATCTCCTGCTCTAACGATGTACGCGGCGCCACAAATTCAGCTCCGATCGCGTGCGACTCACGGCTAGGAGTCGGAAGCGCTTTTCGATCCACCTTGCCATTTGGAGTTAGGGGTAATGCATCCAAAAAGACGAAAGCCGCCGGAACCATATAATCTGTCAACTTTTGTCTGACTATGTGACGAAGCTGTTTCGCGATCGTGTTGGATGATGGCTCCTTTAAAACACAATATGCAATCAGAGATATTTCCTCTTGAATCAGCGCTTTACCGACCACAACCACTTCTTTTAGTAAACCCGAATCCATCAACGTCATTTCAACTTCCGCCACATCCACTCGATACCCTCGAATTTTGACCTGGAAGTCTTTTCGTCCCATGTGAACTAAACAACCATCGGGCAAAAACTTTCCTAAATCTCCCGTTCGGAAGCGGCGAATTGAACTCGTAGGAGAAATGGGCGCAAACGTCTGTAAGTTTGTCTCATGCTGTTGCCAATAACCCAACGCAAGATATTCACTTTCAATGACAATTTCACCAACCTCGCCCAGCGGAACCTCGCCGCCCTCCTCATTCCACAACACAACCTTCAGACCTTCAACCGCATACCCAGGCGGAACCTGAGCAGTCGTAATCTCCGTCTGTTTGTTCAGCATGAAAATTCGCGTAGTTCCGGCTTCTGTCGATCCGAGCCCCGTACAAAGTAAGCACTGATCGGGGAATTTCTGCTTATAAAATTCCACATCTTTTCGATACATGGCTTCGCCGCCTAAAATAACCAAACGCAGGCTAGAAAACGCTTCGACGTCTTTGAAAATGTCAGCAAAGTGACGAAAGAGGGTCGCAACGGCATGAAAGACGGTAATTTTTTCGGTTTGTAGTAGTATCCGGAGTTCGTCAAGTCCCTGATTTTTGACATCAAAAGGATACAGCGCTGTCCCACTCAGTAAAGCGTTGTAAGTGGCTCGAACAGCTCCCATCACACTACATGAATGTACTAGGGGCATCCGATCGCCAAGACCAAGATGAAACGTATTAATTTGGTTCATCGCATTGTGGAGTAGGTTGCGATGATTTTGAAATACTCCTTTAGGTTTTCCCGTCGATCCACTGGTGTAGATGATGTAGGCTAGTGCATCTGGAGAAACATTAATGTCAGGATTCTGAATCTGAGGCGATGACTCTAAATCGTCGATATTGAGAATTTCATACTGTCCAGACGATAGAGCTTGAGCGATTTCGAGATTGGTGGTGTTTGTAACGATTAAATGAGCCTGGGAATTGTCTAAAATGTACTGATTGCGAGAGTCTGGGAACGTGGGATCGATCGGAACGTAACACTTACCGGCCTTCAGTGCGCCAAAAATTGCACCTAGAAAATTAATGCCCTGCTCAAATAATAGAGCGATCGAAATATTCTCGTTTCCTACTTTTCCTAGGATACCGTGAGCAATTTTGTTCGCAAATTCGTTTAGCTTTCCATAACTCAACTCCTTCTCCCCTTTCTTGACAGCTAACGCATCTCGATATTTTTCGACTTGTTTCTCAAAGTATTTTCCGACGGATTGCTCAATTTCTGATAATTGAAACTCTTCAAAACTTTTGTCGGGCCGCACGATCGGAAAAGTAGGCTCAGAAACTTTCATCTTCAACTTTATAACTCTTGGGTAACTGTATCAGGCTCGGGGATTGACCACAGGAAAGAACCCACTGCGAGAGCCGATCGACCCTGAGCGCAACAGGACTGAATCACGGTCAATCCCTACACCTGAACAGTTACACAAAGTACCATAGGGCTTCAGGTCTTTGAGGTTTCCAAAACCTCAAAGACCTGAAGCCACTATTTATTCTCTTGGGCTACTTAGAAACTAAAGGTTGTCCGAATCGTGCCAATCACAACATCATCATTATCATTGTTATGATTCGGAGCCGTCAGCCAGATCAAACCGGGCGTAATCGTAATACCGTCGGTGATTTGCCACGAGTAAAACGCCTCGATGTGAAGCGAAGTATCGTTGTCATCACTAATGCCCGCACGCTCAAGAGAATTGCTCACATTCGTGACGCGCGGCTCTTGACCAACCACGATCCCGGCCAGGTTGCCATCGCCGAATAGATCGGGAAACGCCAAGCTCGCTGCCCAGTTCCAGCTATCAATCTCGGCTCCGGCGCCGATCGTGCCGATCGCCTTAGTGGTTTCGCTATTCACATAGCCAACCCAGCCGCCCAGCGCTGCCCAGTCCGCAAACTGCCACGACATCTGCGCCCCAAAGGCATCGCTCGACACCGACGCCGGTTCACCAAAGCGGTTTTCGAGGAATGAGCCAAAATTCGAGAGCGTGCTACCCGTGCCGGTTTCGAGGCCGTAGGAACGTAAATAGGTGAGCGCCAGCTCAAAGTCATTGCTGGGATGGAAGGTCACTTGACCCAACGCGCCAAAGGGGCCGTCGAACAGTCCCGCACCCGGTGAAGAGTCCGCCGCGTTGGCGGCATAGTAGCCCGCACTCAGGGTGAAATCATCGCTGAGGGCATATTCGAGGCCGATGCCGGATTGTTCGATCAGGTAGAAAATGGAGGCGCGGGTGGCGAAACGAGAGAGTGCGCCGCTGTTGCCGTCGCCATCAAGGAACGGATTGACGGTGCTGGCGAAATCATCCGAGGCTCCGGCATTGGCGGAGAGAACGACGTTGAGTTTGTCGCCGATCGGGAAGCTGTAGTTGAGGGCGTCGATTTCGACAGTGCTGCCGTTATCGTCGGCGTAGAATAGATCGCCTTCGAGCGTGCCGAGTTCGTCACCAAAGCCGGGAATATTGCTTGATTGCAGTCGGACGAGAAGTTGATCTTCACCGCTGAAGCTGCTGAGAAATTCGAGGCGAGTACGATGACCGAAACCCGTCACCCGATCGGCGTTGGTTCCATTAGCGCGATCGCCTGCCGCAATGCCATACAGCGAGAAAATAGCAGAACCTTCGAGCTTAGTCGTGGTCGAAAACTGCTGCGCTTCGACCGTGTCAATCCGAGATTCAAGGCTATCGACCCGACCGCGCAGGCTCGCAAGCTGGGCAGCAAAGTCGTCCTGGAGGCGACTGATGGTGTCGAGGTCGGCAGGGTCGAGACCGTCGCCGCCAACTTGTGCCAAAATTTGATCGAGGCAGGCATTGAGACCAGCAGCGAATTCGTAGCGGGTTAGGGCGCGATCGCCGCGAAACGTCCCATCGGGATAGCCTGCGATACAGCCATAGCGCTCGACGAGGGATTGTAGCGCTTGAAACGCCCAGTCGGTGGGCTGCACATCCGAGAGTTGCGACACGGAGGTGACCTGATCAAGGGTCTGATCCGTAGAATCGATCGCGCCCAGATCAAAATGAGTGTCCGTCTGTCTTGCCAATGCGGAATCCGTGGTATTCACGCCCAACGACTCATCTGCTTGGGCGGGCTGTGTTGCTGCAAGTACCCCTAAAAGCAAAGAGAACACAGTCCACTGGCCTACTCGACTAGATGTCCAATTAGAATCAATATTCATCCATCGATCGAAATTTAGAGTCACCGAAAAATACTCCTCAAATTAACGTTCTGTAGCGCGAACTCGCTCGTCTACAGCTAGAGACACCAGACCCATATCCTTGCATCACTCATGAAGCCATTCCTGAGTGATATAGCAAAAAACGATTTGCTTAGGACGTATCAAAAAAAGCTGAGAGCACTGAGCGGAGTCGAAGTGCGGTTTTCAACTTAGACGAGAGTGTCCTAATTTAATCGGCTTCTGCTATACAAGGGCGAAAATAATTCCGGCCGATCCTATCACGAGAATGATTATCATTCCCTAAAGACGAAGTTGAGACTAGCCGATTCGGGGATAATCATAGGCTGCTTTAATGCACTATTATCTCAACTAGATTTGTTCAACTGTCATATCGCATCATCAATTTGTCTGTGTTTTCTTTAACGCTTTTCGCGATCGCCCGATTCGGATCTACCAAAATCAGCGGGTGTGGGTTGATTTGTTAAACGTGATCGAGTTCGATAGCGCCGTTACGTTTCACCTTCACGCCAATATGTTCGACGTCTTCCCCGCGGGGCGATCGCTCAAGTCAACGCTCAACACCGACGTGATCACGATGGGAACCGCCGAACGTCACATCCTCGAATTTTCCTATCCCTACCCCGGCAAATACATGTTTCACCCCCACCAAGATCACATCGCGGATCTGGGCTGTATGGGACTGTTTTAGGTGGTGGCGCGATCGTGACGATGCAATCAATTCAAGCGATATAGCGTAAAAAAGAGACCGCTCTATTGCGATAAACTATCAGTAGTGATACTGTTCTTGATTCATGCCTCACTATTGAGAAGTTTTAGCAAAAATGCAGAATTTTACTTCCTTAAAGCCGATTGAACTTTTTCTGGCGATTGGGGTTGCAACAACGACGATCGCCTGCACACCGAGCGAAACACCGGGTAATGATCCCGCATCAAAGCTGAACACAACGGAGCAGGTGAACTCCACTGAGGGTGGCGAAGGTGGTGAGGGTGGTGAGGAGGAGGTTATGCCGGTCTCAAAGAGTGACGAAGGTGGCGAAGGCGGTGAAGGCGGCGAAAGTGGTGGTCATAGTGGAAACGGCGGAGTTGATAGTGATGACGACTATCTCGTCAGTATGGGACTGATGAAAGGTCACTTGACGGTGGCGAAGGAACTCCTCGCGGCTCAGGATTATGATGGTGCAGAGACGCATATTGGTCATCCCGGCGAGGAGATTTATGGCAGCGTGGCCGACCACCTTGCAGAGCTTGGAGTCGAGCCGTTTGGTGACTCGTTTGTTGAGCTGCTTGATCTGATTAAAACCGCGCCGGAAGATGGAACGGTTCCTGAAAAATTTGATGCGGTTGTCTCAAAGGTGGACGGGGCGATCGCGACGATTCCGGCGGAAAAACTCGAATCGCCAGAGTTTGTGCTTTCGGCGATCGTCGGTATTTTGAAAGTGGCAGCGAAAGAGTACGAAGCCTCGATCGTCGATGGTAAGTTTGTCGAAGCGGTCGAGTATCAAGATTCGCGTGGTTTTGTGATCTATGCCAATGAACTGTTTGCGACGGTGAGCGACAAACTCGATGAGGCAACCCGCAGCTCGATCGATGGCAGCCTCAAACAACTCCTAACAATCTGGCCGACGGTTACTCCGCCCGCCACGCCCGTCGCTGATCCGAGCGCAGTCTTTTCGTTGGTCTCGGCGATCGAGTTAAAGCTCTAAATCCTCAGCGATACCGAGTACTGAAGCGTATCGATGGGTCGCAATAGACCTCTTGCATGAATCGCCCTCATCCCCCAGCCCCTTCTCCCAAGCAGG
>CAZFJL010000099.1:0-8109 GCA_964518905.1 uncultured Geitlerinema sp. | reverse complement strand
CCCAACTTGGGAGAGGGATTTAGGGTGAGGGTGACACAAATGGGATGCTCCCAACCCACCGATGTATCAGGCCGAACAAAAAACAAGCGATACCGCCCGCGTTCTATTATCCGTAAATTTATCGATATGGCTCGTCCTAAATTTTAGCGGTTCAGTATTTTTTTAAGTAATATCTGGGTCATAAGTCGGATTTCTGCGTAAGTCCTGACATGATGGTTCCTCTGCCGTTAGAAAATATCGTCGAGTTCTAGACCGAATCCCGGCAACACCGGGTCAGCGCTGACGATCGCGGGGTCGTGCAGGGTCTCCACCGGGGTCGCGGGGCGGTAGATCTCGACGCAGCGATCGGCAGGATCGATCAGCCAGCCGAGTTCCGTTCCGTTATCGATGTATTCCTGCATTTTTTGGCGCAGGATGTTGAGCTGATCGGTGCGCGATCGCAGCTCGATCGCGAACAGGGGCGAGAGCGGCAAAAAGCGATCGCGATCGGCGGGGCTGAGGCGTTCCCACCAGGCGTTCGGAATCCAGGCAGCATCGGGGGCGCGGTTCGCACCGTTGGGCAAACGAAAGCCGCCGGAGGAGTCGAAGACAATGCCAAGCTGCGTGCGGCGATTCCAAGCCCATAATTGACCGCTAATACTAGAGTTTCGTCGCGAGGTTTCGCCGCCGGTCGGAGCCATAATTACAATGTCACCATTAGCGTTACGCTCGATCTGGAGGTCGCGATTCGCGGCGCAGAGGGCGTAGAATTGCGCGTCGCTGAGGGGCGGGTTGTCGGGCGGGCAGAGGGTGAGATTTGCAGTGGTGAACATGGGAAATCCGCGATCGGGGTCTGGTGTCTCTAGGATAGTTCGAGAAAATTTCAGGGTCTCCATCTCCGCAGGATGTAGAGCGTCTTTGATGGTTAGAGCCCAGGTCAGGGCAAACGCAGACTCGGTAGATCCTCATCCCCCAGCCCCACTTCGACAAGCTCAGTGCGTCGCTTCTCCCAAAATGGGAGAAGAGGAGCCAGATTTTAGAGATCAAAGTCCCTCTCCCGGCCTGGGGGATTTAGGGTGAGGGTTCATTGAGTATGCGTTTGCCCTGTTGATACCAGCGATCGGGATAAATGGCGGCAAGTTTTAAGATATAATGCGAAACTCGAAGAGACTTTTTATATCTAACTTCAAAAAATCTGATTTGATCCATCGATTTTTTGTTCAGCCATACATTCATTACCGGGAGCGCCCCCATGATTGCCCTCAAAGTATCGGTCTACATCGTTGTTTCGATTTTCGTCGCGATTTTCATCTTTGGTTTCCTGTCGAGCGATCCGTCGCGTAACCCCGGTCGCCAAGACGCTGAGTAAGTTAAATCACGTTTCGTATTCGGTCTTGATCGAGCCCACATACGTTTAAGTCCAGCTCAATTCAACTCGATCCTTCGGGGAATGGTTCTACCAGTCCCCGTTTTTGTTGGTTGTTATTGGTTTTGATTGAGGGCGTATTGAGTCCTCATCGCAAGGATGCTGGCAAAACGTAGCAAAGCGACCCTCAAACCGCTACTGTTTGTCTGTGTCTGGAGCCGATCGCGATCGGGTCTACTGTCATCCGCGTCTCCGCTCGTTGTTGCCGCACCGCCAACCCTATGACCATTCCGGTTTCCCCACCCCCAGAACCACCAGCTTTGATTCGTCTTGAGCGAACCGAAGAGCGATCGGCTGGAGATCTGCAACAACCTTTGATCGCGGCTGATGAGGCGATGGCGGAAACCGAACCATCGCAAAATTCGGAGGCTTTCCCGGCCACGATATCTGGTCTCGTTGTCGATCGTCAGCGATTCATCCCCGCGCCCGCCTCTGAGATCGCTCAAGCACGAGAGACGATCGCCATTGAACCAGCACCAGACGAGCCAGCAGAACTCATTCAGACCGAGCCGATCGCGGCAGAGACACCAGGCGTAGAGACAATACCCGACACCGAAACGCACGAGACCGAGCCGATCGCTCAAACACGACCCAACCAAAACCAAAATCAAAACCAAAACCAAAATCAAAATCAAAATCAAAACACGACCCCAGCTTCCCCGATCCGCCCGCGCGACAGCACTCCTTTAAATCGTGACTCCTTCAGCATTGACGCCGATGGGCTACTGATTGAACCCAGCACCCTGATCGTCCCACCACCGAACGAGACGCCCAATCCTGACGAAGCAGACGAAATCAACGGCAGCAACCTACAAGAGCCACTGCGACTCTCGACCCCGATCGAGGTGACCTCCGATCAGCAAACGTTCGATCGCGATCGGCAGATTTTTAGCGCGATCGGTAACGCCACTATGCGCTACGGTGATGGACTGCTCGAAGCCGATCGGATTCAGGTCAATATGCTGACCCGCATGGCACGCGCGGAGGGGAACGTTGCCCTGACGCGCACCGATGGCAGCATTATGCGCGGCGATAAAATCCGCTACAACTTTGCCCAGGATCTCGGCACGATCGAGAATGCCACCGGCGATATCACCACCACTCCCGCCAACGCCGCCGCCGCAGACGCTCGCCGCACGATCGCCGTCCCGCCCACCACCCTGCTCCCCGTCCCGATCGGCACGCGCTACGTCGCCGACGCTCCCCAAAGCGATCGCTTTATCGAAGAACAGCCCCGTGATGTGTACACACCGGGCGGGTTTAACCTGCGTCTAGGGGCTGGACGTGAATTTCAGACGGCGCAGCAATTGGGCGGCGCTGGAACGCTGACACGCTTTCGCTTTGACGCACAGTCGATCAACTTCACCCCGAATGGCTGGACGGGGAACGACGTCCGAATTACCACCGATGCGTTTTCGCCTCCGGAATCTGAGCTACGCGCCGATCGCATTGTCTTTACCCCCCTCGATCCCCTGCGCGATGAGATTCTGATGACCCGCCCGCGCTTGGTGTTCGATGATAGTTTTGCGCTTCCGGTTTTGAAGCGGCGCTATATTCTTGATCGCAGCGATCGAGAACCGCCGATCGTTCAAATTGGCTTTGATCAGCGCGATCGTGACGGCCTATATATTCAGCGTAAGTTTGAAATCTTTAATCGCTACGGTGTGCGCTTTGAGGTTGCGCCGCAGTTTTATGCCCAGCGAGCCTTAACCGGCGATGGTAGCACCGGGCTAGCTAACTTTGGCTTTACCACCCAGCTCACGGCACGCATCAACGATCGCACCAGTCTCGCCGCCGAAAGCAGCCTCACGGATCTCGACCTCGCCAATCTAGATCTGGAAGACAGCCTCCGCGCCAGTGTCCGGCTCGCCCATCTGGTGCTGGGCGACCACCGCCTCACGGGAGAATACACCTTCCGCAACCGCCAATTTAACGGCTCGCTGGGATTTCGGACCGTACATACCAGTCTCGGCTTGGTGTTGAGTTCACCACCGATCGCGATCGGCAACACCGGTGTCGTACTGAACTATCAAACCGGTATCAACCGGATTAATGCGGACACCGATGAAGCCGAACTGCTAAAGCCGATACGCGACACCAATCGCGTCACGCTCATCCGCCAGCAGAGCAGTTTTTCGCTCGATCGCGGCTGGAATTTGTGGGTCGGTGATGCGCTACCGTCAACGGCGGAGGAAGGCTTGCGCTATTCCCCCGTGCCTGTCGTTCCCTATGTACGGTTTTTTACCGGCGTTCGCGGTATCGCCGGTTTTTATAGCAATGGCGCGTCGGAGACCTCGCTACAAGGAACGGTCGGAGTTCAGGCGCAGTTCGGTCATTTCTCGAAGCCGTTTCTTGACTACACCTCGGTATTTGTCCGCTATTCCGATTCGATCCTGGCGGGTCAGTCGCCGTTTCAGTTCGATCGCGTCGCCGACCAGCGTGTTTTTAGCTTCGGCATTTTGCAGCAGATCATCGGCCCGCTACGCTTTGGTTTCCAGACGGCGATCAATATCGACAACAACGACACCATCAGCACGGATTACATCCTCGAATACAGTCGCCGCACCTACGGCATCATCCTGTCAATCAATCCCCAGCGAGAATCCGGCGCTCTGCAACTGCGGATTAATGACTTTGACTGGAATGGTAACGCCGGGGCGTTCACCAATCGCGAAACCTGCCAAGGAATCCGCGATCTGGTCTGTGATTAATCTAAATCTGCGATTAAATCGTCATCGGTGCATCGACATAAATCGTCGGCTCGTTTGTGGTGAAGGCCAGATCGTGACGAGCGAGGACGGTGGCAATCCGATCGTTCGCCACACTCAGTAAGCGTTTGCGGAAGTCGAGAGAGTTTTCGTGCGATCCGAGGATAAAGAAGACCAGTCGCGCCTGTGTGTTGCCATCGGGTTGATCTTCGATCGCCACATTAGTATTTGCAGCATCAATCCCGAGCAGACTTGCAGTACTGTTCTTGGCTTCACGTACCACCAGTGCGCGTTCGTGGGGCTTGAGGATTTTCTCAAAATTGAGCTGCAACATAACCACGACTTTTTTACCGCGTGAAACATTCTCAACTTCGGTTGTGACCAGGATCGAGTTGGGGTAGACAAACAGCGTATTTTTCGCCAATGCACGAATGCGGGTTGAACGAAACCCGATCGTTTCAACTTTGCCCAGTTCACCGTTGGTCATGCGGATATAGTCACCGGGGACGAACGGGCGATCGAGATACAGCACGACGGCACTCAAGAGCTGCTCAATAATCCGCTGGGCTGCGAGGGTGATGCCACCACCGATGAGTCCAAAACCAGCGATCGCCGTAATCAGATTGAGGCCACGCATTTGCGCAAACGTTAACGCCGCCAGGATGCCGATCGTGATATTGGCCGCCATCTCAACGGCTAACAGCACCTCATCAGCCAGCCTCAGCCGCTTAATCAACGACAAACCATAAAACCGTAGTAGTTGGTGAATCAGGCGCGAGATCAGCCACGCAAAGGAGATGGCGACACCCAGATCGAGCAGTGGTCGCGAAAATTCGTACAATTCGTCGTAACGCTTGAGCCAAACCCAAATCCAGGACACCAAAATAAACGTCACGGCGGTTCTAATGGCTGACTCGATCGGCATCGCCACTTCGCGGTACACGCGATCGCCACGATCCGGGGCGATCCGACGAAACACGATCCGCAAGATTCCAGGTGCTAAATGCCCGAGGAGTAACGCCAACATCAGCACACCGGAAAACACGAGCCAGCGGATTACGGTCAAGTTTTTGAGAGAGTCTGGCAGGGTCTCGGTGAGTATATTGGTGATTGACATAGAGTTCTGAGAGAAAATCTGCGACGTTTAAGGGGAAAGGAGATAAGTGTCAAGGAATGGCGATCGGCTACAGCGAGATCGGCGCATCGATATAGGTCGGGGCTTCTGAAATTGCGAAGTCGATCCCATAATCAATGAGCGTCTGACTAATATTTTGGCGGGCAATTTCGAGCAATTGACGGCGTAAATCCATCGACATTTCACCTGATCCTAAAATGAACAGTGTGACTTGAACCTGAAGTGGAATTGCTTCCGTGATTTGTTCCGAGAAAGCAATGCTGGTGCTGCGCGGATCAATGCCAAAAATATTGCTTGTTGAGTTAAAAATAACCCGTTCGATTAACGCACGTTCAGTTTCCGGTATGGCAGCGAATAAATCGATATAGATTGTTGCCATCAGTTTTTTGGCATCGCTGTAGTTTTCCAGTTGTTCGCCCGTTAAGACATTGTTCGGGACAACCATCACCGTACCTTTGCCCGATACGCGGATCTTGGTCGATCGCCACCCGATCGACTCCACTCGCCCAAAGGTTTTATCCGGCAGCGAAATATAGTCATCGACGATGAATGGCCGATCAACATACAGCACAATGCCACCGACAATCTGCTCCAGGGTTTTCTGTGCGGCAAAGGCCACGGCGAGACCACCGATCCCCAGACTGGTGAGTAGCCCGATCGCGTTTAGATCGTGGGTCTCAGCAAAAAGCAGAGCAATAATCGCTACGATCGCAGCGTTGCCCACCAGTTTCGCCACCACCAGTAGCTCACCATTGGTCGTCGGATTCGGCTCTGTCGCGACACCGATTAACACCGTCTCAAACCAGATCGCGAACGCCTGCATCAGCAGCCAGCCCACCACCACCGACAGTGTCAGCGCCACACAAAATTCGATCAGGCCAAGCCACCACGACAGACTGGAGGCGAAGCCATACCAGCGCAGCCCTAGATCGCCGATCGTCAGCCCGATCGCCGCGCTGACCGCTCGTTCGCGATCGCGAATCAGTGTCCCGAGGATGATAGAGAGGGGAGATGGATCGATGCGATCGAGTAGGCGGGCGAGTTGAGTCGGTACAACCCAGATCACAAGACCCACAACAAACAGTCCACTACAGGCAATCAAAATGCTGGGCCAGAACGTTCCACTCCTGGGGATGGCGTTACGCACATCCAGCATGAAGTCGAGCGCAAAGTATAGGTCTGGCGATCGGGAATAGACACCGAGCGAACGAAAAGTCAAAAGCAAGTCCTCCAAAACATTCAATCGAGATAGATGACGGCCGCCGGGAGACTCGACAAAGCTGGTCAGAAAGCGCTGCTCACACGGCCTTCCTAACGTCACGAACGATCCTTGCGCTCTACACAGCACACGCCTTAATTTTCAACATTTTCAATCTCGTATCCTGAACGCTATCACAGTACGTCCCACCAACGAAGTGAGGTAACCCCACCCCGCGATCGAAACATTCCATACTTTCCCAAGCCGAATCATCCCGGTCAATCATTCCTATACCGGCGAACAGAGAGATTCAATACTTTATAGCTATAAACCAATGGATTCGGTTGAGGTAACCGAACAAGATTCAACATCCATAGAGCACCAATCAACCAAAGAAACAGCAAGAATGTAACGTATTACACCAATTATAGAAAACTCTGCTATTCAAGACATTCAAACTGACCTATGACCGACGTAGACGAGCTCCAAAGCCTTGATATACGGTCGAAGCAAGATCCTGCATCACTTAAAATCCGGACTAGTTTTAAGTTCGACAGTGTCCAAATTTATCTTTGTATTCGTCAATTCTTAAGTCTTTGCATGAAAACAAAAAAACTGTTAAGATTTGTTTATTAGATTTTCTTTAGAATTCAGAAACACGTTACACAGCTTTTTTGCTATGACCCTCAATACATTCATATTCCAGCCGAAAGAACTGCTTGACGGGATCGAAGGCCCCCGACTTCGACGTCAGGTCGCTCAGTGCCTCACACAAAACCCAGATGCGATTTTGATTGACTTTGCGAACGTTCAGTTTATGGACAGCATTGGTCTCGGTTCGTTGGTGGGAGCCCTCAAAGAAGTTCATGATGCTGGCAAGCAGCTCTACCTCTGTGCGCCATGCGAACAAGTCAAGAAGATGTTTCAGCTAACCTCGATGGAGCGAGTTTTTACAATCTTTTCCGATCGCCGTTCCTTTGAGCGCAGCGTTATCAGTCAGCGGATTTCCAAATATCAGCGTGCCGTTGTGCGGCAAGCAGCATGATTCCTGTTTGCTTCGATCTTGATCCTTTGGTGGTTGCGCTCCGAGTCTAGTCCCCGCTACTTCTTTAAGAATGGCGGGGATTGCGCTTTGAGGGTTAAAGATGTTGAGGAGGTGGGGGAGGTGTAACGCTATTGTGGTGCGTTACTATGTTCGCCGTTCCAGTACCAACGATATTCGTGTTTGGTCGGTGATTGAGTTTCGGCGGTGAGGTCTTCTTTGGGGGTGAGGTCTGGGCGATCGGGGCGGTGTCTCTACACGCTTAAATTAGCCCAGATCTTGCGAGGAGTCGATCGCTCCAGTTTTTGGCGGTTTGCAGGACGGTTTCGCGTTCGGTTTCGTCTGTCCAGATGTGTTCCCAGGTGATGAGCCAGCGGGTGATCAGTCGTTGGAGGTCGCGGAGTTCGATCGCAATTTCGAGGGAAACATCGGAGGCTGCCCAGTCGATGAAGAAGCGGGTTTCGCGGAGGAGATATTCGATTGTTTCGCCTTTTTGGCAAGTGCGAGCAAAAGATTGAACTCGTGCGAGATTTGCTGCGATCCCGCCAAGTTGGATGTTTGAGGGGTCGTAACTACTCAGCTACGGCGAACAAAGGGAGGCGACCGGACGAGAGCAGCTCA
>CAZFJL010000098.1:0-8578 GCA_964518905.1 uncultured Geitlerinema sp. | reverse complement strand
CTAGTGTTCAGGTCTTATATACAGAGTCCGCATAGATATACCTGGTATTATAACAAGGTCTAATGCGTAACACCGCGTCTCAGATTATTAGACCGCGTGCTATTTTTTAGTACCAGGTACGAAACAGATTACACCTGGTATGACGCGAGCGCGATCGGACTCCACATTCGCGACGGCTCGCACTGGCGATCGCCCACGAGCATCGCCTCCAATTTCCGGTAATACCCTTGTGTAGGTATCCGCGAGATCGGCGCGATCGACCTCCACGAGCATCGCCTTCACGAGCGCGATCGGTTGAAACCCGCACCAAATATGGCGACGGTCGCGAGAACGACCTCAAAATCGACCTCTAGGCCATACACAGCAAGCGTTACAGCGAATGCACAAATTTACTAGTTAATAGGTAAATGCAAATTTTTCGCGACGCTCTCAATCTGCCATCGTGCCGATAGATCTTCATCCCCTCCACACACGGTAGTGAGGCTAGGCCGCGACCTCCACGAACCGACCGACCTCGTACACCTATGGCCACCTCCACGGCGCGATCGGGCGCAACCTCCGCGGCGCTCCACGAGCCTCCACAGCGCCGCAACCGCGACGGCCTGACTCATCACACTCGCAACACCCCGCACGCGCCTCCACAGCGCCCGCGAGCCTCCGCTCCGTAGCTCCATAGCGCCGAATGATAGCCATAGCCCCGCGAGAATGGCCTCAGAAACGACGAAATCTCACGATATAATAGGGCGGGGTGCGCTGGCGGGTGTCAGGGCGCGGGATAGGCGGCGATCTCGCGAATGGAGGCATGAGGCGATCTCGCCTGATGTCCGCACGCGAACGCACGAAAATCTCGCGGGCAACCCGTGGAGGTCGCTCGCGGTCGCGCGGTCTGAGATTTTTGGCTCTAGGTGAGACCAGCGATCGCCAGTGACTCAAGCGCGTCGCCAAATAACGTCACGTCCCCGAACTTGTCCGCACAGCGCAATAGCCAGCTCTCGATCTCGGCGATCGGGCGCGGCTTGCGACGGACGATCGCAGAGAGCGCACTTTGTCGCTTGTCAGGTTCGGCGGGCGCGGCCTCAGTCCGTGCCGCGATCGCCTCCAGATTGGCGCGGCTCGCAAAGTACGAAGGTGAGAAAAGCGAAGAGTAGCGAGGCTAACATCAAAGAGACACTCATACCCTAGAGTGAAAACGTCTTATCGCCATCGTTGCCTATCCGACTGGGCTTTCAGGCTGCACACCAAAACCGACATGAGGCTAAACATCTGTGATTGAAGACACCGATATGCGTCTGATCGACCCACAGGTTCCTGAGGAAGTTCCGTCAGCCAACCACGTAAGCAGCGGACTTCCACTCGATAAGCAATTGCGGATTCAAATCTTCTCTCCAGAAGAGTGGGAAAGTTTTGTCGAGGAATGGGCAAGCTCGCAAGAGGCGAGTTATCAGCGCGTCCGGCGTTTTGGGGGGGCTGGTGATATGGGTGTGGATGTCGCTGGATATGTCGATGACGCCGGACTACAGGGGGCTTGGGACAACTTCCAGTGCAAACGGTATGCCTCAGCCCTCAGTCCCAGTATGGTTGCCGTAGAGTTTGGGAAAATCATCTACTACTCCTTTCAAGAGGAATATACACCCCCTCGAAGATATTTTTTTGCCGCACCGAAAGGAGTCGGAACCACCCTATCTAAGCTTTTGGATAGCCCTGATGAGCTAAAGGAAAATATCAAAGGGTATTGGGATAGATATTGCCGAGAAGAGATAACCAAGAAAGAAGAGATAAAGCTTGAAGGCGAGCTATTAGAGTATTTTGAAAATTTCGACTTTTCGATATTTAACAGCAAATCGGTGGTCGAAATGATAAAAGACCACTCTGAAACTCCTTTCCATGCAGTCAGATTTGGAGGTGGTCTTAAGCCACGCCCAAGAACTCCAAGCCCACCTAAAAAACTAGACGAATTAGAAAATCGATACCTGGAACAAATATTCGATGCATGCAGCGATCATATAGGTGAGAGAGTGAGGAGTATTGCTGATATTAAATCGTCTTCTAAGCCAAGCCTATCCAGAACAATAGAGCGGCAAAGAGAGCGCTTTTTCAATGCAGAGGCACTACGGAGTTTTGCACGTGATAACGTACCGCCCGGTACGTTTAGTGACTTACAAGATGAAGTCTTTGATGGGACGATCGACACTTGCGAGAGCGAGCATCCTGACGGACTGACGCGAATGGAGGAAGTTTTAAAAGCATCGACCAATTTACAGCTAACCGCTAATCCACTGATCAGTGTCACTCATGTCAAGGATCGACAAGGTATCTGCCACCAGTTAGCTAATGACAATAAACTGGTGTGGGTTCCACAAGAAGAGGAGAGAGATGGGTCATGAAATCAGCGTTTGATAGTCCACTGGAATCAGGATTTCGTGCCGTCGTCATCCTGGTAGAAACTTTCCCTCAGGCGCTCGATTTGGAACACTTGGTCTTTTTTGACTATCTTGCCGTCCACTCCGGTGACGTTGAAGACGCCCCAGAGAGTCTTCATGCCCCACTCCCAAGACGAACTGGTGAGATGCTGGTCAGACGAACCCTGATAGGAGACGGCCTGAACCTGATGATGAGCCGCAATCTGGTCGTCCGGCAGGCTGGGCAGGATGGCTTCAGCTACCGCGCTACAGACAATGCAGCCCCTTTTCTGGGGATGCTTGGCTCGTCCTACGGGTTCGCCTTGCGCGAAAGGGTCAAGTGGGGGGTGGCAAGATTTGAGAATTTGTCTCTTGAAGAGATTCGCCAGCAAGAACCGCAGCTATTTAGTAATCGAGCCAACCAGTTTCAAACTGCCGAGAATTCCGTAAGCTGATTCCAATGAACTGGCATCCATTACATATCAAAGGTCTCGCTTTTCATAGCCCTCGTAAACAGCCCGCAATCCTGAGGTTTGAGTCAGGGCTTAATGTGGTGTGGGGTGCGTCCAATGTAGGCAAGTCATTTGCCGTGAAAGCTATTGACTTTATGCTGGGTGCAAAAGACCCTATTGCTGATATTCCGGAACGTGTTAGATACGACAAGGCAACACTTTTACTAGGGTCACGAGAACGCGGTTTATTCACCCTCCAAAGAAGTCTTTCTGGCAAAGGATTTCTACTGCATGATGGAGACAAATTAGAAGCTGGGATTGGCGATGAAGGTAGACGCTTAAGTGAAAGGCATTCACAAGGTAAGACAGATAACCTCTCTGGATATCTCTTGGAGATTATCAATCTTTTGAATAAGGTCGTTTGCAGAAATCAGAAAGGTGAAGCAAAAAATCTTAGCTTCCGAATGCTGTCACGTTTGGTGCTTATCAAAGAGGGAGATATTATAAAAGAGTTCTCGCCAATATTGAGTGGTCAGTACACCGACAAAACATCTGAGATTTCAACATTTAAGATGTTGCTAACAGGTCTTGACGACAGCGCTCAAGTTGCTGAAGATAGCGCAAAGAAAGACCTGACTTCTCTGCGAAAAACGAACCTCGCAAAGATTGAGCTGATTGAAGAACTCATTACTGAAATACGAGCAGAACTCGGTCAAGATGGACGCTCTCGCTCTGAACTTGAGGAACGAGCTAACGCGATCCAGCAACAGATTGGCGAGCAGGAAAGCGTGATTCGAGCGATTGGGAGAGAGATTGATGGGCTTCAGTCCCAACGTAGAGAATTATCGAATGAATATGAGGAAGTACAAGATCGAATTCAGGAGATTGGCGCTCAACTAAAGAGATTTGAACTGCTCAAAATAAGCTATCGAAGTGACATTGACCGACTCGAATTCATACGGGAGTCGGGCTCTGTCTTTTACCATATGGAAGCTGTCCCATGCCCGCTGTGTGGAACACCGCCGGACGAACAACCTCGAAGTGAGCCTTTGGATAGGGATATTGAATCAGTCGTGCGGGCTGCAATGGCGGAGAGTGACAAGATTCAGAATCTTTTGGAGGATTTGGATGACACGATCGCCGCACTGCACGAAGAGCGTGCAGAGCTGACCACTCATGCCACCACCCTCACGCCGGGATTGGAAGAGCTGCATCAACAGATCGCGAAGGTGACGGCTCCGATTTCTGAAGCTCAGGTGGGGTTACAAGCGCTGGTTCAACAGCAGGCGCAGATACAGTCTCACCTTCAGCAGTTCGACCGGCTCGGCTCGTATTTACAGAAGAAATCTACTCTCGAAGCAGAGACACCGGAGCCAGAGAAGCCAAGTGCTGAACCAGTAGTGAAGGCCGACCTTTCTACCACCGTCCTCGACCAATATGCCGAAACCGTGCTGGAGCTGTTGCAAGCCTGGAACTTCCCGGATGCGGACAGGGTGCATTTCGACAAGAAGGAGATGGATTTGGTCATTAACGGCCAACTTCGTTCGACCAATGGCAAGGGAGTGAGAGCGGTCGTCCATGCGGCAATGACGATCGGGCTTATGAAGTTTTGCCAGCAGCAGGATTTGCCTCACCCAGGCTTTGTCGTTCTCGACTCTCCCTTATGGGCTTACAAGCCGCCAGAGCAAGATGGGCGATCGGAGGTCACAGAAGAGGATCGGCGGTTGATCAACTCGGATGTTAAGCCTCGGTTCTACGAATACCTATCCCATCACCTTCGAGACGCACAGGTCATCGTTATGGAGAATGCTGCCCCTCCACAGGATTTGCAAGATACAGGCCAGATCATCCACTTCACAAAGCGGCGAGACGTTGGGCGATACGGGCTATTCCCAGTAAGCGAGTAGGGTGTCAGCTCGCATGATTGCCTGTGGCGCGGCATCATTGGCTATCGCCGTCGGGTGGGCTCGCAGCGGGCGGTGCGGCTCGCCAGTACAGTCAGACTCAGTTTCGACGGTGATGCTCACGCCGATGATGCCGCCAGAGCCGTGAGAATAAGCCTAGAAGACAAAGCCCCGTCAGACAGAAATCTTGGCAAGGCTGGTAGTGACGGGTGCTAGGCAGCTTTCAGATCTGCCAGAACAATCTCGACCGGAGCGCCATTGAAGGCGTCGCGATTGTGATATTCCGGGTTCTCGATTCCCCATTGGCTGTGCAGGCCGTCCAACATCGGTGCATGGTATTCAAGCCATTGCGCGACGAACTTTGATGCTGCGTTCGTGACGCCACGAATCAGAGCGCCGTTGATAGCGATCCGAGCGGCGGGCGATTCTGCCAGCTCGTTATATTTTTCGACCGAAGCCAGGACGCGAGCCGCCCGCTCATAAGCCGCGCCCGCGTGACGCATCGCACGCCCGCTCGTATTCCATCCGAATAGTTCAGCGTTCGGCGTGTCGCTCCACTGGCGAGCGGCTTCGGCCTGTTTGTCCATGTAGCTCTGTTCTGGCTCCACTTTGGCGGGCGTCTCTGTTGCGATCGGCTCGATATGGGGCGCAACTTCGGCAGGCTGTTCGCGGGCTGTGAGTAGCTGTTGCAGCATCGCTTTAATTTCAGCGTTATCGGCCTCGATTTGTGCGATCCGGGCTTCGGCTTCGTTGGCTTGCGGCATGGTGTCAGCTTCGGTGGTGTTTTCTTCGGCAACGGGTGCGGGGCGTTCTTCGGCGGGCGTTTCGACTAGGCTCGCTTCGGCAATGTCGAGTAGGCGATCGAGCGTTTCGTGATAGTTGGCAGTCTCGAATCGTTCCTGTAGCGCCTTCAGTCGCAACGTGGCGAGCGTCGTGCATTTGAGCGAGGCCGTGTTGCGATTGGCTTCGGCGGGCTTCGGCACAGCGCCGTCTATGCCGTAGTCGCCATAGTTGGCATCGCTCTCGGATAGGTACTGGTGGTAAAGGTCGCGGCAGTCGTTTAGTGACGAGGTTTTAGCCGCTTCACGCTCCACGGAAATCGCGCCGTACACCGCCCGTAGGTCGTGCATCGTCGGCTGTTGTTTGGTGCGCCGTAGTGGAATCGTCAGAGCGATCGCCGGGATATCTTGGAGCGCGTCGTTACAGGCTCGATTGGCGATCGATTGGGCTTTGTCGTTTTCTGCCAGCTCGCGATCGTATTCGTCTGCGATGCCTTCGGCGCTGGCGGCGATTTGGCCGTGGTAAGCGACGACTTCGGGCATGGCTCGAAAGCGCTCCCAAGCCGCGAGGACATCGGCGGCGGGCAACAGGCTCGGGATTTCTCGCCAGTCGTGCCGCTCGCGTTCCCAGCGCTCGCGTTTGAGTTTCAGGACGCCTCGAAATTTGATGAACCCGCTACGGGACGCGGGCGCAATCTCTCCACGGTAAAAGATCTCAGTCGTTCGGCGTCCGGTGGCGATCGCCAGACCGATCGCGAGGCGTTCCCACTCGCTCGATTTCAGGAGATGCGATCCGAGCTGCAAGACGGCGCGGGGCGTGACGACTGGCGTCTCTTTTTTCGGCTTCGGTTCGGCGGGCTGTTTGGCTTCGGTGGCGGCTTTTTCGGCGGTGTGGACGCTCCAAAGTTCATCAGAGAGCGCACGGCAAAAATGCGGGGCGGGCTTGCCATCGCGTCCGGCTGTGGCTGTAGCCGGAATCTCGTTATGGATCTCGCGAAAGGCCGCGTAGTAAGGCTTTAGCTTCTTTTGTTTGAGGGTATTCGCACCGAGCGGTTTGCCTTTTTTCGAGAGCGGCAACGTCAGCAGCAATTGAGCTTCGGCACGGCCTAGGCGATCGAGTATTTCAGAGTCGCGGCAATCTTTCAGCGCTTCGACTAGAGCCGGGACGCGATCGGCGATCGTCTCGCTCTCGACTGATTTGTATCTGCTCTCGAAATCTTCAGACATGGTGTTATCCCTTGCGTTCTGTGTCTAATATACCAGGTCTAATAAAATAAAACAAGGTCTTGTAATTCATTAGACCTGGTGCTATGCTGATTACATCAGGCGAGAGGGGCAACCGACACAAGCCACCCCGCCGAAGCTGACGACACATAGGAAAACGAACGATGCTGACTGTGATTTGCCTGACCGTGACCGCCTCCGCGATTTTCTTCGCTTGGTGCTTTGTGAGTGACTTCCCGGCCTACCGCGCCGAAAAGCAACGCGAGCGACGGGCGGCGATGCTGGGGGCGATGAAGGTGATCGAGCTGAAGGCGATCGCAAAATCGCGCAGACTGACGGGCTACAGCCGGAAGCGCAAAGCCGAGCTAGTGGTGATGCTGGCCGCGTGAGGCGGATTTACAGGTTTACGGGTTTACGGGTTTACGGCAATACGGGAAATAGTAAAGCTGTATTCCTGTAGTATCGCCGTGTTGAGTTAGGCGCGGGCGGTGATTTTGACGCTATGTAATCCAAAGGGCGGCGCGGGTAAGACGACGCTCGCTATCCATGTTGCGCGGTATCTGGCGGGCGATGAGGGGCTAAAAACACTGCTCGTTGATGCTGATGTGCAAGGTAGCGCCCGGACGTGGATGGCGGCGCGAGATGAGCGAGATGACGATCGCGTCGAGCGGCTTGCGGTCGTCGGCGCGGATGTGGGACGGGTCGATCGCGCGGTGAAGCAAATGCAGGCGGACTATGACGCTATCGTCATCGATGCGCCGGGACGTGACGCGAAAATCGTCGATAGTGCGATCGCCTGCTCGGATTTATGCCTGATTCCGATCCAAGCTTCGCTGCTCGATTTCAGTGCGGTTTCGCCGTTGCTGGACACGATCGAGCGCTCGCGAGAAATGTTTGACCGACCGTCAGCGCGGCTCGTTCTCAATCGCGCGATGAATACGCGGATGTATCGCGAGGCGGTTGAGGCTTTGGGCGATCTGCCTTTCGAGCCGATGAAAACGTCGATCGGCAATCGGACGGTGTTCGCCAGCGCGATCGCTGACGGTCTGACGGCAGATGAGGTGGAGCCGCGCTCGAAGGCGGCGGATGAGATTCGCTCGCTTGTGGCTGAAATTTTGAAGGTATCGGACTGATGGCAGAGAAGAAGAACCGGCTGGCACGATCGGCGAAGCGCGACGCGGCTAGAGGTGATGATGCAGCGATCGGCAAGTTCCTGGGCGAGGGCGATCGCGCGACTCGGAAAAAGCTGACGATTGAGATCGATGCGAAGCTGATTCGCGATTTGAAACGCCACGGGCTCGATACCGATGCGCCGCTGTGGCAGCTCGTAGAACGTTACTGCCGTGAGGGGTTGGAACGAGATACGCCGTAATTACGGGTTTACGGGTTTGCGGGTTTGCGGGTTTGCGGGCTTATGGGTTTGCGGCGTTTGTTGGATGCCTCGTGCTTATGTCTACCGTGTCGGCTTGGCGAGGGACTTGTCGATCGCGTTGGGTTCGGGATGCTGCTGTTCGGGTCGGTCGGCTCGTGGGGGTCGCGGCTCGACGGCTTCAATTTCTCAGGGATTGAGGTCGAGGCTGGTTTGTTGGCTGGTGGTTTTCTTGGTTTTGCGGGGTTTGCGGGTTTTCTTGGTGGGTTTGAGTTTTTCGCGTTCGGCGCGGATGCGTTCGAGGAGGACGCTGGCGGGTTCGTCGGTGGGGTCTTGGGGGACGAGTTGGCCTTTGAAGGCTTTGGCGAGGATGGAGCGATCAAGTGTTTTATTATCGGGTAACTACTCAGGTAAAGAGAAGTGGAAGGTGAGAGAGGGAAGGCAGCCGAAA
>CAZFJL010000097.1:0-9266 GCA_964518905.1 uncultured Geitlerinema sp. | reverse complement strand
TAGGTGACTGAATCCACTACTATAGTGTCACTCATTACTTGTGAAATTGCTATACGAAATCCGACTATGTATAAGCTTGGATCGTCGATCTAGGCGAACACCGCACTTCGACTCCGCTCAGTGCTCATCGCCGTTTTTGTGTTTTTTCAATACAGAACCGGATTTAGTATTAGATATGCAGAACTAGAGTGACACGTAAAAGCGATACATAAAAAAGCTCCTGCCGGGATGACAGAAGCTTCCTTGAGCTTGAAACAGAAACAGAAGAGAAACACACCTTACGTCGGGAGAACACTTACTTGAAGAAACACTGACGACGCGATCTCTCTTAATGGTTCTGTTTTTTAGAAGGGCTGCCTTCAAAGGGTTGAACACCAACATCCGGATAAGAATCGTCGGTTGGAGTAAAGAAGCGAACCGCCGCTTCAGAGCAAAAGCGTAGGGCTTTTTTGGTTTGTTCGAGAACTTTCATGATACGTACCCTCATCCCAGAATGTTTGCAAGAGTTTGCAAGAACGGGCGTAGAATCTCTTTTTTGTGGCGGTAACGGTTGAATCGATCGGCTGGATTTATCGGTTGGATTTATCGGTTGGATTTATACGGTCTTAAAAGAGCCTACAAACCTAACGATACGAGAAGATAGCGTTAAACAATTCATCTCGCAACAATTGTTTGTTCTAATTATCGAAGTGTAATCTTGCTAGAGGTTCAAACATCGCCCGCAGAGAAGATGTTTAACTCAGATCGACTAAGTAAAAATTCCTAGATCTGTCCCAAATTATCGGTTAATTCGACGGGTGATAGGTCTGAAGTACACGACCCGAAATTTGCCGATCGATCCACGGGGTATTGTTCGATTGAGACTGCAAACTTTGCGAGCTGGGTGTCCAGGGACGAGCCGGATCGAATAAGACGAGTTCTGCCGGAGCGCCGACCTCCAAGCGAGGCGGGTCGATCTGCAAACAGTGGGCGGGATTGAGCGATAACGATCGCCACAGCGTCAGGGGTGACCACTGCCCGGATTCGATAAACTCTTGCCACAACAGCGGTAGGGCGAGTTCGAGACCGATCGCGCCGGGGGGGGACTCGGAAAAGGGGACGGTTTTGTCTTCGTAGGCGATTGGGGTGTGATCGATGGCGATCGCGTCGATCGTGCCGGACGCGACGGCAGCGGCGAGGGCGTCGCGATCGGTGGGCGTCCCGAGGGGCGGGCGGAGATGGAGGTTCGGGTCGTAGCTGCCGAGATTGCGGGTGCTGAGGAGTAGGTGCGTCCAGGGCGTGCTGGCAGTGATGTTCAGGCCGCGCTGTTTGGCGCGATCGATCAGCTCGACGCCACGTGCGGTGGAGACGCGCATGAAGTGTGCCGCGATGCCGTCGCCGTCGCGGCTCAGGTCGGCGATACATTCGATCGCGGCGGCAATCAGCGCCGTTTCGGACATGGCCGGATCGCCGGGGAGGCCAAAGCGCAGGGAATCGCTACCTTCGCGGGCAGTGCCGTGATTGGCGAGGCGTGTGCTGTATGGCCAAATGGCGATCGGCTGGCCAAAGGGTTGGGCGTATTCCAACTGACGGCGTAGGAGGAGTAAATCTTCGATCGCGGTTCCATCGCTAAAGCCGACGATTCCCGCTGCGACCAGTTCCGCCATTTCGGTGAGTTGTTCGCCACGGGTTCCGAGGGTGAGCGCTCCCCAGGTCAGGAGTTGGGGAAATGGGCGAGGCGTGCGATCGGCGATGCTGGCGACGATTTCGGGGCGATCGATCGCGGGGTGTGTATCGGGCAAAATCGCGACCCGCGTGAAGCCACCGGCAGCGGCTGCCGCTTGCAGCGAGGCCAGGGTTTCGTTGCTTTCGTTGCCCGGTTCGCCGCTGTGGCTGTAGAGATCGACCAATCCCGGCGCTAGGATACAGCCCTGACTGTCGCGTATCGTCGTCTCGGCGGGTAAATCATCGCTCGACTCGGAAATCGCGGTGGCGATCGCGCGAATCACGCCGTTTTCAAGCCAAACATCTACCACCTGATCGGTCTCGGAATTGGGGTCGATCGCCCGTACCTGCTGCAATAACTCGCTCGTCATTTTTCTGCACTGATTGTTTCACTGACACTCTCACGCGGACACCACTGCCGCGTATGTGGCTCATCACCATGCCGCAGTCAACTTTAATTCATTTCACCTCGTCCAGAATCGATCCTCTCGTCGTGCTAATTCAGCAGGAGTTTGCGCGGAGTAAGTTCTTGACGCCTCCCTAGGAGTTAGAGCCGTAGGAATGATCCGTATTTTTGATCAAATCCTCGTATGATTTGTGAGGAAGATGAAATTGCAATGAAGCCTCAATTGAAAACGCTAGAATGAGCCTGTAACAAACACAATATTCGACGTCTTAGGGAATCTCATTGACCTCGATTAATCCCGCCGAAATAGTTTGTCTGCCGTAGGGTTGCGATCTATTTAATCCACCTTTCTTCCTCCTCACTTACATGTTCTGGTCGTTTTCTGTGTCTAAGCTTGCTACTACGATCGCGACATCCTCAAGTCTGCTGCTGTGGTTCGCCCCATCACTCCACGCCCAGCTTGTCCCCGACACAACCTTACCGAGCCCGTCGATCGTCACCGATATTCCCGGCGGTCAGAGCATCACCGGTGGAACACAATCTGGCGCGAATTTATTTCATAGTTTTCGCGAGTTTGCGATCCCGATCGAGACTCGGGTGGACTTTGCGGGCGTAGAGGATTTGACAGGCGGGGCGATCGAGCGCATTTTTAGCCGCGTCACCGGTGACCAAGCGGCCACGCTTAACGGAACCCTGGCGACGCCCGAGAATGTGAGCTTTTATTTGATTGCGCCCAATGGTGCAATTTTTGGTGAAAATGCGCGGCTGGAGGTGGGACGCGATTTTGTGGTGACGACGGGAAATACGGTGACGTTTGATGATGGTTTGAATTTTGGGCTGGAGGCGATCGAGGCGGCGTCGTTGCTCTCGGTGGGTGTGCCGATCGGGTTGGGCTTGGGATCGGTGGGAACGGGCGATCTTGTCAACCGATCGCGATCAACCGATGATCTCGGGGCGGTGGTGGGCTTACAGGTGGATACAGGGCAAACGATGGAGTTTGTTGGCCGAAATTTACAGTTTGAGGGCGGGTTTGCGACGGCGATCGATGGTCAAATCAATCTCAGCGCCACCGAAGCTATTTCCGTTACGAACTCAGGACAGGTCGATGTCAGCGGCGAGACGGGCGGCACGATCGCGATTTCGGCCAGTGCCTTCGCCACGATCGACAGCTCCAAAGTCCTCGCCGATGCCCTGGCCGACTCGTTTAGCAACGGGCTGGATGCGGCCAACCCGGACGACCAAACAGCGAGCAATAGGACTGGCTTGATTTCCGTGAACGTCGATCGGCTCGAAGTCCAAAATAACGCCCTGATTTCGACCTCCACCTTTGGATCGCATCCCGGCGGCACGATCAACGTCGAGGCGAATCGCGTTGAACTGACCGGTACGGACGTCCTCGAAAATGTCTTGCCGCGTTTGTTTGCCCTCGAAGTGATCGAAAATCCTGACCAAATCGGCAGCGGCTTGTTTGCGATGAGTCTCGGGGCGGGCAATGCGGGAACGCTCAATCTTCAGGCCGATACTCTCAGCCTCGATCGCAGCGCCTTCATGTCTACCGTCACCACGAGCGCGGGCAATGGTGGCACGCTCAACGTCAACGCCGATCGGATCGCGATTCGCAATTCCGAAATTTTCGCCGACACCTACGGGGCGGGCAATGGTGGCATCGTGAATCTAAATGCGAACTTTGTTCGCCTTGATCTGGGTGGTGGCATTTTTGCGTCGGCCTTTCAAAGCGGGACGGGTGGTCTGGTGAATGTGAATGCCGATCGGATCGAGATTGACGGTACAACAGCGGACGAAAAAATTAATAGCGGCATCGGCTCGAATGTTTTTAGCAGCGTATTTACCGTCGGCGGTCTGGTCACAATTAACGCGCGGGAAATCGTGATCTCGAACGGTGGTGTTATCGGCGTGGGAACGTTTGGGCCTGGGCGCGGTGGTTCGATTATCTTGCGGGTTTCAGACGCGATCACTCTCAGCGGGGTCTCTGAGAATGGCTTAGCCCAAAGCAGCATCACGACCCAAAGCCGCAGCACGGGCGAAGCGGGCGATATCGAGCTAACCACCGGGCGTTTGAGTGTGACCGGTGGTGCGAGTGTGTTCACCTCCGCGCTGGATGCAGGGCCTGCCGGACGTTTGACGGTGAGGGCAACGGAGTCGATCGAGGTCAGTGGCCGCACGCCAGATGGTGAATTCCCGAGCTCTCTGCGGGCAGATGCCGAAGTCTCCGGTGCGCCGTCGGGATTTTTTAGTCCCAGCCGTGCCAATGTGGTGGGCGCGGCGGGAGATATGACGGTGACTGCGCCTGAGTTGACGGTTCGTGATGGCGCAACACTGGTGGCGAACAGTACCGGAGCGGGGGAGCAGGCCGGGAATTTATCGATTAGTGTCGATCGTCTCTTGCTCGACACGGGAGCGACGATCGAGGCGGAAACCGCTGCGGCAACCGAAGGCAATATCACGATTTCCGCCGATACGATTCAGCTACGACGTCGAGCGGGGATTTCTGGCAATGCCACCGGTGTCGCCACGGGCGGCAGTATTTCCATTACGGCAGATACGGTGGTGGGATTCAACAATAGCGATATCACCGCCAACGCCCAAACCGGCAGTGGTGGCCAGGTGACGATCAATGCCGCCGGTGTCTTTGGCCTGACGTTTCGCGATCGGCTCACACCGCTGAGTGATATTACGGCCACGTCCGATCTGGGTCTGCAATCGAGCGGCACGGTGAGTCTGATCAGTCCCGATGTGCAGCTCGATCAGGCGTTGATCGACTTTCCCGATCAGTTCGTCGGAGTTGATAACGTGGCGGTGGATGCCTGCCGATCGCGGGGGAGCGAAAATCGGTTTACGGTCGTTGGCCGCCAGGGTCAGCCGGACTCGCCCGATTTGGCCTTACGAGCGGACTTCACAGCGATCGCCCCCCACGATTTATCGCCAGCGCCATCAACACCAGGGTTGTCACAGTCGATCGATCCCGCTGAGGTAGACCGCGCAGCCGATCGCGATTCCACCGTCCCCATCCTCGAAGCCACCCAGTTTAGCCGCACCGACTCCGGCTACACCCTCACCCGCGAACCATCCGCAGCAACACCGCTATCCCTGGCGCGATCGTCGTGCGTGGATCGCGCCGCACAGGATTCGGGTGCAACCTAAGCGTTGCCGTTAATCGATTGATTACGCTATCGCTGCGACCTGCTTAATCGCGAGGATTTTTTCGATCGAGGCTTCCACCGCTTTATCAGGCGTCGAAGCGCCAGAGGTGACACCGATCGTTAGTTTGCCCGCCGGGAGCCAGTCGGTTTGGGTTTCCAGCTCGCGATCGAGCGGTTTATGTTCGATCGTGTTATCCAGGCCAATACGATCGGCGCTGTCGATGTGATAGGACGGGATGCCCCGCTCGATCGCGATTTCCTGCAAGTGTGTGGTGTTCGACGAGTTAAACCCGCCGATCACCAAAATCAAATCGATATCATCCATGTCCACCAGTTCAAGCATCGCATCCTGGCGTTCCTGGGTGGCGTCGCAAATGGTGTTAAAAGCTTGGAAATGCGCGTTCAATTCCACTGGGCCATATTTTTCCAGCATCGTATGCTCAAACAGTTTGCCGATATCCTCGGTTTCGGTTTTGAGCATGGTGGTTTGATTGGCAATGCCCACCCGCATGAGATCCACATCGGGATCGAAGCCCTCAGAATGGGCGTGTTGGAATTTGGCGAAAAACTCAGCGCGATCGCCACCATTCAGGATGTAATCGGCCACGTAGCGGGCTTCATCGAGGTTTAACACCACGAGATATTTACCCGCAAACGAAGTCGTCGCCAGGGTTTCCTCGTGTTTATATTTGCCGTGAACGATCGAAGTGTACTCGTGTTTTTTGTGCTTTTCGACGCTATTCCACACCTTCGAGACCCAGGGACAGGTGGTATCGACGATCGTGCAGCCGAGATCATCGAGCAGCTTCATTTCCTGCACCGTCGCGCCAAATGCAGGCAAAATCACCACATCGCCCGCATCGACCACCGAAAAATCCTTCTCGTCGTCGTTAACTTCAATAAAGCCGACATTCATCTCTCGCAGGCGATCGTTAACGCCGGGATTGTGAATGATCTCATTCGTGATCCAAATGCGCTCGTTCGGAAAATGTGTCCGCGTCTCGTAGGCGATCGCCACCGCGCGTTCGACTCCCCAACAAAACCCAAATGCTTCGGCGAGCCGAATCGTCACATCGCCGCGCGTTAACGTATTGTTCGCCGCCCGCAGATCCGCCACCAGCGAGCTTTGATACTCCGTTTGGAGCGTCGCTTCGACTTCCGCCCCATGTCCGAAGCTCCGACGGTGGTAGCGATCGGACTTTTGCAAGGTGCGTTTAAAAGTTTTGGTGTCCATAGGGAGAGATGTAAAAAAAGGAGGCCGTCGCGCCCATCCGTCAGGGTCAGGGCAAACGCATACTCAGCAGACCCTCACCCTAAATCCCTCTCCCAGGGCGGGAGGGACTTTGATCCTTGAAATCTTGCTCCCCTTCTCCCATCTTGGGAGAAGGGGCTAGGGGATGAGGGCATTCATTGGGAGTATGCGTTTGCCCATCCGTCAGGGTGATCACGCTGGCTTTCATCGTCGCATACAGTCTAAGGTCTACGCCGACGATCGGGATCGCGATCCAGGCACGCCCCCTTAACGTAACGTAATGTAAAGACTCGCGTTAACTTTGTGATTTTTCCCGCCCATGCAACCCGCCGCCGTTCGTCTCGACTCCGTTTGTAAAACCTTTGGCGATCGCCCCGTCGTCGATGATTTATCCTTCTCGATCGCGCCCGGTGAAATGTTCGGCCTGCTCGGTCCCAACGGCGCGGGCAAATCCACCACAATTCGGATGCTAACGACGCTGACCAAACCGAGCGCCGGACAGATCGAGATCGCCGGATTCGACACGGTGCGGCAGGCGCAGCAGGTCAAGCAAAACATCGGCGTCGTGCTGCAACAAACCAGCGTTGATGTAGACCTAACCGTCTGGCAAAACATGGAATTTCACGCGCGGCTGCATCATTTGCCCAAAAGCGATCGCGCCCTCCGCATTCGCCAATGGCTCGATTATGTGGCGTTGCTCGATCGCCAAGACGACCTCGTCAAAACCCTCTCCGGCGGCATGAAGCGCCGCTTACAGATCGCCCGCGCCCTGCTCCACGAGCCGCAAATCCTCTTCCTCGACGAACCCACCGTCGGCCTTGACCCCCAAACCCGCCGCCGCCTCTGGGAAATCGTCCTTGATCTCAACCGCCAGGGCATGACGATCCTGTTGACGACGCACTACATGGAGGAGGTGGAATACCTCTGTGAGCGGATTTGCATTATGGATGCGGGTCGCCCGATCGAGCTGGGAACGCTGGAGGATTTTCGGACGAAATACGGGAAGGGCATCTTGATCGATCGGCGCGGCGAGACGCTGCAATCGCGCTTTTTCCCGACCCTGGACGCGGCAACGGCAGCCCTGGAAGCAGAAAGCGATCGCACGGGCTTGATGGTGCGTCCCTCCAATCTCGAAGATATTTTTGTGGAGTTAACCGGGCGCGATTTAAATTAAGACCCAACCTGAGAAACCGGGTGTTGGTGAACACCGCTCGGTTTTGCGCCCAAATTCCTCCCTAGAAACCCGGCTTTTGATCTATGAAACGTATTCTCGTCACTGGTGCAAATGGACAGCTCGGCGCGGAAATTCTCGCGCAGTTGACACCGATCGAGACCGTCACGGCGATCGGCACGACCCGCGATCGCCTCGATCTCGCCGACCCTGAAAGCATCCGCTGCGCGATCGTCGAGCTAGAACCCGACATCATCATCAGTTGCGGCGCGTATACCGCCGTCGATCGCGCCGAAACTGAACCCGAACTCGCCCAGGCGATTAACGCGATCGCACCGGGTTTGCTCGCCGAAGCCACCGCCCAGCTCGGCGCGAAGCTGATTCACATTTCCACCGATTACGTCTTCGACGGCCAAAAAGGATCGCCCTATCTCGAAACCGATCCCACCGAGGCGATCGGCGCTTACGGCCAAACCAAACTCGACGGCGAACGGGCGATCCTGGCCGCTGATCCCACTGCGGCGATCGTCCGCACCGCCTGGGTTTACGGCGTTGGCGGTACGGGCAATTTTGTTAAAACGATGCTGCGTTTGGGTAAAGATCGCGAGGAGCTGCGCGTGGTGGCGGATCAAATTGGTAGCCCCTCCTGGACGGGCGATATTGCTACGGCGATCGTTGATCTGGCGCTAAATCACGGCAATGCCTCGGGCGTGTTTCACTTCACCAATAGCGGCGTCGCCAGTTGGTACGATTTCGCCGTCGCGATTTTTGAAGAGGCAAAAGCGCTGGGTTTCTCGCTGGCGATCGATCGCGTGATCCCGATTACCACCGCCGACTATCCCACCCCGGCAAAACGCCCCGCTTACTCGGTACTCGCAGGCGGCAAGCTGGCGACACTGCGCGGCACGATCGCCCCCCACTGGCGCGACGGTTTGCGATCGATGCTGAAGGAACTCCATTCACTACCCCAATGCAGTCGCTCGTCATAATCCTCGATCGCCTTCGCCATTAGCCGAAACGAGCATAGATACCGGATATCACAATCATCCAATCAGGAAATAATAGTGATTGTGCACGTTCAACGGTGACGATAATCTCAAAATTAATATTGCAAGACAACCGGTCAGTTTCGCTGTGCTATCATCGGACAAGATTAAGGGCCATTTCTACCAATATCACGCAGTAAAATCAAGGCTAGTAAGTAGGTTGAGCTAATTAATAGACACCATACGTAGCACTAAATTCTGGTTTATCTAAGTAGTCTAAGGTGAACAACTGTTGTTGCGCTTCAGCGCTTTTCCTTGGGGCTAAATCTCACCAAAATTTCCACGGAAATCAAAACAGCATTTATCATCTTGAGCTACTTAGAATCAGTGATAATTGAGTTACAGGCTCTAGTTTGATTTAATTATCTTGGGATACTTAGCATCGTCAATCTCCATAATGCAAGCATTCTGAAACTTGTAAAAACACCAATTTCTTGTCAGTCTAGCTTGCATCCTACGAGACCTTTAAACGGGAGCATCTCATTAATGCAATGAGTAGAAATGCGGATTGACAGGGAATGGAGAA
>CAZFJL010000096.1:0-10101 GCA_964518905.1 uncultured Geitlerinema sp. | reverse complement strand
TGAGCTGCTCTCGTCCGGTCGCCTCCCTTTGTTCGCCGTAGCTGAGTAGTTACGATTCTTGAATCTTAAATAAGTGCTAATTCGTTTTAGAATCGGGTAATGAAATTCATTGAAGACGAGCCGGATTTACCGGCACAAATTAATATTGTTTCAACGATCGACGTGATTTTTGCGATCTTGGCTTTTTTTATTATTTCCTCGCTGTTTCTTTCGCGAAACGAAGGCTTGCCGGTCAATTTACCCCAGGCCGATCGCGCCGAAATCCAGGAGGCCGCACCGGTCGCGATTACCGTGACGGCGGATAGCGCCATTTTTGTGGGCGATGAGGTCGTCGAACTCGATGATTTGCAAAACGCAGTGTTACGCGCTCTGGATCTGGCGAATACTGATCTGGTTGTGCTCAATGCGGATGCCTCGATTCGGCATGGGCTGGCGATCGCGATCATTGATCGGCTGCGATCCCTGGACAATGTCCGACTGGCGATCGCCACGCAATCGGAACCCACACCGTAAGCGAAACCGTTTTACGATCGCTCGTTATCGTTGCAATCGAATTTTGGCTATAAAGCTCCTATGACAACCCCGATCGCCAATCCGCTGGCAAAACTCGCGACTACATTGATCTCGCCGCCGGATCGATCGCGTCCTCCGGTGCTGGTCGCGCAGCGGGTGTCGGGCGGCTACGATGACCGGGCGATCGTGCAGGATGTGTCCCTGACGCTTCAGGCGGGGGAGTGGCTGAGTTTGATCGGAGCCAACGGGTCGGGAAAATCAACGCTGTTGCGTCTATTTGGGCGGCTGCTCGTGCCTCGGAGTGGCAGAATTCTGCTGGAAGGAAGACCGATCGCGGAATTCTCGGCCTGTGATTTGGCGCGAGTTCTAGCGGTGCAGGCTCAGGAACCGCCGATGATCCCCGAAGAGCTAACCGTGCGGCAGTTGGTGAGTTTGGGACGATCGCCCCATCGTCCGTGGTGGCAGTGGACGGAGAATGCGGCGGATCGCGAGCTGGTAGAGGCGGCGATCGTTGATACGGATCTAACCCGCTTCGCCCAGCGTCCCGTCGTGCAGCTTTCCGGCGGGGAACGTCAGCGAGCCTTTTTGGCGCTGGCACTGGCGCAAAATCCGCGCGTGTTGCTGCTCGATGAGCCGACGACGTTTCTCGATGTGCGCTACCAGTTAGAGCTGTTGGAACTGCTGGCGCGACTCAACCGCGATCGCGGTCTGTCAATTATCACCGTCCTACACGAGCTCGATTTGGCGGCTCGCTACAGCCATCGCCTTGCCTTAATTCAGGAGGGACGAGCGATCGAGATCGGAACGCCCGAAACGGTTCTCACGCCGGACAATCTGCGCCGTGCGTTTGGCATTGAGGCGATCGTGCTGACAACGCCAGTCGGACTCAAAGTTTGCCCACTATCGGCGACGCGATCGGGGTGAAGTCAGGATCTGAGGGGAATTTGTAGCGTAACGAAACCGAAGGAAACCCTGCGAGGCCAATGATGATCGCGAGCCTTGCAGCGATCTGATCTATCTGATCCAAATGATTGCAAAACGAGACTGAATGTAAACCGTCCCAAACAAACGTTAAGTTCGCTCTCGTAGAAATAACTTCGATCGCGCTTTGGTCGCACCTCGGGTTGCACCTCGTATCATCACCAGTACAAGGACACCGTGAATACACTGCCCGAGGAACATCACCCAATTTTTCTGACTTATTTTCAACGTGTCAAAATTTTCGCCTGGTTTATTGGTGAAAGTGATATCGGAATATTGAACGATCGATGCCGTGTGACGCTTCTTAACCTAGATCGACCTCAAAGCATCTGATACCGTACGACACGGTCGGCCCATTTAAGCCGACTTTACCTCCTGCGAGGAACTGCACATTTTGTTTGATTTTTTTGTTTGAAGAGGGGACATCGATGTCGAAGCAAAATACTTGGCTCTGGAACATTGGCAGTGTCTCGATTAGCCTCGTGGCGACAATCGCCGCCACCGCCACCGCCGCGATCGCCCACGGAGCCAACATCGTCATTAAGGATGTACGCGCTTACGAAATCGAAGCGGTCTACGATTCCGGTGAGCCCATGATCGAAGCGCAGGTCAGCGTGTTTGGCTCGGAAAATCCGCAAGTGCCGATCGAGACGGGGATCACGGATGAGCAAGGGCGCTGGGTTTGGATCGCCGACCAGCCGGGAAACTGGACGTTTCAGGTACGACAGGCGGGACATGGTGGCTTGGCAAATCTAGAGGTGTTCGCGCAGGGTGAAGCGGTCGATCTGGTGAGTCCAGACGGCACGATCGCCAATGACAGCGAATCATCTCAAGCCTTGGCAGCACATCAAACTCGCGGAGCCGCTGCAAGTCCCATGCCGCGCTGGATTGCGATCGGCTCGATCCTCTGGGGAGCGGTCGGTACGGCGCTCTTCTTTTCGCGGCGATCGTCCTCGTCGCCTCCCCTGTCCGAAACCTAACGTTACAGCGCGATCGCGATCCCACTCACTGCAATCCAAGACCAAAGGGGGCGAGTTGGGGTGAACCGGAGATGGCGATCGATATCTGTTGTTCATCGTTCAACCGCATCGTTCAAGCGTTCTCCCCTTTCGCAATCTCTTTGCAATCTTTCACGCACCACCGTTCTCGATTTCCCGATAAACCTCCGACCCTCCTCACACCTACGCACGGACTGAATTTATGCATATTGCCGACGGTTTTTTGCCCGCACGGGTTTGTATTGCTAGCTATGCCGCCACCGGCGCTCTCGCCTGGTATTCGTTTCGCCGAATTGCTCGCGAACCCAACGCCCAGGAGCAGATCCCCAAAACAGCACTGTTGAGCGCGGCCTTTTTCGCCGTTTCTTCGCTACATATCCCCATTCCACCGACTAGCGTTCACCCGATTTTAAATGGCTTATTGGGTGCGGTGCTGGGGCCTTATGCGTTCCCGGCGATTTTGGTGGGACTATTTTTCCAGGCGGTGATGTTTCACCACGGGGGCATGAGTGTCCTGGGGGTGAATGCGCTGATTATGGGGATTCCGGCCTTAGCAGCGGCGCAGATTTTCCAATGGCGTCACCTCGTCCGCGATCGCGATCGACGTTGGACAATGCTGTTTGCATTTTTTGCGGGTGCGTTGGGGGTTGGTCTGTCCACGCTGTTGTTTTACGGCATGGTGGTGACGAATATTCCGGCGGACATTGATGTGATGGCGGAACGATCGGCGATCGGCATTTTGGTGCTGGCACAGTTGCCGCTGACGATCGTCGAAGGTTGTTTTACGGCGATGTTGATTGCGTTCTTGGAGCAAGTAAAGCCAGATTTACTCAATCTATCGCCGCGTCGCTGGCAGCAGGATTACAACAATTACAGCGATTCAAGCGCGGCGGATTAGTGCGTTGAATACACCGAGTCACGCCATTCTGAATCTGTTCGCGATCGATCGCGCCTTTTCCCTTACGCCTGCGCTGCGTTGGGCGGCGATCGGGGGCGGAATCCTGCCAGATTTGCCGATTTTCGGGTTTTATATTTGGGCGAAGTTTGCAGCGCGGTTGCCGGAGTCGAAAATCTGGTCAGAGGCGTATTACTGGCCGGTGACTCAGGCGATCGTCGCGGTGTTTCACTCGATTCCGATCGCGGTGTTCCTTTTAGCGATCGCCACCTGGCAGCGCTGGCCGGTGGTACAGGTGCTTTGCCTGAGCTGCATTTTGCACGATCTTGGCGATCTGCCGTTGCACAATAGCGACGCGCATCGTCATTTTTTCCCGTTGAGCGATTGGCGTTTCATTAGCCCGGTGTCGTATTGGAACCCACAACATTACGGTGCGATCGCAGCGGCGGTGGAGTTTGGGATGGTGGCGATCGCGTCGTTGGTGTTGGGTGGACGCGGTGTGAGTGCGATCGGGGCGATCGCATTGGTAGCGGTGAATTTGCTGTATGGAGTCGGTTATGTACGATTTTATTTGAGGCTGTGAGGATCGGCGCGTGATCCGAATCCCTCGATCTTGTCTTGTTCGCAGCTCCATGCGGCACAATCGTACTGGGGGGCGTCGTTAATGACTTGTTGTTGTGGAAATCACGCGATCAGCTTCAGCTATGGCTACAGATCGGATGCGCGAGCTATCAGAGGCTCTCAGCGTCTCTGAGCGACGACGACAGGAAGCCCAACGCTTGTCCGGCGTTGGATTTTGGGAACTTAACCATATAAACGGGGATCTTTATTGGTCTGAAGAAATCTTCACCATCTATGGGCTCGATGGTGATGCTTTGAAGCCTGATTATGGCCTGTTCTTAAATCTGATTTACGACGAGGATCGCGATCTTGTCCATCAAAACTATCAGAACTCCGTCAAGTTCAAAACAGAGTATTGCCTCCGGTATCGCGTTAAGGCAGCAGGCTTAGTGAAATGGATCGAGGCAAGAGGCGTGACGCTTTACGACGTGCAGGGAGTCGCGGAGCGATCGATCGGGACTGCCCGAGATATTACTGAGATTGTCACGGCGCAGCAGCAAATCGAGCATTTGGCGTACCACGATGCACTCACCGATTTGCCAAATCGCAAATTCTTTTCCGATCGTTTAAATGCTGCTGTGGAATCGGCGGGTCGCGATCGCACTAATGTCGCAGTTGTGTTTATTGACCTGGATAATTTCAAGCCGATTAACGATCATCACGGACATGATGTGGGTGATGAGGTTTTGGTCAGTGTGGCGCGTCGATTACAGAGCGTTGCGGGTCCCAAGGATCTCTTCGCGCGAATCGGCGGTGATGAGTTTGCCGGTGTTTTAGTCGATATGGACGAGACGAGTATCGAAGTAGCAGTGCGCCGCGTGAAACGTGCGATCGAGGGTTTATACGTTACGCGGGTTCATACGTTTGAAATCTCGGCCAGCATTGGCGTGACCTTGTACCCAAAAGATAACGTCGATCCAGAAGTTTTACTGCGCCATTCAGACCAAGCGATGTACGAGGCGAAGGAGAAAGGGAAATCTCAGATGTGTTTCTTTGATACGGAAACGCACCGGCAACGGTTATCGAGACGCGACCTGCTTCAGGAAATCGCCGCTGCGATCGAACATGACAAATTTCTTATTTACTATCAGCCCAAAATCAGACTTTGTGATGGCGTACCCGTCGGGGCAGAAGCATTACTTCGCTGGTTTCGAGATGGCCATCCGTATTCTCCGGCGGATATAACGATCGCAATTCAAGATACAAATTTGGAGCGAGAACTAGATAACTGGGTCATTCAAAAAGTGCTCGCACAAAGCAAGATTTTTTGTGCGCATGGGATTAATGGCCCATTTAGTGTGAATATCAATTCAAGAACGATTGGGAATCAAAAATTTCCCGATCAGCTCTATTCTTTACTAACGAGTTCGGGCGTTTCGGGTGAGACTTTAGAGCTCGAAATTTTGGAGATTTCGTCGATCGAGAATTTCGAGATTGCCGATGAAATTCTCCAGCAATGTAAGGCGTTGGGTATCCGTATATCGCTGGATGATTTTGGGACTGGATATTCTTCGCTGACTCATTTTCATGCGCTGCCGATCGATGTGCTAAAGATTGATCAATGTTTTATCAAGCATCTCGATTCTGATGTTAAAAGTTTGGCGTTGGTGAAGAGTATTTTGGCGATCTCGCAGGCTCATCGGCTCAATGTTGTAGCGGAGGGGATCGAGTCGTATGCGGTGGCGAATGTTCTCGAAGGTCTCGGCTGTGCTCATGGGCAGGGTTATGCTTTTGCAAAGCCGATGCCGGTCAATGATTATTTGTCGTGGGTCAAAAATTGGAGTCCGAGCCAGTTTCGGGATCGATTAAGTGGCTTGGGGTAATCTAGAGTAGAAGAATTTGTGGATTTGAGCGATCGTTTTTTTGCGATATATAGCGTAAGCCGATTGTGTTAGGACACTCTCGTCCAAGCTGAAAACCGCACTTCGACTCCGCTCAGTGCTCTCAGCTTTTTTTTATACGTCCTAACCAAATCGTTTTTTGCTATAGCTGTTAGTCTCAAGCTCTGGTTACTTCCTTTTTATTGGTCAGTAACTAAATCTCGATCGCGAATTCTATTCCACCAACGCCATCTCACCCAAATAGCGCGTCAAAAACGGCGAAAACACCTCATAAATTAACGTCAACGGCTCGCCATGATGCCAAAACAAATAATACCGACCCCAAAACGGCCCCGCCGAACCAAACGCCTCCTCTAACACCGCACTATTGCCGTACTGAATCCCCCGCACATCGCGATATAACTCCGCGTGAATCTGCGACAAATTATCCCAAATCGGCGCTTGGCGATTCTGTAAATACGCATCAATATCGCTCGCTTCCCACCACGACGCCGCATAGGCCAAACGTTGCCCCGACGCTGTTCTTAACCATACCTGACGCCGTAAGCGTGGCCCCGGAACCATTTGGATTAACCCCGGAGCCCGATCGCGATCGTTGCCCACCAGTGACATATCAATCACATCCACCTCTGTCGCCTCTCCCGTCAGCAGCTTCAGATGCCGCGTCGGTGACCCATCCCCCAACATCAACATTTGCCACGCCGGAGCAAGCTGCGTGTGTGGCAAACCATCGCGCACTGCCTGTTCCTCACCTTCCCACAGAACATCAAGCGCATTCCAGGAGGTTTGAGACATGAGGGGATGGGGCGTACCGGAGGGCAAACTAGAGGGCAAAGTGGCTGTCACAATTATGTTACGTAACTTAACGATTGTTGATTCTCATCATAACGCCCGTCCCCAGTCAGCGCTAGATTGAGCCTGATCTAGACGCTACCGTCCCTCATTTCTCCCGTATATTTGTAACCTTATGACCATCCTCGATCGCCTCGCCGGAAAACTGATCGTTTCCTGTCAAGCCCAAGCTGATTCGCCGCTGAATACGCCCGATGTGATCGCCGCGATCGCTGCCGCCACCGTCCAACGCGGCGCGGCGGGAGTTCGCATCGAAGGGCCCGATCGCGTGCGTGCGGTTCGCGATCGCCTGCCGGATATTCCCCTAATCGGCCTCTGGAAACAGCAAATCGGCGAATTCGCGCCCTATATCACGCCGCAGTACCACCACGCCGCCGCGATCGCCAGCGCCGGAGCTGACATCATCGCGATCGACGCCACCCCGCGCCCGCGCCCGGACGGCGAAACCGTCGCAGATATTGTCCGCCAACTGCACGATAATTTCGGTCTGCTCGTGATGGCCGATATCGATTCGATCGCCGCTGCCGAATTTGCGATCGCTGCCGGTGTCGATCTGGTCGGTACGACGCTGTTCGGCTACACCGATGAAACCGGCCAGCAAACTCCGCCGGGATTTGACCTGCTCGCCGACTTGGTGGCGTGGCGCGATCGGGCGGATCGGCCTGTGCCGATCGTTTGCGAGGGGGGGATCGCGACGCCGGATCAGATGGCGCGGGCGTTCGCGATCGGGGCGGATTCGGTGGTGGTCGGGACGGCGATCACGGGGATTGATTTACTGGTCGATCGCTACCTGCAAGCTGTTCCGGCGAAGACTTAAAGCAAGGCCAATCTATGGCTCTGTTTTCTAGGGGCAACCGGCAAGCCACCAGCGGATGAGGCGGACGAAGCCGCGCCAGAGTTTGGCGGGGAGGTGCAGGATCGTGCGGAGGGGGTGGCGGTGTTTGGGTTGAGGTTTGGGTGGTTCGTCGTCGTCTGCGCCGATGCGGGGGGCGCGTTTGGGGATGGCGACAGTAACTTGGGCGAGTTGTTCGAGGGCTTGGTCGCAGCTTTTGACCTCGTGGTCGATGCCCATGTCGGTGTAGAGGGTGCGGGCGCGGGTGTAGGCGTCGCGGGCATTCCAGCGATCGTCGGTTTTCGCGAGGGCATTGCCGAGGTTGAACCAGGTAATTGCGATTTCCAAACGTGAGCCGATTTGTTCGGTAATCGCGAGGGACTGGCGATAGAAGTTGATCGCACGCTCATATTGCCCCAAGTTAGCGTAAGCAAGCCCTAAATTTGCGAGAGAGCTTGCCTCACCATGCTGGTTACTGAGTTCTTGCTCAATCGCTAATGACTGCTGATAGAGACAGATCGCACGTTCATATTGTCCCCAGCAAAGGTAAACGTTTCCAAAATCGATGATGGAGCTTGCCTCGACCTGCCGGTTGCCGAGTTCTCGCTGGATCGTCAGTGATTGCTGATGGAAGTCGATCGCACGCTCGTATTGCCCCAATTTTTGGTAGACGCTTCCCAAATTACCAAGGGAGGTCGCCTCGCCCTGCCGGTCGCCGAGTTCTCGCTTGATCGTCAGTGATTGCTGTTGGAAGTCGATCGCACGCTCGTATTGCCCCAAGTTTTTGTAGACGAATCCTAAATTACTAAGGGAGGTCGCCTCGCCCTGCCGGTCGCTGAGTTCTCGATTGATCGTCAGTGATTGCTGTTGGAAGTCGATCGCACGCTCGTATTGCCCCAAGTTTCGGTAGACTTTTCCTAAATTACCAAGGGATTTGGCCTCACCCTTCCGGTCGCTGCAATCGCGAGCAAACAGGAGTGATTTTTCGTAGTCATGAAGCGCTCGGGGGTAATCCGAACGCTGGTAATGCAAGTTCCCGCGATGACGATAGGACTCGACCAAATCCGCCGTTAACCCCAGCTCGGCCTGTAGCTCGATCGCGCGATCGAACGCCCAAAACGCCTCGCGAATCTCCGTCGGCGAGTCCACCATCTCCCCACGTCCCAACCGCCGCCGATACGTCTCCCCCAGCCGATCATAGAGCGTCGAAAGATAGGGACTCTTCGCGTCGCGCTGCTCCGTCTCCGCAATCAGCTCCTTCAGGTCAGCAAGGGATAACGCCCCATCTTCCGATGTATCCCACGTCGTCGATCGCAACTTACCCCCAATCAACCAAGGATTAACGTCCGGCTCCGTTTCCCGCTCAAACCGAAACACCGCCTTGCGCCAACTCCAAAAATCCGACGCCTTAAACACCAGCTTATTCGCCAGATCTGCACTCACCCACAACACCAGCGGCATCCGAAACGCCATCAGCGCCTCCCGCGTCCACTGCAAATACCCGAAAAACTTTTCCTGCGGCGATCGCTCCCCCGATCTCGCTGCAAAACTCAGCCCATCCGCCCCCAAAATCGTAATCGCCCCCTCCCCCGTCTCCAGCTCCGGCGCCGCCGCGATCGCCGCCCGAATCGCATTCGTAATACTCGGCTCCTCCGGGTCGAGCCGCGTCCGTACCGGCGTCATCCCCTGCTCGCGTAGCGCCGCCTCGTAGCGATCAATCGTGCGATCGCGCAGCGTTGCATCGTCGCAAATCCCCACCAGAATATTCATCTGACCCTGGAGATCTTCCAGGGAGACCAGCAAACCGAGATAAGCGCGATCGTTCGGGGATTCAGACATCAAGACACTCCATAGATCGAACTGTCGGCGGCAAAAAAGCCAGCACGATCGCCTCGCGATCGACCCCCAGCCGCATTAAATCGCCGATCGTCCCGTCCTCCGTCCAGTCTTCCTCGATCCAGACGCGATCGTCTCGCAAACGCAGATGAATTTGCACCCGCTTAATGCGCTCGCTTCCGCGCCACCCGGCCAAGACCAGCAGATAATTTTGACCGCGATCATCACAGATCGCGATCGACTCTAAATCTGAATCAGCCTTTAGATTGAGACGGTGATAGTCCTCAATGACCTGAACGATCGCCGATCGGTACGTCGCCCGTTTTTCCGTCGTCGCTATGCCGGTATGCATAATGTTTCGGTTATCACAATCTAGAAATTAATGGCTTCTCTCGATATCGCCTGCAACGCAGTATCTACTCATCATTTTCGTATGAGAAATCGGGATTCTATAATCTCGCTTACACCAACAACCAACCGCTGCGAGTGAGTAAATCTGCAACTAGTGGATGAGTGTTGTACCACAAATCGCCATTCTCATATTCCAGCACATATCCCTCTTTTGTCACTCTCCGAAAAGAACATCTGAAACCCTTATTCTTTCGTTCTCACTCTCATTTAGGAAATGCCTGAAATAACGCAGACTCGTTATCAAATCGGAGAGTGACAGAAGAGGGATATAGCAATTTCACAAGTAATGAGTGACACTATAGTAGTGGATTCAGTCACCTA
>CAZFJL010000095.1:0-10294 GCA_964518905.1 uncultured Geitlerinema sp. | reverse complement strand
TCGCCTGCTTTTGAGACGATTGACCTAAGTAAAACTACTTATTCAGAAGTCCTCTTAGAGAAAGCTGGCGGCAAGTATTGGCCTTTAAAATATCTCCAGGGAGCCAAGCCCATAAAAGATATTGAAGCTCAAAAACTGCTCGATTCTGAATTCAAACAAAATCAGGTTGGTTCATATATTGACCCTAGCTCTTATTTTGACCCAACACCAGACACTCCCCCGAAAGATAGTACGATAGATAATAGACCTGATACAAAGACAACAAAGATACAGCCGATAGACGATGTTGATGATGAACTAGATAACGACCCCGAGCAAAATAAACCCATCGAGATATCAGGTACATTTGAAACAGTTCACTTTAAAAATGAAACCGATCCATATCAGGGCTTAGAAACTCTTGTTAATCAATACTTCTATTCTTTGTTCCCAAGTTATCCAGAGTCTCGAACATTACTGATCGCAGAAAATCGAATGTTTCTGTCGTCTGGGGCAGACGTTTTGAACCCTGATTACAACACAACTGGAATTCGAGGTATTCCCGATGCATTACTCATTGTTTATGATCAAGATGCATCTTTCCCGCTTCAGATAAATCTGATTGAGTATGAGTGCTACGGCAAAGGAAAACCAAGAGCACTACAAAAAAGTCAACACCTGAACGGTCATATTATTCCGCAGTTAATGAAGTTTGCATCTTCATTCAGTGTTGTTACCGATCAACAGATCCGTTCACAAACAGCCAAACGTTGGATTAATAAAATTATTGACTATGTGTTTCAATCACCGGAAATCGAATCTAAGGTTACACGCTGGCTCAAAGAACTTTATTCAGATATTTCTGAACGACAGATAGCTCTCAAGCTTTATGAAGCGTTAGAGACTGCCTTTTGTAATAATGTTCAAATTATTTTAATTATTGATGAGTTGAGCAGTGAGCAAAAATCGACCATTGGTAATGTTGTTGAAGCATTCAAGCTAGAAAATCAGAATAGTGTCAAATTCAAGGGATATGTCGTACGGCTTGAGCAAAAAATTAGTCTTTTGGATCAATTGGCCGAATTCGCAATCTCAGTTGAATCACCCTAGCCATATTTCTGGCTCAGATTTTCGCAGATTACTGAATCATTCACCGCGACCACACCGACCATGAACGCCACATACTCGGCGATGCGATCGCCCTCCTCGGCTCGCAAACCAACGACATCTACCTCAACGACATCGCCTACTGGAAAAACATCCCCGATCGCGTCTGGAAATACACGATCGGCGGCTACCAAGTCATCAAAAAATGGCTCAGTTACCGCGCCTACAACGTTCTAGATCGACCCATGAAACCCGACGAAATTAAACACATCGTCGAAACCACCCGCCGCATCAGCGCCATCATCTTGCTCGAACCCGCACTCGACGAAAACTACCAAACCATCAAACAAAACCCCTACCCCTGGCCGAAATAAATCACCCTACCAAAAATCACCAGACAAACATCATGATCGCTACCCCCAACCACTTCAGCCCCGAAGAATACCTACAACTCGATCGCGACAACCCTGTCCGCCACGAATATCGCTATGGACTCGTCTATGCAATGGCGGGCGGAAGCGATAATCACGATCGTATTGCCTTTAACCTGCTACGGGAAATTGATGATTATCTCGGTGATAGCAGCACCTGTCGATTCCATTCCGGCAACGTCAAAGTTAACTATCAAGATGACTTTTACTACTACCCGGACGCTTTTGTAACCTGTGATCCACGCGATCGCGAAAACCGCAACATTAAAAAATACCCAAAACTTATCGTAGAGGTATTATCAAAAAGCACCCAGACATTCGACAAACAACAAAAATTCACCGACTACAAAAAACTCGACAGCCTTGAGGAATACGTCCTCATCTCCCAAGAAACCCAACAGGTCGAATGTCGCCGCCGCACCACAGACAACACCTGGGAAACCGTCACCTATACCGCAGGCGATCGCATCACCCTCGCGAGCCTCGATCTCGAATTTGACATCGATCGCCTCTACCGCAACCTCGATTAACCGTGACCAGAAACCGGGCGAAAAACCGGGCTTCTGGTCATATACGGTCAAACGATTCGCCTACGCCTGACCCGTCGGCATCTGGCTCATTTTGTCAAGATCCAACACTTGCGCCAGCGTCACTTCATCCATCAGCCCTTTTTCCAGGACGATCGCCCGCAGCGATTTACCCGTTGCCAGCGACTCCTTCGCCACATCCGCCGCATTGAGATAGCCAATGTGCGTATTGAGAGCCGTCACGAGCGCCAAGCTACCCTCCGCGTAAGCATTGCAGCGCTCCGGAACTGCCTCGATCCCCGCGATACACTTCGTCGTCAGCGCCGCGATCGTATTGCCCAAAATTTCGATGCTGTGGATGAGGTCATAGGCCACCAGCGGCATCATCACATTCAGCTCAAGCTGTCCCGCCTGAGCGCACAGGGCGATCGCGCTATCGTGACCCATCACCTGAAAACACACCATCGAGGTCATTTCCGCCATCACCGGATTATATTTCCCCGGCATAATCGACGATCCCGGCTGCACCGGCGGTAGCTTAATTTCCTTCAAACCCGTTTTCGGCCCCGAATCCATCAGGCGCAAATCGTGGGAAATTTTGACCAAATCCTGAGCCAGATTGCGCAAGCTGCCGGACACCGCCACAAACGGCGATAGGCTCTGCATCGCGGCCATCAGGTGTGGCGCCGACTGGAGATCTTGGCCGATGTAGTCCGACAGCAGCTCGGCGGTGCGAAAGCGGTATTGCGGATGGGTATTGAGTCCCGTGCCGGTGGCGCTACCGCCGAGGCCGAGGATCTTGAGATCGTCGGCGGCAAACTGGATGCGGCGCAGATGATCGCGGACAATCACCGACCAGGCGCGGAAGACTTCACCCAGACGCACCGGCACGGCGTCCTGCATGTGCGTACGCCCAGATTTCACGATGTCTTGGAATTCGTCGGCTTTGGCCTCCAGGGTCGCGATCGCCGCCTCGATCGCCGGAAACAGCGTACGATTCAACGCCAGCAGCCCACCGATACGAATCGCCGTCGGGATCGTGTCATTGGTCGATTGTCCGTAATTCACGTGATCATTCGGACTCACGCGTTTGTAGTCGCCCTTTTCGCCGCCCAGCAGCTCCAACGCGCGATTGGCCAGCACCTCATTGACGTTCATGTGGTGCGACGTACCCGCGCCCGCCTGGTAGACATCGACGACAAACTGATCGCGCAATTGACCGGCCAAAACCTCGTCCGCAGCCTTGACGATCGCCTCGCCCACATCCGCCGGGATACAGTCCAGCTCGCTGTTTGCCACTGCCGTCGCTTTTTTGATTAGCGCAAACGCTTCGACGTAAGTCGGCAGCGGACGCAGACCGCTGATCGGAAAATTTTCGATCGCCCGCAGGGTTTGGATGCCGTAATAGGCCGTATCCGGAATTTGGCGATCGCCCATCGAATCACGCTCGATGCGGTAGCCCGTCGCACTGGTATCACTCATAATTTCTCAATGAATCAACTAATGTCTGAAAATGCTGGAGAAGGTCGGAATAGTAAACAAAATAAGCCAAGCAGGCTAGGGGCTGTCATCAATTAAATTTGTAGCCTTGATTCAGCAAGGGTTTCAGCCCCTTTTGTTTTTTGTTGGGTCGGGCGTTCAACAGCTTACCCCGTAAGGGGTCTGGTGCTAATTGATGACACGCCCTAATTTACTTCAGGTTTATTTTCCGATGACCACATCTCTGACGCGATTAAAGCGCCCCGCGATCGTCGAGTGGCCTCAACGGGCGGGACAGATTATTCTGAATTCTGAGCCGATCGAAGATCTAGACCGTCGTGGGGATTATGCCTAGAGATGTCACGATTCCAAAGGATAAATTGAGGAGGTGGACGCAAGAGGAGGATGGAAGCAAATCAAAAGAGAATTCAACGCAAGCTGCTAGGTGCGGGAATAAAAGCGATGAACTGTAGGTTAAGTTAGGGCACGATCGCCGATCGCAAACCGTCATATAGGAACCATGTCAGATTTCGCGATCGCTGATCCCAGCCGAGAAATGGATCTAGAGAAACGGGTCAAGCGTCATTAAAGATGCTAAGAAAGAATCAATATCAAAGATTTATGGTGATGTGCGGTGAATCGGTAACTTCTCCCCAACTTGATCAAGAGATTGATCAATATCTTGATCAATATATTTAATAGTAATTCTGCCTGTTTACGTTTAAAACGTTATACCCATGTCGAAATCTAAACGTCACGATTTTGCGAATACAAAGCTCGTTGGTCTGTCCTTCGATCGGCAAAATCTTTCGGGAGCCGACTTTAGCGGCGCATACATTAACAATTGCAGCTTTAAACAGGCTAATCTAGCCGGTGCGAATTTTTCTCAGGCTCGAATTGGACATACAAAAAACACGACGCGTCGTAAAATCATTTCTGCGCTGGTGACCGCAAGCACCACGCTGATAGTGTTGCTCATCGCACGCTTAAACAATAGTGCCTTTTCGACAGCTTCAATGTTAGCCATGATGTTGGTGTTGATCGCTCAGTTCTACAAGTACACACCGGCTTTGGTCTGGTTATGGGCCGCGACGCTTCCCGCTACGTTCTATCTCTCCGCAGCAGGTTTATATCGTGCCTATCAGAACTTTTCGCTAGGTTTGATACCGATCGCGATCGCCTACATCACCGTCGCTTTTATGTTTATCAGTGTTTCGATCGTCTTCTCGATGAAGCTAGTCGAAGGTATTCGTTCAACGGGTGCGTCTTTTATTGAAGCAAATTTGACCCATGCTAATTTCACGCAGGCTCGCATTGAGAAAACCTCATTTTTACGAGCAAAGCTAAGTCACGTCAAATGGTTTAATGCCATTCTTTCAACCTGTACTTTTTCTGCGGGTTCAGCCCCTATTGAAACCTATAAACTCTCTCCTTCAATACCCGAAAATAAGCCCCAAAATCCCGATATTCGTATTACTTAGCTGACTTACTTTTTCTTGCAGTGCAGTGCAAAGTTTTAACTTCTATAGCGTAAGCCGATTGTGTTCGGACACTCTCGTCCAAGCTGAAAACCGCACTTCGACTCCGCTCAGTGCTCTCAGCTTTTTTTATACGTCCTAACCAAATCGTTTTTTGCTATATCATATAGCAGAAACTAATCGTATTAGGACGCTCTCGTTTGAGCTAAAAACCGCACTTCGACAAGCTCAGTGCTCTCAGCTTTTTTTGTACGTCCTAACAAAAAACAATTTGATTAGGACTCATCTAGAAAACTAAGAGCACTGAACTTGTCAAAGTGCGATTCCCAACTTCGATGAGGACATTCTAATCAAATTGCTCCTTACTACGTGGAAGATTTCCACATCATTCTATTAATTCCACTCGTCCCAAGTGTCATTAAAGATCGATGTATCAGGAAAATCGGTGGGGTTTTGATTTTCGTTGAGTCGGCGCTGTAGGGCTTCTAGCTCCGGCTCGGGGTAGGGGAGATCGTCCACAAGCTCGAAGGGCATCACGTCACGATCGAGGGCAAACGCCGCCGTGGTTCCCACCGCCGCGCCAACCGACCACTCGAAGGAATGCACGCGATAGGCCGCCGCCGCCGTGTGACTGGTGGCGATGCTTTTTCCGGCGACGAGGAGATTGTCGAGACGCTGGGGAATCGTCGCCCGGAGCGGGACTGGGAATGGGAAGGCACGACCCTGGCCGAAGCGCTCGCCTTCGCGTTCGGTGTTGCCCGGTTTTTCCGGGGGGCTTTCGGTCATGCAGGGATGAAAGTCGATCGCGTAGTGGCCGATGCCGACGCTGTCGGGGTACATGCTGGCGCGGTTGCGGGGCTGCACGTCGTCGATCGTCACGTTGCCGGAAATCACGTCGATCGCCTCCAGTCCCGACAAGACCGCCCACAGTCGCCGCACCTCAGCTTCACCCAAATTAGCCAGATAGTAGGGATCACGGTAATTCATCAGTGAGATATCGACTTCCCAGATCATGAACCCGGTGGGATGGGCGAAACTGGGACGACCGATAATGCGCCGCCCTTCGCGCATGTAGGGATATTTCGAGAGGCCATGAGCGGTTCCCATGGGGGTATCGAAGCCCGCCATAAACTGGTGGTAGGGCTGGGGTTGTTTGACGCCATCGCCAAGTTGGGAGTCGGTGGTTCCTTGGACGAGCCAATAGAAAAAGCCGATCGCGTTTTCTTCGCCGCGTGCTAGGGTTTCCGTGCGTAAACCACCGAGCCAACCACCGGGGTCAAGTTGACCGGTGGTGGTGAGCTGATCGCGCGTAAAAATCAGGTTATCGACGGACGTACCGGGGCGATAATCGTTGCCCCACGTCCAGTTTTGCATCGAGATATCGCCGGGATAGATCGGCCAGTCGCGGACGTTGCCGGGGCGAAAACCACCGGGGTCGGTGGTGTGGATTTGGCGGTAGGTGTAGACCAACTCGAAATCGGCGAGGCGGGGTAGCTCGTAGCTGTAGTAGGGGGCGTACTGCTCGTAAAACGGTGGTAGTTCGTAGGTTTGCTCCTCCGCTTGGGTTTCCATCGCGAAGGTGTAGGTGAAGCCTTGGGTGCAGTATTGATCGCCGTCGGGGTCGGAGCTGGAGGGTTCGAGGTAGGAGGCGGGATCGATGCCGAGGCGGTAGGGAATATCAGCGAGGCCGATCAGTTCGCCGGTCTCGGTGGCGTCGATCACGTACCAGTTGGCGGCGGTGGTGTTGCTGGTGTTGCTGGTGTTGCTGGTATTTTGAGCGGTGTTTTGGTCGGTGTCTTCGGTGGTATCGATCGTCTGTTTCGGAACAAATTCAATGATAGTTTTGCCAAATTTCGCCGAATCCTCGTAGCGATAGGCATCCTCGATCGTCTCGGACAGAGGGTAGGTGTTGAGCGGTGAGGTTCCAGGCTGGGGCGTGTGCTGGATGGTGATCGCCGTATCGACTAGCTCGTTGTCGCTATTACCGCTGCGATCGCGACCAGGACTCGGACGATAGCCCAACTCTTTGACCACCGTATTGGGATACCACTTGAGCTGACCTCGACCCTGTTTCTCGGCGCGTTTGAGCATCTCGTACAGTAGCTTATGACCGTCGTAGGGCATAAAACAGGAGCTACTAACCCAACAGCCGCCGGGGTTGAGTAAGCCGTAATGATCTTCGATCGCTTGGCGTAGTTCGAGGTAACCACGGGGATAAAACAGGAGCGATCGCTGGGTGGGGCGTTCATCGAGCGCAGAGGTTCCCTGGGAGGAAATTTGCCCGCCAACCCAGTCCGTAATTTCGGTTAAACACACCGTTTTCCCCGCGAGCAACCCTTCATAGGCTGCCGCTGACCCTGACAGACCACCACCCACAATCAGCAGATCGCAGGCTTCGACCCGATCGGGCGATCGGGGCGGTGTGGGATTGGCAGGCGCAGCGATGAAGCCAGATGCGGCGATCGTCAGAATACTTGCCAGACGGAAATTCAACATTGAGATTTATCCTCAATCACAGTGGGTCGCGATCGCCCGGAAGATGCGAGCTTCCGAGGATCAGCATCGCCGATCGGCCTAAACCGAGATCACACTTGCGTTATTTTGATTCAATTTGTGCAACAGTGTGACGGCGAAATCTTCAGAACACTACGCAAAACACAGCATTTTAGTTTCCCACTAGCCAGGTTTTTTTGGAGTTTTAACCCAGAAAGCGGCATGATCAAGGCGATCGTGCCGCTTTCTGTCAGAAGAGTCACGGCTGCCAAACGTCCCGCAACCGATCAGAGCGTGGGAACGAGGCACACATCCGCACATCAACTATTTTGAGTCGGTGGGCAACGATTAACCCGCCTCAAGTTCCCGAATCTCATCCAGCGATAGCCCCGTCAGTTGACTGACAACCTCCGGACTATTACTCGCCAGCAGCCCCCGAGCGATTTCCAGCCGAGCTTGCCGAGCCCCTTCCTCGCGGCCTTCCTCACGGCCTTCCTCGCGGCCTTCTGCTCGCCCCTGTTCGAGCCCTCGCTCAAGACCCTGTTCAAGACCCTGTTCAAGACCCAGCTCTAACCCTTGGGCAATGCCCTGCTCGATGCCTTCCTTAATGGCGTAGTTGAGCCGTCCTTGGTCATCGAGTAGCTTTAACCGCTGCTTTTCAGCCAGCTCATATTCTTCACGAGACAGTTGGCTTTCGTTCGCAATTTCAAACGCAGCGTCAAATTCTCGATCGGTCAAAATCTCGGGGACGGTTTCCAGTTTTCCGGCCTGTTGAATGAAGTACAACCAGCGTTCGCTTTGTTTGTCAAGCTGTTCGGGAAGTTCGGCCAGTTTGGGCAGCTCGGCGAAAATCAGCTCTAAATGGTCGCTACAGCAATGGCCGGTGCTGGTTTCTAGGAGTTTGTAACGGCTTATGGGTGAATCGCTGGCGCTGTCGGGAAACAGGACAAAGTCGGTAATGGTGACGGCAATAACGGGCTGGAGGTCGATGTAGGGTTTGCCGCGTTTAAGCTGACTGGAATAGGCTTTGGCGGTGTTGTAGAGGACACGTTCGGTGAAGGCTTCGACGGGCAAGATTTGCATTTCGATCAGCACGATCGTCTCGTCGTCGAGTACGGCTTTGATATCGAGAATGCTTTGCTTTAGGTCGTAGAGGGTGGGGTTTTGGTAGGGGTCGATAATCTCGAGGTCGGTGATGCGTGGTTCGCTGTCGTAGATAATCGCGTTCAGAAAGTTTCGCAGGATTGGTTTACTGCGATCGGAGCCAAAGATGCGTTTGAAGCCGAAGTCGGTGCGGGGATCGATGAAGCCCATAAGCCCATAGCTACCGGAAAAATGCGTGGTTTGATCTTGGCACAAAAGAGCGGCACGATCGCGCTGGATCATGCCGCTTTCTCGGATTAAGCCACGAGTTTGTGAGTTATGAACCGTGATTACACGAAGTCGCTGGCGCTGAGGCTGGTGATGCCGTTGAGCGTGACGAGTACCTCACTGTTGAAGCTGATGGTGGTGTTGGTGGTGTTCGAGGCGATCGTCAAGTCTGCAAAGCCCACGGGCTGCACTGTAAAGATCGATGTACCGCCGGTTTCGCCGCTGATGACTTCCTGGATCGAAAGTTTGTCACCGTCGGCGCTGTTGAAGTCGGTGATGATATCGGAACCGTCGCCGGTGCGGATTTGGAAGGTGTCTGCGCCACTGCCGCCGGTGAGGGTGTCGTCTCCCAGGTCGCCGGTGAGGAAGTCGTTGCCCTCGCCGCCGTCTAGCAGGTCGTCATCCTGGCCGCCGTAGAGTTCGTCGTTGCCGTCACCGCCGGATAGTTCATCGAGGCCAAGGTTGCCGAACAGGACATCGTTACCGGCTTCGCCTGTGAGTACGTCGTTGCCAAGGTCGCCGACGATCGTGTCGTTACCGGCTGCGCCATTGACGGTGTCGTTGTCTTTGCCGCCGTAGCCGATGTCGTCGCCGTCGCCGAGGTTGATGGTGTCGTTGCCTGCGTTGCCGTTGACTTGGTCGTTACCGCCGCCGGTGTTAACGGTGTCGTCACCGGCGAGGGCGGCGATGATGTCGTCGGTGTCGCCGGTTCGGTTGATGGTGTCGTTTCGGGGGGTGATTTCTTCGTTGGTGGAGCTGTCTGGCGAGGGGGACGGGCTGGGGGTTGGGGTTGGGCTAGGTGTTGGGGTCGGGCTGGGGGTTGGTGAAGGGCTTGGAACTGGGCTGGGGCTGGGCGAGGGGCTGGGGCTAGGTGTTGGGGTGTCGTCGTCACCGGTCGTCACCGTGACCGCACTGCCGATCGCGTTGGTTCCCGGTGCGATGTCTTCAGCATTAGACAACGTCAGAATAATCGTTTCATCACTTTCGATCACCGTGTCGCCAATGACATCGAGCGTGATGGTTTTCGCGGTTTCGTCGTCGGCGAAGGTGAGGGTTCCGGTGTTGTCGGTCACGTCGCCGCCGAGGTTGTCGTAGTCTGCGGTGAATGTGGCCGTGCCGGTGAGTTCGTAGTCGATCGTCGTTTCGCCGCTGGTGTCGCCGCTGCGGGTGACGGTGAAGGTGACGGTTTGCGTGCCGCTGTTGCCTTCGGTGAGGTCACCGCTGCTGGTAATGTCGTAGCCGATGTCGTTGTCGGTGATGTCAATAACTACATCTCCCACCGTGATGTCATCATAGTCGTTGTCATCACTGCTGACACTGTGGGAAATCGTCGCGGGGTGGTCGCCTTCCACGTCGTCATCGTCAATGGCCGTGAGAGGACTTCTGAATAAGTAGTTTTACTCAGAGGAAAAGGCGTTTAAATCAGGAA
>CAZFJL010000094.1:0-10335 GCA_964518905.1 uncultured Geitlerinema sp. | reverse complement strand
TCCCCCTGGGAAAATAGCTCAGTGCCAGGTCCATTCTTCATAGCACGCTCATCACAAGCACAGCGGGGTTGATTTCACACATCATCAATCCCGCTTTTGCCTTTTTGGGATAACTTCATAAATAACGTATAAATTCGGTATGCAATTTGGAACTATGTCGGTAAGCTATTAGTGTCTACCGTTGGCGTTACCTAAGTTATGACTGATAACCCTCCAGCGGCCTTTATGACCGAAAAAAGGGCTGAGGTCGTCACGCAACCAAAAAGAGTGCTCAGCCATATTGTCGGTAAGTCACTTTCTGGGTGTTTGACGTTCCGAGATTTAAGATCACCGTCTGTAAGTTGGCAACTTTATGTGCGTAGTGGTCAATTGGCCTATGCCACTAGTGCGGTTCGTCGTCATGAGCGCTTGCGTTGCTTAGTTCGTGGTCATCAGGAATTGCTGGCTCAACAGGAATTTGCTGATGACTCCTTTGAGTACTCAGATATCTGTGCCTGCTGGCATAGTAATGGTCTGCCAATGGCTAAGCTACGGCAGCTTTTGATGAGGTTGTCACTAGAGGCTCTGGTGCAAATTTTGGCTTTACCCCAGACTTGTGTCACTCTTAATCGATCAACTCGCCTTAATCCTGTTTTGATTGAAACACCTCTTGCTAATTTGCCAGCCCCTCTACTACAAATGGCGTCACAGTGGCAGCAGTGGGGGAGCTTTTTGTCATCGCCGTATGATCTAATGATGCTGGATGAAACACAGCAATTGATTTTCAACCAAATATGGCAAGGACGGCCGCTTGTTTTTCGCGGCCAACGTAATACGAAATTGGCAGCCCCTGTCGTTATCAAAGAGTTGCTAAGCCAGCATTCGGTTTATCAGATTGCAACGAATTTAGGTGTCTCTGTTAATAATCTTGTGGCCTGGGCTGTACCTTATATACATGAGGGGGTTCTCTCTTTTTCGCCAAAGCCTTTAGCGAATTGCGAGGTTGTCTCGACACACGATGCTGGTGAACATTTTTCGTCTCTTGATCATGAGGTTGAACCCTCTGAGCGATTAACGATCGCGTGTATTGACGATAGTAAAACTGTTCAAAAGCATGTCAAGGGTGTGCTGGAGATGTCGGGCTATGACGTTTTGGGGATTACGGAACCAACACAGGCTTTAACAGCGCTAGTTCGACAGCGGCCTGCGGTTATCTTAATGGATGTCAATATGCCGGATATTGATGGGTATGAACTTTGCAGTATGTTGCGTCAATCCCGGCAATTGCGCGAAATTCCGATCGTGATGCTAACAGGACGCGACGGTATTCTTGATCGACTCCGAGCCAAGACATTAGGGGTAGAGTACTACCTCACCAAGCCATTTAATCCCGGTCGATTAATTGAGTCTATTCAAAAAGCTGTTGAGGCGGCAGCAACGGTGACCTGATAAGGCTCTGAAATAATTGAGAGCCTTCCGCGTGAGTGTATTTACTGTAGAAATGAGCTTGGTCACCATGACCCAGGAAGATTATTTCAAGGTTCGAGTATCTGGGGATGTTCGTATTGCCCTACCCCTTGAGCATGTTCAAACGGTTCTAAAAATTGAGCCCCAGTTGGTGTGTCCGATCCCGGGTCTCGATGTCTCACTACTCGGAACAGTAAATCGTGAAGGTAAGTTGATCTGGGTTATGGATTTAAGTCATGTTCTCGGGCTGGGATTTGTCTATTGCAGTCCTGGTCAACGGTTGGCCGCAGTTGTTCTCCGTTCGTCAAACGCCGGATTAAGTAATCAGGGTGCGCTGGCGTGTGTTGTTTCGTCTCTAGAGGGGGTCTTTACCCCTCTTCACGTTCAGCAAATTGATAAGCGCCTTAAGCCGAGGTTGCGCAATTTGTTGCAGCGAGTTGCTTATCATGACCGCTTGGGGATCGCAATTCTTGAACCGGATCATCTGTTTGATATTGTTCAGGCTCGGCAATTGCAACCTGAAACCGCTATTGCAGAGACGGTTCAACGTTAGAGGAAGACTCGCGATGTTGCTTTACTTGCAGGAAATACGAGCATGACTCAATCTCTTTCAGGCTCTACGACAGTCCAGACATCGACGGATATGAGTGATCCAATGGCGCAGGAACTTACATCTCACGATCTAAGTTCGGCAAAAACGGAAGAAGTTTTACTTGGCAAGCTGCTTGAGGCGAGTAGTTATGAGCGAGCGGGAGATATCAGGCAGGCTGCTGCTCTGTATCATGAAATTGTTGCCGCAGATACAGACGGAACATGGGGGCAAAGTGCTCAAAAAGCATTAGAAACGATTGAGCCTCGGGACAAGATCCCAGATGAGCAAACTTTAGTAAGTCCGGATAAACAACAGGATTTACCGATCGATAGTGATTCCGTGCAGTCGTCAAAGACGAAGGAGATGCACGATGTTGTTGCGTCTGTTGAGCCACGCCTCGGCGAAAACAATGATGCTCAAGTGGGTATTCCTGCTCGCGAAAGCCGTTCAGTACGTCGTAATGTGCCGAACGGTGGTTTGTCGTCTCTACGGTGGAAGATTTTAGGGGCAACGGCTTTTCCGATCGTGGCAGTTTCAATTGCAGCGCTATGGTGGCTGCCTCAGCGTTTAGAGCAACGCTTTGAGGGGGTAAATACAGTTAATCAGGAAGCGTCGATTTCGAGTTCGGAACTTAAGTTGCTGTTTGATCGACAGCGGCAGGTTGGCCTACTCGTTGGCTTGCTTGCGATGTCTGGAACTCTTCTTGTTGTCGGAAGCGTAATCCGTACTTTGATCCAACATTTGCATTTCTTGGCACAGCAAGCGGATTGCCGATCGCAAGGTCAGGCGTTCGATGACCAAGGTTTGCGCTTACTCGGTTCTGCGGGCGACGAGATTGGAGAGCTAGCCCGTGTCATTCATGATCTTGGAAATTACTCGATCAAATGTGAGCAAAAATTAGCTGACGCTGAACATAACAAGCGGATCGACCTGGAATCTGCGACACGAGAAACTCAGCGCCTACAGCAACAGGTGATTGAACTTCTGGTACAAATTGAGGAAGTTCGTAGCGGTAACCTAACGGCACGTGCACCGATGATTGACGGTAAAGTTGGATCGATCGCGGATGCATTTAATGCCACGATTGACTCTCTGCGCTACATCGTGGCTCAAGTCGTTGACGTAACTCAGTCGCTGACAAAGGGGGCGCGTAGCGGGGAAGCTTCTGTACGTCAAGTTTCGGATTCGGCTTTGGAGCAATCTCAAACCTTGAAAAGCGCTCGTGAAGATGTCGCTGCGATGGTAGTGTCGATCGAGCAGGTCTCGGAGTTAACCCAGTCGTCGGCGCAAGTTGCGCGAAATGCGATCGAGGCGGCTCACGACGGAGATCTAGCGATGGATCGAACGGTGGTGAGTATGGAAAAAATTCGGACAGCGGTGTCGAATACGTCCAAGCGAGCGAAGCGTCTCGCGGAATCCGCTCAGGAGGTCTCACAAATCCTGGCGATCGTTACTGGTATTTCTGAGCAGGCTAACCTCCTGGCATTTAATGCCTCGATCGAGGCAGCACGTGCTGGAGAACAAGGTCAGGGATTTCGTCAGGTATCAGACGAAGTTCGTAATCTGGCGGCCCAGGTGAGTGAGTCTGCACAGGATATTGAACGTCTTGTCCAAAGTATTCAGGAAGAGACCGCCAGTGTGATCAATGTCCTGGAGGTGGGAACTTCAGAGGTTGTGAATGGCACGCAACTTGTACATCAAACCCAAAAAACCCTGTCTCATCTCACAACCTTGAGCCAAGAGATTGACACGGCATTGCAACGGGTTGCGGCAAATACGACCGAACAAACCGAGACATCACAGCAAGTGAACCAAACCATGAAGTCTGTTGCTGGGGTCTCATTAGCGAATGCAGAGGCGGCGCATAAGGTGGTTGAAGTCTTGCAGCAACTTTTGCGTGAGGTTTCAACCCTGCAAGCCTCTGTCGATCGCTTCCAAGTGTAGCGACTCGACGAGCTAAATGGCTTGTATATGTTCGTGTTTCAGTGGATTGAAACAGACCTCTGTGAGCGTTGTCTTTCCTCCATAGATTGCGTCATGACCCTAACTTTACTAACTCAAAACACATCGACAACACGACTATGAAAACGATTTTTGTCGTCGAAGACGGCCATACAGAGCAGGCCATGATTAAGGCGCTACTTTCGCAAGCAGGCTATGACGTTCTGCTCTCAAGTAGTGTTGACGAAGCGTGGGACAAGCTTCAGAAGATCTCAGCCCTCCCCAACCTCATTGTTCTCGATATTGTCATGCCGGGTAAAAGCGGCCTGGAACTGTGCCGGATGATTCAGGAGGATGCCAAGTTTCAATCGATTCCGATCATTTTCTGTAGCTCTAAGAGTGAGGAGTTTGATCAGTTTTGGGCACTCAGACAGGGGGCTAAGGACTATGTCGTTAAACCCTATGCACCGCAGGCACTGCTTGACACTGTTGAAAAATATGCGGTCTGATTTTATGGCACTTTACAGCCCGAATATTCTCAATTTCTGATCGACGAACATTACGATCTTCCTTCTGCGCTTGCATTAAGCCCTAAGAACCATGACCCAAACGACGGATACTTTGCTCGAAAAGCTCCTTGAAGCGAGTCGCTGCGAACAGACAAAGGATTTTGATCGTGCGCGTTTGCTTTACGAAGAAATTCTGAGCGTTGATGCCGCAGGGTTTCATGGTACTAGTGCGCGTAAAGCGCTCGAAGTGCTGGCAGAAAAAGCGCATCCGGTTGTAGAAGTTAATCGTGTATTGATTTCACAGCCTCCGGAACCCTCAAGTTTGATCGACAAAGGTCAAAACCGGGTTGTGTATTACTGGCATCAGTTGAAAAATTGGTGGCGGGATCTGGGTTTCGCAAACAAGTTAACGTTGCTGCTTGTGATTGGTTCGACTGTTCCGGTTGCGATCGCAACGGTGTTCTTGATTAGCCGAACTCAAGAACGGGTGCAGGAAGATTTTGTCAGTCAGTTACGCTCTGATGCGTCGGCGTGGAAGGATGACTATGTGGGCTGGACGGAAGATGACAGCGCGACAGAAGCGGAAAACCTGGCGCAGCTTGTTCAAGCTGTTGGGGTGAATTTGGATCAACCGGCGCAAGTCCAACGTAATCGGACCTATCTAACGGCATTGGTCACAGAGGCATTATCGGCGGGTGACCGTAACCGTGCTGACGTGACCAAGAGCTTTCGGATTCTCACGGATTCTCAAGGGCGTACCGTGACGCAGGGGATCAAAATTCACCAAGCCGCCAATGAAGCAACGTATCCTCCGGTGCCCGCCCCCGATCGTGAGATCGATCCCGCCGAGTTTCAGCTTATCGATTCTCGTTCCGGGATTGATCTGAGCAGTGCGGAAATTGTGCGAGATGTGTTGGAAACGGGTGAACCCCAGCGGGGAATTGAGGTCCTGCCAGGGGAAACGATCGCCCAGTTGGGACTAGCATCGCAGGCCAGTATTCCGCCCCGTGGCTCTCTAGATCCGAGCTTACCGGCAGCTCCCGGTAATACCTACGATGTGGATGATTATCAGGCGGGTTTGTCTACCGTTGTCGTCTATCCGGTTAAGGTTGGTGGCAAGGTTGTTGGTACGGCAATAGTCGGAGTTCTACACAACCGTCACCATGCCCTGCTCGATGAATTTCAACAGCTTTATGACGCGGAGGCGATTTCGGTTTTTGCGTATAACTGGCGTGTTAATACCAATCTCGATATGGGAGATGGAACACGGGCGATCGGCACATTTGCGCCCGAGGTTGTATCGGATGCGATCTTAGAAAATGGTCAAGATTCGGTGACCCAGTTTGAGAATATTAACGGCACGAATTACCAAGTTTTATATCGTCCGCTCTATGACCACAATAAGCGCAACGATCCAGCGGCCAAGCCCGTCGGGATGGTTTCCGTTGCCAAGCCTCAGACCGAATTAGAGCAACTGGTGCGAGCGCAGCAACTTCTTGGCTTGGCAGTTGGTGGTGGGGCGGCACTGGTGGTGAGTACGCTGGCATTTTTCGTGGCGCGGGCGTTTGCTCGATCGATTGGGGAATTGGCCGACTTTGCGCAACAGGTGGGAGCGGGTGAACGGGGAACCCGATTACAGGCAACGGAACGGCAAGATGAGATCGGTATTTTGGCTCAAGAGCTAAACCAGATGGCGGTCAGTATTGAGGCCAACATTGATGCTGTGCGCAAGCAGGAAGAGCTACGTCGGCAAGAGGCGGAACAACAACGTGCTGAAAAAGAGCGGCTGCAAAAAGGGGTGGTCAATCTGCTGCTGGAGATCGAAGGGGCGCAGCGCGGGGATTTAACCGTGAATGCGCCGGTGACCGATGGCGCAGTTGGATCGATCGCTGATGCTTTCAACACCACGATTCGGCGTTTGCGGATGCTGGTCAGTCATGTGCAAACGGTGGCGCGGCGGGTGGATGAACTGGCGACAGGGAGTGCGCCGTCGATGCAGCGAGTATCACAAGAGTCCGTTGTGCAATCGTCTGAGATCGCGCAGAGTGTAGCGACAGTTAACCAAATCGGTGAGCTGATCCGAACGGTGGATACATCGGCACAGCAGGCGGCTTTGGTGGCCCAACGCGGGGTGAAGGCGGCTCGTGAGGGTGAGGAGGTGATGGATATGACTGTAACCAGCATCAAAAATATCAGCAGCGCTGTGGCAGAAACGGCGAGTAAGGTGGATCGGCTCACGGAGTCGTTCAAACAAATTCTGCAAATTCTGACGATCATTTCGGGGATCGCAGAACGGACGAACTTGCTGGCGTATAACGCTTCGATCGAAGCGTCGCGGGCTGGCGAAAATGGTCAGGGCTTCCGGGTGGTGGCGGAGGAGGTTCGACGGCTAGCTGGGCGAGCAACCGAGGCGACCCGCAGTATTGAGCAGATCGTCGAGATCATTCAGCAGGATACGGTGGAAGTGCAACAAGCGATGGAAGTGGGTAAGTCGGAAGTTGCAGAGGGAACGGAACTGGTGGCGCAGACGAAACAGACGCTGAAAGGTCTGGCCGAAATTAGTCAAAGTATTAACGAGTATCTTCAGGCGATTTCGAGCAATACCAACAGCCAGTCAGAGGCGTCGGCTCAGGTGAACCAACTGATGGAGCGGGTGGAAACGATCGCGCAATCCACCGCCGAACGAGTTCAAGAAGTGGCTGAATCTTTGCAAGAGCTCGTATTTACGGCCTCCACGCTAACGGAATCGGTATCCCAGTTCCGCTTGGAGAAATAGCGGGTCTTACAAAGTTTGTGAAAGCTTGGCGGTGACCTTAAGGCTTCGTTCTGTTGTGTCTCAGTTTCCCCAATTCCGATTGATTGCCCATCCTGATAGTGTCGAGTGCTGAGATAGATTCATGACCAATACGCTTGATCCCGCTGTTCTCGAAGCGATCGCACTGGAAGCGCAGCAATGTTTTCTCGAAGAAGACGCGCCGGAATATCTAGCTGTATTGCGACATGGTCTCGAACAGGTCGAACTCGGTGCAGCACCCGACTACAAAGCTTTAATGCGAGCGGCGCACTCGGTGAAAGGTGGAGCCGGGATTGCTCGAATGCCGTCACTCAGTGCGCTGGCGCATTCGATCGAGGATTTGCTCGAAGCATGGAATGCCGGACAAATTCAAGATACCGACTCGGCCTCGATCTTGATGCAGCAAGGCATTGAAGAGCTAGCCTACATGCTCGAAAGTGCGCGATCGGCGAATAGCGAAGCCGTTGAAGCCAATCCCAATTTGCTCGCGGCGCTGGAAGAATTTCAGGGTTCACTCCAGCCTAGTCAAGCGACTTCAGCCGCGAGTGATGACCCGCCAGAATTGTCGTCAGCGCGAGTTGGACTCGTGCTGTCAATGCTGAAATCAGACTTAGAAAGCTGCCTCGTTCGCTTCGAGGAGTTGCTGGCTACGAGCCAAGATCCGATGGAAATTCGGGAAGGTATGGCGATACTGACGGATGAGGGAATTTTACTAGGAGAAGCGTTCGGACAGCCATGGTTGGTGGACTTGCTAGATCCGATCGTTGAGTTGACCCACGAAACCCACAACGAAATCGATTTTCCGGCCTTAGCCGCTAGCCTGGTTCAAAAGCTACGTCAAAAACGAGATCGGGTGGTTGAAGGGCTAGAGTCTCAGCAGGCGAACGCCCAGAAAGCGGCTCACGAAAAAGCGCAGACACAGGATGCGATCGAACACGATGTCGGTATACCGGCAGAATCGCAGGAGCGCTTGCAGTATTTGCGATTGCCGGTTGAACGGGTTGAACGCATGGGCAGTCGGGTCGGTGAGCTGATTACGGTGCATGAACGCTTAACGATTCAGCAGCAACAACTGCGTCAAGCCAGCCTAAATTTGCGTCGCTTAGTGGAGCAAGTGAAGCCCGTGCGCGATGCCGTGCAAACTCTGTACGATCGGGTCTCTACGGAAGAGTCTCAGACCAATACTCGACCAACCCGCCTGGAAGCACCGACGGATCAAAACGTGATCGAAACCGACGATCAAGAGACCTCGGAGCATGAAGATAATACGGAATTTGATGCGCTTGAATTAGACCGCTATACCGCGCTGCACAGCAGTTTACAAACCTTCGAGGAACTAATTACCCAGGTTCAGGAAACACGCTTTGATATTGATTTAGTCAGCCGTGAATTTGCCCAAAATCTGGCGGGTTTACGCGGGGATCTCGATCACCTCTACGACGACATTACCAGCTCGCGACTGGTTCCGTTCAAAGACTTCGCCCAGCGGTTTGTTCCGCAGCTCAACCGGATTAATCAGCGGGTTGGCAAGCAATCAACGCTGACCATTACCGGTGAAGACGTGCCGATCGATAAGGTCTTGCTCGAACAATTACAGACGCCACTCACCCACATTCTCAACAATGCCCTCGACCACGGAATCGAGCTACCCGGTGAGCGTGTTGCACTCGATAAACCCGAAACGGCGACGATCGCGATCGAGGCACAAATCGAGGGTAGTGAAGTTGCGATTTCACTCAAAGATGATGGACGCGGTATTGATCTACAGCAAATTTACAAAAAGGCCGTGGAGCGTGGTCTTTGCCCCTCTCACGTACCCATTTCACAACTAGCCCGCGAGCAAATTCTGAGCTTTATCTGGCAATCCGGATTTTCGACGGCAGAGCAGGTGAGTGATATCTCGGGGCGCGGCGTCGGCATGGATATCGTCCGCACTCAGGTTTCTCAGCTACGCGGAACGGTTGACGTGGACACGCAGCCCGGACAGGGCACAACGTTTACCATCCGTTTACCCCTGAGCCTGAGTTTACTGTCACTCCTACTCTGTCGGGTCGGTTCACGGACGCTCGCCATTCCCACCGATACGATTTTGGACATCATGCCCTATGACGATGCGGTCGGTCTCGCGAATGTTCCTGGATTTGGGACGAGCGAAGCGGAGCGATCGATGACTTGGCGGGGCCGTGTTTTGCCGCTCTATCCTTTGGCACAAATGCTGCCCTATAGCGATCGATCCGCCGAATCGAGTTCGCCCCGCGTGGTGCTGATCTTTAAGCGATCGGGGCCACCGATCGCCGTGACCATTGATGAGATCGTCGATGAGCGTCAGCTCATTTTGCGACCCTTTGATCGCACCGTACCGATCCCGCCTTATATCGCTGGGTGTACGATTTTGGGGACGGGAGAAGTGGTTCCGGTGGTTATGCCGCGCTTCTTGAAACCCAGTTCTAATAAACACCACGTGGTGGAAGGGACAACGCTATCCCAGGCGACACGGACGATTTTGATTGCAGAGGATTCGACCGGCGCACGGCGATCGCTCGAACGAATTTTGGCGCACGCGGGTTTTACAACGATTCCCTGTCGTGACGGTCAGGAAGCATTGCTCAAGCTCGAACAGCACAGCAGCGAAATTAGTGCGATCGTGACCGATTTGGAAATGCCGAACGTTAATGGTTTCGAGTTACTGAGTAAAGTGCGATCGCATTCGGTCTGCCATAGCTTGCCCGTGGTTGTCTTGACCTCGCGCACGGGCGATCGACACCGCCAAAAGGCACTCAGCCTCGGGGCAAATGATTATTTAGGTAAGCCCGTGACACCCGTTGAGCTGCTCGGATGTTTAGACCGGTTAGCGCCCGTGGATGCGCGATCGCCGCTGATGCCGATCTCGTAGGGAATTTCTTCGGGAATTCCTGGTGAATTGCCCGATTCTTGCTTATCGCTTAGGGTGGGCAAAGACAGCAATGTCTCTCCCGAAAATGGAGAATAGGAGACTCGAACTCCTGACCTCTGCGGTGCGATCGCAGCGCTCTACCAACTGAGCTAATTCCCCG
>CAZFJL010000093.1:0-10666 GCA_964518905.1 uncultured Geitlerinema sp. | reverse complement strand
CCATTGGTTCACACACTGCTGCTACTGTCACTCATAACTTGTGAAATTGCTATAATTACCTTTATAATGTCGCGAATTCCACAGACCAGAATCACAATGAGCTTTACTACCGTGCTCAAGTGTCACATGGAACGAGAGCTGAGATCTAATCGAGGACTCCACGTATCCAAGAGCCTGAAAAACTAGTAGCCGCAGCTTTTCATCAAAACGGTAAAGATGGACAATGCTCTCAAAACCGAAGTTCTCTTGACATATAAGCTCTGTTGTTACGGGAGACAAGTACTCTATGATTCGAGAGTGGCCAATATGTGTCAAGCAATCCCGACAAAATTTCTCATCGTATACTGTGACCTTTTGTTCCCGAAGTTCTTGAATTTGTCGGTTTAGATAAGAATTGATTGAGCTTGAAATTGACATTCAATATCCCCAAAAGCATACAGCCATATCAGCTACAACACCTTTGGCGTTGGCTGACATGGCTGTACACATACACGTCTCGCAGGATTGCGTTATTTCTCTATGGCAAGCTTCTTACAGCTCACTTGATCCTTGCGAGTTCTATTACAAGCTATTGTAGCGCTTAATGATTGTGGTATCAAGTCTTTGCCAGAAATTCTCAACCTGGAAGTTTTAACAGCCCGATTGAGAATTGCTGGACAACTATAGATTTGGGTCATGGGTAGTAACGAAGACATCATTCACCAATATCACTACCAACTCTACTGCTAGTTTTCCCAGTTAGGCTTTAGCCAACTCCTTCGTCACCTCAGAAGCAGCCTCAGCCGAACCAGCCTCCGACGGCGGAACCACCTGCCAGAACATCGGCAGAAACTCCGCCCAGTTCTCCAGAATCCGCTTCGCCTTCAAACTGCCCCGCGCCGCCTGCGCCGTAACCAAATCCTTCAACTGCGCCTCACCCGCAGGCGAAACCACCCGCTGAATCGACACAATCTCAGGATTCACCTTCGCCGCGAAACCGCCGTCCTCATCCAGGAAATACCCCAGACCACCCGTCATTCCCGCGCCGACATTGCGACCCACCGGCCCCAAGACCACGACCACACCACCCGTCATGTACTCACAACAGTGGTCGCCCGCACCCTCGATCACCGCCTGCGCCTTCGAGTTACGCACCGCAAAACGCTCACCCGCACGACCCCGCGCGAACAAAACGCCGCCCGTCGCACCGTAAAGACACGTATTGCCGAGAATCACATTCTGCGACGGATCGATCGATGAACCCGTCGGCGGCGTAATGCGGATCTCCCCGCCATTCATGCCCTTACCGACATAATCGTTCGCCTCACCCTCCAGCGTCAGCACCATGCCCGCCAGATTGAACGCGCCGAAACTCTGACCCGCACTGCCCGTAAAGCGCAAATTAATCGCACCCTTAAAGCCCGTGTTGCCATAACGCTTCGCGATTTCGCCCGACACCCGCGCCCCGACACTACGATCGGTATTAACGATCGCGATCGTCTTCTCGATCGCCGTTTGATTGGCGATCGCCGCCTTGATCTCCGCATCAGCCAAGATCTCATCATCGAGCACATGACCGTTCGTATGCACATCCTGATAGATCGCCCAGTCGCGATTCTCGCCCTGGGGCAACTTCAGCAGACAATCGAGATCCAGCGCCGTCACCTTACTGAGCTGCACATTGCGAGCTTTTAGCAAGTCCGAACGACCGACAATCTCGCGCAACGACTTGTAGCCCAGCGTCGCGAGCAACGATCGCACCTCCTGCGCCACATACAGGAAGAAATTCACCACATGCTCCGGCATACCAGGGAAACGCTTGCGTAAATCCTCACGCTGCGTCGTCACTCCCACCGGGCAACTGTTCATGTGGCACACCCGCGCCATGATGCAACCCTCGGCGATCATCGCGATCGTCCCAAAGCCGTACTCATCCGCACCGAGCATCGCCGCTTGGACAACATCCCAGCCGGACTTCATACCGCCATCGGAACGCAGCACGACGCGATCGCGCAACCCGTTCTCGATCAGCACACGCTGCACCTCCGAAAGACCCAGCTCCCAGGGGCTACCCGCGTGCTTGATCGAACTCAGCGGACTTGCGCCCGTGCCGCCGTCGTGACCAGAAATCTGGATCACATCGGCATTCGCTTTCGCCACACCAGCCGCGATCGTGCCGATTCCCACCGAGGAGACCAGCTTCACCGAAACGCCCGCCGCCGGGTTGATTTGGTGTAGATCGTAGATTAGCTGCGCCAGATCCTCGATCGAGTAAATATCGTGGTGCGGCGGCGGCGAAATTAGTGTGACACCGGGTTTTGATCGGCGCAGCGACGCAATATATTCGCTCACCTTTTTACCCGGCAACTGACCGCCCTCACCCGGTTTTGCACCCTGGGCGACCTTAATTTCGAGCTGCTTACCGCTCATCAAGTATTCCGGCGTGACGCCAAAACGACCCGAGGCGATTTGCTTGATCGACGAACACGCGGTGTCACCGTTCTTCAGACCCTTCAGTGCGGGGCGCGTTGCGGAATGACCGTTTTCGTCTACGTCGTTTAGCACACCGAAGCGCACCGGATCTTCACCGCCCTCGCCCGAGTTGGACTTACCGCCGATGCGGTTCATGGCGATCGCCAAGGTTTCGTGAGCTTCCGGCGACAGCGCCCCGAGGGACATGCCGCCCGTGCAGAAGGTTTTGAGGATATCCTCGATCGACTCCACCTCGTCAACGGGGATCGACTCGCGATCGCTGCCGAATTCCAGCAGGTCACGCAGCGTCGCGACGGGTGCGTTTTCGAGATATTTCGTGTAGGTTTCGTAATGGTCGTACTCGCGATCGCGCACGGCCTTGTGTAGCAGCTTGCTCAGGTCGGGACTGTTGCCGTGATACTCGCCTTTTTTGCGGCACTGGACAAAGCCGAAATGCTCCAGCTTTTGCGCTTCGGGGAAGGCTCGTTTGACGAATTCCGCCGTTTCGTGTTCGAGATCCGCCAACGTCAAACCGCCAATCCGCGACGCCGTGCCTTTGAGCGCCAGGTCAACGATCTCTTTACCAACGCCGATCGCCTCGAAAATTTGCGCCCCTTGGTAGCTTGCCAACAGCGAAATTCCCATTTTCGAGAGGATTTTTAGCAAGCCCGCTTCAGCAGCTTTGCGATAGTTGGCGATCGCCTCATCCAGCGTCACCGCCGGAATCCGCTCGGCATCCATCAGTTTCTGCGTTTTCTCTTCGCTGCGCCACTGACGGATCGTCTCCAGCGCCAGATACGGACACACGCCCGACGCGCCGTAACCGACCAAACACGCGTAATGATGCGTACTCCAGCATTGCGCCGTATCGACGATCAGCGAGGCTCGCATCCGCAGACCTTGGCTGATCAGGTGGTGGTGAACCGCGCCGACGGCCACGAGGGGTGAAATGTAGAGGTGATCAGCGGTGAGACCCGTCTCGCTACGATCGCTCAGAATCAGCACTTCCGCGCCATTGTTCACCGCTGCCACCGCTGCGGCACAGAGCGTGTCGATCGCCGCTTTCAAGCCCGTTTCCACCGGATACAGCGTCGTCAGCGTTTCCGTGGACAAGACCGAATTGCGAATGCCGCTTAGATCTTTATGGGTCAGCACAGGGCTGTCGATCGTCAACAGGCGATCAACTCCCGGCGACGGATCGAGCAGATTGCCGCGACGACCGAGGGACATTTTCAGCGACATCACCAGACCTTCCCGCAGCGGGTCGATCGGCGGGTTGGTGACCTGAGCGAAACGCTGTTTGAAATAGTCGTAAAGCAAGTGTGGCTTATCGGACAGCACCGCCAGCGGGATATCGTCGCCCATGCAGTAGGTCGGCTCTTTGGCTTCGGTGGCCATGCCGACGATTACCATTTCGACTTCTTCTTGACCGTAACCAAAGGCATTTTGCTGGGTTAGCAGTGTCGCGGCGTCGGTCTCGAAACCGGTATCATCGGCCTGACCGAGGATCGGACGCGCCTTGACCCACTCGCCGTAGGGATTGCGTGAGGCAAATTCGCGCTTCACGTCCCAGTTTTTCAGCAGTTTGTGATTTTCCAGATCCACAACGATCGTCTGACCGGGGCCGAGGCGACCTTTCTCGATAATCGTCGATTCATCCAGGGGAACCGTGCCCGCTTCCGAGCCAACGATCACCATGCCGTCATTGGTGATGACGTAACGTGCGGGGCGGAGACCGTTGCGATCGAGACCCGCGCCGACGGTTTTACCATCGCAGAACGCCAGCAGCGCGGGGCCATCCCAGGCTTCCTGGTGGCCGCGATAATATTCGTAAAAATCAACGACTTCGGGATAGGCTTCGAGCGCCGGTTGGTTCATATACGCTTCGGGAACCAGGATCGCCAGCGCTTCCATTGGCGTGCGACCGGAGCGGACAATCAGCTCTAGGACGTTATCGAGGTTGGCCGAATCGCTGTTGTCGAGGTTCACGACGGGCAGCAGCTCGCGGATGCGATCGCCCCAGTCCGGGTGCGACAGTTCCGCACCGCGCGACAGCATCCAGTTGACGTTACCAAGCAGCGTATTGATCTCGCCATTATGACCGAGCAGGCGCATCGGTTGCGCCAACGGCCAGCGGGGCATCGTGTTGGTGCTGAAGCGACGGTGATAGACCGCGAAAGCCGAGACGTAGTCGTGGTCTTTCAGATCGAGATAAAAATCACCGAGGATTTCGGCGCGAACCATCGCTTTGTAAACGATCGTCTTGGCCGATAGCGAGCAAATATAAAAGTTAACGCCCCACTCGATGTTGGCGTGGTCGTTCAGCACCTTGCCGATCGAGCGGCGACCGAGGAATAGCTGACGCTCCAGCTCATCGCCCTCCAGCTCGCTCGTGACGACAAACTGTTCGATCGTCGGCTGCAATTCCGCCGCCTGACGACCCAACACACCCGGCGCAACCGGAACCGGACGCCAGCCAACTAGCGTCAATCCTTCAGATTCTAACGTTTGCTTAACAATGTCCCGTGTGGTGGCGGCGGTTTCGCTATCTTGGGGCAGGAATGTCATGCCGACCGCTGTCTTTTCGTGATCTAGCGCCGCGAGACCCGTTTGTTTCGCCCAGCGATCGACCAACGCCCACGGAACCGCCGCGAGAATACCCGATCCGTCTCCCGAATCGTAATCCGCACTACAGCCACCCCGGTGTTCCATACAACCGAGCGATCGCAGCGCATTTTCGATGACCGTATGGCTCGCCTTGCCCTGTTGCTGGGCAATGAAGCCCACACCGCACGCATCGCGTTCTTCTTCCAGCCAGCGCGGCCCCACGCTTGCAGAGGCTTCGGTTGGAATTGAGGAGTTGGAGTGGCCAGCCATAGTATTTACGGTCATGTCGGTGATGTGAGTATCGGAGTGTGCGCTGCGTTCGACGCGGTGTCGAGCCATATCGGTTCCTCGTGAAAGGGAAAGCTAAAGCTTAGGTTAGGTTTGCTGCGGCTAGCGATCAAACTTTAGACACTAATTTAGACATTAAATTGAAAAGGGAAGTGTTATCGCTCCGAAGCTTTAACGTCGGTTAGATTCCTGAAACATGAGTTCGATCGAAGTAGATCAAGATCATTGCAAGGCCGGTCATCACAGGAACAAAGAGTTATGGATCGAAATGCCTTCGATCGTACGTATGCTCTGTCGTGAATCGGGTTTAGAGGATAAATACTAAAGGAAAATTCACCGACTCGCAAAGCACAAGATCAACGTGCAAATCGCGGGTTGCGATTTGCCGCTTCGCAAAATTTCGACGACATCAAAACCGGACGAAACGAGACCTTACTAAAGTCGTCGTCAAGCATCTGATAGCTCTAACCAATTGATTTGATCAGTCTTTCTTATGATGCCTTACTCATAACGCTTTTAACCCATTTCGAGCTTGTGATATATCCGCTGGGGATCACGACTTAGATCGTTTAGGGGTGCTATGAGCGTGCCCGTGATATGCGCCGACTTCAGGCGAAAACGGTAAAACGTCCTCGTTAATGTCTGCCTTAAGCTGTAGAAGCATAGCCCTGAGCACGGGATCAGGTTGTAATCGCAAATACGTTTGACCGATTTCGATCGCAACGTGGCGGTTGCCGAGATGGTAGGCCAAGCGGGTTAAATGGTGCGCGGACGTTGCCGTGACGGTATAGACGAGTTCGGGTTTGGCGCGGATGGTGACGACGATCGAAGCTGCGGGATCGGTGAGGCGATCCCCGTCGCGTAGGATCGTTCCGCGCGGTAAATCGAGGTGAAGGTCTTCGCCGCGATCGCCGGTAAAGCGATGGCGGGGACGGGCGCGATCGTCAGCAATCAGCGAGAGGGTCGCGGCTGCGGCGGGGATCGGTTCGTGATCGGGCGTGTAGTGGCGATCGAGGACGTAGGTCACAAAAGTGGGAAGGATTTATGTTTGTTTACAACAAAATCACAAAATCATGGAATTTCCCAAGGTCGATTCAGAAGATCGTTAGGATAAAGGCGAGCTTACCCGAGACAGCGCCATCCGGCGGCAATGGTGAATTTTGCGATCCTTAAACCCTAAAAACGTGAACATCGCAACACTCACGATTCACCCGTCGCAATCCGTCAAATCTTTTCTTTCTCCAACCGGTATGTGTTTAGCGATTCCCGGAAAAATTCTCAGCATCGACGGCGATGACCTCAGCCGTAGCGGGCGCATCAGCTTTGGCGGTGTCGTTCGTGCCGCGAGTTTGGCGTATCTGCCGGAGGCGACGATCGGCGATTATGCGATCGTCCATGCGGGGGTCGCGATCGCGATCGTCGATGAAGCCGAAGCGCAGCAAACCCTCGATGACATCGCCGCCATGAATGCGATCGGCGATCGTGCTGCGGTTGATATCGATATCGCCGCTCCCCTCGGCGAGGTATACCGATGAAATACGTCCAGGAATATCGCGACGCCGATCGCTGCCGCCAGGTGGCCGACGCGATCGCGGCGACGGTGACGCGCCCCCACACCATCATGGAAATTTGCGGCGGTCAGACCCACTCGATCGTTAAACATGGCCTCGATCAACTGTTACCGGAAACGGTCACTCTGGTACATGGCCCCGGTTGTCCCGTCTGTGTCACGCCGATCGAGGCGATTGATCGCGCGATCGCGATCGCCCAACAGCCCGACGTGATTTTTTGCTCGTTCGGCGACATGCTGCGCGTCCCCGGATCGACGATCGATCTCCTCTCCGCCAAAGCCCAAGGCGCGGACGTGCGGATCGTCTATTCGCCCCTCGATGCCGTCAGCCTTGCCGCCGAACAGCGCGATCGGCAGATCGTCTTTTTCGCCGTCGGCTTCGAGACCACCGCCCCCGCCACCGCTCTCGCCGTCCGTCAAGCGCAGCAGCTTGGCCTCGATAATTTTTCGCTACTGGTGTCGCACGTGCTGGTTCCCCCGGCGATGTCCACCATTTTGGCCGCGCCGGATTGCCGGGTACAGGGCTTCCTCGCGGCGGGTCATGTGTGTACAGTGACCGGGTTTGAGATGTATCACGCGATCGCCGATCGCTTTCAGGTTCCGATTATTATCACCGGTTTCGAGCCGCTGGATATTTTGCACGGGGTATACCACTGTCTGCAACAACTGGAGGCGGGAACGGCGACGGTGGAAAATTGCTATGCGCGATCGGTGCGCGAGCCGGGAAATGCGGCGGCGATCGCGACGATCGAGTCGGTGTTTCAGGTGGCGGCGCAGTCCTGGCGCGGGATTGGCGAGCTGCCGAACAGCGGGCTGGAGTTGCGATCGGAGTATGCCCAGTTTGACGCGCGGCGGCGATTTGACGTGGTGGTGACGTCTTCGGTGGATGATGGGGTCTGTCAAAGCGGCGAGATTTTGCGCGGACTCAAGAAGCCTCACGAGTGTCCGGCGTTTGGCGAAACCTGTACGCCCGATCGTCCGTTGGGTGCGCCGATGGTGTCGTCTGAGGGGGCGTGCGCGGCGTACTATCGCTATCGTGAGCGGCAGGCGGTGGCGGGTTCGGTTTAAGTGCAGTGATCGCAACAACGTTTGAATCGAGATGGGCAGTGTGATCAATCCATTTTTTACGAGCGGCGCGATCGTCGAGCGGCGTTATTTTGTCGGGCGTAGTCGCAATTTACGCGAGATCTTCGATCGGGCGTTTCACGATACGCCGCAAAGCGTAAACCTGGTCGGCGAGGCGCGATCGGGGAAATCGTCGCTATTGCGTCAGGTGTGCCGCATTTATGAAGACGTAGCGCCGAAGCCGAACGAGATCGTCATGGTGTATGTGGAGTTTGGCCGGACGAATGCGAATTCGGAGGAGGCGTTTTATCAGGCGATCGCGGCGGCACTATTGGCGGAGATTCCGAGGAAGCGATCGGGCTGGTTGCAACCGCTAGAACGCAAGAAACTGGAGCAGCCGCTGAAGGTTGACCCGTTCGATCGTGTGGCGTTTGATCAAGCGATGCGGGTCTGGCGCAAGGTGGGTATTTTGCCGATGCTGTGTTTGGATCGGTTTAAGTATTTGCTCGACCAGCCGGAGGTGTTCCCGAACGGTTTTTATGAGGTGTTGCGGGCGTTGGCCGATGATGGGGCGGTGATGTTGGCGATCGCGTCGCGCAAGTCGATCGAGAAGTATGGCGATGATACACCGCAGTACACGTCAGATTTTTTCAATCTGTTTCACATTTTGCGGCTGGGTGAGTTGAGTGAGGGTGAGGCGTCCGATTTGGTGCGGTTGCCGTCGCGGGATGATCCGGCCTTAACGCTGGAATATCAGGCGATCGCGCGGCGGTGGGGCGGTTGTGATGCGTTTCGGTTGCAGGCGGCGGGCGGGTGTTTGTTTGAGGTGCAGTATGGCGGGGCGTCGCTGAAGGTGGCGCGGCGACGGTTTGAGGAGATGACGGCGCGGCGTCCGCAGGGGTGGCGCGATTGGCGTAATTGGGTGCGGCTGGTGTTTTTGCGATTACCGATCGCGGTGACGACATCGAGTATCTGGGTTGGTAAGAATGCGAAGGAGTTGCAGAAGGTGGTTCCGGGTGCGGTGATTATTGTGGTGTTGGTGTTGTTTGGGATGGGACGGCTTACGCCGGAGACGTTGGGGACGATGTGGAAGCTGCTCAAAGATCCGATCGAGCAGTTGACGAAGCCCGCAGAGCCGGAGGGTAAGCCAAAGAGTCCCTAGGTTTGGGGTTTCAGTAATGCACCGCTGACTGAATTTGGTCGTCGGTAATATCAGTAGAATGTAGATGATCCGCTGGCGAGTTTGGTGGGTTCGTTGACCTCGGAGGTTAATGATCTGAGCGATCGCCACGATGAATGTTTAGGCAATGCGATCGCGCAAGAGCTGGGGCGTGATTGAGCGGACGGCTTAAAGTTCAAACATTTCGACCAGAATTCGTGATATTTCGTGCTGGGTCTGATGTTGAATTATCCCTAGAAGTTTGATCAGACGACTACGATCGATGCTGCGAATTTGATCGAGCGCAATCTGTGCATTTTTCGCTTCAAATCGACAATCGATGCGGGTGGGATAGTCTCGTTTGCGGGTCGTCATTGGGGCAACGATGACGGTCTTTAGATTTTGGTTTATCTCGTTCGGTGAGATCACGACGCAGGGTCGAGTTTTCTTAATTTCAACACCAACGGTCGGATCGAGGCTGGCAAGATACACCTGAAATTGTTTGGGATAGTGTGCCATCTCACCATTCCCATTCGGTGTTGTCCCAATCGCTCAGGGGTGAGTCGAGCCACTCCCGATCGCGGTCTTCGTCGTTCGCTGCTGTGGCAAATTGTTCGCCCCAACCTTGGCGTGGGCTTTGTCCGAGATGCCGATCGAGTGTGGCGCTTTGCGGTTCGCTGAGGGGTATTTCGGTGCTGGGGTCGAGGCTGTCCCAGATTTTTTGGATGAGCTGAAGTCGATCGGTGGGGGGGAGTTGGAGGATGGTATTGAGGAGGGTGTCCATGGTGGCGGCGCGATCGGGGGATAGGTTTAGGTTAGCGCGGGGCGGATTGCCTGGGGTGAGTGTGGAACAATAGGGGCGATCGATCATCGGCGGCGGTGGAATATCGATCGAACAACACGATCGCGGGGGAGCGACCAATAGTGGACTACATACTCGAATGCTTACAAATTCTGTATTGGGCATTTTTTAAGCCCTTTTCGCTGACCCAAAAACTCCGCGATATTCATCCCGATCTGAGCGCCTTTTCCAATCCGTTTGAATTCCGCCAAAACTTCGCGACCAATCCCAAACTTAAACGTTACGCCAATCAAGTTTGGTTACTTAGCGCGATCGCCCCGCTCCTCATCACCGCGATCGTTGCACCGCTCTATACGCTTCTTTCGAGGGAAACCTTCGATTGGATTGATCCCGGTTTATTTTTTCTCGGCTGCTGGATTGGCCTATTCTTTGCACGAGGTGACAACCAAGTTTTTTCTAAATGGGCATTGCGATTCATGTATATCGTGACTGCGATCGGTCTGGCTTTTGCCCTAAGCCGCAATTTTGCCCCACAACTCATACAGCCCATTATTGAGGCTTTTCAAAATCAGCCGAGTTATAGTACAATATTCAATATCTTAGGGCTCGTGGCGTTCGGCGTGGCGGTCGGCGTGGCGGTCGGCGTGGCGGGAGGCGTGGCGTTCGGCGTGGCGGTCGGCGTGGCGGTCGGCGTGGCGGTCGGCGTGGCGGGAGGCGTGGCGGT
>CAZFJL010000092.1:0-10799 GCA_964518905.1 uncultured Geitlerinema sp. | reverse complement strand
GCAGGTCTCCAAAACCTGATGTCGGGGGTTCGAGTCCTCCAGGGCGCGTTGAACCAACACCCATACTACGGCTGAGACCCGAAAGTACGCGAGATTTATCGAGCGTAATCACCTTTCGGGTCTCCGTTGTCTGAAATCGTAGATCGAGTGCTGTCCGTCGCGACATTGTCGGCAGGCTTGCTGCCACCGTACACTCCATCTCCGCAAACTCTTATTTAACGAGCTGCGAGAAACGCGATCATGCCGAAAAAGAAAGCAGTGGAGACGCAAGAATCCGGCCAGGGTTTTTCCCCGAACCAGTTTTTGCAGGACACTAAAGACGAACTCGCCAAAGTTGTTTGGCCTTCTCGGCAACAAGTCATTAGTGAGTCGGCAGCCGTTCTGCTGATGGTTGTGCTTCTGGCCACAACTATTTACCTAATTGACAACTTGTTTAGCTGGGCTGCGCAGCAGGTATTTGGATGACATATTCTTCAAGTGAATCTGACTTAGATTTGCCTTGGGAAGACGGTGAAGAGGAGAAGCCTGTACAGCAGAAGGTGCGACCGCGCTGGTATGCCGTGCAAGTCGCCTCGGGCTGTGAAAAACGAGTCAAGATCAACATCGAGCAACGCAAGGACACCCTTGGCGTCGCCGATCGCTTGGTCGAGATCGCTATCCCACAAACGTCTGCCGTCAAAATTCGCAAGGACGGCGTGCGCCAAAACATTGAGGAAAAAGTCTTTCCAGGCTATGTCCTCATTCGTATGGCTCTCGATGATGAAGTCTGGCAGGTCATCAAAAACACCCCGAACGTGATTAATTTCGTCGGGGCAGAACAAAAGCTTCGCTACGGTCGTGGGCGCGGTCACGTCAAGCCCGTACCCCTCAGCCGTTCTGAGGTTGACCGAATCTTTAAGCAGGCTGAAGAGCAAGAGCCGATCGTCAAAATTGACATGGAAGTTGGCAATCAAATTCTTGTCCTTTCAGGGCCGTTCAAAGATTTTGAAGGCGAAGTAATCGAAGTGAGCTATGAGCGTAACAAACTCAAAGCCCTACTCTCGATTTTCGGTCGGGACACTCCCGTCGAGCTGGAATTCAACCAGGTCGAGAAACAAAGTTAGACCACTAATCGCTTGAGTCAATAACGATGGCTAAAAAAGTTGTTGCGCTAATTAAATTAGCGATTTCCGCAGGGAAGGCAAACCCGGCTCCGCCGATCGGTCCTGCCCTCGGTCAGCACGGCGTGAACATCATGATGTTCTGCAAAGAATACAATGCCAAAACGGCGGATAAAGTCGGGACGATCATCCCGGTTGAAATCTCAGTTTTTGAAGATCGAAGCTTTACCTTCATCCTCAAAACGCCTCCGGCATCGGTGCTGATCAAAAAAGCTGCTGGTATCGAGAAAGGATCGGGCGAACCGAACCGTGTGAAAGCCGGTACGATTACCCGTTCTCAGCTCGAAGAGATCGCGCAAGCTAAATTGCCTGACCTCAATGCGAATGATATCTCCGCTGCGATGAATATCATTGAAGGTACTGCCCGTAATATGGGTGTTGCTGTCGTTGATTAATGTATAGGCTTACGTTTTTTTAGGATTTCAATCGATTCCGGTCGTCATCCTACTAGAGCGGTCTATCATTCCCGTTTCGATTTTCGTAATCTCAACTATTTCGTCGAGGGCAGAGACGCGATCGTCTCGTTAGCGACCCCATCCATACATATGTCTAAGAAAATCTCTCGCCGCTTACAAGAAGCGCAGGCGAAGATCGAGGAGCGTGCCTACGATCCGTCTGAAGCGCTAGCTTTGCTCAAAGATACGGCAACCGCCAAATTTAACGAATCTGCGGAAGCACACATTCGGCTCGGTATCGACCCGAAATATAGTGACCAGCAGCTACGGACAACGGTGTCCTTGCCGAAAGGAACCGGTCAAGAAATCCGTGTTGCGGTCATTGCTCGCGGTGAAAAGGTTGCGGAAGCGACTGCTGCCGGTGCTGACATTGCGGGTTCGGAAGAGTTGATCGAAGAAATCCAGGGCGGTATGCTCGACTTCGATTGCCTGATTGCGACTCCGGATGTCATGCCCAAAATCGCCAAACTGGGTCGTGTCCTCGGCCCGAAAGGCTTGATGCCATCGCCAAAGGGTGGTACAGTGACCAACGACCTTGCGAGCGCAATTTCGGAATTCAAAGCGGGTAAGCTTGAGTTCCGGGCAGATCGCACTGGTATCGTCCACGTGATGTTCGGTAAATCGAGTTTCTCGGTTGAAGATCTCCTGGAGAACCTGAAGACGTTGCAAGAGTGTATCGATCGCAATCGTCCCTCAGGTGCAAAAGGTCGGTATTGGCGTACGATGTACGTCTCATCGACGATGGGTCCCTCGATCGAGGTTGACGTTGCGGCTCTACGTGACTTCAAGCTCGAAGCTTAGAAATCTGCTCGACAGTTTCTAAATTTAAAGTTTTCAAGTTTGAGATTGACAAAATTTTGGTCAATCTCAGTTCAGTAATCTCGATCGTCTATGCATCATTCGTTTAATTAAATATCCGATCGACTGCTAAAGACAGTAGGTGTTTTTTACTTAAATATCCTACCGAGGTGAGTACGACGAGTCAGCGCCCTGATGCGATATGGGTGCTGGTGCTTGAGTCGTCTCGAATCCCGGTAGCTCATGGTTACCGGGATTTTTTCGTGGGGGGAGGAGGGATTGCCCTAGGGCTAGGTCTAGGACTGGGTCTAAGGCTGGGATTAAGACTAGGGCAAACAATGCTGCCCAGAAATTAAGGAGGTGAATCCGAGTTGGGCAAAACGCTAGATGACAAGAAAGTAATCGTTGCCGGTCTCAAGTCAAGCTTGAGCGAGGCAAAACTGGCCGTGGTCATTGACTACCAAGGTCTTTCGGTTGCTCAAATCACCAATTTACGCAGCCGCCTGCGTGAACATGGTGCGACCTGCACCGTCGCTAAAAATACGCTAATGCGTATTGCGGTCGAGGGTGATGACAACTGGTCTGCACTTCAGGAGTTCCTATCGGGAACATCTGCTTTTATCTTTGCCGGTGAAGAAACCATGGGCGCCTCATTGAAGGCGTATCAGGCGTTTCAGAAAGAGTCGAAGAAAACCGAACTGCGTGGCGGAGTTCTCGACGGTGAGGCACTGAGTGTTGACAACGTCAAAGCTCTCGCTGATCTACCGACCAAGGACGAGCTTTACGCCCGTATTGCCGGTGCGATCAAAGCCGTTCCGACCAAGCTGGCAAAAAGTGTCAACGAAGTTCCGGCTTCGCTGGCTCGTGCGCTCAAGGCTGTGGCCGAAAAAGAAGACGAAGCGGCATAACGACGCCCTGTGCGTACCCGTTTCGAGCATTTCATCTTTGTTGTGTGGCGTTATAACGTCACGTTTCATCTCATTTAAGGAGTCCGTTCATGTCTGATAAAACCGATAAAATTTTAGAAGAACTCAAATCTCTCAGCCTGCTTGAAGCATCTGAGCTTGTTAAGCAGATCGAAGAAGCCTTCGGTGTGGACGCTTCGGCTTCGGGCGGCGGCATGATGATGATGTCAGCTCCGGCTGCTGCTGCTGAACCGGAAGAAGAAAAAACCGAGTTCGACCTGGTGCTTGAAGAAGTTCCGGCTGACAAGAAAATTGCAATTCTTAAAGTCGTTCGCGGCATGACCGGCTTGGGTCTGAAGGAAGCGAAAGAAATCGTTGAAAGCGCTCCTAAAGTCATCAAAGAAGGTGTTGCTAAAGAAGCGGCTGAAGAAGGCAAGAAAGAACTCGAAGCGGCTGGCGCGAAAGCAGCAGTTAAGTAGTTCGAGTCTTTTGCTCAACTGGTCGTTTGATCTAGTTTCAAATTAGCTCAGATAATTTGAGTCTATTTGAAACTCATGTTATTGACAAAAAGCTGATCGTTCAGTTGTTTGTTATTGCATAGGTCAAACCCGAAACAAAAACAGCTTAGAGAGTTAATCCCTGAGCTGTTTTTGTTTGTTTAGATTTTGCGTGTTTAGGGGGACGGGGATGAATTTGATTGCGTGTTTTCGTCGGTAATTGTGATGTAGATGCGATCGGTGTGAATTCGCGGGTTAAACTGTTATGACCTAAGACTTGATGAGTCGCTAGGAGTATCGTTTCAACCAAGATCATGCCTGCATTTTTGTTAGAAGTCGGGACGGAAGATCTGCCCGCAAGTTTCGTAGATGGTGCATTATCGCAGTGGCGCGATCGCATTCCGGCAAGCTTGGCTGATGTGTCGATCGCTCCTGGCTCGATCGAGATTTTTGGGACGCCACGTCGGTTGTCGGTGTTGCTCCAGGATCTGCCATTGCAACAGGACGATCGAGAGGAAGAGATTAAAGGGCCGCCAGTGAAAGCTGCGTTTCGTGATGGGCAGCCGACGAAGGCCGCCGAAGGTTTTGCGCGTAAACAAGGGGTGACGGTCGAGGATTTCGAGATCCGCGATACGCCGAAGGGTGAATTTATTTTCATCAAAAAACATGTGCCGGGTCGCGCGACGGCGGAGATTTTGACGGAGTTGATCCCGGAGTGGATCTTCAAGCTGGAAGGTAAGCGGTTTATGCGCTGGGCGGATGGGGAGTTGCGGTTTCCGCGCCCGGTGCGCTGGCTGGTGGCGTTAATCGATGATGTGGTGTTGCCGCTGACGATTACGAGTGGATCGGATGTGGTGACGAGCGATCGGCGATCGCGCGGTCATCGGGTGTTGCATCCGGAGCCGGTGACGATCGCCACGGCGGCTGATTATCGTGAAACCCTGCGATCGGCGTTTGTCGAAGTTGATCCGGCGGTGCGAACCGCGACCATTCGCGAGCAGGTCGAAGCGGCTGGCCTCCAAGCGGGCGGTACGGCGGAAATCAACGCTGATCTGCTGGCTGAGGTGACGAATTTGGTGGAGTGGCCGACGGCGGTGTTGGGTCAATTTGAGAAACGGTTTTCGGCTCTGCCACCGGAGGTGATTACAACGGTGATGGTGTCACACCAGCGCTATTTTCCGGTTTTAAATGCTGAGAATAAAACGGAGCTGTTACCGAATTTCATCACGATCTCGAATGGTGATCCGAGCAAGTCGGAGATTATCGCTCTGGGAAATCAGCGCGTCATTCGGGCGCGGTTGGCCGATGGTGAGTTTTTCTATAAGGCAGACTGTGAGCAGTCGCTAGAGACGCTGGTTCCGCAGCTTGAAACGATTACGTTTCAGGAAGATTTGGGCACGGTGAAAGATAAGGTGGATCGGTCTACCACGATCGCGGCGCGTTTGGCGGATCGTCTGGAGCTGAGTGCTGATGAGCGAGCCACGATCGCGCGGGCGTCGCTGCTGTGCAAGGCGGATCTGGTCAGCCAAATGGTGTACGAGTTCCCGGAACTTCAGGGCATCATGGGCGAAAAGTATGCGATCGTCAGTGGTGAGTCTCCGGCGGTGGCGAAGGCGATCGTTGAGCATTACCTACCGCGCGGTGCGGATGACGACTTGCCAACGACGATCGCCGGTCAGGTGGTGGGCATCGCCGATCGCCTCGATACGCTGGTCTCGATTTTTGGCTTGGGTCTACTGCCGAGTGGTTCGTCTGATCCCTATGCTTTGCGCCGCGCGGCTAATGCGATCGTTAATATTGTTTGGTCGGCCAATCTCAAGTTTGATCTGAATGCGATCTTGAGCGAGGGCGTGGCGGATTTCCGCGCCGCTCACCCCGAGGCGTCGCCGGATCTATTCGCCCAGCTTCAAGCGTTCTTTGTGCAGCGGGTGCAAACCTTACTTCAGGACGATCGCGGGGTGGATTACGATTTCGTCAAGGCGGTGCTGGGCGAAGATGATGCGGAATACCGCGATCGGGCGCTGAGTGATTTGCTCGATACCCGCGATCGGGCGTTGTTCCTGCAAAGTATCCGTCAAGACGGCACGATCGATCAGATCTACGCGACGATCAATCGATCGGCGAAACTGGCACAAAAGGGCGATCTCGCCACCGATATTCTTGACCCAGCGACGAAGATCGATCCAGACCTCTTCCAATCACCAGCGGAGCAAGCCGTGTTTGATGTGTTAGTCGCATTATTGCCGACAACCCAAACCGCTCAGGCCGATCGAAACTATCGTTTACTGGTGGATGCACTGGCGAGCGCTGCGCCAACCGTGGCGGAATTTTTTGATGGCGAAAACAGCGTTTTAGTGATGGATTCTGACGAACAAATCAAGGCAAATCGTCTCAATTTACTCGGACTATTACGTAACCATGCGCGGGTTTTGGCGGACTTTGGCGCGATCGTTAAACCGGCTTAAATCGTTATGAGTTAAGGGTGATTCATGTTTAGATCAACCTTAACTTTCCCTAAATTTCAATTTTCTTGACACAAACTTGAAACACTATCGATCAGTGTCAATGGAGCCCGTAGGGTGGGCACTGCCCACCACGATTAACCCACGAATACATATCCGTTATGGTGGGCAATGCCCACCCTACCAAACTAAAAAAAATCCCAACCCTCGGGTTGGGATTCGCTAGCTGGGTTAAAACCAGAGTAGGAAGAATGGTGAAAAATTCAGAAAATTACCGCGCAGACAGAAAGATTAGGACGTGTTTAGGGACGAACACGCACCGCGAATTGTAATGGGGTTGTGTGCGGTTGCCCGGAGTTGATTTCGAGTGTGTAGGTCTGATCGATCGCCACATCATGCAACGTCAGACGAAGTTCACCACGATGATCACTGCTGACAATCACCGAGTCGTGTTCATTAAATAGATAAACCGTGCAGGCTGCGGGCACTTCACAATAGACCTGAATCGTCATCTCAGCTTCGATTTTGATCACTTCGATCGCGATCGCCAGATCACCATCTTCAAGCTGCCAACGGCGTTCGAGGCGTGGCGCATTGGGGATCAGGTCAAAGCGTAACTCTTGCAAAATTTCGTGAGCCGCCAGCATAGAGAGAAGCGCTTGTTGAGGTATCGATGCATCATCGAAGGAGCGCGGCGACTGGGGCGAGCTCTTACGGGCAAGGTCGATCACACGTTCCTTGAGGCTAGACGCATCGCGAACGGTGGCCTCTTGTAAAAACGTGCCGGTCAGTTCATGTAGCCAGCGATCGGAGTTGGGAAACAGATGCTCGATCGCGCGAACAATTTGCAGACCTTCCTGTAGCGGCTGACGTGCAAGTTCTTGGCAGCGCGTGAAGATCGAGGTGAGGGTATGATCCGGCAGGCGGATGGGTAGCTCGATTTGCTGTAAGCGTCTGAGCCAAGAGAGCTGCACAGTCTCATCACGAGCTGTTTCCGTCTCGTAATCGAGGATACTGGTCTCCCAGGGAAACAGGGGTAAATTCTTTTCGATTTCGATGCGAAGTCGGCGTTCGATTAGGGCGTTAAAGCGAGTTTGCACGGCGGGTATATCTCCTACAGGCGGTAAATCAGTGGTGGCTGACGGAGAAGCAGCAGGGTCTGCGATCTCAGGATTTGCGGAGGTGAGATTGCTCGATTCGGGATTGCTCGATTCGGGATTGCTCCCTCGGTCTTTGTCTGTAATCGGGCTCGCGTCAGTGGAGCCAAGAAGCCAGTCAAAAAAGCGATCGTCGTTGCGATTTGTCTCTTCCGCGTTATTCGTCTCATTATTCATCAGTAGATTTACCTCTTCCGGATAGTTAACGATTGCGAAATTCCCAGGCGATCTTCAGCAGCTCAAACCACCGTTTCTTCATCTGTGTCGAGGTTAGACTAAGCTGCCGCGCGATCGTGGCATCATCTAGACCCTCTTGTTTTAGCCTCAGTAAATTTACTTGAGTAACATCGAGTCTTGCCTGAAAGCGTTCCCACTCGGCGCTCGTCATCCCAAGATTTTTTTCAATATCAGCATCGAGCCACTGATGTACAAGTTCCCAATGGTGCGACAGCGCAAACCGAATTAGATGATATTTAAAACGCTGTTGGAGATAGTCTCGCTCTCGCGGCGTCAGCCCTAAAATAGCTTCAATTTCATGGGTGGGCAAATCCTGTAACCGCAACACAAAGTAGTCGGCGCACTCGCCTTGATCGCTATGTTCGAGGTAGACGATCAGTTCATCAATGACTTTCTGGCGGAGCAGGACATCATTTGGCTCGATCGAGGCATTACTCAGGCGATCGCGCACACGACTATGAGACGCCTCCTGCCAGCCGCTGCTATCGCCATCCGATCGGCCTTCCATCGCTTGCTCGATATCGAGGGACTGCTCCGGCGGCTGATGTTGAGCAAAGGTTTGCGCTCGCAAGACCACAAGCTGTTGACTGCGGCCACGCGACAACGAAATTCGCCGCTTGGCGTAGCGTTCCGTAAAGGCCATATATTCCGCCAACTCAAGCAGCGATCGTGGCGAATATTGCGCATCAAGCTGGGCTTCGCGCCGCAGCGCATTGAGTGACTCGACGTAAAAGTTTTGCAGGAAATCCTCGATTAATAACAAGCGTGCCTGATAGCTCGACTGCACCTGCATCGGCGTAATGTAGCGATAGACGATCGCGCTCAGGGTGCTGTGGATTTCGAGTCGCCCTCCCCGCGATCCGGCTCCGTAGTACTTCAAAACCTGGTGCAAGCGGTGGATCGCCAGCTTCATTGCCCAGGATTGGATCTCGCCTGACGCCTGGATGCGCTGGCTCTGAGTACAGGTGCGATCGACCTCTTCCGTGATGCGCAGGGCAACGGTACGGCACGAGTGTACGTTGGCGCGGGTTTCGGCTTGGAATTTGTTGAACAAGAACGTTTCAACCTGTTCCATCGCACAGCTCACGGTCACAGGGTCGTCCGACCCCGTATCGACGTCATCGTTCCTCTTGACGTGAGGCGTGATCGTCACGTCGTCCGCAGGATGATTTTGACGTTCGGTTGGTTGGCGGTTTGCCGATGTTTCGTGCTGGCTCATGGTTAATACAACGTGACAACCCGATCGCCAAGAGGTCTATCCTCATATCCCGACTCGGCTGGCTTTTCCCTTTTTTTTCTTTCAGGCAAACCAGTGACGTTTCCGTACGTTTCATGAGGTTATCGCGCTGGCCAGCATTTTCGCCTAGGACAATGGCGCACCCGGTAAGCGCACCTCAAATTCGGTTCCCCAGGATGCATCTGTCCGAAAAGAGATGCACCCCCCATGATTTTCGGTCACAATCTGATGCACGATCGCCAATCCCATCCCAGTACCGATTTCCTCTGATTTGGTCGTAAAGAAATCTTCAAAAATACGGGCGCGAATATTTTCGGGAATTCCGGGGCCATTATCACGAATTTTGACGATGATACTATTATTCTCCGTTTGCTCGGTGACGATCGTGACCGTGGGATTGGCGATCGGTGTGTCGCAATACATCAGAGCATCCAACGCATTCGCGATGAGATTCAAAAACACTTGACCCATCTGACCTGAGTAACCGATCGGCTCTAGTGCAATCTCGCCGTACTGCTTTTCAAGTTTAATCCCCGTTTTAAAGCGGCTATTGAGAATCAACAATGAGCTATCCAGACACGTGTGAATATTAAACGCCTGACATTTTCCGGCTCCCACTCGGGAAAAATTGCGAAGACTTTCCACAATGTCACGCATCCGCCCAGAACTAACCTTTAAGGTTTTCAGGATTGAGGTTAAATCTCCGCGCAAAAATTCTAATTCAATGTCAGCTTTCAAGTCTTCGATCGCCTCTGCATCCCATCCTTCACTGTAAGCCGTGATCAGTTCGTCGAGATCCTTAAAATAATTTTCTAGAAACTGCATATTGCCATGAATACAGTTCACGGGATTGCGAATTTCGTGGGCAATACCGGCGATCGAGCGTCCCAAACTCGCCATCTTTTCGGTTTGGATCGCGTGCGCCTTGGTTTGTTGCTCCAGAAGTTGAGTGGTCAGCTCATGGATTCGCGCTTGGGCAATTAATAATTGGTGAACATCGATGAGATAGTAACGATTGCCCAAAGGACGATCGCTCGGGGACGCTCCACAATCGACCACGATCGGCTCGTAGAGGGACTTCGGCGGACGTGCCAGCGACGCACGCGCTGCCGAGACGATCGAGGCTTCCTTCGGCAGTACCAGCATCGGAGCGCGAGCATAGTCGAGCAACTCCTCGATCGGACGCTGGGAAAAGAGATCGACGCCGTATTGCTTACTCATCTGCTTAAAAAAGCTACGCCGTGAGATGATCCCCACCGTTTGACGATCGCGCATCAACACCGCACCGGGCAATAGTGGTATTTGTTCAAACAAGGCGGACAGCTCTGAACCGCGCAACGAAGCAGAAACGGAAGCATCGAATAGATTCAAGTCTGCCAGTGTTGAATCAATCGTCAGATGTTCCAGAGATGGCTGCCAGTTTGAAGGCTTGATCATCAAGGCTTCGGTGTGGAGAGACGGGGAGTAAGACAAAACCATACAAGGAGTGATCGCAGTGATGAAGACGTAGCAGTAAGGAGCCAGTAAGCTGCTTCATGTCTGTATGATAGGAGACTTTTTTGTCTATTATCTCTATTTTTGAATCTAATTTTTTTGTTTATCTTAGCTTTATCTTGGCTTAACCTTTTCTTAAATCAAGCTATTCATTAAAGACAAGCATTCGGTGATGTTTGATGAGACTTTTTTGATATTCACTCTAAGGTTTAAACTGAAATTCTTTAAGATTTTTTGACTTATTTAAAATTGAAATGATATTCGTATTCGATAGCCGAATCAGACCTCGGAATATTAATTACAGCGTCAAGGAATCTTGAAATACACAAATCGTGCTTAAGACTATAGCAATTTCACAAGTTATGAGTGACAGTAGCAGCAGTGTGTGAACCAATGG
>CAZFJL010000091.1:0-11320 GCA_964518905.1 uncultured Geitlerinema sp. | reverse complement strand
TCGATGCCCGAGTGGTTAATGGGGGCGGACTGTAAATCCGCTGGCTACGCCTACGCTGGTTCAAATCCAGCTCGGCCCACTTTAGCCTCTGTAGCTCAGTGGTAGAGCGCACCCTTGGTAAGGGTGAGGTCACGAGTTCAATCCTCGTCAGAGGCTTTTTTGTACGGAATAAATAGTCAAGTCTAGCCATGACCGATGCTGAGTCGATCAAGCTTGGCAAGAACTCAGTTGCAGCTTGCCTGTACTTTATTTTTCAGTAGCGACACTCCAGTGATTTAGAACGGATCTAATGGGCTTGATCGTCGAGTTGAGATAAAAGCGGTCTGGAGTTTCCCGACGACTGTTGCCGTGATGCTGGGTGACGGACTGATGACCCTCAATCCCGATACATCTGTAGATTTACGCTCATGAATCATATGGTGTAGTAATGCTGTTATTTTTATTTAGGCTTTAGAGCGATCGGCTAGGCTTTGATGGGACGGAGGTAAGAACGGTGTTTTAAGTTCAGGCATCTTTCGGGCGTATTTGGTTGCTATGCTGGCGATCTGATCCAATGCTACGTCAGTGCAACTCTTTGCGCGTTTTCTCTCCATCCAGAAGATGTAGGCCAAGTAGGACGCTGGTCTATGCGACACTCCATTTTTGCTAATCTTGCAGTTGAAAGCTGCGGGAGCACTGCACGATGACACCAGGGCATGACGGATCTTGGCGTGCTCGTCTCATACGGGCTAGACACGCCTGGAAAATCTTTGAGCATCGCGTTCGCTTTGGGCCGTCGAACGATCGCGGTTCCAAAATATCCACATATCGACTGCACCCTCAAAGTTGGCAGAAGCTGTCGTTTGCCTTGGCGGCGTTAACGTTGACGGGATCGATCGGCCAGAAGTTTTATAACCAACCTGAGTTAAGTGTTGGTAGTATTGCGCCCTATACGATCGAGGCCAGCGAATCAGCCCGCGTCGAAAATCCGGACGAAACGGAAACACGCAAGCGCAATGCTCGTCGCGGGGCTGATCCGGTACTCGTGACCGATCCTGAACTGACCACAGAGATTTATCGCCAATTTGACCGTGAAATCGAACGGGTGACGGCACTGCGAACGGTGGCAGGGTCTTTCCCCTATCTGAAAAATGATATTCTCTCCAACCCGGCGCAGACCTTCCTACGGCGCTGCTCTGACGATCGCTGGAAAGAAGCTCTACGCAACTTGGAGATGAAGTCCGACGATTTTAATCTGAGTGAAATTGGTCTAGCCTCAAGTGACCTGGTATCGAGTTCGCCAACATCCTCGGCGTCACGTCCGCTAGAAACAGCTCGCACCTTGAACGTCGATCTTGATGACATGTCCGATTTGGAAGCGAACGTGTCCTTTGCCCCGGAACAGGCAAGCCGCGAGTTAGCAGCCTATCGCGATCAAGTCGAAATCCAAGAATTTCGCCAAACACTAGAAGCTATTGTCCGTGCGAGACGTCGCTATCGCGAGGCGATCGCGATGATTGACGATTCTCTCTCGCCAGACAATAGCCAATTCATTCCCGTTATTTTTGAACTTACAGATTTGGAGTGGCAACAGCTTTTACGTCGATCGCGGCAGACCATTATCCAAATCACAACCCAGGGCATTCCCGCCGGTTTACCCAGCGAGACCATTGCGAATGCTGCCCAACTGCATTTAAGCAGCTTCAACCTCACACGTATTGCACGGGATCTCGGTGAGCAGTGGGTAACTCAGGCCGCTCGCCCGAATCTGACGATTGATCCCGATCAAAGTCGTGAGCGGGCCGAGCTAGCCGCCAATAAAATTGAGCCCGTTTTTGTCTCGATCAAACAAGGCGAAACGATTATCCGAGCCGGTGAAACGATCAGCCCCGAGCAGTTTATCTTGCTCGATCATTTCAATACGGTACAGCGCGACCCCGTGAGCTGGGGCGGGCTGCTGAAATTTGGCGGGGGAGTAATAACAATACTGTTCACCTACGGCTTGATTGAGCGTCGGTCTCGGACAAAACTCGGACTGCGCGATCGCGCGTTGCTCGTCTCGATTTCCTTAAGCGCTCCTTTGTTGGTCGGATTAAACGCACCGACGACGAGCCTCGCCGCGATCGGCTTAATGTCAGGCAGTTTTTATGGATCTTGGCTGGGAGCCGCAACGGTGTGCGGGCTGGCAGTGCTGCTGCCATTGGGGCTCAATCTGGAAGTCGGATTGCTGGTGTCCGGGGCGCTGGGTGGAGTGTTTGGAGCGACGATGGCAGGGCGGCTGCGATCGCGTGAAGAGCTGGCGCTACTGGGTTTAGGCATCGCCCTGATTCAAGGCACGGCCTATGCCATCATTACGCTCATCGAATTGCTCGTCGGTGGTTCATCCGGCTTGGTCTGGTCGTTATTACTCGGTGAAGCACTGCTGCAAGGCGCTTGGGGCGTGGCAAGCGGCATTCTCGTCTTGGGATTAAGTCCCTATCTCGAACACCTTTTTGACGTGGTCACCCCCGTGCGTCTCGCCGAATTGGCCAACCCAAACCGTCCTCTCCTCAAGCGTTTGGCGGCTGAAGCACCGGGAACGTTTCAGCATACCCTGTTCGTCGCGACCCTTGCCGAATCCGCCGCAAAAGCGCTCAACTGCAATGTAGAACTGGTGCGTACCGGTACGCTCTATCACGACATTGGCAAGATGCATGATCCCTTGGGGTTTGTCGAAAATCAGATGGGCGGGGTGAATAAACACGACACCATCAATGATCCGTTTATTAGTGCCCAACTCATCGAAAAGCACGTCACAGAAGGGCTGGCTATGGCACGTAAGAGCCGTCTACCTCAAGCCGTTCAGGCGTTTATCCCAGAACATCAAGGCACGATGTTAATTGCCTATTTTTACTACCAGGCCAAGCAAAATAACGTAGGACGCAGTGTGCGGGAAGAGGATTTTCGCTACGCTGGGCCGATCCCCCAATCGCGAGAAACGGGGATTGTGATGCTGGCCGATTCCTGTGAGGCAGCCTTGCGATCGCTCAAAGATGCGAGCTATGACGATGCTTTAAATATGGTCAACAAAATCTTGCGGGCGCGTTGGCAAGATGGCCAGCTACGAGAATCCAGCCTGACCCGCGCCGAAATGGGCAAAATTGCCGAAATTTTCGTGCAGGTCTGGCAGCAATACCACCACAAACGGATTGCGTATCCCAAGGCTGCGTTGGCGAGCAACCCATAGTTATCGTGTGGGCATGACGCCACCATTCCGCCGCAGTCGCTTTGTCGTGCTGAAGTTCGCGCAACGTTTAGCTAACGGATTGAGGAGGAAATTAAAGGGGGGATCGAAGCTCGATCGTGCCGGGACGGTGAGGACGTTGACTGTCTGGGTCGCTAGGAAGTTGACCGAAACCATTCGCTAAGGCCAAGCCGCCGAGGGCGATCGCGCTGATTAATCCCACGATCGGCATAATGCCAATCTCGCGAATGGCTCGTTTGATTGGCTGACTTTTGCGACGTAAGCTTAAAGTCAAATCGTAATGATGTGATGTTGTCGGGTCTCGAACAAAATGTCCGCTCCAACACACCACAAGACGCGTTTTGCAGTTAGGACAGGTATATAGACCGTTTAGCGGTTCATCGGGGACATAGCGGCTCGGTCGCGCACAATGCGGACAGACGATCGCGTGTGTGTCAAAGGCTGGAGTTCCCATGCGTTTAGGAGAAGAGGGGAGCGTTGGAGCAAATCGAGTGATGTGAGTGAGTTGAGGTGTTTTGAGTCTCCGGCGCAAGCGATACGTACGGTGGAGACCATATTCACATCATCACGCGATCAAAGCACTCATCAAAATCAGGTCTCAACAGATTTTTCATTAAGATTTGAGCCTGCGCTCTAGAATCTCAAAAACCGTGAAGACAGGTAGAGGTCATCACCTACTTAATTTAATACCTTAGTGCCTCGGTCTTAAAAGCTAAGAGGTTGTCGCTAACGCTGTCAAAAAGCCTTGAAATCTTTATGCTGAGGGACTTTCGTTTTATCCTGCCAGATATTCATGCGTCATAAAAATTCAAGCGAATTGACATTTCAAGACAAAGATATCGCCAGAGCCGAGGTGCGATCGAAAAAAGAATGACGCTTCGTTTAATTTCATCAAATAGAGTTTTGCGCAGTCTTGAACCCTTATGGCGACACGATACCGATTTCAATTAGTGCCAACATCAAAACGGTAGGAACGGTAGGATTCGGCGCCACTGACCTCGCTGCTGTAGGTTTGCGAGGTTCCGTTGGTCGAAATGGTGAGCGTAAATGGGATCGGCGCAGACGTGAGGGCATCACATCGGGCGAACAAGCTGACGACGGCTTGATAGTTGCCAACGGGCGCGGTGGAGGTCGGCCAAAAAATATTTTCGATCGGCACGGGCGTCACGATGTCACACAAGGCGTTGGCATCGACATCTAATGCAGCTCCCGAAGCCAGTTGTGGGTTTCCGAAGAATACAACCTCTCCACCGGGCTCGGAGACGGCGAGATCGAGATCGTCGCGTCCCGTCCAGCGCAGCGTGACTTGCACGTCACCGGTTCCCAGTACTGGCGGTGCGAAGTTCATGCCGCTGAGGGGTAAACCCAGCAGGGTACGTGAATTGGGGTAGTAGCGAGCGTATTGCGTGATGTTGGGGTTGCGACGCCATTGCGTACGATCGATGTCGATCGAGAGTAGCGAGGCGCTCTGGCCGCCATTGCGTCCAATTGCGACCAGGGAAATCCGGCTAATGGTGATATCGCGGCTAAAGCGAGCGTCAATTTCGGCTTGGGCCATCGCTTCCGCGCGTCGTACAAATTGCTGGTAGCCTTCGTCGGGATAGGCTTCGAGGCTGAGATTGGCACGAGCGGGGACGGCTTGGGCGGCGGGCATTAGCGTTAATGTCCAGAGTTTGCGATCGAGAGAGTTATCGCGATCGGGGGCCAGATTGAGCGAGATCGATAAGCCGCCGAGAAGTGCTGCCGTGAACCGCGCGATCGCTTGCCATGTGGCTCGGGTTTTCCCGGTCTCACTTACTCCCCCTCTCGTCTCGCTACCGTCCATAACCGACCTTTCCTCGAATAGTCATTCTCAATCATGCAACGATCACTTCAACTGCGTAGCCCCATAGCCCACCCTTCGCAAGACGCTAGACAGCGGCAAAGAGTGCCGCGATCGGCTGAGAGGGCACGTCCTCGCGGGCGATAACCTCTACGATTTTATTCTCCGCTGCGGCACAGGAAAGCGCTTCGACTGCAATCTTTGCAACTTTTTGGCGGGGAATGCTGCCCTCGGATAGCGCGTCAGCGGCTTCCATCACGATTTGGCGATCGTCATCGGCATCTTTCAGGCCGCCCGGACGGACGATCGTATAGGTCAAACCGCTGGATTTGATATACCCTTCGGCTTGTTTTTTCCAAAACAGCACGAGCCAGAAGAGGTTCAGCGGATGGAAGAAATTCGAGACGCACATCGAACTGACCAAAACAAAACGGTTGATGTTGTTTGCCTTGGCTTGATCGACAAGATTTTTCGTGCCGATGTAGTCCACGGAAAAAGGGCCGAAGGCGTTGAAATCGGGTGTGGCTCCGGTTGCACAAATCAAGTCACTACAGCCCTCTAGTGCTGCATCGATTGTGGCCAGGTCACAAACATCGCCGACAACGATTTCTGCCGCTTCTGGCAGTATGGCGGCGCGATCGCGATCGCGTACCACCGCTCGCACGTCAATTCCACGCTGCACCAATTCCGCCACCACATGCCGCCCCGTTCGTCCCGTCGCTCCGAATACACAAACTTTCATTAAATTTTTCTCCCTTGCGCTCTGAAGATCTGCGCTCTTAAATGTAGGTTTTAAATCAGCCTTTTTATTATGCGGTGCTTATTCGTCGCTGTGGCAAACGGAACCCGTTTGTCCTACATTTAGTCCATCTCAAACGCATCTTGTCTGAGATTAATTGGCGAATTTTCCGAAATTCATGGCTTTCGTAGCTAAGGTGACGAAACTGGACGGGAGCGACTGGTTTGATGGAAAGATACTGAGCGTATCAAACCTGTATTTGAATCGGTTTAGTTTTTGTTGAGGTTTTGGCCTGCAACCTTGAAGAGTTATAGCAGAAGCCGATTAAATTAGGACACTCTCGTCTAAGTTGAAAACCGCACTATTCGCAAAGCGAAGGCTACGCCAACGACTCCGCTCAGTGCTCTCAGCTTTTTTTGATACGTCCTAAGCAAATCGTTTTTTGCTATATCAGCGAATCGAACGACTCGGGAGCATCCCGTTTATGCAACTTGCCCCTCATCCCCCAGCCCCTTCTCCCAAAAAAGGGAGAAGGGGAGACCGATTCAAAGTCCCTCTCCCAACTTGGGAGAGGGATTTAGGGTGAGGGTGACACAAATGGGATGCTCCCAACGACTCTCGATCGTGCCAAGCAAGCTATCGTAAAATCAGCATTGTTCAATTATTTCCAGTGACCCCGCCGGATTACGATGCCGTCTCAAACTTTCTGCGATTGCATTGCCAATCAAAGAAGCTACCTTGATCGCTCTTTGTTGCCTCTTGCACACGTCTAGCTTATGTTCCCTCAGGTTGCCGGTACGCCCAATCCCGATACAGCACCCATCTGGTTTAATAGCCAGTTCAACGGCTGCATGGAAATGTACGCCAGTTCCGATCGCGTAGCGGATTATCTCGATCGCCATGAAGGTTGGTTTCGTCGCTGCGCCCAACCCATGACCGCCGAGCCGGTGGGCGACAATGGCTATATCCTGACGATCGGGCGGTTTGGGGCGCTGGGCTACTACGTTGTGCCGCAGATCGGCTTGGAACTGTTGCCACAGCGCGATCGGGTCTATCGCATCGAGACGATTCCGATTCCGGACTACACGCCACCGGGTTACGAAGTTGATTTTCAAGCCGAGCAAATTTTGGTTGATGCGACGCCCGATGATGATAGTGGCCTAGAAGTTACCCGCGTGGAATGGGAATTGGCTCTCAAAGTTGGGGTCTACTTTCCGGGATTTGTCCACAATTTTCCGATTAACCTGATCGAAACCACGGGGCATAATTTGCTCGTGACGATCGTCAAGCAAGTCTCGCGGTTGCTGACGCACAAGGTTCAAGAAGATTTTCACCGTCATCAAGGCTCCAACTACCTCAAGCAGTTTCGGACCTATTCCGGTCGTCGCCAGAGTTTTCATTGCGAGGCGAAACCGATGTTCCAGTCCATAACGGATTCGGAGGTCAGTTAGAGTCTTGCCTCTGAGTACAGGGACAAACTCGGTAATCAATGGGGATGTACTTGCAAAGTATCCACGGTATGACGAGGTTTTAGCGGATTCAGTCGGTTAATGTGTCGGTGTTGTTCTAGAACCGTCAACCATATGTATCACGATCGAATCTTCAAACAACCCTAGAACTTGAAAAAATCGTCGCGCCGATCGAGTAGGATGCAAACTTACAGCAAGCGCCGATCGTGTGCGCTTTGCGGGTTTTTCTATCTTTTTTTACGTCTCCGATGAGTACAACCTATAAAGTCGAGCTGTCCTACAACGGCGAAGAAAGTCAGTTTGAAGTGCCGGAAGGGGTGACTGTGTTGCAGGCCGCCCACGATGCTAACGTCGAGTTACCGAGTTCCTGCTTTGCGGGTGTTTGCACGACCTGCGCCGCGCAAATCCTCGAAGGAGAAGTCTCGCAAGAGGAGGGGATGGGCGTGAGTGCCGAGCTTCAGGCGGAAGGCTATGCCCTGCTCTGTGTCGCCTACCCGAAATCGGATCTGAAGCTTGTGGGCGGCAAAGAAGACGAAGTCTACGATCGACAATTCGGCGCACAGTAATCCCTTGATTATGGTCTAGGGGAATGTAATCGAGGTGCGATCGTGGCGAAATGGCCAGTGCTCATGCTTCGATTACATCCAGGCTTAACATCCAGATTTGACATCCAAACTTGAGGCAGGCAACGAATTAGGCTTCGCTCAACACCTGGCGCAGCGCCGCCAGCAACAGCGTCACATTTCAGTATTTATTGTTAGTTACGTCTTAGTTACGTCTTAGTTACATTGGGAAAACGCAAAAATGATGTTGACACTTGCGAGCTGCATCCTTGGATTTAGTTTGGCTCTACGATCGATGAAAATCCTGTTTGACCGTTATACGGAAGAACATAAGTATCACGCGAGCAATCCTCAATTTTCCGCAGAAGATTTTCTCTGTGGCCGTAATAGCGTCGAGTAATGTTTCAGATCGGCTTGATCGCTTTTTTCTGTCACGATCTACGATCGCCGCACGTTAAAACAACACCATTCGCCACGCTTCCATAGGGTTGCAACGATCCAACCATTTTGCTCCAAGACATCTGCCATCGCCTTCGCCTGGTCGAGCAAAATTCCGCTAAAAATACCCCAGGTCTGTGGCCCGACAAGCGGCCCCATTTTGGGAATTAAATCGACGATAATTTCCGCCAAGATATTACACAGAATGCCGTCTACGGGCCGCGACTGCGAGAGTTCGATCGCCCGTTCAACGCTGCCGACACCGGAAATAATGCCGTCGGGCGCAATGTGATTGGCGGACTGACTGCGCTCGGTTGCGGTAATTGCGAGCGGGTCGGTATCGACGGCGTAGACCTGCTCTGCGCCGAGTAACATGGCCGCGATCGACAAAATGCCAGACCCGCAGCCAATATCCGCCAAAACCGACGGTTTATCGGGTGTAACTCGCATTTCTAGAGCTTCTAGGCAAAGCTGTGTGGTTGCGTGCGCTCCGGTTCCGAAGGCGACGCCGGGATCAAGAATGAGCGGGACACGATCGCTATTCTCCGGGGCTTTGAGCCATGCCGGAACAATGACGAGGCGATCGCCAACATTGCTCACTTGCCAATGATCTTTCCAACTTTTTGACCAATCTTCTTCTTCGATCGGCGACCAGCGAACCGACGGAATCGGGCGCTCAAAGGCGATCGCATCCTGACGCAACCACAACGATAACGTCGCCAAGTCAAGCATTTGCGACGTAAGTTGCGGCAAATACGCGCCGATCAAAACGCTATCTTCCTGACGTTCGCTGGCCATGCCCTTGCAGCCAAATTCCTCCAATCGCCAAAAGATCGTTTCTTCGAGGCTTGCATCGGCCACGATCTGAATTTCCCACCAGCTATTGGTCATGGGTTTGAGGAGGAGACATTAAAGAGAAAGGAGACGGGAAATCACGGCAAGAATAGTCCGTTGCAGTGTGTTTAGGATGCACGAAAAAATTAAATTTCATCGCGTGAGTATATTGTCCAGTTTTCAGGCAATACACTCACGCTAAAACCAACAAACAGAACTGAGTTTGCCAGCATCACTCCCGTGATTTCAGGTTAAAGCGTCACAGTATAGGCTTCGCTAATACCTGGAACCTTAAGAATCTCTTGCAAAATTCCATCGGGGAGCGAATCATCGAGACTGAGCACCATCACCGCATCACCGCGTACAATCTTGCGGCCAACTTGCATACTGGCAATGTTGACATTAAAACTGCCCAGGAGTGAGCCAATTTTGCCAATAATACCCGGCATGTCCCGGTGACAGGTGAATAGCATGTTGGCGATCGGGGGAACATTCAGCGGGAAATCATCCACGTTGATGATGCGGATTTCGCCGTCACCCATGAGCGCCGCCGTCACCGTATGCACGCCCAGCGACCCGGTAGCTTCGAGGTGCAACGAGTCGGTGTAGTCGCGGACGGACTCGTCACGGGTTTCGATCACGTGAATGCCGCGCTCAGAGGCTTCAATGCCCGCATTCACATAGTTGACCCGTTCCCGCAACGCCGGAGAGAGCAAACCTTTGAGCGCCGCAATCACGATCGGCTTACTGTCCTGTTTCGCGAGATTGCCCTGCAAACGCACCGTGAGCGAATCCACGCGGCCACCGGCCAACTGACCGACCATATTGCCGAGCACTTCGGCCATCTTGAGGTACGGGCGGAGTTTTTCGAGCGCTTCGGGATACAGACCCGGAATATTCACCGCCGATCGCGCCGGTAAACCCAGCAGCACATCGCGAATCTGTTCGGCCACATCAACGGCAACATTGACCTGTGCCTCTGCGGTCGATGCGCCCAGGTGCGGGGTTAAGACCAGATTTTTGCCTGCGCCGCGTAGGGGTGAATCCGCTTCGAGGGGTTCATTGCCGAACACGTCTAGCGCAGCACCCGCAATCTGACCGTCAGCGAGGGCTTGCACGAGCGCGGCTTCATCAATCAGGCCACCACGGGCGCAGTTGATAATACGGGTCGTCGGCTTCATTTTGGCCAGCGCCTCCGCATTGATCATATTTGCGGTCTCTGGCGTTTTCGGCACGTGTAGCGTGATGTAGTCCGCTTCTCGGAAGAGCGTACCCAGCTCTACGAGGCGACAGCTCATCTGTTCCGCGCGTTCCGCCGAAATGTAAGGGTCATAGGCGATCAGTTTCATTCCCATCGCTTTCGCGGCCTTGGCGACATGGGAGCCGATTTTTCCCATCCCCACCAGACCGAGGGTTTTCTTATAGACCTCTGTACCGATGTAGGCTTTGCGGTTCCACTCGCTAGCCTTAACGGATGCGTTGGCCGCTGGAACGTAGCGAGACAGCGACAGCATCATCGCTAGGGCATGTTCAGCAGCGGCGATCGTGTTACCTTCCGGCGAGTTAACGACCACAATCCCCTGACGAGTCGCGGCAGCCACATCGACGTTATCGACGCCAACGCCCGCACGACCAATAATTTTCAGCTTTGTACCGGCTTCGATCGCGTCCTTAGTGACCTGCGTTCCCGAACGAATCATCCAGGCATCGTATTCTGGAGCGATGGCGACCAGTTCTTCTGGCGATAAGCCGATTTTGACGTCAACCTCGGCAACTTGCGACAGGATATCGAGACCCGCGCGATCGACAGAATCAGAAACGAGAACTTTTGGCATGGTTTAAAGCGACTGAAGCAAAACGTCCAGGGAACGCGATCGAGGTCTAGATGACGGGGCTAGGCGGATTTCAGTGGATGCAAGAGCTTGACGGACAAACCGCCTCGATCAATCAACGTGTAATGAGCTTAACCGGGACCATAATTGCCCAAATCGTAGCGCTGAGATATCGAAAGTAAGCATCTTTTTCAGCACTCTCACAAACTAAAGCTGTAGATGTAAGATGACCCAAACCCATGGCGTTGCCTTACAAATATGCAATACAACGAGAGCCATGATCGCCTCCCTGAGATAGACATTGTATCGGCAAAAGTACCGGTTCTCGCTGACAAGACCGTAAGTCTCAGGGCAAACGCATACTCCCAATGAATGCCCTCATCCCCCAGCCCCTTCTCCC
>CAZFJL010000090.1:0-11728 GCA_964518905.1 uncultured Geitlerinema sp. | reverse complement strand
TGGGAGAAGGGGCTGGGGGATGAGGGCATTCATTGGGAGTATGCGTTTGCCCTGCTTCGATCCCCATTATTGACGGTTTGATTGTCTTTCCTGGCGATTGGCCGTAGTCTAGTCGCAGCGATTTGAGTAAATCTACGTGTTGATTGAGTGTTAAGATAGATGTCATAGCCTCATCACAACGCCTGTTTCGGATCGTTAAGGTTAGTCAGGTTCAGACAAACTAGACAGACCAGACAAAGTTTGACCCCATGTTCTCACTCGGTCAGTTGTCTAAATCGCTAGAATTAATCGGCTAATGTGATATTTGTTGTCATCTGGTACGGTTGTCGCACCTGTTGCTGGCGGTAATATCTCCGAGTTGTTCTCTCGATCGCAGACTCAATGTCTGAGAGACGAAACGTTTAGAGTATTTTCAGAGCACAAATCGCCCTCCCAACGTAAATGATTGGTTTCGGCGATTTCGTCACTAGTCCGTTAAACGGTTTACCAGTTTACTTAAGTCTTTAAGTTTTCCGTTCGCTCATCCTGGAGGAGGATTGTAAATTTGCCCCGAACCTATCGTGTTGCCATTTTGGGCGCAACGGGCGCTGTCGGCGCTGAACTGTTAGCGCTACTCGAAAGTCGCCAGTTCCCGATCGCTGACCTGAAGCTGCTCGCGTCGCCCCGCTCTGCCGGGAAAACGCTAGATTTCTGCGGTGAGTCGCTGCCGATTGCAGCGGTTGAGTCTGGTTGTTTCAAGGATGTTGATCTGGTGCTCGCTTCGGCGGGTGGATCAATTTCTAAGGCGTGGTTGCCGGAAGCCGTGGAAGCGGGAGCCGTCGCGATCGATAATTCGAGCGCCTACCGCATGGACCCGACAGTGCCGCTGGTCGTCCCCGAAGTCAACCCAGAGGCTGCATTTACCCATCAGGGCATCATCGCGAACCCGAACTGCACCACGATCTTGATGTCGGTTGCCCTGTGGCCGCTGCACCAACTTCAGGCTATTCGCCGCGTGGTCGTTTCGACTTACCAGTCGGCCAGTGGCGCCGGGGCTCGCGCGATGGAAGAGGTGCGTCTCCAAGCGCAGGCCATCCTGAACGGTGAAACCCCGATTCCCGAGGTGCTGCCCTACCCACTCGCATTTAATCTGTTTCCCCATAATTCCCCACTCGATGCCAATGGCTATTGCGAGGAAGAATTGAAAATGGTGAATGAAACGCGCAAGATATTCGGTGTTCCGGATTTCCGGTTGACCGCAACCTGTGTTCGGGTTCCCGTCCTGCGGGCACATTCGGAAGCCATTAACCTTGAGTTTGATTCGCCGTTTGATTTAGATCTTGCGCGTCAGGCGATCGCGAAGGCTCCAGGTGTGCAACTACTGGAAAACTGGGATACCAACTATTTCCCGATGCCGATCGACGCGACCGGCAAGGACGACGTTCTCGTCGGGCGCATCCGTCAAGATATCTCGAACCCCAACGGTCTCGAACTCTGGCTCTGCGGCGATCAAATTCGCAAGGGTGCAGCCCTGAACGCAGTTCAAATTGCAGAGCTGCTTGCCACGGGATCGCCGACCGGCGATCGCGAGTCTACTAGTGCCACCTCTGGCGCTACCTCTGGCGCCGTGTCCTAGGAGGTCTCGTGATTGATTTTGGAACTGTGCTGACCGCAATGGTCACACCCATGCGAGCCGACGGTAGCGTCAACTACGATGTTACGGCTCGGTTAGCCGATGCACTGGCGCGTCACGGTAGTGACACGATTTTGGTTTGCGGCACGACCGGTGAGTCGCCGACGCTGACCTGGGATGAGGAATTTGAGTTGTTCCGCGTTGTTCGTGATGCCGTTGCCGGTCGCGCGAAGGTGATGGCAGGAACAGGGTCAAATTCGACCCGTGAGGCGATCGAGGCCACCCAAAAAGCTGCATCGATCGGACTTGATGGTTCTCTGCAAGTTGTGCCCTACTACAACAAACCGCCCCAGGCGGGTATGCTGGCGCACTTTCAGGCGATCGCAGCGGCTTGCCCAGAGTTTCCCTTGATGCTCTACAACATCCCTGGCCGCACCGGAGCGGATTTACTGCCGGATACGGTGGCGAAATTGGCGGAAGTACGTAACATCGTCGCGATTAAGGAAGCGAGCGGCAGCACCGACCGGGTTGCCCGCATCCGTCGCCAAACTCCCGCTGAGTTTGCGATCTATTCCGGCGATGATGGTCTGACATTGCCGCTTATGGCCGTCGGTGCACGCGGCGTGGTCAGCGTTGCGAGTCACCTGATCGGCGATGACTTACAGAAAGCAATTCATGCTTTTACGTCCGGAGACCCGGCGACAGCGACGGCATTACACCTAAAATACCTGCCGCTGTTTGATGCTCTGTTTGCGACGACTAACCCGATTCCGGTTAAGTGCGCTTTGCGTTTGATGGGCTGGGATGTGGGCGAGTGTCGTCTGCCGCTGAGTGCTACGCCGGACGCGATCGAAACTCAGATGCGATCGGTACTTCACGATCTGAAATTACTCCAGTCATGATCAACTTTAGGACGGGATTCCGTTCAGCACTCAGATACGTAGGATGAGCCAGGGGCGATTCGAGGATTGACCTTGTTCCTAATTCATCTATCAAAACGGAACCATTACGGTCATTCTCGTTTCCAGATACCGAATCCACGCCCGCTGCACAATCGGTTAATTCCGAAATTTTCGCTTTTTCTGTGAGGTCATGGTGGTCGCGCTGCGCTTCACCCCAGTCGATCATCACCTCTCTTACCAGTTTGATGTTTACCCACTCGATTTTTTAGTTCAACTTACGTTTTATGCCAACTTCCGCAACTCCGAATCCCGCAACCCCGAAACCGAAAACCCGTACGTCTCGTGCTCGTACAACCCCGGTCAAAGCCAGTACGACAATAACCAAAACCCGAACCACAAAAGCTCGCGCAGCCCAAAGTGACGTTTCGCCCCTGCGCGTAATTCCGCTGGGTGGACTGCATGAAATCGGTAAAAATACCTGCATCTTTGAGTACGAAGATGAGCTGATTTTGGTGGACGCAGGTTTGGCGTTCCCGACCGATGGAATGCATGGCGTTAACGTCGTGCTGCCCGATATTACCTATCTCAAGGAAAACCAAGACCGCATTCGCGGCATGATCGTCACCCACGGCCATGAAGACCACATCGGCGGTATTGCTTACCACCTGAAGCATTTTCACATTCCGGTAATTCATGGCCCGCGTTTGGCGATGGCGCTGCTGGGCGGCAAGATGGAAGAAGCGGGCGTCGCCGATCGCGTCGAAGTCCACACGGTACAGCCCCGCGATGTGGTCAAGCTCGGGAAGTACTTCTCGATCGAGTTCATCCGCAACACCCACTCGATGGCGGATAGCTTCAGTCTGGCGATCACCACGCCCGTCGGTACGGTGATCTTCACGGGCGATTTCAAATTTGACCATACGCCGGTCGATGGTGAGCGCTTCGATATGCAGAAGCTCGCCGAGTACGGTGAAAAAGGCGTGCTGTGTCTATTCAGCGACTCGACCAACGCCGAAGTTCCGGGGTTCTGTCCGTCAGAGCGATCAGTCTTCCCCAACCTCGATCGCGCCTTTGGTGAAGCCGAAGGCCGCCTCTTTGTGACCACCTTTGCCTCGTCGGTTCACCGGGTCAACATGATCCTGGAACTGGCCGAAAAGCATAACCGTTACGTGGCGATCCTGGGACGATCGATGCTGAACGTGATCGCTCACGCTCGCGATCTGGGTTACATTCGCTGCCCCGACAGCCTGTTCAAGCCAATTCACGAAGCCCGCAGCATTCCCGATGAGCGTCTCTTGATTCTCTCCACGGGATCGCAGGGTGAGCCGATGGCCGCCATGAGCCGCATCGCGAATCAAACCCACCGTCAAATGAAAATCAAACCGGGTGACACCGTGATTTTCTCGGCGAACCCGATTCCGGGTAACACGATTTCGGTGGTGGAGACGATCGACAAGCTGATGCAGCAAGGCGCAAACGTGATCTACGGCAAGGGTCGCGGTATCCACGTTTCGGGTCACGGTTTCCAAGAAGACCAAAAGCTAATGCTGGCGCTAACTCGCCCGAAGTTCTTCGTGCCGGTTCACGGTGAACACCGCATGTTGGTGCAGCACTCCAAAACGGCGGCCAGCCTCGGTATCCCCCAAGAGAACATGTTGATCATCAATAATGGTGATGCGGTCGCGCTGACCCCGGACAGCATTTATCTTGCCGATCGCGTTCATTCCGGTATCGAACTGGTGGACTCGTCGCGGACGGGCATGGTGCACGATCGTGTTCTCAAAGAGCGTCAGCAGTTGGCGCAAGATGGCGTGGTTTCGGCCAGTGTGGCCGTCGATGCGGGCGGTAAAGTCGTCGGCAAGCCGGAGATTCAGGTGCGTGGCGTTGTCGGCTCGATGTCGCGCGTTCAGCTCGATCGCGTGTTGACCGATACGATCGCCAAGACCGTCGCAGAACAATGGTCGAAACATACGACCGGTTCGGGTCTGGATGCTGATACCGACTGGGCAGGTCTGCAAGCCGTCATTGAACGTGATATTCAACGAATGCTCCGCCGCGAATTGCAGTGTGAACCGCTTGTATTGGTTCTGGCGCATCAGGTGGATGGTACGGGCGAAGACGTAGAGGCCAGCACCAAAAACGTGGAAGCACCGAAGTTGTCTCGCTCTTCTGCTGAGGTTACGGCTGAGAACGCTGTCAGCCCGCTGGCAGAAACGACCAGCGGCAACTCTAAGCCCCCCGGTCGTCGTCGGACGCGATCGGCGGCTCGTACGGCATCTTAAATCCGTAATCGTCAATCGCAATTGTTGCGATCACGACTCATAGCATCTGCTCGCAGTGATGCCATAGCAAAAAAGCCCCGCCTTCTACATAGAGGACGAGGCTTTTTTGTGATGAATCAAGCGTTTATTGCGTTACGTTTTCGCATTTTCACCTTGGACGCTGATGTTTAATAGCGCACCGGAACTTGCCGATCGTGTAAATGCTGTTTAATTTCCGCCACACTGAGCTGACCGTAGTGCAGCAGTGACGCCAATAACGCCGCTTCCGCTTTGCCCTCAGTGACCGCGTCGTAGATATGCTCACAGTTGCCCGCACCGCCCGACGCGATCACGGGAATACCGACCTTTTCGGCGATCGTCCGCGTCAGATCCAGATCGTAGCCCGCCTGGGTTCCGTCCGCGTCCATGCTGGTCACGAGCAGTTCGCCCGCGCCCCGTCGCGCCATCTCTTCCGCCCAGGCGATCGCGTCCAGTCCTGTATTCTCGCGCCCGCCGCGTACGTACACATCCCAGCCCGGATTTTGCGGATCGGGGCGACGTCGCGCGTCGATCGCCACGACGATACATTGCGTCCCAAACCGATCGCTGGCGCGATCGATGAGCTCGGGATCACGCACCGCCGCCGAATTAATACTGACCTTATCGGCTCCCGCCCGCAGCAACTTTTTGATCGTTTCCAGTGAACTGATACCGCCCCCCACCGTCAGCGGGATAAACACCTGTTCCGCCGTGCGATAGACCACATCAAAAATAATGCCGCGCTCTTCATGGGTTGCGGTGATGTCGAGAAATACCAGCTCATCCGCTCCGGCCTCGTTGTATGCCTGAGCCAGTTCGACCGGATCGCCCGCATCTTTGAGATCGACGAAATTAATCCCTTTGACGACACGACCGGCTTTGACGTCTAAACAGGGCAGAATACGTTTTGCGAGCATGGTAATTCGGTTCGGGGAATTTTGATGGGGGAACGTTTACGAGGATATCGGGAAAGCCATAAAAAATAAAAACACGTAGCGCAAGCTTCTAGCTTGCTATCGGACAAGCAGGAGGCTTGTGCTACATGTGTTCTGGCGGATCTACGTGAAACTATAAATCCAGCTTAGGCATTCAATTCAGCGATGATCTCATCGCTGAATTCAAAATTAGCCGTCACGGTTTGAACATCGTCGAGATCTTCGAGGGCATCGATTAATTTAAGCAACGTTTGAGCTAACTCACGATCGCCAACATCCACGCTATTGGACGGAATCCAGCGCGGTTCGGCTTGGGCGACCGTAAACCCGCTGGCTTCGAGACCCTGGCTCATCGCTTCGAGATCTTCAAACGCGCCAAAGACTTCGGTTAGCACTATTTCCGCTTCTTCGTCCTCGATCGCCTCATAGCTCTCCGCCCCGACCTCTAGCGACGCTTCAAGCAACGCATCTTCATCGAGATCGCCCGCCAGGGTCACAACGCCCTTATGCTCGAACATCCAGCCAACACAGCCCGTTTCGCCCAGGTTGCCGCCATTTTTGCTAAAGGCGACCCGCAAATCCGCCGCTGTGCGGTTGCGATTATCTGTCAGCGCTTCGATTAACACCGCAACGCCACCTGGCCCGTAGCCCTCGTAGCGAATCGCCTCGTATTGCGCCTCATCGCCCGATCCCTGCCCCGACCCTTTGGCGATCGCCCGGTCAATATTATCGTTGGGGATGCCCGCCGCTTTGGCCTTGACGATCGCACTTCGCAACTGAAAATTAGCGTCCGGATCGGGCAAACCATTGCGTGCCGCGACAATAATTTCACGGGAAATCTGCGTAAAAACTTTTCCCTTTTTGGCATCTACCCGCGCCTTTTGACGCTTGATATTTGCCCACTTACTATGTCCAGCCATAATGTCAATCTCAAGCCCAATATAGCCAGTTCAGAATTGATGAATCACGGTTTGAAATCGCGAACTTCCCGCGAGAGGGTTCACACGAACCGTACTGCCGAGACAGAGTCGCACAATATCTGAGACTGCTATCAATCAAGTTAGTAAAATAATGCTCGCCGTACGACGTAGGCGATCGTGGCCGCAGCGCAGGCGATCGCAATTTGTCCCGGCAGCGCTTGCACCGAATACGTCCAGACGATCGACCAAAACTGATCGCGAGGAAGGCGCAAGATCAACGCATACAGCCATCCGGTGGCATGAATCGTGAACAATCCCGCCAAGCATCCTAGCGCCAGGGTCTCAAGCTGACGCCGCGATCGAAACGCAATCCAACCGCAAATCCAAGCGCCAGGGACAAACCCCAACAAGTAGCCAAAAATCGGCTGTGATGTGTACTCCCAGCCTCCACCCTGGCTAAAGATGGGAAACCAGGGGGTTAAGCCCAGGGTGAGATAGGCAATTTGTGACAGCGCTCCGGCGTTTTTTCCACCCAAACAGCCGACCAGCAGAATAGCTCCGACTTGGTAGGTGACACCGAGGGATAACACCACAGCACCAGAGTCGCCCCAACCCGACAGTGGGCTCGTCAGGGACGCTTCGATCATTGTGCCGAAAATCGTCAAAAACAGGCCAACAAATGCCCAGAGTAATTCGAGAAGTGGATTCAATGGGGCGTTCACTCAATGCGACAACAAAGTCAATATCGATCGCTGGATTGCGATGAATCGTTGATATGTCACGTAACGATAACAGGTCACTTTGAGGATCGCCCATTCCAATCTCACGGCTGCAACCTAGAGACCCTAGATGGCGTCGCTGGGGGGCTTGGTGGTGTCAACGTCACTCGGAGAGGTGTCAACATCAGAAAGTTCGGGGACAAAGTCGGGTCGATCGGTGCCTTCCCAACCCGGCGGACGCTTGGAGTTATACCAAGCCAGGGTTCCGCCGATGACGGCAGCAATGAAGCCGAAGACGTAGAGCAACGTAAAGGCTAAGGGAAATTGAAAGGGCTCTTTGATTGGCGTATCGGGAACGACCGCCAGCACGTTAAAAATGAGGAAAAGTTTCACGGCGGGAGGATACCAAAGGCATGTGTAATGACTACAATACTCCATCCTAACCCTACGCCTAATGGCGAGTTAGAACGTCACGATTTAATCAACTAGGGTCAATCTTAATCCGCTTTACTCTGAAGGGCCTGCTGCCGCTTCGGGAGCGGGAAGGAGCATGGTTGGAACTTCGGGGGCAGGCATGGCGAGCCCTGGGTCAGCCGCTGCCGGTGTGGGTGAATAGGAATTGCCATAGCCGTATCCCGAACTTGGGGGCGCAGCGGTATTGCTAGGAGCATAGCTGTAGCTTGATTCGATCGGCGCTGGACTGCTGCTGTAGCTATAGGACGGTGCGGCGGGCGCGGCGGGCGCGTATCCGCGACTGTAGCTGCTATACGATGACGATGGGGCGGGAGCGGATGATCCATAGCTGGAGTTCACGTAGCCAGCACCGCTGCCAGATCCGGCATAGCCATACTGACTGGAATCAGTCCAGTTGCTGTTGCTGTAAGAGCTGGTGGTGTTGCTGTCGGGCTTGGATGCGTTTTGGGCGTTACGAGTGGAAGCGTTTTGGATGCCTTGGCCAGCCGGTTTGCGCTCGATCGAGGCTTCACGATAGCTAAAGCTGGGAAGTTCAGGAAAATCGATCACCTCCATGCCCTTGGTTGCCTCGACGGCGAAGTCGCGCCAAACACCTGCCGCCGTGGTACTCGCGCCGTAGGTCGGCGTATTGTCTTCATTTCCCAGCCAGACACCGGTCACAAGCTGCGGAATATAGCCGATAAACCACAGATCGCGCGAGTTGTCAGTGGTTCCCGTTTTCCCGGCGACCGGGCGATCGGGGAGCTGCGCGGGGGTTCCGGTTCCGCTCGTGACAACGTGACGCAGCATCCAGGTCATGATTGCGGCGCTGTCCGCGTCAACGGCCTGACGCGGTTTCCCCTCAGTGCTGTAGTCGTACAGTACGTCGCCCGCTTGGTTGCGAACTTTGCGAATGCCGTGGGCGGTTTGATGCTTGCCCTCATTGGCCAGGGTTCCGTAAGCGCTGGTCATTTCTAGGAGCGTGACTTCGTAGGCTCCCAGCGCGAGGGCGTAAACCTCTTCGAGATCGGATTCGATGCCCATATCCCGAGCTAGGGCGATCGTGGGTTCAAAACCGACATCACCGATCAACTGGATGGCAACGGTATTAATGGACTGGGTCAGGGCTGTGTCTAGAGAGACCCACCCGACGTTTCGACCATTGGCATTTTTCGGCTGGTAGTTGCCAATCTTGATCGGTTTGTCTTCGTAGGAATCTGTCGGCGACATCCCGGAGGCGATCGCAGCGGTATAGACCAATCCTTTAAAGGTGGAACCCGGTTGACGCTTGGCTTGGGTGGCAAAGTTAAACTGGTTCTCTTTGAAGTTGAGACCACCCACCATGGCCCGAATCTCACCGCTACGGGGATCGATCGAGACCAGAGCCGCATTATCAAAATTTTGCCAGTAGCCTTGGTTCTCTAAAGCCTCGGCGACGGAAGCTTCGGCATGTTCCTGCATCTTCATGTCGAGGGTTGTTTCGACAATCAAACCGCCCTGTTCGATTTCTTCAGCAGAGACAAATTTTGGGAGTTCCTGCTCGATGTAGCTAGTGAAGTAGGGCAGGCGGACATTCAGGCGTTTCGGGAGGCTGGGGTTTGTGCCGAGTAGTGAGTCTTTGGCCTGGTCTGCCTCGTCTTGGGTAATGAATTCGAGGTCGGCCATCCGATCGAGGATCAGATTGCGGCGACGGCGTGCCAGTTCAGGCGAGACGATCGGCGAGTATTCGCTTGGAGCGGCGGGCATCCCGGCGATCGTCGCCATCTCGGGAAGCGTCAGTTGATCGACGGTCTTGCTGAAGAACACCCAGGCAGCATCACCGACGCCATAGGCTCCCGACCCGAGATAGACGAGATTGAGATAATGCTCCAGCACATCATTTTTAACCATCTCCTGCTCAATTTTCTGAGCCAAACGCGCCTCGCGGATTTTGCGTTCCAGGGTTGGCGCTTGGGTCAAAAACACCGTACGGGCGAGCTGCTGAGTGATTGTACTGGCTCCTTCGACCACCTCGCCCTGCGTGAGGTTCACCCCCATTGCGCGGACAATCCCCTGAGCGTCAACGCCGTTATGCTCGTAAAAACGGTGATCTTCGGCTGCGATAAAGGCATTAACTAGCCCGTCTGGCAGTTGACTCAGTTTCAGCTTGTCATGGGTGACGGGGCCAATTTGCTGCAAAATTGTGCCGTTTGCAGCTTTGATGGTGATCGTGCCGGGACGTGCAAAGGTCACGACCTGAGTGGGGTCGGGCAAGCTTTGGTCTAGCAAAGTGAGCTGACGATCGCACCAAATCCAGGTTCCGACACTGCCCAAGCCGAATAGAATACCGGCCATCGGCCCGACCTTGAGCAGTTTTTTAAACGTCTCGGCAGCGGGGTTAGGGGGGCCTGGAGGACGTTTGGGCGTGCGGTTTTTGGGATTGGGCGATCGCATGGCCTTGGGCTTGGGAGTGGGGCTGTTAACCAAAATCGAACCTCAGACGAAAGAAGTCAGGACGAGAACAGGAGGGGAAATCGCTGTGGCAGGAACAATCAGTGAGGCGAAAAGCGCCAGCACGTTTTCTTCGAGATTGATGAAACCGTAGTTTGTTTCGTATGACCCTGATTCGGATGAGGTAAATCTTGGGCTGGGGATCAAGGTGATACGAAACATAGATTTTAAGTCATAGATTCTAAGTCATAGATTCTAAGGCATTAAGATCTAGAGCAGAATGGAGTGGCCGAGGGCTAGACCGGTCACCAACATGCCAAACACGAGGAACGGCTGGGCGCTGGCTTGGTATTTAACGTCATTGGCGATCGGGTCGCGCAGGAAGTACATGTCTTGGAATACCACCTGGGGAATGACCAGTAGAATCAGCAACACCGCGTAGAGATTTTGGTGAATGCTCATCAGATATCCGGCAACGCCAAACTGAAAAATATCGATCGCCAACACACAAATCCACGCCGCTGTCCCGACCCCAAACATCACCGGCAGCGATTTTAAGCCCAACTGGCTATCCCCTTCGACACTTTTGAAGTCGTTGACGATCGCAATCCCCAGACCGGCACAACTATAGAACAAGGTCAGGGCAAAAATGGTCGGGTTGAGTTCGCCGAACAGCGCATGACCGGCACACCAGGGCAGCGTAATGTAGCTCGCGCCGAGGGCGTAGTTGCCGAGCCAGCCGTTTTGCTTCAGCTTGAGCGGTGGCGCGGAGTAAATGTAGGCCAGGAATGAGCCAATCACCGCCATCAGGGTAATTGTGGGGAAATCGTGACCCGCCCATTGATCGAGGCCGAAAGCTACGAGCCAGCCGCCCAGGAGCAACACCCAGATCTGAGATACCACCTGCGGAATCGAAATTGCACCGGAGGGAATCGGGCGATAGGGCTCGTTGATCGCGTCGATGTCGCGATCGTAGTAGTCGTTAATCGTCTGGGTGTAGCCCGTGAGCAATGGCCCCGACATCAACATGCAGGTCGCCGACATCAAGACATGCTCAAACGTCCAGGTGAAATGCCCCGAAGAGGCCGCACCGCAGACCACACCCCAAATCAGCGGAATCCAGGTGATGGGTTTCGTTAGCTGTAGCCGGATTTTCCAAACGCTGGTTTCTCCGGCTCCGGCTCCTTTCATGCCGAGCAACTGCCGAGCTTTGGCACTGCGATCGTCGCTTTTTGCCGCGTTGAGATTCGTTGGGGGATTGCTGGTGGATGCCGCATTGGCTGCGCCGTTACCGTTCATCGCCTCAGTCGCGGGCATCTCGGGCGATGGATCTTCCGATCGGGGCTGTTCGGACTGGGGCGATGTGGACATTGGTAAAGTAAATTTTGGCGGAGATTTGTGATTGACACTCCCCAGCCTAAAGGCGTGGGGATTCTTGGTTCAACGAAACCACTTAA
>CAZFJL010000089.1:0-12224 GCA_964518905.1 uncultured Geitlerinema sp. | reverse complement strand
GGGAGCATCTCATTAATGCAATGAGTAGAAATGCGGATTGACAGGGAATGGAGAATAGAGGGGTAGAAAGAGGTAAGCGAAATGACCCATGAAGAAGAGCAAACACTTCGTCAAGCCGCAGAGACAATCGCCGACATTCTCTACAAAAATACGCCCGAGGAACAAGTACAAGACTTTGAAGGCATCGAGCTAGCGCTGCGCGACCACTGGCTGACGACATTGGGGCCAGAACTGGCTCAAAAATTTTGCCAACAGCGCGGGAACGACGAGCGGACGTAAGCGTCAGGTGCAGAGCTGTGTGGGAGCGGTGACAATAACGAGTAAACAGGCCAAGTTATTGGAGGTCAAGCCGCGCAGTCGGCTCAGTCCTCAGATGGAGCGCTGCTCGCTGCTGCTGAGTGCGAACGAATCCTTCGCCAACGCCGAAACAGACATGGAAGTGCTGACGGGCATGAAGCTCTCTCACAGCACCCATCATCGGCGGGCGCGAGACAACTCTCTGGGTTGGGGTCAGGCTGTGGAAACGGTGAATGAACTGAGTCTTGACGGAGGCAAAGTGCGACTTCGCACCCCAGAGGGAGAAGAGAGCCATTGGCGCGATTACAAAGCGGTAGCACTGCACGGAAGTCTTTGCAGTGCACGTTTCCAGAGCAACGACGATTTGGCGCAGTGGGTCGCTCAACAGCCTCTGGCCGATGAAGTGAGTGTTGTCGGTGACGGGCATCCCGGCGTCTGGAACTTGGCCGCTGATTGCGTTGATGACGAGCGGCGTTGTGAAGTCCTCGATTGGTATCACCTGATGGAGAACCTGCATCAGGTCGGTGGCTCGAATCAACGTTTGGCCGAGGTGCGAGAGCAACTGTGGCACGGAGAAGTCTCTGAGGCCCAGGAGGCTTTTTTGGGTTGGGAGGCGAAGCCCGCTGCCAATTTCGTAAGTTATCTGGAGCGTCACCGTCAGCGTTTGCCGAACTATGCCCAGCGTCAGGCCGATGGTCGAGTGATTGGCTCGGGTGAGGTGGAATCGACGATTAAGCGACTTGGCTCGCGCATCAAGATTTCTGGGGCGCAGTGGTTGCCTGAATCAGTCAATCCCATGCTGAGGCTACGTTGTGCTTATCTCAATCGCCTGCTCGTCTAAACCTGAGTATTTCTGCTCATTGCATTAATGAGATGCTCCCCTTTAAACTTTACTCCCCTTGCAGTTTGTGTTCCTATAGAAAATTCACAAACAGTATACCCACTTACACCCTGCTTATAACTATCTGAACGTATATGAAAATATATTATTGGCAGAAAGGAGATGGTACCGAAAACTTTGGAGATGATTTAAACAGATTAATTTGGGAAACATTTATCCCTGAATTAATCGATGATGATCCAGCCATAACACTCATCCCAATCGGTACGATACTTAACAGCAAACTATCCGAAAGAACCCCCGACGCTAAACAAAGGCTCATCTTTTCAAGTGGTTTTGGCTATGAGGAGCCACTTGTTTTAGACGATTCTCATAAGGTTTATTGTGTTCGTGGGCCGCTGACGGCGAAGGCTCTAGGATTAACGCCTGATCTGGGGATTGTAGACGGTGCAGTGCTGATACGAAAAATACGTAGAAATGATAACCCCAAAAAGTTATTTAAGTTTTCGTATATGCCCCACATCAGCCAAGTTTCACTAGGATGGTCTTCGGTTTGCGAGAAGAATGGCATTAACTATATCGATCCAAGATGGGATACAGAGACGATCTTAACCCTCATCACCCAGACGGAAGTGCTTTTGTGTGAAGCCATGCATGGTTCTATTGTGGCAGATGCCTTGCGAGTTCCTTGGATACCGATAGTCTCTAATCCCAAGATCTTGAAATTCAAATGGGAGGATTGGTGTCAATCAATTCAAGTTGAATATCAACCCCAGTACTTGAATTGCGATATCAAATATCCCCGAGGCGGTCGATTAAAGTTTTTAAGACAAATAAAATGCGGGATACAAAATAAATTGACTCTACGTCAAGCCGCATTAGAGATAGTTCAGATTTCAAAAAACGTTAAGCCAACCCTAAGTGATGTCAATGTCTTAGATGGCTTAATATCCAGACTTGAGGAAAAGCTTGAAATACTAAAAGCCGATATTAAGAAATCTCAAACCTAAGCCTTATCCCTAATTTCCTTATTTTGGCGATTGGTTAGATCTGAGTATCAGTCAATAACTGTTGTTGGGCTTCAGCGCTTGTCTTGGGGACTGAAGCCCAACAACGTTTTTGCAGAATTCGGCGATATTTGGCGCGATCGCCCTTTCCGCCTAGGATCAAAAGCGCCCGCCTTTTCCGCGCCCCATGAAAAACCCCGCCATCCAGTGGTATCCCGGCCACATCGCCAAAGCCGAACGCCAACTCAAGGAAAATCTTTCCCGCGTTGATGTCGTCCTCGAAGTCCGCGACGCTCGTATTCCCCTTTCGACGAACCACCCGCAGCTCGATGACTGGCTGGGTGAAAAAAGCCGCGTCCTCGTGCTCAATCGCCGCGATGCGATCCCCGATAATGTTCGCCACGGTTGGGATGCCTGGTTTCGCGATCGCGACGTTGTGCCGCTGTTCACCGACGCGAAACAGGGGAAAGGGGTCGGCGAATTGGCGCGAGCTGCCGAAGCCGCCGGTCGCAAGCTCAACGAGCGACGCAAAAAACGCGGGATGCAGCCGCGCCCGGTGCGTGCCGTCGTCATCGGTTTTCCCAACGTCGGGAAATCGGCGCTGATTAACCGTTTGCTACGAAAAAAAGTCGTCGAAAGCGCCCGCAAAGCTGGGGTAACGCGACAACTGCGCTGGGTGCGGATTTCGGACAAGCTGGAATTGCTCGACGCACCGGGGATCATTCCCTGGCAGCTTCATGATCAAACGGCGGCGGTGAAACTGGCGATTTGTGACGATATTGGCCAAGCGTCCTATAGCAATTTCAACGTGGCGGCGCAGTTTGTCGATCTATTGGCGCAAGTGGTCGAGACCGATCGCACGTTTAATCTGACCAATCCGCTGATCGATCGCTACGATTTGGCCGCAACGGATTTAACCGGCGAAAGCTACGTCGAAGCCCTCGGCCACAAACGCTACAACGGCGACATCGAACGCGCCGCGCGTCAGCTTTTGAACGATTTTCGCACGGGAAAACTGGGATCAATGCCGCTGGAATTACCGCCCGAAGCGATACATGATGAATGTGAGTGATCCTCGTTCTGCGCCAGCGATCGATCGCGCCGACGCGCTCGATGCCCTGCGCGGCATAGCGGTATTGATGATGGTTTTTTCCGGGCTGGTTCCTCGCAAACCGCCGCTCCCGGCCTGGATGTATCACGCCCAAATCGCGCCGCCCGCGTTTCAGTTCGATCCGCTGCTGCCCGGTTTGACCTGGGTGGACTGGGTGTTTCCGCTGTTTCTGTTCGCGATGGGCGTCTCGATTCCGGTGGCGATCTCACGGCGGATCGATCGCCTCGTCGGTGATGATCCCCTCACCCCGATCGCGATCGCCCGCTTACTCTGGGATATCGCCCGCCGCTGGATCGAACTCAGCGCCTTCGCGATCGTCCTGCAACATTTTCGCCCGAATCACCTCAGCGCCAAACCAACGGATCTGACCTGGTGCTTGACGCTGATCGGGTTTGGGCTGTTGACGTTGGTGTATGTGCGCTGGCCGCAATCGTGGCGATCGCGGTGTCCCGGCTGGCTGCCGATCGCGGTCAAAATCGGCGGCTGGCTGACGATCGCGATCCTGATGGTAGTCCTGCCGTTTCGCGATGACACCGGCTTTGATCTGGCGCGGCAAGACGTAATTTTGATGCTGTTGGCGGTGTCGGCGCTGTGTGGGTCGCTGCTGTGGCTGGTGACGCGATCGCGATGGTCGTGGCGGCTCGGGGCGTTGGCGTTGCTGTTGGCGCTGCGATTATCGGCGACGGCGGACGGCTGGGTCGCGTCGCTCTGGAACGGGTCGCCGGTGACCTGGCTGTTTCGGGTGGAATATCTGCAATATCTGTTTATCGTTGTGCCGGGGACGATCGCGGGCGATCTGCTGTTGCGCTATTGGCACGATCGAGCGGTGGAGACGAATCACGAGATCGAGATTCGCCCCGTGTCCCGGTGGCGCTGGTTTGCGATCGCCAAGCTGCTCGGCGTTCTTCTACTGACATTACTGATTGGCTTGCAAGGTCGCTGGGTGGGGCTAACGACGGCGATCGCGATCGCGGGAGTTGCGATCATTTTCGTCAGTTTGCCGCGCGGAGATCGTCTTTCGGCTCGCGATCAATTCCGATCGCAGCTCATCCGCTGGGGATCATATTGGCTGATCCTGGGGCTATGTTTTGAGCCGTTTCAGGGCGGCATTCACAAAGATCCACCGACATTAAGCTACTTTTTTATTACCGTCGCAATGTCGCTGTTTTTGTGGGTGAATCTGACGATCGCGATCGAGGATTTTGATCGGCCATTTCAGGCGCGGCGCTGGTTACAGTTGGCGATCGATAATGGACGTAATCCGATGGTGGCCTACGTCGCCTATGCGAATGTGCTGCTCCCGGTGTTCAATCTGACGCGCTTACATCCGGGGTTGAGCTTGCTCACGCAGGCTCCCATTTTGGCGATGGGTCGGGCGATCGTTTATACGCTGTTGGTGGCGTTATTTACGAGCTGGCTTCTACGGTTGAAAATCGTTTGGCGTACTGGCTAGGCTTAATAAACAACTAGCCGTAGCTAAAGCCGTAGAGTGGGCATTGCCCACCATCACGGATACTGCGCGGGCTGATCGTGGTGGGCAGTGCCCACCCTACAATTTACCCGCCGCTTTGCTTTAATCTCCCTGTCCCAACTTCGATCGCAACTCATCCTTAATCCGCGCCAAGATCGAATCCTCATCCAGCGTCTCCAAAATCCGCCCGACTACCGCCTTCGGGCCATGCTCCCCCCAGGATGCGCCATTCTCGAAATAGCGCTTTGCCACCCGCCCGATCGCGTAGGTCGCCACGCCCGCTGCTCCCGCCTGGGCGATCGCCACCGAAACATAGCCCCCCAACGCCAGCCCGCCCGTCGCCGGAACCGCCGCCCCGAGCAACCCCTTGAGCCCACTCAAACCCAACATCGCCAGCAGTTCGCTCGCCCCGATGCCGCCCATGCCGATCGCGATCGTTTTGAGTAGGTCGAGGGCGCCGGTTTCGGTGAGCGGGATGCCGTAGAGCTTCGAGAGCGAGACGAGCATGAGGATATCGAAAGCGGCTGCGCCGAGGAGATCGATCGCGGTGATGGGGTTGAGCGCGATCGCCAGGGCTTTGGCGATCGTGGATTGCCAGATCAGGCGATCGGCCTCGCGATCGCGGAGCTGCATTTTGCGCTGCACTAGGCGATCGTTCGCCGCATCGGCAAAGAGCAGACTGTTGAGCGCCACGAGCGATTTACCTTCGCGGTGCAAGATGTCGAGAATTTTGAGCTTGAGGTCATCGACCCGAGGTGTTCCCGGCTGAAGCTCGACGCCGACGCTGCCGTCTTCGCGCTGGACGCCGCGAGCGATGAGGGGCGAGGCGGCGGTCATGACGATTTGATCGGCGGAGAGCAGGTCTCGCACGCGCCGATCGCGGACTTGGGCGTAGATCGCTTGGCGATCGGCTTCGGGGTAGCGATCGACTTTGTTGAAGACGAGCAAGATCGGTTTGCCCGCTTCACGAATATCGGCGAGGGCGTCGAACTCAAGCTGGGTCAGATCGCCAGAAATCACAAACAAAATTAAATCCGATCGACGGGCGATCCGCTGGGCAAGTTCAGCGCGATCACGCCCGTCGATTTCATCCAGCCCCGGCGTATCGACCAGCTCGATTCGCGACTGTCCCAATCCCGGCAGCGACACCCGCACCGTCGCATCATCGCCAATCTGCGGTTGCCACTCCACGCGCTGCGTCACCTGGGTCACCCCATGCAGTGGCCCCGTTTCAAAGATGCGCTGACCGACCAAGGCATTGAGCAGCGACGATTTTCCGCGTCCGACCATGCCGAAAACGGCGAGCTGAACGGTGGCGGTTTCGAGCTTGGTGAGCGTGTCTTCGAGGCCGGTGACCTCGGCTTCGAGACCGGAGCGCTCGCGATCGCTGAGGTCAATTTTTGCGACGAGATCGCGTAGGGCTTGCTGGGCTTGGCGGTAATTTAGATCGGCCTGAATGTCGTCAAAGCTATAGATGGCCGCGTCAAAGTCGCGATCGACCTCACGATTCAGGTCGCGGGTCTCCGAGTCTGCGGGGCGATCGGGTTCGGGTGATGATTCGGGGTCAGGAAAGGGGCGATCGGTCATCGAAACAGGCGATCGGTTCAAGGGTGATCGGGGTCAGTGGAGACGAAATCAACCGAGGTTCAGACAACAACAAGGTCAAAAACGATGGCAAAAACAACGGCGTGAGTAGCGCTCGACCTCAAGGATCGGGCATACCCACACCGCCATTCACGCTGATATCAATTTAATCGAATTAGTCGAAGTAAAACAGGGTGACGATTTTACGGAGATCCTCCGCTTCGCGACAGGTTTCGAGCAGCGTCCGGCTGTCGTGGAAGGCGAAACAAATGAGCTGTTGGCAACGCTCAATGATTTCGGAGTTACACAGGGCGCTCGCTTCAGCCAAGGAAAGCTCGTTTCGTTCGGGATGCTCGACGAGGTGCATCACATTTTCGAGCTGCGATCGCGATTCGTCGGGCTGGCGATCGAGACTTTGAGGCAAAATCACCGTGAGCTGATTGGCATCGGCTTGCATCGCCCCGCGAATCACAGCGGAGTTTGTCCCCGTTGCCCCGGAGGTGATCAAACGATTGCCACCGAGGACGAGCGCGTAGCTCATCATTTCAATTAATTTTTGGTGCGTGATTGGTACGTGGCGCGAGCCAAGAATCGCAATGCGTTTTGATCCAGATTGCTGGATTGCAGCCAGTTCCTGCAAAAAAACGTCAACTTTATCGGTGGTGTCGGTGGTAGGACTCAAAGACTCAACGCGCTCGAAAAAACGACGTAGGTATTTTAACAGCTCGATTCGTAACGCAAGTATCGGCCTTAAGCAACAGCAAGACCGATACCGTGCGTTAAGGCCGAAATTAGCATGAACGGGAAGCAATACGAAGCGATAGGACGGAGCTTATTGGCGCTTATTCACGGATGAGTTAACGCATTAGCCCGCTTGCAAACAGTGCAATAGCCGATCGAGATCGAAATGCTCGGCCAGCAGTTGCTTGATGAATTGCACTTTAATCGGTTCTTGGAGGCGCATTTGCCCGAACATGCCGTCGATGCGCTCGATCGTGGTTAACGTATCGAGATCGACGGACAGGACGGGAATACCGACCTCTTCCGCGCGTTCGAGGACTAGCGGCGGTGGGGCGAGGCGGTGACCGGTCAAGATCAGGCAGTGGGTCGCTGTTTCAAGCGCTGCAAGCTGAATATCCGATCGGTCTCCCCCGGTGATAATGGCCGAGTTGCGGACATTCTGGAAGTATTTGATCGCAGAGTTGACGCTCATGGCTCCGACCTGTAGGGTTTCGACCATCAAGTCGAGACGGTCTTCCCCAAACAGGATTTCGGCGTCGAGTTTGCGAACAATTTCCGCAACGCTGATACTGCTGAGTAGCGGGCTGAGGGGGATCGTACCGAGTACGGCGATCTCTCGTGCTTCGAGGAATGGGATCACGCAGGCTTGCATATCGTCCATCGCTTCGATCGGCACGTCGTTAATGACGACACCAATCAGGCGGCGACCTAGGGTCGTTTGGGCGGCAAGGATCGAATCGACGAAGGTGCCGGATCGATATCGCACCACCAGCAAGACGGGTGCGTCGAGTTTTTCCGCGAGCTGCGCTGTTGACACATCAAACAATGCGCCTTCCGCGAGGCTACCGGCTCCTTCGAGCAACACGAGATTGGTTCCGGCTGTGGTTTCGGTGGCAATGCGATCGGCGTAGTTGTTGGTATCTTCGCCGCATAAGCGCTTGCGGATGGTACTGGCATCCAGGTTGACGCTAGTTTGCAACACGCGATCGGCGCTCAGACCCAGGTGATCAATGAGAAAGACAACATCCTCGTCTTGAGTACCGTCGGAGGCTTCGTCGAAACAGGTTCCAATCGGTTTCCCGTAGGTAAAATCAATCTTACGGTCTTGGAGCTGGCTGGCTAGTCCCAAGATAGTGGCGGTTTTTCCGCTGTACGGCTCGCTCGAACCAATCAAAAGGCACTTCGTCAATGTGGGCACGCTTCCCTCCTAGCTAAGACGGTTTCGGGGTCGTACGGGCTGTACGGGGTATGGCAAGTGTTGAAAATCAGGGCGATTCGCTGTTCTGAATAAAACGAGCGTATCGCTTCTAATCATCCATGCTGAGGAGCTTTCTGTAAAAGCCTTTGGAGAAATCAGCGATGCGATGTTTTTGAAAGACGATTAGCACTTCTATGAGGTAGTTAATGAACTCATAGTTAGCCATCGTCGTTTCGTAGGTCAGGTCGGCGTTGTTGTCGAACTGAACCCGGCAGCGCATGGGGTCTGCGGGCAAACTTGAAACATTCCATGTCGCGATAAACGATACGTTTTTACCGCCTTCGATGTTGCGTTCCCCTTCCAGGTTACCGCGATCGTAGAGGCTAATCGCGAGGGGTAAGGCGTTTCGTTGGTTGGCGGTTTTGTAGTAAGGCATGTAAACCATGACTTTACCCTTGGGAGCGGGTTGAAGGCTCCGGATCGCAGAAGACATATAGGTGCTTTTCTCAGTGAGAACTCTTCATCCTAACTTATCGAAATTTGTTTGGATTCGTTTGGATTCGTTTTGGCTTATTGAAGTTTGAGGGGGGTGAACGATCGCCCGTCTTGAAATCGCGATCGCTTCAGGTTGATAAACATAGACTGTTTTTCCATCCTTTAGAGCGTTGCGCCTTCGTGCGACACTAAATGACCAGGACATCGTGTCGTTTTATTCTGGCGGGGAAATTATCGTCCAATCCTCGAACGGAATGCGCCTGATCGTCCGACATGTGCCAGCACATTAACCGGCGACTGGGATGGACTTAACGAGTTAAAAATGATGCTTTCTGAGAACCAAGCCACGCGCGACGTAGAACCCCTAATTCAAACCCTGGTCGGCCAACGTTTGGTCGAGAATGCTGCGGAAATCTTTCCCGATTTATCGTCTGGGATCGATCGCGATCGCCAGGAGGTGGCTCCCTCCACGTCTGGCGTTCCCCTGGATCATTTGCTGAATTCGTTTGTGGGCTACCGTGGCCGTAGGCTCAAGGCGGCGCTGCTGTTGGCGGCGGTGTGGATCGTGACGGGGTCGCTACATTTGGTGAGCTGGGGGATCGGTGTCGGGGCGATCGGGGCGTTGATTTTGGGTGTGCATGGATTTCGGGCGATCGCGACTCCTCCCACGTCATCGCGCCAAAATTCGGTGACAGGTTCCGAGACTGATTTCAAGGCTGATTCCGAGGCTGATTCCGAGCCAGCCCCAGCTTTCATGCAAACCCCAACACAAGCCTCAACACAAGCCTCAATCGGCAGCGCCGATCGTCTCTGGCCGAGTGTGGCTCTGTTGGTCGCGGCGAAGGATGAAGCGAGCGTCATCGGCGAGACGATCGAGAAGCTCTGTGCGCTGAATTTTCCGGGCGATCGCTATGAAGTGTGGGCAATTAATGACAATAGCAGCGACGAGACGGGAGCCGTACTCGATCGATTAGCGCCGCAGTACGACCATCTCCACGTTGTCCATCGTGGCCGCGAAGCCAGCGGCGGCAAATCCGGCGCACTCAATCTAGCGCTGCAACAAATTCGCACCGACGTGATCGGCGTATTCGATGCCGACGCGCGGGTTGATCCCGACTTTTTACAACAGGTTTTACCGTTGTTCGATCGCCCGGAAATTGGCGCGGTGCAGGTGCGTAAGGCGATCGTTAACGCCGATGAAAACGCCTGGACGAAGGGACAGGCGATCGAAATGGTGCTCGATGCCTATCTCCAGGGGCAGCGCCACGCCCTCGGCGGCATCGGCGAGCTGCGCGGCAATGGCCAGTTTGTACGTCGTGATGCCCTCTCGCGCTGTGGTTACTTTAATGAAGTCACGATTACGGATGATCTCGACCTGAGTTTGCGACTCCATCTCGACGGCTGGGATGTGCGCTGCACCACCTGGCCAGCGGTGTACGAAGAGGGCGTGACCGATGCGATCGCCCTGTGGCATCAGCGATCGCGCTGGGCGGAGGGCGGCTATCAGCGCTATATGGACTATTGGCGGTTGCTGACGAGCGATCGGCTCAGTCCGATGAAGCGTCTCGATTTGGTGATTTTCGTCGGCGCTCAGTATCTGCTACCGGCAGCGGCGATCCCCGATGCGATCGGCGCGATCGTCTTGGGGCATCTTCCCGTCTGGCTACCGATTACGCTAATGTCAGCGGTTTTAACCCTGTCCTGGATTAGCTGCGGTTTGCGTCGTGTCGCCGCCGAACAGGGGCGATCGCTGTCCTGGCTGTCCGCTTTTGGGCAAGCAATTCGCGGCACTATTTATATGTTGCATTGGATTGTGGTCATGGCCGCGACGACGACCCGCATGGCCTTTCGTCCGAAGCGCTTGAAGTGGGTGAAGACGGTTCACCGAGGCGCGTAGGCGATCGTCGCAACGGTTTATTCAACACATAATTCAATGTGAACTCGGCTAAAGAACAACGCAAAACCGGCGTAACACAACCATCCTGGTTGTTTGCCGCGTCTCCATCTCCGCCGATAAACAAGCTAGAAGCTTGTGTTACCTGGAGCGCTTATCTCGATTAATTCAATACCTAATTCAACACCTCATTCAACACGGGTTTCAGATCCGAGTTCAACCCAGATATGACCGATTCAGATCAATCCTCGAATTCATCCAAATCCTCGAAATCCGGCGATCGCTCGGCGAAGCGATCGCCCGGTTCAGCGCGATCGGGTAACCCCAAGGCCAAAGCCAAAGCCAAAGCGAAAAAGTATCGCCCCGCCTTTGCCAGCAAATTCGGAGCCGCGAAGCAATCCAAAGCCGCGAAACCCGAAAAACCCAAACTGCGATCCTCAGACGCTACGTCGAGCGCGGAACCGGCAACCCGCGAGCCCGCCGAACCACGCGATCAACACGATCAGCGTTCCAAACCCCTGACCCCCGAGCAATTCGAGCGTCGCTTTAATGCTGGCAATCGTGCCGCTGAAAATAAGGCAAAAAAAACCAAAAAAAGCGGCCATCAGGCGCGTAAGCGTTTTGGTCAACACTGGCTCACCAGCGATTATGTTCTGAATGAGATCGTCGCAGCGGCCAATCTGACATCGAGCGATCGTGTCCTCGAAATTGGCCCCGGCAGAGGCATCCTGACCCATCGTTTGCTCGAACGCGCCGAGTCTGTCGTTGCGGTGGAACTCGATCGCGATCTCTGCGATCCCCTCGTGGCAAAATTTGGCGATCGCGATAACTTCCTGCTACTTCAGGGCGATTTTCTGGCGCTGGACGTGAATGAACTCACCGCCAACTTTGCCGATCACTTCCACGGCCAAACCAAAGTCGTCGCCAATATTCCCTACAACATCACCGGCCCCATCCTCGAAAAGCTCCTCGGCACGATCGCCCAGCCCAACCTGACGCCCTTTCAGGAGATCGTCCTGTTGGTTCAAAAAGAGGTTGCCGAGCGGCTGAGTGCCGTCGCCGGAACGAAGGCGTTTGGGGCGCTGTCGGTGCGGGTGCAGTATCTCGCCGATTGCGAGCTCGTGTGCGACGTTCCGGCCACGGCCTTTAAGCCGCCGCCGAAGGTCGAATCTGCCGTCATTCGCCTGATCCCGCGTCCGATCGTCACGCCCGCCACCAACCCGAAACACCTCGCCAGCATCGTCAAAGTCGGCTTTGCCAACAAGCGCAAAATGTTGCGGAACAATCTCGGAAATATCATCGATCGCGATCGGCTGATGGCGACGTTTGAGCAACTGGCGATCGACTCCGAAACCCGCGCGGAACAGCTTGATACGTCGGTTTGGATTGCTCTAAGTAATACTCTCTGTGCGGCGGATTTGTCCCAACCTGACTCTGATCTGGCCTAGTTCTGTCAAATTTCGACCCAGCGTTAAATTTAGTGTGATGCGTGCAAGTCCATGTGTTATCCTTTCTAAGCGCTGAGGGCGATTAGCTCAGTTGGTAGAGCGCCTGCCTTACAAGCAGGATGTCACTGGTTCGAGTC
>CAZFJL010000088.1:0-13522 GCA_964518905.1 uncultured Geitlerinema sp. | reverse complement strand
GGAGAAGGGGCTGGGGGATGAGGGCATTCATTGGGAGTATGCGTTTGCCCTGCGCTTTTTGTACGTTTTAGATCGTTGAAACCACAAATAACGACAAACCCCACCCGTGGCTTACGTGTGGGATTCGGCAAAATCTGGATATTGTCTTGACCGAGTTTTTGACCGATCGTTAATTGCTTCGGTCGCCCAAAATGGCAAACCGTGATCTCAGACCTTTGAGGTTTTTGCAACCTCACGGGTCTCGCTCCCCAGACCAATCAAACCCAAAACTGAGACTAATCGCGCGAGATCATCAGCAGTTGCACAAGCTGTAGCACCGAATAAATCGCCGTCGCCACGTACGTCCAGGCCGCTGCATCGAGCACCGCTTTCGCGCCCCGACGTTCTTCCCCATCGAGAATTCCGAGAGTCTGCACAATCTTGAGCGCCCGACCGGACGCGTCAAATTCCACGGGGAGGGTCACGACATGAAACAAAATCGACGCTGCAAACAGAACGATCCCCAGATTGACGAACAGGCTCGACACGCCCGCCATCGCGTTGAGGAAAATCCCAAGAATCACCAAAATGGGGCCGAACTGCGATCCGATATTTGCCGCCGGAACCAGCGAGGCTCGCAGATTCATGAACGTATAACCCTGCTTGTCCTGCATCACGTGTCCGCACTCGTGGGCGGCGACAGCCGCTGCGGCCAGGGAGTCGGAGCCGTAGACGCCAGAGGAAAGGCGTACGGTTTTGGCGCTGGGGTCGTAGTGGTCGGTGAGTTCGCCTGGGACGTGTTCAACGGCGATATCGTGAAAGCCGAGATCGTTGAGGATCGATCGCGCCACGTCTGCGCCGGTCATGCCGAGGCTGGAACTAACTTTCGAGTAGCGATCGTAAGTTCCACGCACGCGGCTTTGCGCCCAGAACATCAGCAACATGCCCGGAATGAGCAGCAAATAGGACGAGTGAAAGAACATGGGAGCCAACCTCCTTACGGTTTGAAGCTAGGGCTTTAGGAAAAGCACAGGAAACGAAAGCACACGAACAAGCAAACAAAAAGCAAACTTTAGATTGATCCTAACCCCAACTAAACTGGGGATCATTTCGCGTACGGGTTCGGTTTTACGATCGCCAGTAACGCAAGTATTGGTGATACCTCAGAGAATGGGATCACGGTTTAAAATTTGATCCTTTTGGTTCAACCACTCCCGACCTACGATCGCGCTGCTATTCCAAAGTCGGTGAATTCGAGCTAGAGTCAAATCTAGAGCTTTTGGGATCATTGACCCGAGAGCGTCGTTGCAACCGCTTCGACTCTCCAGCGTCAAGACCCGGCACACGATCGCGTAAAATATCCGAGTCTGCAAAGCTTGGGTGTTTTCGCTACACGCAACTCGATCAGCGATCGAGTCCGCGAATCGAACGTCAGGCATTGCCTGTTCTGCATGAAGTGGGTGCTCGACCCGCTTTTTTTATTGGCCATCTTTTGAGATTTCTGGCCGTTCGTCTATGACTCATCCTCTTGTTCCTCAAATTCTGGAGATCGCTCAATCGATCGCGCGAGACCTCAACCTCGACGTCGTCGATGTGGTATTCCAGACCAACCAAAATCCCCCAGTGTTGCGGGTCGATATTTCCAGTCGCGATGGTGACACTGGCCTCGAACACTGCGAACAGATGAGTCGCGCCCTCGATGCAGAACTCGAAGAATCCGCAACGATCCCCAGTGCCTACGTCCTCGAAGTCTCCAGTCCGGGAGTCTCGGAGATTTTGACGAGCGATCGTGACTTTGCCGCGTTTAAAGGCTTTAGCGTCCTCGTCACAACCAATGAGTCATTCAAAGGTCACCAGAGCTGGAATGGTCGTCTCGCCCAACGCGATGATAGTGCCGTCTACATCAACGTCCGAGGACGTACGGTCAAAATCCCTCGCGATCTTGTGGCGGAGGTCGTTCTGAGCGAAGAGTCGTGATTGTCCTCGCATCACTAGTCCGATCGCGCCTTCAGCCATGTCATCCGATCCGCTGATCTGATATCTCCGACTGACCGTCCATCTTGTCAGGCTGCACTCCAAAATCGGCGATCGAGACACCTCACGCCTTAACTTTCATCTTTCATCCTTAGACTCGATCCCCCTCACCCTTTTTTCTCTCACTTAGGAGCCGAACTTACATGTCCATGGTGACCTTGCCCGGTCTTGCTGAAATGATTGACAGCATTTCGCGTGAACGCAACCTCCCGAAAACGGCTGTCCAGGAAGCCCTACGCGAAGCCCTCCTGAAAGGCTACGAACGCTATCGCCGTACCCAGCGTATGGACATCCAGTTCGAGGAAACCTATTTCGAGAATTTTGAGGTTGAACTCGATCCCGAAGACGGTGGATTTCGGGTGCTCGCAACAAAAAGTATTGTGGACGATGTGATCGTGCCGGATCACGAAATCGCCCTCCAAGAAGTTCAAGAAGTGGCCGCAGAAGCCCAGCTCGGCGATACTGTCGTCCTCGATGTCACGCCGGAAAAAGATGACTTCGGACGCATGGCGGCGATCCAGACGAAACAAGTTCTGGCTCAAAAACTGCGCGATCTGCAACGCAAGCTAATCCAGGAAGAATTTCAGGATCTTGAAGGGGAAGTGCTCCAGGCTCGCGTGTTGCGGTTTGAAAATCAATCGGTGGTGATGGCCGTCAGCAGCGGGTTTGGTCAATCGGAAGTCGAGGCGGAACTGCCCAAACGCGAGCAGCTCCCGAACGACAACTATCGCGCCAATGCAACGTTTAAGGTCTTCCTGAAAAAAGTGTGTGATGGCCCCCATCGCGGCCCGCAGCTTCTGGTTTCCCGTGCAGATGCAGGGTTAGTCGTTTATCTGTTTGAAAACGAAGTTCCCGAAATCGAAGACGAGATTGTGCGGGTGGTTGCGGTTGCCCGTGAAGCAAATCCGCCGTCGCGCTATGTGGGGCCGCGCACCAAGATTGCGGTGGACACGATCGAGAGTGATGTTGATCCCGTGGGAGCCTGCATCGGAGCGCGGGGATCGCGAATTCAGGTGGTCGTCAATGAGCTACGCGGCGAGAAAATCGACGTGATTCGCTGGTCGCCTGATCCCGGTTTGTATATCTCCAATGCGCTATCGCCCGCTCGCGTCGATGAAGTCCGCTTGATTGATCCTGAGCTGCGTCAAGCCCATGTGCTCGTGCCAGAAAATCAGCTCAGTTTGGCGATCGGTAAAGAAGGCCAAAACGTCCGTCTCGCGGCACGTCTAACCGGCTGGAAGATCGACATCAAGGACTCGGCGAAATACGCTGAAGAGTACGACTCCATCATGGCGGAAGTGGAAGCAAAAGCCGCCGCAAAGGCAGAACGAGCCGCCATTGAAGCGCAAGAAGCTGCCGAAGCTGCCGAAGCTGCCGCACTCGAAGCTGAACTTGAAGCCGAAGTCGTGGAAGAAGACACCACAGAAGCTGAGACGCCAGAGTCAGAAATCGAGACGGTAGAAGAGTCCGCCGATACCGCTAACACGATCGAAATAGATGAAGATCTTGACACGGTTGAAGATTTAGACGAAGCGCTAGACAGCGATTCTGAAGATGATTCTAGTAACGAGGCCGACATCGAGATCGACGTCGAGAGTGATGTCGAGAGCGAGGAAGAGTAAAACACCACTGCGATCAGCCGTATCCCGGTTCCCGACCCTTAACTTGCGTAAACTTACTTAACGAAAAAGAAGACGGGACTTCGGAGAAAAATGGAGTGGACGTTATGCATGTCAATCGTTGTTCCGTGGCGATCGCGGTATTACGTAAGCTATGAGTCACAAGAATGATCGACGCTGTGTGAGCTGTGGTGAACTCGGGCCAAAGTCATCTTTCTGGCGAATCGTCCGAGTTCATCCATCGCATCAGCTACAATTGGAAAATGGGATGGGGCGTTCAGCCTACCTTTGCCCCTCGGCAGAGTGTTTGAAGATCGCCCAAAAGAAAAATCGCCTGAGTCGTGCCTTGCGTACAACCGTCGGCGACGATCTTTATCAATCCCTCTGGCGTCGTTTGTCGCTAGCGAACCGTTCGGAAGCGACCGTAAATCACTTACACGGGACGACCAAAACCATGATGTAGAGAGGATCAGATTGGATGATGAATAACGGGAAAGTCAGACTATATGAGTTATCAAAGGAGCTAAACGTCGACAACAAGCAAATCTTGGCACACTGCGATCAACTTGAGATCGCCTATAAGAGCCACAGCAGTACGATCTCAGAATCCGATGCCCATCGGATCCGCAGCGCGGCCAAGACCAGCGCGATCGCTACGCCTCCAACTCGACCAAACCCCCCTAATTCATCTGCAAAACCCGAGCGGCCCAGCATGTCCCCGGAGCGCCCTAAAATCCGCAAACAACAACAGATATTACAGGTCAAGAAAACGCCCAGTGCAGACGCTCCCAAGCGGCCTGAGCTATCGAAGCCTGTTCAGCCGAATAATCCTGACGCACCGGCTGTGAAGCCAAGTGCGACGGCTCCGGCTGCCCCCCCCGTCACAGCACCGACGAAGCCCAGCGCCCCTGCGAAGCCGCCTGCGGTGCGTCCAGTTTCTCCCAAGGCAAAACAGCCGACACCGCCAGCGGCTAGCCCAGGTAACGTTTCAGACGGCCCTAGCAGCCCCCCTGCAAAAGCTCCTGAGCCCGTCAAGGCTGCGCCAAAACCCCAACTGGTCGGACCGCCCCAGCGTGCAGCGAAGCCTGCGGCTCAAAAAACGCAGCTTTCAGCCGGTGTTGCGCCTCCGAAACTGAAGAAGAAAGGTGATACGGGCAGCGAACCTACGGTTTCAGAGAAGCCCAACGCTCCCGTGTCTCCGCCATCAGCTCCGGCTCCGGCCCGTCGAGATCCCGTTCCGGACTTGAAGCGCCCGCAGCTTGTTCGCTTGAACTCGGCTGGCACGAAGTCCAAGACCACAGACGATGATGATGACGATACAGATGGCGTCACCGCAACATCGAAAGACGATGACGGCGAAACATCCACCGATCTAACCCTTAATCGTCCGAAACCGCCTCGTAAGCCGAAAGCGAAAAAACGCAAAGGCGAAGTTGAGGAAGTTGAGGATAAAGTCGCAAAGGTCAATAAGCCGAAACGTCGTGTACGACCGATCAGCGATGACGATGACTTTGATGATGATGATCAGAACAACGGCGACGTTGTCGCTGAAGTCAGCAAGTCGATCGCGCGTCCGCCCAAGCAAGTGAAGCCCAAAGCTGAGGTTTCGCGTACTCCTGCATCACCGAAGCGTAAGGGATCGTCACGCTCGGGATCGCGTAATAGTCGCCGCGATCGCCGTGATCGTGTTGCGAAAATTGAGCGTCCGGAAGCGATCGAACTGATCCACGATTTGACCGTTCGCGAGCTCGCAAACGAACTGTGTGTCAGCGAAACTGAGATCGTCAAGAGTCTCTTCATGCAGGGGATTGCGGTTAACGTTACTCAGACCCTCGATATTCCGACCGCGACGCAAGTCGCCGAGGAGCTCGGAGTCGTCGTACTCGTTTCGGAAGCAGAATCAGAAGCAACGAAATCGACTGAGATGATCGATGCGGCTGACCTTGAGAAGCTGCAACGACGTCCGCCGGTCGTGACCATCATGGGTCACGTTGACCACGGTAAAACGACGCTGCTGGATGCCATCCGTAAAACGAAGGTCGCTCAAGGTGAAGCGGGTGGGATCACCCAGCACACGGGTGCGTATCACGTGGATGTCGAACATAACGGCGTCACGCAGCAAGTGGTCTTTCTCGATACACCGGGTCACGAAGCCTTCACGGCGATGCGGGCTCGGGGTGCGCGGGTAACAGATATCGCGGTTCTGGTCGTGGCGGCGGATGATGGCGTCCAGCCTCAGACGATCGAGGCGATCGGCCACGCGCGGGCTGCGGGTGTGCCGCTGGTTGTTGCCATTAACAAGGTGGACAAAGAGGAAGCCCAGCCCGATCGCATCAAACAAGAGCTAATGGAACATCAGCTCGTCGCGGAAGAATGGGGTGGTGACACCATCATGGTTCCGCTCAGTGCGAAGACGGGTGAAAACCTCGATACGTTACTGGAAATGCTGGTCTTAGTCTCTGACGTCGAAGAACTGTCGGCTAACCCCGATCGTCCGGCGAAAGGAACGGTGATCGAAGCGCACCTTGATAAAGCACGCGGTCCGGTCGCAACGCTCCTGATCCAGAACGGAACATTGCGCGTGGGTCAATGCCTCGTCGCCGGTTCGGTCTTCGGGAAGGTGCGGGCGATGGTGGACGATCGTCGCAATCGGATTACCGATGCGTACCCGTCCTATGCAGTCGAAGTCCTCGGTATGAGCGACGTTCCGGCTGCCGGTGACGAGTTTGACGTCTTCCTGAACGAGAAAGAAGCGCGATCGGTCGCTGACGATCGTTCGGTCAATCAACGTCAGTCACGTCTACAGCAGGCGATGGCGTCCCGTCGTGTCACCCTGAGTAGCTTGTCTGCCCAGGCCAGCGAAGGCGAACTCAAGGAACTCAACCTGGTTCTGAAAGCCGACGTTCAAGGTTCGCTCGAAGCTATTTTGGGTTCGCTCGAACAGCTACCCCAGGATGAGGTGCAGGTACGTGTTCTGCTCTCGGCTCCGGGTGAGATTACCGAGACCGACATTGATCTGGCGGCCGCGTCCAACGCGGTCATCGTCGGCTTTAGCACAACCCTAGCCACGGGAGCGCGTCAAGCGGCCGATCGTGAAGGGGTAGATATTCGCGAGTACAACGTTATTTATAAGTTGCTCGACGATATCCAAGGTGCGATGGAAGGTCTACTCGAACCGGAACTGGTGGAAGAAGATCTCGGTCAAGCCGAAGTGCGGGCGGTCTTCCCGTCGGGGCGAGGTTCCGTCGCGGGTTGTTATGTCCTGAACGGTCAGTTAGTGCGTAACTGCAATATCCGCGTATTGCGTAAAGACAAAGTCGCATTTAGCGGCATCTTGGATTCGTTGCGCCGGATGCGTGAGGATGTCAAGGAAGTCAATACGGGCTTCGAGTGTGGTGTCGGTTTGCCGAACTTCAATAGCTGGGAGGAAGGCGATATTATCTCGGCCTTCCGAATGGTGACGAAGCGTCGGACGCTTGCATCTCGCTAGATTCGCGGTCTAAGACCAAGCAAGCAGGCGGCTCGATCGGGTCGCCTGTTTTGTCTGTTTAGTATTTGTGTAATGACACTATGGGCGGATGGCCATGACGCCCTTATCGATTGCGTGGCGATCTCTACTTTTTTCGATCTGATATGAACGACTTTTCCAGCTTTTCGACAATCCCAAGCGCTCCACCGGGGTTTAAATCGGGCTTTGTGGGCATCATCGGACGGCCTAATGTTGGCAAATCGACTCTGATGAATGATTTGATCGGTCAAAAAGTTGCGATCACGTCGCCGGTAGCGCAAACCACGCGTAATCGCTTGCGGGGGATTTTAACCACCGATGCCGCCCAAATTATTTTTGTGGATACGCCGGGAATTCATAAGCCGCACCACCAGTTGGGTAAGGTGCTGGTGCAGAATGCGCGGACGGCGATCAATTCGGTGGATGTGATTTTATTGGTGGTGGATGGGAGCACAGAGGCGGGCGGTGGCGATCGCTTCATTGTCAATATGCTGACCCATTCGCCGATTCCGGTGCTGTTGGGGCTAAATAAAATCGATTTACAGCCAGCGGATCGGGCGGAGGAGATTGAGGATAGCTATCGGGATTTGGCCGCGACGGTCACCGGTGAGAACGCGTGGCCGCTGCTGAAGTTTTCGGCGTTGACGGGAGAGGGTTTAGATCCGCTTCAGACGTTGATTGCCGATCGTCTCGAAGAGGGCCCCTATTACTATCCACCGGATTTGGTGACCGACCAGCCGGAGCGATTCATTATGGGTGAGCTGATCCGCGAGCAGATTTTGCGTCTAACGCGGGAGGAAGTGCCGCATTCGGTGGCGGTGGCGATCGAGCGGGTAGAGGAAACGCCAAAGCTGACGCGGGTTCATGCGTCGATTAATGTGGAACGATCGTCGCAAAAAGGCATCCTGATTGGTAAGGGCGGAGGAATGCTGAAAGAGATTGGCTCGGCGGCGCGGGGTCAGATTCAGAAGTTAATTAACGGCAAAATTTACCTGGAATTATTCGTACGGGTGCAGCCGCGTTGGCGACAGTCGCGCACGCGGCTCGCGGAGTTTGGCTATAGTCCCGACGAGTAGATTCGATCTTGCGAATTAGCCCCTAGAAAAACCAGTTTTCCGGGCAATAGTGATGATTTTTGGCGAGGATACGCTAGAAACCCGGTTGTTGGAGTTCTCTCTATCGCAAGACCAGCGATACAGTGGTGTTACCCTTTCTAGCCTTGATGCTACGACCCATGACCCTTGACACCTTAATCGCCTCTCCCTGGCTGGTCGCGATCGCCCTCAACACCGTCCTCATCCTCCTCGCCTTCCTCCTCCCGAAAAAACTCCTAACACCGGCGGGCTACCTTCACGCCTTGGCGTTAGGCATTCTTGTCTGGGGCTGTCTCGGCTGGCGGGGCTACGCGATCGTCATGGTTTACTTTCTCGTCGGGTCGGGCGTGACCAAGATCGGGATGAAGCAAAAAGAAGCCGAGGGCATCGCCGAAAAGCGCGGCGGAATGCGAGGGCCGGAAAATGTCTGGGGGTCAGCGCTAACGGGGACGCTCTGCGCGATCGCCTTTGCGATCGCAGCCAATTCCACCGCACCGATCGCCAGCACCACCACCACGATCGGTCAGCTTTACCTCCTCGGCTACACCGCCAGTTTCGCCACGAAACTATCCGACACCACCGCCAGCGAAGTCGGCAAAGCTTATGGTCGCCGCACCTTCCTGATCACTAGCCTCAAACCCGTGCCGCGCGGAACTGAAGGGGCGGTGAGTTTAGAAGGAACATTAGCCGGTGTTGTGGGATCGTTGGTGATCGCGGTGGTGGCCTATGGCGTCGGGGTGATCGATCTGTGGGGTGTGTTGTGGTGTGCGATCGCGGCGTTTGTGGCGACGAATGTGGAAAGTGTGATCGGGGCGACGGTGCAGGAGCAGTGGGAGTGGCTAACGAATGAGATCGTGAATGGGATTAATACAGCGATTGGGGCGATCGTGGCGATCGGGCTGGGTTGGTGGTTACAGCTATAAAAAATGCCAAGTATAAAGATGTCCAAAAGGTTTAAGCTAGGTTTTATTCTTTAAGTGTGATCTATTCGGTCAACAACCCTACCCCCGTCATCCAAGGCTTTCCCCATAGTCTTAGGAGCGTCTACTTGATCTAAAGTTGCGATCGAGCAACATTGCACCGTGAGAGAAAAACTCTAATCAGTCCCATGAATAGAAGAGAAAAGATTTTAAAGTACACCAATAAACATGGATATGGAGTGGAAATTGGCCCGAGTCATAATCCCATCGCCCCCAAGAGGGATGGCTATAAAACTCATATTATCGACCATCTAAGTCGCGAAGGTTTACAAAAAAAGTATAAGGATCATGGTGTAGACATAGAGTCGATCGAAGAAGTTGATTTTGTTTGGGCCAATGAAAGCTATGCGGAACTGACCGGCAAGTGTAAGCATTATGACTGGATTATTGCATCACACGTAATCGAGCATGTACCCGATCTAATTGGCTTCTTGAATGACTGTGACTCTATTCTTAAGGACGATGGAGTCTTGTCCCTTGCGATTCCAGACAAACGTTTTTGTTTCGATCATTATCGCCCTTTAACGACTGTCGCAAGAGTGATAGACAATCATCTTGCTGGAAGCACAATTCACTCTGCGGGAATGGTGGCAGAATACTTCTTGAATGTTGTTTCTAAATCAGGTCAAATCGCATGGAATCCAGATTCATCGGGAGAGTATCAGACCGTTCACTCACTAGACGATGCTCTCCGTGGTATGGATTCTGTCATTAATCATAATGCTTATCTAGATATACATACATGGTGTTTCACTCCAAGCTCTTTTAGACTGATGATTCGCGATTTACTCGAACTGGAATTGATTCCCTTTAAGGAAATATGTTTTTATCCGACGAGTGGACATGAGTTCTTCGTCACACTGGGAAAAGGAGGAAAAAGCCCTAAAGAGACACGAATTGAGCTTTTAGAACGTATTGAATCAGAGCTATCTAAGAGTTAAATCCGTCAAAATAATAAACAGCGACTTCAGATCTTTGAGGTTTGAGGAACTTCTTTAGAAGCCTCAAAGATCTTGTCCCCGACGGTTCATTCCGGTACTGGCCTGGGCTACTTGAATTTCTGATTCAGTTCAATAAGTTCCAAATTAAATCAGTCAAGGTATAACCGAGCGGGGGTTAGCGGTAAGCTGGACAACAGTCTTTTTAACCCCCGTTCGATCAAAGCATGGCTACCGTTAACGATAATTATCTCAAGCTCAAAGCGGGCTACCTCTTCCCCGAAATCGCCCGTCGTGTGACGGCCTTCACCGAAGCCAATCCCGATGCGCCGGTGATCAAACTCGGTATCGGTGACGTGACCGAGCCGCTGCCCCAAGCCTGCCGCGACGCGATGATCGCTGCCGTCAACGATATGGGCGATCGCTCGTCGTTCAAAGGCTACGGCCCCGAGCAGGGTTATCTCTGGCTGCGTGAGGCGATCGCCGCCAACGACTTTAAGGCACGCGGCTGCGACATCGACGCCTCGGAGATTTTCGTCTCTGACGGCGCGAAGTGCGATAGCGGCAACATCCTCGATATTTTCGGTCACGACAACACGATCGCCGTCACCGATCCGGTGTACCCGGTCTACGTCGATACCAACGTCATGGCGGGCAACACCGGCGAGGCCGACGACAGCGGCAAATACGGCGGCTTAACCTACATTCCGATTTCCGCCGACAACGACTTCACGGCAGCGATCCCCGACACGAAAGTCGATCTAATCTATCTCTGTTTCCCGAACAACCCCACCGGCGCGACGGCCACCAAGGAACAGCTTCAAGCCTGGGTGGATTACGCTCGTGCGAACGGTTCGATCATCTTTTTTGATGCGGCCTACGAAGCGTTCATCACCGATGACAGCCTCCCCCATTCGATTTTCGAGATCGAAGGGGCGCGGGACTGCGCGATCGAGTTTCGATCGTTCTCGAAAAATGCCGGTTTTACCGGGACGCGTTGCGCCTTTACCGTGGTTCCCAAAGGCTTGATGGGCAAAGCTGCGGACGGTTCAGATGTGGAACTCTGGAAGCTGTGGAACCGTCGTCAATGCACGAAGTTTAACGGTGTGTCCTACGTGGTGCAACGCGGCGCAGAGGCGGTGTACTCCGAGGCGGGCAAGGCGCAAATCAAGGAGCTGATTGCGTTTTATCTGGAGAATGCGGCGATCGTGCGCGAGCAGCTCACGGCGGCAGGCATGGAGGTGTTCGGCGGGGTGAATGCGCCCTATGTGTGGGTGAAGGCTCCGGCGGGTCTGACGAGCTGGGATTTCTTCGATAAGTTGCTGAATGCGTGCAATGTGGTCGGCACGCCGGGTTCGGGCTTTGGCGCGGCGGGTGAAGGTTATTTCCGCATTTCGGCGTTTAACAGTCGCGAGAATGTGGTGGAGGCGATGAAGCGGATTACGGAGAAGTTCTCGGTGTAGGCGATCGCGATTAAATTTTGATGCAGATCAGGCAAAGAATAAGTTGGGGCGATTAACAATTCGTCGCGCAGGCGTCTCGCCTGCTCTGGCGGGCAAACGCGCAATGAGTGTCATCACCCAATTATTCTTTGCTCTATATCTTCTCCGTGCTTGTCTTGTGAATTTCATAAGTCAAGCTTTTTTATTGTTCTTTTTTCTCTCGCTTGTTGTAACCAACATATTGGGGGGAGATCAGATCCGATGTCACTAAAAATTCTAAAATATCATGAACTTGATCTGGATTCAAGCCGATTTGTGTAAGTTTTGAACTTATCTCAGCGTGAGACCTTTTCGGGTTGATACATTTTGATACAGGCTGAAAGTTTTCAATACCGTATTCTGATTTTTTATCGTCTATTTTGACATTAAGTAAACTCCAGTATGTCCGCTTTAAAATCGCGACAATGTTTACTTTAGATACCGGCTCATTTAATGTCTTTGCAAGCTGTTTCCAAAGCTTATAGGCGACATCACGAATATGTCCCTCCGTACAGTTCTGAGCAATTGCGATCGCTCGATAGGATTGATGATCGATCACTCCGGCTAAAATCTGAGCTTGGAGGTGAGTGAGATGTCTACCCGTATCTTCATAGAGCAATTGATCTGTGATTTGAATTAAGTCATCGGAATTCATCGAGCAAATAGAAGGTAGATATCGTTACTGCTATCAGCTCCCACACTAGGAAATTACGCTTTTAACATTAAAATTTCTTAAGTTGAGCGATCCGACCTTTTCCGACATTGTGTTCAGCTAGCATGTTGGCGCTCTATTAAATCTCAGCAGCTTATTTTTTATTGTTTTGTTCATCTGTAAGTTCTGGTATTGATTCTTCGATCGACAGTCCTTGAGATAAAACAAGATTCACTTAACGCCAAAAAAGAATAGTCGGTTTTAAATGATTTTTTAAGCTGATATAGAGTCACTGACCCAGCAATCGTAAGGCAATCTATGAATTTTTCCGATCTCTTAACATTTTCTGACTATGACTTTGCTTTTACGACGGATAGTGACGATATCCTCCAATTTTCACAAGTACCTGATGCACAAAAAGCAATTTTGAGTAATTCGATCGGGATTGACGCGATCGTTTTAGGGAGTGGTAATGATTTCGCCACCGATGATTCCGGTCAGCGTATTTATTTTGGTAATGCTGGATTTGATACGATCGACGGCGGCGCCGGTTCCGATACCATTTCGTCGGGTCGCGATGGCGATATTGTGACCGGCGGGGGAGATGGGGACTATTTATTTGGCAATAAAGGTGACGATATTGTCGATGGTGGTGCGGGGGATGATTTTCTGTTTGGCGGTCAGGATAACGATGTGCTGACGGGGGGTGACGGTAACGATGCCCTCTATGGCGATCTCGGTGACGATACGCTGAATGGCGGCACAGGAATTAACACATTGACGGGTGGTGCAGGTTCGGATCTGTTCTTGCTGGAATATTCCAGCGGTGGGAATCCACAAATCACCGATTTTGATCTATCTCAGGATCGTCTGGGTGGGATTAATTTAGCTGCAAACGACCTTGAATTTCGCCTGGTCTCACTTTCGGGAACGACTCCCGCTGTGCAGGTTGCGCGTCAAGTGAATGGTTCGCTGGAGGTGCTGACCTTTGTGACCGGATCGGAGATTCAAGACGATCGCGCGGTCGGACAGGTTGCGGCTCGCTTTGTGACGATCGGAGATGTGGGCGAAACCAACACTGGCGGCTCCACGGGCGAAACCAACACTGGCGGTTCCACGGGCGAGACTAACACTGGCGGTTCCACGGGCGAGACCAACACTGGCGGCTCCACGGGCGAGACCAACACTGGCGGTTCCACGGGCGAGACCAACACTGGCGGCTCCACGGGCGAGACCA
>CAZFJL010000087.1:0-14815 GCA_964518905.1 uncultured Geitlerinema sp. | reverse complement strand
GTGCGGTTTTCAACTTAGACGAGAGTGTCCTAATTTAATCGGCTTCTGCTATATGATTTCCGATTTATTCGTAGTGTTCCGACGCGACAATCATCGATCCAATACCGCTATCGGTGAGGATTTCCAAGAGCAGCGCGTGGGGCAGACGGCCATCAAGAATGTGCGCGGCGCGGACACCCTGAGCCAGCGATCGGATACAGCAATTCACCTTGGGAATCATACCGCCACCAACGGTTCCATCCGCGATCAAGGCTCGCGCCGTGGTCAGATCCAGCTTATAAATCAGCGTTGACGGATCGTGATAATCCTGCAAAATTCCCGGCGTATCCGTCAGCAAAATTAGCTTTTCAGCGCCCATCGCCGCCGCAATTTCACCCGCGACGGTGTCAGCGTTAATGTTGTACGCCTGCCCGGTTTCATCAGCAGCGACACTCGACACCACCGGCACATAACCTCGCTCGACTAACGCTTCAAGCAAATCTGTATTAACCGCCGCCACTTCGCCCACAAACCCGATGCCTTCGTTGCCTTGGGGACGTGCCGTGATCAGGTTGCCGTCTTTGCCGCACAGGCCGACCGCCGATCCACCGGCTTGGTCGATCAGCGAGACCAGCTCTTTATTCACCCGACCGACCAGCACCATTTCAACGACATCCATCGTTTCGGCGTCGGTGACACGCAGGCCATCTTTAAATTGCGGCTCGATGTTGAGCTTGCCGAGCCAGGTGTTGATCTCGGGGCCGCCACCATGCACCACGATCGGGCGTAAACCGACACAGGACAAAAAGACGATATCGCGCACAACCTTGTCCTTAAGGCTGCCGTCTTTCATCGCTGCGCCGCCATATTTGATGACCACGGTACGATTTGCGAAGCGCTGGATGTAGGGGAGGGCTTCGCTGAGGATGCGAACGCGATCGGAGTCGGTCGCGGACAGGATGTTGGGATTAGGCGCGGTAGGCATGGGAAATGATGAGTACGTCTAGGATGTGGCTTGTGGCTTTGGTCGAGCTGCGATTGAGTATATCGAAATCCTGGATCGTTCCTGTTGGGCAAATGAACGATCGCCGGTTTGTGTCAGGCTGCGATGACACGGAGCATTTCGTTGCCGCCAATCTGAAATTCGTAGGGGACGGGTTCGATCGCGGCATGATGACCGCGATCGCTCAGGGCTTGCAGCACTGGCGCGAGGTGCGGCGAGGTTGCGTTCGTGAAATTTTCCAGCAGCGGGAAGATCCGCACTTCGGGGGCAACGCGCAGCAGTTCGAGGATGGCGGCGATGTGAAAGTCCGTATCAAACTGCGCGGAGTAGGTAAACAGAAGATGGGCGCTGAGGGCGAGATCGAACTGGCGATCGGGAAAGCTGAGATCGGGTAGGGCGTCGGTACGGTAACGATCTGCGCTCAGGCCGCCGGGGAAATCGTCGAGAAATTGCGACATCGCCGCCCGTCGCTTTTCGCCCAGTTCTTCCGGCGTTTTGATGTCATTCCACACAAATTTTTCGTGCGTACGGTGGAGCGTTTCGACGATGACGGGGTAGGTTTCGTCGATGCGCTGCTGGATTTGATCGCGGCTGAATTGATAGACGGGATCGCAGGAAATGACGCGGCCACCGTCTGCCGTGAGTTCGACGTTAAAGCTCGATGGCCCCGAGGCGCAATCGAGGATCGATCGCTGAAGGTCGGCGTCGCTCAGGGCGAACATGTCGCGGTAGTCGGTGAGGGATCGCCCCCAGGGGACGACGCGATCGAGTTGAAGTGTCATCCTATTGATTGATGAGAGTTCGGTAGGGTGGGCATTGCCCACCATAACGGATACGCATGTATGGGTTAACCGTGGTGGGCAGTGCCCACCCTACTGGCTGAATTCGCGTTTAATTTATGACGTCAAATTTTGGGGATCAAATTGCGGCAACGGCTCGATCGCCAATAACGTCTCGCTCAACTCCTCGTGAATCCGGCCATTGGTCACCAGTAACCGCCCCGTCTTCACGACTAGCGGGCTTTGATCGTAAGCCGTCGCCCGACCGCCCGCCTCTTCGGCGATAATGATCCCCGCCGCGATATCCCACGGCGACAGGCCGCGTTCCCAGTAGCCATCGAGCCGTCCGCAAGCGACGTAGGCCAAATCGAGCGAGGCCGCGCCGCCGCGTCGGACGCCTTGGGTGCAGTGGGTCAGGTGACAAAATTCGGCGTAGTTGGTGTCGAGAACTTCGCGCCGATCGTAGGCAAAACCCGTCACGAGCAAACTATCGGCAAGGCGATCGCAGGGGGAGACCTGAATCGGCTGACGGTTGCGGGTAGCTCCAAGTCCTTTGGCGGCGCGAAATAGTTCGTCGTGAAACGGGTCGTAGATCGCGCCGACGGTGGGGACGCCGTTGACGAGGAGGCCGACGGAGGTGGCGGAAAACGGGTATTGGTGGGCGTAGTTGGTCGTGCCGTCGAGGGGGTCGATCGCCCAGAGGAAATCGCTTCCGTCGATCCCCGATGCGCCGGATTCTTCGGCGAGGATGGCATGGTCGGGGACGTGACGGCGCAGGACATCCAGCACGGCGACTTCGGCTTCCTTGTCGGCGACGGTGACGAGATCGCCGAGGCGTCCCTTCGATTCAATTTGGTTGGCGCGATCGAGCTTGCCCCAATACTTTTTTAGAACGGCTCCACCGGCCAGGGCGGCCTCGGTGGCAATTTCGAGCAGGGTTTGCAGGCGATCGGGGCTGAGGTTCGCGGAGGTGTCGGCGGGCATAACGGGCGATCGGGGTAAGGAAAACGTCACTAGCATCGCAGACGATGGGCGCTTTCTCATGCTCAGATAATTCGGTTCAGACTCTCATCCAGAGTTGCGATCGGCACAGATCCCCCATGACAGCCGCAATAGTGGCCGAGAGTCGATCGCGAGGCGTGGGCGATCGCTTTAACCTAGAACTATCGCAGCAGCACTCCAAAACCAATCACAGCAATCTCGACGCAACCCGACCCCACCACCATGCAACGCCTCACTGCCACCACCCCAACCGCTCGTGTTTCCTCCCACGTTTCCACCGGGCTGACCTCACTGCTCTATCCCCTCGCCAACCGCATCGTCCTACCCAGCTTTTTTAATCACATCGAGGTCACCGGCCAGGAAAATCTCCCCCAAAACGACTGTCCGGTCATCCTCGCCCCGACCCATCGATCGCGCTGGGACCCGCTGATTTTGGCTCACGCCGCAGGCTATCCCGTCACGGGTCGCCACCTGCGCTTTATGGCCTCGGCGAATGAAACCACGCGCGGTGTACAAGGCTGGCTCATTCGTAAACTGGGAGCGTTTCCGATCGATCCAAAACAGCCCGGTGTCAGCAGCCTGCGTCACGGTCTCGAACTGTTGCAAACGCGCCAAGTGCTGACGATTTTCCCCGAAGGCAATCTCTATCCCGGCCCCGAAGCGCAATCCCTCAAACTCGGTCTAGCGCGACTCGCGCTCCAGGCCGAAACCAGCCAAGCCCGCATGAGTGTTCGCATTGTGCCGATCGGCTTGTCCTACAGCGGCAAGCTCACGCCGCAGCGTCGCCCGACTTGGGGTTGCGATGTGCGCGTCAATATTGGTGAGCCGATTTTGGTGCGGCAATATCACACCGGATCGATGCGTCGCGATTCTTACCGCTTGACGATCGATTTACAGCAGGAATTGGATCGGTTGAATGGTTGCGCGATCGAGCCGTCGCTGGCCTTGAGTGCGTAGCGCGTCCCGATTCAAAGTTAATTGAAGCCCAATTCAGGCTCAATTCAGGCTCAATTCAAACTTCATCTAATCCAATCCGATCCAATCGTTCAGCCTGATTCAGGGTTAGCTCGTCGATACTTCTGAGATCGAATCCGGCGACAGGCAATCTGGATCGATTTCCAAAACCCGATCGCGATAGATTTGAGCCCGATCGTAATCACCCAGGCTGACGTATTGTTCGCCGAGTTGCCAAAGAGCGTTGATGTGATTGGGGTCATTGTGGATGACGCGATTTAATTCGGCGATCGATTCCATAGGTCGATCGAGCTGTGCGAAGGTCAGCGCCAGATGATAGCGGGCGTCAAGGTGATTGGGATCGAGGTCTAGACAGGTGCGATAGGCGACGATCGCCGCCGCGAAATCGCCAGCAGTGGCGTGGGCCAACCCTCGATCGAACTGGATCGCGGGAAACTGGTCGAGATCCTCCGATTGCAAGGTCACCACATCCGCCATCGCGGCATCGGGCAACACGTACGATCGACCAATCAAGGGGCGATCGTCGGTCAGCACCTCGGGGAACGTCATCCCCGGCAACACCAACACCGCAAACACTTCCCGCACTGCCGCCTCAAACCGCAACAAGGCCACCACCTGCCCCGTCACGATATCCACCACCCACACCCCACAAAACCGATCGGCCTGCTTTGCAATTTCGATCCCGCTAAAAATGGCGCTTTCGCGCACTTGAGAGAGACCGATAAAGGCAAAATTACCGTAAAAATCAATGCCGCGCGTAAAGCCCGGTAAACGCGCGACATCGGTTAATTTCCCCGTTTTAAGATCCACCGTCGAAAGCGAACCGCGCCCCGATTCCAACACCCAGAGCCGATCGCGATACCACCGGGGCGAGTGGGGCATCGACAGCCGATCGGCGATCCGTTCATTGTTCGTAATATCCATCAACATGCCACCACTCGCCTTGTTTTTGCGCCAACCGGCGGGCGTATCGGTTTGGCCGAGGGCGGTGACGTAACGGGGCTGGCCGTCACGGAGGGCGAGACCGTTGAGGTGACAGCGATCGCTCAGATCGTAGCCGGTGATGAAGGGCGGACGCCACCGGGGGACAAAGCTATGGGTGGTGTCAAGGGTACAGAGGCAGGAAAAGCGGGTATTGATAAACCATAGCTCGGATTCTGTAGCTGAAGCGGTGGAGGGACGATCGCCAACCGCATCCGCGTAGGCCATTTCGTGGATGTCAATATCGCCAGTGTAGTGGAGGCGACGGGGCAAAAAGCAGGCGTCATGCTGCCGATCGGGATGATTGGTCGGTGCGGTTAGTTGGCTCGTCACGGCGGGCACATTCCGCAATTCCCAGATTTGGTGACTCGTCCCGATCGCCAGTTTTTCCGCCTGAATCGCCATGCCCATCGGGCGCTCAAACGGACGAAAGTGGGTATTGAGCTGGCCGTGATCGGCGCGGGCAATAATCAGCTTATCGGCTTGATAGGTGGAAATCGCTAGGGAGATGCCGCACTGTTCGAGCAGGGCTGGAAAGGTCGTGCTATGGACGCTGCGTAGTTGTTCATGATCGGCGGGTGCGGGGGAATCGGTCATAACAGGTTGGATACCACGCCAACGATGGGCGGCTTCATTTTTAACTCGACAACGATATTTATTAGTTCGGTCGGGATCTGCGTTTGCCCTAACTCAAGATCAAAAACAGCGCGTCGGAACTACTCCCAACGCGCTATCCGTGATGGCGACCCAAATTTAAATCACTACCATGCTCCAGTGGTCTGCAACTCGACGAGTTACGCGACGAAGGCTGGATACTGTGCGGATTTCAAGCAGGAGCTAAACCTAAACCAAAGTCCGATCGGTCAGAATTTCGTAGCCGTCGTTCGTGACCAGCACCGTATGCTCGAACTGTGCCGAGAGCGTCTTATCGATCGTCACCGCCGTCCAGCGATCGGACAAAATTTTCGTATGTTTCGATCCTTCATTAACGATCGGCTCGATCGCGATCGTCATCCCCGGACGGAGCTTCACATTCGGCATTTCCCGCGTGCGGAAATTGAACACCGACGGCTCTTCGTGCAGATTGCGACCCACGCCATGACCGGTGAACTCTTCAACCACGCTGAAGCCCGCCGCTTCAACGTGATCCTGAATCGCGCCCGCCAAGTCGAGCAGATACGCGCCCGCTTTCACCTGTTCGATGCCCTTGTAGAGCGACTCTTCCGCCACGCGGATTAATTTCGCCGCGTTGTCCGTCACTTTGCCGACCGCGATCGTCACGCAGGAATCCCCGTGAAACCCTTCAAAATACGCGCCGGTATCGACCTTCAGTACATCCCCTTCACGGATGACTTTTTTCTTGTTCGGGATACCGTGAACGACTTCGTTATTAATGCTGGAACAAATCGAGGCGGGGAAGCCGTGATAGCCCTTAAAGCTGGGCGTTGCGCCCATTTCGCGGATGCGCTTTTCGGCGTGGATATCGAGATCCATTGTCGTCATCCCCGGCTTGACCAGCTCGGAGATTTCTTTGAGGACGGTCGCGACGATGCGCGACGACTGGCGCATGATTTCGATTTCGCGCTGAGATTTAATTTCGATGCGACGACGCTGCTTCATTCCCGGTAGCGCCGACTCGTTTTTTTGTTTTTTCTGCTTTTTCGAGGATTTGGGCGCGACGGCGAGCAGGTCGTTGAGAATGTTCATAGGTGTGAGCTAAAGAAAGGCGAATCGAATCGATCGCGGTTGGGGAAAGGGAAAATCTAAGATGGCGATCGCGATGATGCCAGCATCAAAATCACAGGCTCGACGGAGGCCACAGGAAACCGACCGATCAACGTCGAAAGTCTTTAATTAAGTTAACAGACTTTTTCGTTGCTGTTGCCAGCATGGTTGACGATGCCGGGGCTGTTGCCAGTACGGTTGTTAGCACTGGCACGGTTAAACGGCGTGGGTTTTCGGCCAGATCTTCGCAAAAACACGATGTTTTAAGGTGCTGCCGATCGCCGTTAGTACAATGGCCGCTAACGCACCAATCCCGATCGGGCTGGGAATCCAGAAGCTCGCTTCGAGGTGCTGCATCTCGCCCGGTTCGAGCGTCCAGACTGTATCGAGTCCTTGAGCTTTGCCGGTGATGCCCGTCTCCGCCTCCGGTGACGAAATGCCCCAGGGTGTCGTCAGGTGAAAGCGTAGGTCGATAAAGGATTGAGTGCTATCGGTTTGGAATGGCGATCGACCCAGATTTGACAGCAGCGACAGGCCGCGTAAATCAAAATCTAAGACCAAATCATTCCGAATTGCCAGCAAAAAATTATGCTGCACGATCGACAGATTTGAGGCGATTTTAGGTGGTTCCTCGCCGTTAAACGTCGAGCTAGCTTCGGGGATGACGAATAGCTCGGTTTCGGTTGCGCCGAAGAATTGATCGAATTTGTCCGCTAGATCATCGCCATTGATAAACGGAATCGTCACGTCCAAATCGCCATCTCGGCGCTGCCGCACATGACCGCCAAGATCTTTGGCACGACGGGTGAGGCTGTCCGTCCACGATCGTACGGTGTCGCGATCTAAGGCGCTGAGGCGATCGGCCACGCGCACATGCTGGACGATCGCGCCCTCGGTTTGGCTCCGAAAATCAATGCCGATATCGTAGTCCACACAGCCCGACACACTGACCGCTAGCACGATCAGCGCCAACACCCGCGACCAATCACGCCACCAGATTTGACATCCGGCGATTATGGCCTGCTGGCTCATGGCTAGAATTCCCTGAATTCCCTGAATGATCCGCTGAATACTGCTCATAGACTTGAACTTATTGCCCCACCGAGGACACAACGCTAGAGGATGCGACGCCCGGAGTCTCGAAGCGATCGCGCAGATTCGCCCAGGTTACGCCCGCTAAATCCGGCAACACCACATGCGCCGCGCCCACAATCTCCGGCGATCCCAGCCCCAGAACGCGCATTCCCGCCGCTAGCGCCGCCGCAATTCCCGATCCGCCATCCTCCAGCACCAAGCACGCCTCCGGCTCGACGCCGATTAGCTGCGCTGCGTGGAGAAATACATCAGGAGCCGGTTTTGAGTTGGGAACGTCGTAGACATTGGCGATCGCGCCGAACATATCGGCAATGCCCAACTGGGTGCAAACCTTGGTGACGTTCTGACTTGCGGAGGCCACGGCCATCGGTAGCCCAGCGGCTTTAATTTCGGGCAAGAGGTGAGCGATACCGGGCAGTAGTGCCGATTCGTCCATCTGTTCGATAAATTCGTGGAAATATTGATTCTTGCGATCGAGAAATTCCTGTTTTTTCGCGTCGGGAATTTGCCGATCGCCCAGCACCGCATTGAGTGAATCGAGCCGCGAGAGACCGCGTAGCGCTTCGTTTTGTTCGCGGTTGAACGGGATACTTTCTTCGTCGAACAAACGTTGCCAGGTGCGGTAGTGATAGTCGATCGTGTCGGTTAAGACGCCGTCCATATCAAAAATTACGGCACGCAGCGGAACGGAAAACAGGTCAGTCATGACACGATCGCGAGCGATTACGCCCCTAGGTTACGGAGTTGTGCGTCGGATTGTCTAGCGGCTTCGAGGCTGTTGAGCTTTTGGTTGAGTTCGCGGGTGCGTCGCGACAGCAGGCGAATGATGTTAATCGCAATACCGGGCGTCTCATCGATCGCGTCGTAAAGCTGCTGCTGGGTCAACATCAGGCATTCGCACGGATCACAGGTGGTCACCGACGCCGACCTCGGCTCTGCATCAAACAGCGACATCTCGCCAAAACACGCGCCCTGGGAAAGCTTCGCCAAATCCCGATCGCCCAGATGGACGCGGACAATCCCCGAAACGACAATGTAGAGCGATCGTCCCTCCTGCCCTTCGGTAAAAATTGTATGGTCGGTGGGAAACGACAGTTCATCCATCACCGACGCGAGGCGCACGAGAAAGTCATCTCGCAATTCTTTGAAGATGGGGACGCCGCGTACAAACAGTAGCCGATCGACACTTGTGAGCATAGTGCGAGAAAAAGCGGGTAGTCGCGGAAGAACAGACGATCGCTAGCAAAGCGTGTGAATCGCATCAGTGCAGGTTTGCAGAGTTATGCAGTCGCACTTAGCGTTCGGGCATTTATCTTGCGATCGTACAAGAGTGATTCTGAGTGCCGCTGACAAATGCCGCTGACAACAGATTAAAACAAATGCAAAGCCATCAACCGTGATATTCACCACTTTCTGGTTCAACGTCTGTGGTGATGACAAGCTTGAACCCTACACAGCAGGGACGTCAGTGTCTTGAGCCTAGGGCTGCCAACACAGTCGCAATCGAACAGACTTATACCGAACGTTCGAGGCCGAGCTCTGCCATTAACGCTTTGACCTGGGCGGAGACTAGCTGGTCTGGATCACTTTGCATCTTCGGTAGCAATTCTAGCAGGGCTCGTGGAGAGGCAACCTTGAGATAGGAAAGCACCGCTTCGCGGACGAAGCCCGTCGGGTGACGCAAGCCGCCAATGGTTTGCTCGGTGGTTAAGGCTGTACGCGCTACTCGGGCCAGATGATAGCAGCACGCGAGCGGCCAATCGGATAGAAAGTGACGCAGTTCCAGCAGGCGTCGCAGACGATCGCTGGGGCTCATCGGCGTGTAATCAACGGTATCGGCGAGATTTTGGAGTTTCTCGCGATAGGGCTGGCCGTCTAACACACTGAGCAGGGCGCGTTTACTGGGGATGTCGATCGTGTTATCGAGGATTTCGATCCCCCGCGCCATGGAGGTCTGAGAGCCGGATTTCAGATTAAATGTAGCGGCCTGGATTGAACTGAGGGGATAGAGGAAACGCATCAGCAAAAACAGACGCTCTTCGGCATCGGTTTCGAGATCTCGGAGCGATCGCTGTAGCAAGGTTGCCGCGTATTCTGGCGTGAGTCCGCCCTCTGCGTTGCTGTCGAGCAGCATCGTGGGAACCCCGTCGATCACGCCCGCCATCAGATTTTCGGTGAGCGGTTCGAGGTCGATTAACGTCCCGTAAATCCGTCCGAGGAACATCAATTCCTGATCGATCATGAGCTCAATGCCGCTCCGTCCGAGGCGATCGAGCGCCGCCTCAATCCCGCGCTCGTTCGGGATTTTGAGCACAATTCGCAAAATATTGCGTCGATTCAGTCCCCAGGCAGTCATCAGATGGGCAATCAACACATCGAGGGTTTCCGGAGTGCCGATCTCGGCGATCGTATTCCAGGCGTACATCCGCACCAGGTCGGGTTTGTTGATGTCTTCGGCGAGGGCAACCAGACGATCGAGCGCCTCATTTTCGAGACGAACCAGCGATCGCATCGCCGCATCCCGCGTCGATTTGTAGTACAAACCCCGCAGCAACGAGGGGTAATACTCTTCGAGATGGGTCGAGGCGATCACTTCAAGCAAAGCGCAGCGAACGCGCAAGGATTCATCCTTGAGCAGATTGGGAATGTAGAGCCGCAAGCCCTGGAGATATTCCGCCTCTCCAAGCGCTTGGGTTCCCATCACGCGCTCCCGTTCTTGCTGGCTGGTCAGCATCAGCCGTAGGGTATTCGTCGCCTCGGCTTTTTGATTGCGATCGCCCTTACGCATAATCAACGCCGCTGCCGTGCTACGCACCACCGGATCAACTTCCTGGCGCAAATAGGGCTGAAGCTGTTCCATATCCGGCGTTTTTTCCGTGAGCCAGATATAGCGCAGCGCCAAGGCCAGGACTTCCGGCTGCTGCGGGGTCGCAATCAGATCGCGAATGTTCGTGAGATATTGCGGATTGGGATAGTGGAGCATGGCCTCAAGGCTCTGACGCTTGAGGCTCGGTGACAGGGTTTCGAGCAGCGGCGCGAGGGCATCGCCGACATTTTTAGGGTCAATTTTGGTTAGAAGCTCGACGCAGGATCGCTTATCGGCGTCGGATTTATGTTTCTCCAGGGTTTCGACCACCGATCGCTTCAGCGCCCGCAGGTCTACATCCGAGACACCCAGGCGACCCCGCTCGGCGCTAAAGACCAACAACTCGACATAGCGCGATCGCATGAGCCAAATCGCCACAACCCAGGCAATCCCCACCGCGATAATAATCCAGAGGAAAAGCTGGCTCTGAATCGCAGGCCACGCCTCATCATCAAAAAACCGTTTACCAAAGCTGATCACCGCCCACATGCCTACCCCGGCGACGCCGGTCGCCAGCGGTTCGGCGACGCCATTGACGCGGGCTTGGAGGTTATTGCGCTGACTTTCGGGCAGCGGCTGAAAGAGAACCGGCCCTGTCCCTTCGATGAGTGTGTAGTGAAATAGCTCATCGACGAACTTAATCGCCACAATCCCGATAAACAAGCTCAACCAGCCATTCCAGGCACAGATAATCGAGGCCATCCCGATCGCGATTACCAGCATCGGCAAAATCGCCCCAGCGCGAAAAACGCCGATCCGTTCGACCAAACGACTAGAGGCAAACCACTGGGTAATCAGCTCGAAGATGCCCAGAATGCCGTTAAAAATGCCCAAAAAGACCGCAATCCCAGCAGCCAGACTCGCCGCATCGAGCTGAAGTTCGAGCTCGCTAAAAAACTGAAAGTCGATCAGAACGTAGAGGGCTTCGACGAGGACGAAGAACGTGACCAATAACCAAACGTAGGTTTGAAGCGGGCCTTGTAAACGCCGGGTTGTATAGTCGGTGCGGTCTTCATCGGTGCGGAGATTGGAGTCTGGGAAGGCTTGGCTGTAGGTTTCGCCGAGGTAGAACAGGACGATCGCGCCGACGACCATCATCACGCAGGCCGTGAGCATGACGTTCTCCAGGCCGATCACGTTGATCAGGGGGCCAAGGGAAAAGCCGCTGATCACGTCCGCCATCAGGATGCCGCTGCTGACGATCGGGTAGGCGCGTTTAATTTCGCGAATATTAAAGAGCTGGTTGGCGGTAATCGAGGTGTTGAGGTCGTTGAGAACGTACGCCCCGTCGATCCACAGCCGCATCCCGAAAATGGTCGCGCTCAACATGGCGGGCAGTTCAAGCCCGAAGCGAAACAGGGCGGTCGGAATGGCCAGAAACAAGGCGATCGCCACAATTGATCGCCGCATCGGCAAGATCTCTTGCAGCCATTCGTAGAAAAATCCTAGGGCGGACCCGACAGCAGCTCCCGCGATGTAGATCAGCGGCAGCGATTCCGCGCCATATTCATCGAGAAACAACCCGACGGTGACCGCTTCGAGCCAAATCAAACCGATCGATGTCGCTGTGTAAAAGGCGAACATCAGGAAAGTTCGTTCGCTTTCCTCGGCGCGAAGGTTGACCCATTGCAGGATCTTTTGGCTCCAGCCGCTTTGCGAAAGTTGCGCGTTTCTAAGTTCCATTCCGCCTGTCGTGTTGTGGCCTGCGATCGGGATTGAACAACGTGACATGACCGTCGCGCCTTGCTTAACGCAGCTTGCCGCGAGCCATATTCATATCGTAAATGTACCGTAATGTACGGCATCGTCGCTGCGTTACGGTATCACCACAGCATTCTTGAACGACGGTTAGGTCTCAAGGGGGATCGATGATGATGTCGCCTTGTCGTTGCGCGGAACGTCGTTACGCGGAAACGCGCAGGTTGGAAGCGCTGGGCAGACCTTGGGGAGTTAAGAGATAGAGCTGGATCGGATCGTCGTTACCGGGTAGTGCGGTCGCGGCAAGGCTGAGGAAGCCGGAGGCCGATCGCAGCACAATATCGCCTTGTTCTTCGAGGGCTTGCAGGGCTTCCAGTTCAAGGAAGGATGACAGCGGCTCGATGTCGCAGGTGTCATCGTCGGCGGCGGTCGTTTGGTAATGAGTCGGGATGACAATGCGAGGATTGAGCGCCCGCATGACGACGAGCGCTTCGCTCGGGGTATAGGCTTTGTCGCCGCCGCCGATCGGCAGGAGCAAGACATCCGGGCGACCGATTAACACACGCTGCTCAAATTGCAGGGGAGCCGCGCCGCCGCCGAGATGCACGACCTTGATACCGGCTTGGTTCCACACCCAAATCAGATTCGTACCGAAGCGGTTGCCGTTAAAGCGATCGTGCGGGATCGGGATGCCTTCAAATTTGGTTGCGCCCAATTGATAGATCCCCGACTCGAAGAGCAATCGATCTTCGCGTACGTTATCCGTCGCCCCTTCGTCGAGCAACAGACTGCTGACGATCGTGATATCCGCATCACGAGCATCGGGGGCAGGATAGCCCGCTGTGCAGCCTCCAGGGCGAAAGGGGTTCGCCACGACGGTCAGGTCGCCGCCGGTGAAGCGAAAACAGGTGTGACCGAGATAGTTGATCGTCAGGGTGTTCGCAGAGTTAGCGGTCTGCGATCGGGCGGGCGTGCGCGATCCGGTGGCGATCGCGGCTACGGCTGCGATCGTGCTGAGTTGGACGCCGTGTAAAAATTGTCGCCGTTTCATGAAGTCGAGAAAGTCTAGAATCGAAAAATCGGGAACAGAGCGATCGGGAACGATGGTCAATCCTGTTAATGGGACGCGATCGCACTCAAAAAGTTACTGAGCAGTTGCTTACCCGACTCCGTGAGGATACTTTCGGGGTGAAATTGGACGCCCTGGATCTGAGGATAGTCACGATGACGCACGCCCATAATCGTACCGTCTTCAACCCAGGCCGTAATTTCGAGACAGTCGGGGCAGGTGGCGCGATCGATCACAAGGCTGTGGTAGCGCGTGGCGGTAAACGGCTCGGCCAGTCCGGCAAAGACCCCGACGCCCGTATGATGCACCGGCGAAGTTTTGCCATGCATCAGCTCGTCCGCCGAGACCACTTGACCGCCAAAGACTTCGCCGATGCCTTGGTGGCCGAGACAGACACCAAGAATGGGGAAAGTAGGGCCAAGCTGACGGATCACATCGAGAGAAATTCCGGCATCGAACGGTCGTCCGGGGCCAGGGGAGATCACGATGCCATCCGGATTGAGGTCGCGTAATTCCTCAAGCGTGATGCAATCGTTCCGAAAGACTTGGATGTCCGCTGCGATCGGGTAGGCGGCACCGAGTTCGCCGAAGTATTGAACGAGGTTATAGGTAAAACTGTCGTAATTGTCGATAACAGCGATCGTCATGGCAAGAGAGCAGCGGTGGCAGGAGTGCGATAGTTGTCGATCTCTGGGTCAGCAGCGATCGTCAAGGGGTTAATCGCGAGCCGCGATCGCTCGAACGGATAAACCCCGCCTGATCCTAACCCTGCGTGGGTCGAACGCCTAGCACTCTGACTTGATCTCACGCTGGGCTTGTCGTTCAGACGTTTCCGAAGAACCGTTAATCCCTAGATGTTTCGCCCGGAAATTGAACGATGACGTGAAAAATATGCCAATGCTTCGGCGTTCCGGTAGCCGTTTGACCGTCGTACTCCTCTTCTTCCAGTTCGACGATCGTCGCTCCCTGCAATAACGCCATCAGATCCGATCGCGATACATCCATCACATCGTCATAGACCGACCATTCATCCCGATCGCCAAAAAACTGACCACAGAACCAGCCGCCCGCCTGCAACGATCGCCGAATTGCTTCCCAGACGATCGGAAAGCGATCGGGCGCACAAAATGGCAAGGAAAAGCTGGCATTGACAAGCTGAAGTGATGTGGGCCAGAAAATGTCTTCAAAAGCGCAGCATTGTGTGGTGAGATACCGGTCAAAGTCAGGATTGCCATGGGCGCGATCTTTCGCACGATCGTTGAGTGCGGTAATAGCTTGAACTTCAGCATCGATCGCCAGCACACGCCAGCCGCGCTCTAGCAGCAATACCGTATCGCGCCCGTTCCCACAGCCGAGATCGACCGCCCGTCGCATCACGGGCGATGTCGCCCCAGGCCCGTTGAGCGATCGCGCATGAAGTCGCTGATCGCGATCGAACAGAGTTAGCGTACGTATTAACGTATGTCGTGGCGGCTGCATCGCCACCGCAGCATAGTAGCTAGACCAGTCCGCATTAAATAATGACGACATCAACCATTCACCTGGCTTGCTCTGAACCGATCATGCCAGAGATCATCAACTCAAGTGATTGACATCCTCCCCAGCCTAAAGGCGTGGGGATTCCCAGTCTGACCATTACCTGG
>CAZFJL010000086.1:0-15375 GCA_964518905.1 uncultured Geitlerinema sp. | reverse complement strand
AGCCTGTTCGCCTAGCTTTAGAATCCTCGGACTTTAAGTCCGGGGAGCATGTCAATCTGTATACTCTGAGTCCGACTCGCTGACGATGTCAATATCGTGCGGCTCAGAACCTTCAAAAAACGCAATATATCCACGCCCTGGCTTTATGTTCTCGAAAGAAGTCACAGAATCTAAAGCGTACAAGTGGTTCAACGAGCGCCTTGAAGTTCAAGCGCTCGCCGATGACATCACTGATAAGTACGTTCCTCCGCACGTCAATATTTTCTATTGCCTCGGTGGTATTACCCTCGTCTGCTTCCTGGTGCAATTCGCCACCGGGTTCGCCATGACGTTCTACTACAAACCGACCGTTACCGAAGCCTTCACCTCCGTTCAATACCTGATGAACGAAGTGAACTTTGGCTGGCTGATTCGATCCATCCACCGCTGGTCAGCCAGCATGATGGTGCTGATGATGATCCTGCACGTCTTCCGCGTTTACCTCACCGGTGGTTTCAAAAATCCCCGTGAGTTGACCTGGGTGACCGGTGTCGCAATGGCTGCCATCACGGTCTCCTTCGGTGTGACCGGCTATTCGCTGCCCTGGGACCAAGTCGGTTACTGGGCTGTGAAAATCGTGAGCGGTGTCCCCGAAGCGATTCCGATCGTTGGTAGCACCATGGTTGAATTCATCCGTGGCGGTACGAGCGTCGGTCAAGCAACCCTGACCCGTTTCTACAGCTTGCACACCTTCGTTCTGCCTTGGCTGATCGCTGTGTTCATGCTGGTTCACTTCCTGATGATCCGCAAACAAGGAATCTCTGGTCCTTTATAAGACTGACCCGCGATTCCTCGATCGCTCAAGTCAGGTCAAACGTTAAACCTACCTGTCGGGTTCAACGTTTGTTTAAACAAGAGCGATCGAGCCACATTCTCAATGTTTGATGGTGTCATGTTTTCTCGATTCGAGATGAGCAGATCAGCCAGGAAAGTTTGCTAGACTGACATTAACTTGCGTCGGTCTAGCTTTGTTTCTAGGTCTCTCCACATTCTGGAATCGAAGCGACAACCGCCCCCGCCCAGGAGACTTTTCATAATATGTCTGTACTCAAGAAACCCGATTTGAGCGATCCGGCTCTACGTGCCAAGCTTGCCAAAGGCATGGGTCACAACTACTACGGTGAACCCGCTTGGCCGAACGATCTGCTCTACACCTTCCCGGTGGTCATTCTCGGTTCGCTCGCCTGCCTTGTCGGTCTTGCAGTGCTCGATCCGGCCATGATTGGTGAGCCGTCGAACCCGTTCGCAACGCCGCTTGAGATCTTGCCCGAATGGTATCTCTACCCCGTTTTCCAGATTCTGCGTATCGTTCCTAACAAACTCTTGGGTATCGTGCTGCAAACGATGGTTCCCCTTGGTTTGATGGTGGTTCCGTTCCTCGAAAACGTCAACAAGTTCCAAAACCCGTTCCGTCGCCCGGTCGCAACGGCTGTGTTCCTCTTTGGTACGGTGTTTACACTTTGGCTCGGTATCGGCGCTGCAATGCCGATCGACAAGTCTCTGACCCTGGGCTTGTTCTAAGATTTTTTGCTTGGAACAGACCTCAAAGTTTGACAACGAGCTAGCTCGATTGGGCTGGCCGTTACAAACGTTTCTAAATACCCGATAAGCACGTTCTTTAATGGTCGTGGTTGTCGGGTATTTTAGTTTGGCTTGAATTTTGTTTAGCCACGATGCTGGTAATTAACCTGTTAATGAACAAGGGGGAGACCCAATGTGGAACCGAATTAAAAGTCGAAAATCGATCCTGCTGGCGATCGTCCTGGCTGTAATCAGCCTGATTATCGCTGTAACGATACATCCAGGGTCTCCCCGTGTTCGTGACTTTAGCTGGGCAGATCGATCGATCCGTGCCGATGATCGATCGTTTTCTCTCGTGTTTTCTCATGCCGTTGATCACAACAGCATCGAAGCAAATCTCAAGCTTGATCCGGCTCTACCCGGTCAATTTGACTGGAACGATCGAGAGCTAATTTATACCCTGGATCAACCCGCTCCCTATGGATTTGACTTTACCCTCAGTTTGAATGGCGGACACTTAGCTAACAAAGCCGAGGTCAAGATCGCGCCCTTTTCAGCGACATTTCGGAGCGCAGATCGCGCGATCGCCTATATCGGAACCGAACCGGAGGAGCGAGGTCGTCTCGTGATGTATAACTTCACGCAAGATGCAAAAACGGTTCTAACGCCGCCGGATCTAAGCGTGATGGACTACACTCCCTACTTCGGCAGTGAAAAACTGCTGTTTTCGGCGATCGATCGCAACGCCACGGATCAACGCCTGCTCGATGTCCAGCTCTATAGCGTGACGACCGGCATTCAGGGCAAACCCGCCGGACGGCTGACAAAAATCCTTGATGATTCGCAATATCAAACGCTGCAATTTGCCCTTGCCTCGAATGATGAGACGATCGTCGTCCAGCGTGCTGATCGGCAAAATCCTGGCGCAAACTTCGGCCTCTGGCTCATTCGTGACGGCGAAACGCTCCCGATTCAAACCGAACCCGGTGGCCTGTTTACGCTGATGCCAGATGGGAGCGCGATCGCCCTATCTCAACGGGAAGGCATCGCAATTATTTCCCTCGATCCGCTCACCGACCCGGCTCAACTGATCGTTTTCTTTCCCGAATTTGGTCGCGCCCTCGATCTCAGCGACGATGGCCAGCAGCTCGCACTCCTCAAATTCAATCCGAACTATACGCAATCCATCTATTTTTCGGTCAATCAAGACGTCCCCCAGGAATTACTAACGCTAACCGGTACGGTGATTGATGCCCGATTTGATCCAAGCGGTCAGGTGCTTTACGCATTGGTGCTTACCGAATTAAACACCGAGACGTATCAGGCACAACCTCAAATCGTGGCGATCGATCTCAAGGATCTCACCGTGCGTGAACTAGCACGCTTTGAAACCGATCAACGTGACCTACAGTTCAGCCTCTCGCCCGACGGTCAGGCGATCGTTTTCGATCAACTCCAAACCGAACCCCCTCGGGATAAAACCCTCGATACTCCGCGAACCCCCTCTGGTGAAGCTATTGTCGGCGGTGATTTGCGCGTGATCGTGCCGCTGATCAACCTGAGTAAAACCTCCGCTTCGACTTCTAATTCTGGCGATGTACAGCCGACGATCGAGTCGCTTGGTTTAGCCGGGATTCGTCCTCACTGGCTGCCATAAACATCGGAATAATTCCGTTGAAATCCACTTTAATCCTCTTTTGAAATCTCCAGAAGTGATATTATTTCTTGGGTAAAATGAATCATTAAAGAGTGAAATCAATTCACCCAAAAATGAGAAAAAAATGAGAAAAAAATGAGAAAAAACAAATAGATGCTAACTGGATTTACAGCAGGATTGCTGCTAATTACGATTTCAGAATTAGGCGACAAAACATTTTTTATTGGCGCAATTTTAGCCATGCGACATCCTCGTCGCTGGGTTTTTATTGGGGTCACGATCGCCCTGTTTTTGATGACCGTTTTATCCGTATTATTAGGTAAAACGGTTAGCGTTCTGCCGCAACATTACATTGAGATTGCGACCGTCGTCTTGTTTCTTGGCTTTGGCTTCAAGCTCATTTACGATGCGAGCCGTATTAGTCCCGATGTCGGGCTAGACGAAGAGCAAAAGGAGGCCGAAGCGGAGGTCGATCAAAAAGATCATCTCGCGGCCAATGCGTCTATTTTTTCCATCATTTTGAAAGCATTCACGCTAACGTTTGTGGCGGAATGGGGCGATCGCACGCAGTTTGCCACGATTACGCTGGCGGCGAATAATGATGCGATCGGCGTGATTTTGGGGGCGACTCTGGGTCATGCGATCTGCGCTGCGATCGCCGTGATGTGCGGCAAATTAATCGCCGGTCGCATCTCGGAGCGCTGGCTGACCTTTGTTGGCGGTGCTTTATTCGTTGTGTTTGGTATTGTTGCTGCGTTTCAAGCGTTTCCAATTAAGGGGTAGCTTAAGACTTTCAAGTCTTAAAGTAACCTGTGTTATACGAAATCCGGTTCTGTCTAGGAAAAAGACAAAAGCGTCGATGAGCACTGAGCGGAGTCGAAGTGCGGTGTCCGCCTAGATCGACGATCTAAGCTTATACACAGTCGGATTTGGTATTAAACATCTAGGCTGGGAAAAATCAGGGGTTTGATTGACTCGGTGGAATCTTTTCGATCGCGATTAAATGCTCGATCATTTGCCGCACGATCGGCGCTGCTACAACCCCGCCAGCTCGTCCCGTTTGCGGTTCATCGATCGCCGCCAGAATCACATATCGCGGATCTTCGACCGGCATAATCCCCACAAAACTCGCCACGATCGCATTTTCAGAATAGCCGCCACCCTGGGTATTAATCTTTTGGGATGTGCCGGTTTTACCGGCAATGCGGTAGTTCTCAATCTGAGAATTTTTCCCGGTTCCCGTGGCGACGACCTCCTCCATCATGGCGATCGTCGCCTGAGTGCTAGAACGCGATAGCACTTGCTGGGGCGGCTTGAAGTCGGGAGTCCAGACGGTGCGATCGTCACTGTCCACAAGGCCGCGCACCACATGTGGCGTCACAATTTGGCCGCCGCTGGCGAGAATGCCGTTTAGCTTGAGGAGTTGGATGGGGGTAATGGCTAGCCCTTGGCCAAACGCTGCCGTGGCCGGTTCGATCGGGCTGATCGCAAATGTATCACGGCTTTTGAGCTGACTTTGAACCTCAAACGGTAAATCAATTCCGGTCAGACGATCGACTTCGAGACGGGTGAGCCAGTCATGATAGTCCGTGGCTTTGAGTTGACCGACAATTTTGACCATCCCCACATTGCTCGAATCGCGCAGAATATCGGTGACGCTGATATTGCCGCGTCCACCGGCCTGCTCGTAATCGAAGTTTGAGATCGGCCATTCACCGACAAAAATTTGACCGGGATCATCAAAGCGATCGTCGGCTTGAATCGCTCCGGCTTCCAGGGCGATCGCCACATTGAGCGGCTTAAAGGTTGACCCAGGCTCGTAGAGATCGCTTAATGCCCAATTTTTAAAGCGCTCAATATCTGCCTCAAAGTAGGCATTGGGGTTGTAGGACGGATAGGTGGTGGAGCAGAGGATCGAGCCATCACGGGCGTCCATCACCATGAGGATGCCGCGCTTTGCCTGGGATGTTTTCACCGCTTCGGTTAGCAGGCGACGGGCTGTACGCTGGAGCCGCACGTCAATCGTGAGCTGCAAACGCAGATCGCTACGGCTACGGGTATATTCGTCGTATTGCAGATCGGAGAGGCTGCGCGTAACTGTCCGATCGGGGGTTGGATCGATCGCCTCGTCAGGGCTAGACTCGGGTGATGGTTTGGGGCTTGGGCTTGAGTTTGAGTTTGGGTTTGAGTTTGAGTTTGAGCTTGAAGTTTCAGGGCTAGAAACCGGCGAGGATGTCCCCGACTCGCTAGGCGATTCACGTTCCGGCTCATCCGTGACGGCCTGATCTGCGGAGGTTTTATCGGAGGTTTCATCCGTGACCGGCTCGATCGTCAGGCGATTGCGATAGCTATATTCGACTCCGGCTTGCCCTTGCCCATCAAAATCGACGTAGCCGACAATGTCTGCCGTTAAATCATTATTTGGATAAAGGCGGGTGGGATGTTCCGCGAGTTCGAGACCATTTAAACGCAGTGCTTGAATGGCCTTGGCGTCGCTTTGCGTTACGAAATCTTTGAGACGAATCCCGCTTCGGGCTGTTTGCAAGGTGCGGTAGAGATCGCGCACGGATCGATCGAGGAGAGGCGCGAGACGAACGGCAATATCGTAGGGTTTTTCGTCGAAGAGTTGCGGGTGGGCGTATAGCGTATAGGTGGCGCGATCGATCGCCAGGATATGTCCGTTGCGATCGACGATCGGGCGGCGATGAACGGCGGTGGCGACATTTGAGGTGTTGCGTGCCGCTAAGACGGCGCGTGTTTGCGGTATGCCCACGACCTGAAGTCGCACCAGGTTGACCCAAAGCGCGACCACCCCGCCGCCGATCAACACCCCGACAAACAGGAGGCGCAGACGCGACGGTACTGCCATCGACGACCAAACATGTGACCAGCCTGCACGGACTGCGCCGGTTGTCGTGCGGGATTGTGGCACGCGTGCGGCGTACCGTCGAGGTTTATTGCGGGGAAATTCGCCGGTCATCGCATTTCAGTGGAGCGGGCGCAAGCCAACGGGATCGCAGCTTCGGTTAGTAGCCGATTGGAAACTGTGGCGGCGTCGCGGGAGGGGTCAGGTTGTTCGCGGGGCGATCGGGGCGAGAGAGCGAAGGCTCAACGAAGATGAAACGATCCGGGGTTTGGGGAATCAAATCGGTGTCGGAGGATTCGCCCAGTTGTGCCGCTTGATATTTCAAGGCTTCGATCGAGACATTTAATTGATGCTCATCGTCTTGCAATGCGGTGAGGCGATCGCGAGCGTTATCTGCGCGAACATCAACATAAACCTGATCGCCATAGGCCAGTCCCGCCGACACGAGCAGTACGCTACAGGCGACGCTCGACATGTGCTTTAACGTCGTGAGTAGACGTTCGGTGTCGCTGTTCGGTCGGACAATGACCGTAACGCGGGCAGACCGTCCCCGTTTTTGCTGTCCCGGACGCTGCTGATTTAGGGCGGCGCGGCTCATATCGCGATCCGACGGTGGGGGGGTGAGCGGCGATCGTAATGCGCTGGCCATGAAAATACTCAATAGACGAAAATAACGGTCAAGGAGTCAAGCAGAGACAAAGACAGATCCGCGAAAGAATCTGTTTAACCGCCAATCTGCCGCCAATCTATAGATGCAGTTGCATTCAAAGCTGTTTACAGCCTGAGTAGAATCGTTTCCGCACGGTTGCAGAGTTCGCAAACCATACTAGCATCGAGTTTTTCGCAAATACTCATAAAACGCTAAGTCTATAGTCCAAGTTAAGGTTTTATACATCTCGATTAAGCCCTAAAGGTATGAAGAGATGAATGGTTATGATTCACCAAATCACACTTTAATTCGGCACTGAGATTTACCCCTAACTCTGCCCTGATTTTTGGTTAATAGCACCATGCATTTGCTTCAGTTTAGTACCTCGCACTATTGCCGTAAAGCAAGATTGGCTCTTGGTTACAAGGGGTGTTCGTATACGATCGAGAATCTCACTCCAGGGCTGCACGTACTCAAATTAAAACCCCTAACCCAGTTCACGACTGTCCCCGTATTGATCGACTCCACTGACGATCGCAATCCTGCTTCGGCTGCGATTACAGACTCATCGCGCATTTTGGCCTATCTGGATCAGCGCTATCCCACCCCAAAATTGATCCCCGATCGACACGATCAGCGCGATCGTGCCCTCCAGATCGAAGACTGGCTCGATGAAAGCATCGGCACTGCAACCCGTTTTGTTTACTACCAATACCGTGCCACGGAGGGAAAAGCGATCGACCCGTCGTTGATGAGCATGGCCGTGATCGCGATCGTGCGTCGGCAGTACGGCATCAATGCCGCGACGGCGAAACTGGCGGCGGAACGGCTGGATTTGGCGTTGCCGTGGATTGATCGTACCTGGCAAGCCCAATCATTTTTGGTCGGCGACGCCTTAAGCGTGGCGGATATCGCCGCAGCGGCCTTGCTCTCGCCCCTGGCATTGCTACCGACCTATCGCGAAACCTATCCGGCGCTGTTCGATCGCATCGCCGCGATTCACGCGATCTGTAACGAACCGCTACCACCGGGTCTGAGCGCACCGAATCCCAGCTAGAGGCGATCTCTAACGATTCAATTCCGGGAATCAAGTCGGGAATCAAGTCGGGAATCAATTCGGGAATCAATCACTGAGGATTAGCCGACCGGCACAATCTCCGGGAACAGCTCAATTAATTCATCCGCCGTCAAGCTATCTTCAGCGGCCTGCGGTGTCCAGAGCAGTTCAAACACGCTGAGGTAATCTCCGCTCAGACTGCCGATCGTCTTTAAGGCTTCTTCCAGATCCTCGGCAGAATGCACCGGTGGGAATAGCGCCTGATCATTCTCGGTGCCGACGACCAGCGTTACGACAATATACTCGGGCAGATCGTCCTCGGGCATGGCGTTCGATCGATCCTCGATCACAACCCGATCGCCCGTGCGCGAAAAGGTCTCCGAATCGAATTTCATTCGCTCCCCGATCGAGATGCGTTCAAATAACTGCTGTGCTTCGGCGCGTGTTTTCACCGTTTCAGAGCTTGACGCGGCATGAGTCCAATAGTCGGGATGACGCAGCAACATGAGCGTGCAGTTGGTCGCAAATGTCGTCAGGCCAGCACTGGAATTGAGATCGGCGATCTCGCTTAAATGGGTGAGATTGGTTTGGATATCCTTGGCGCTCGCTAACAAGCCAATCTGTAGCTTGCTAACGGTGACCACATCATTTTCGAGTTCGCTACCCGCAGGTGAAATCAAGCGCTTAAGTAGTTGCCACGCTAGGAAGATGGCTCCACCTGCAATTAAGGCCATAACGAGCAAGATCACGATCAGAATCAGCACATCACCGAACGTCAGATCGTCGGACTCGGCGTCGTACTCTGCATTGCCTCCCCCATTCAGGTTGGTCGTCGGTGTCGTTTGATCCGTCTGATCCGTTTGATTCGGGGGGACATAGTTATTTTGAACCGGAACTTGGGGGTTGGAATCGAAGGAATTGGGCGGGACGTTGTTGTAAATCGGAACGGGGATAATGACGGGTTGGGGTACGGGGTTGGTGTTGCGATCGATGTAGTCTCGATCGTAGTTTCGATCGTCGTACCGATCGGGGGTGCTGCCGCGATCGGGTTGGGGCGTCGCAGTACGATTCGGCGCGACGGGCGCGGGCGATGGGGAACGATTAAAGCTGCCGCCACGGGTTGCACCGCCAGTATTGCCGCGTGTGTTGGAGCTGGGGCTTGTCGTTGTTGTCGTGTTTGATCGCGTTTTCGAGGGACTACTTGACCGCGAGCCGGAGGAAGATCCGGACGATCGCGAGCCGGATGATCGTCCAAACGATCCGCCGCCAGATCGCCCACCGCTACGACGTGCGATCGCGCTCTCTAGACCAAACGCGACGGGCTGCGCGGTCGGCGGATCGAACGAAACAACGTTCGCGATGACGGTCATGAGAGTGAAAGCGAACAACGGGCGCAAAACTTTCATAGGTCGGCTCGACGACGTTTAAACAGCGGGGCATTGAGGCGGACAAGCCTAGAGATGCAATTTTCCCTAAACCTGTAAAGTTTCAGAGCAAAAGCTAGAGACAGAGAAACGAAGCTTGACAAAGCTGAACACCAAACTCGGATGAGGCGAAGTTTGGTAAGGGTAGAGGCTCGATATCTTTTTAGATTAACACCGTCAATCGGAGCTGTTTAGAGATTGAGTTTCAGCGGAATCGAGCAAATCCGGGCGGCGTTCTCGCGTTCGCTGGATCTGCTGTTCGTAGCGCCACTGAGCGATCGCGGCGTGATTGCCCGAGAGCAACACCTCCGGGACGGCATGACCGCGAAACACGGGCGGGCGGGTGTAGTGCGGGTAGTCCAGCAAGCCATTCTCGAAGCTATCTTCCTCGTGAGACGCCCGCTTGCCGATCGTCCCCGGCAGCAAACGCGTCACACCATTAATTAAAGCCAGCGCCGGGATCTCACCGCCCGTCAGGACAAAATCCCCCAGCGAGATTTCGCGCGTAACTAACTGCGTGACTCGTTCATCAATCCCCTCATAACACCCACAGAGCAAGACAATTTGATCGCACCCTTGCCCAAGCTCGCGAAAGAGAGCCTGACTCATCGGCTGGCCTTGGGGAGTCAGCAAGATCGTCTCACGCCGTGGCAAAGCGGGCAGAGACTCCACAGCGGCAAACATCGGCTCGGGCTTGATCACCATGCCGACGCCGCCGCCATAGGGTTCATCATCCACACGTTTATGTTTGTCCTCGGTAAAGTCGCGTGGGTTCACACAGTGGACGGTCGCAATCTGTCGCGCGATCGCCCGACCAATCAGCCCCGATTCGAGCGGAGAACCGAAAAAATCAGGGAAGAGGGTAACGATATCAAATCTCACAGAGTCAAACTCTCATCAAAACATTCACGATCGACGCGGCAGGCTGTTTCAGATCGGGTTATTTCCAACTTACCCATGTGTCTGTGCATTACATATCAGCAATGATGTTAGTGAATTCTAGCGGGTCAGGCAAACCATTCTTAAACTCGTATTAAAGCCATACGTAGGCATTCCTGAAACGTTGAACGGGCGAAAAAGCGTGATAGGATCGTAGGCAATATTGCTCGATCGTAGACCAAGTCCGGGTTCCTAATGTGTCAAATCGTAACGACACCTTGGGACGAACGTTTTGGGCTCTGCCACGATCCGAGCGGGTTTCTTCAATTACAAACTTATTAACGCTTTTGCCTCGCCATCCAGCCCGAGGCCGTTCGCCACTATGACGCAATCCGCCGCTAATGAATCCTCCACGTTTTCGTCACGCAACTCCACCATTCTGGTAATTGGGGGAGCTGAGGATAAAGTTCACGGACGCGAAATTCTCCGCACGTTTTTTGAGCATTCGGGAGGCGTTGAGTCTCGGATCGCTATTATCCCATCAGCTTCACGTGAACCCGAGGCGATCGGCAGTCGCTATCGCACTATTTTTGGCGATATGGGAGCTAAAAATATTCAGTTGCTCGACATTCGCGAGCGCTACCAAAGCGAAGATGCAGTCTGGCAAAACTATCTCGACGATTGCACGGGCGTTTTCATTACGGGAGGGGATCAGCTTCGGTTGTGTTCGCTGCTTGCCGATACGCCGCTGATGGAAAAGCTATTGCTGCTGGTTCAGCGCGGTGAGGTGACCCTCGCTGGAACCAGTGCTGGGGCTGCAATTATGGGTCACCACATGATTGCTGGTGGTGGTAGTGCCGAGTCCCCCAACCGTTCACTGGTGGATATGACCACAGGCTTGGGATTCTTGCCGCAAACGATCGTCGATCAGCATTTCCATAACCGTAACCGCATGGCTCGCCTGATTAGTGCGGTGTCGTGCCACCCCGATCGTATCGGCATCGGCATTGATGAAGACACCTGCGCGATGTTTGAAGGCCACGACACGATTCAGGTGGTGGGTAAAGGAACCGTTACGATTGTTGATCCGGGCGAGATGAGCTACACCAACGCCAAGCACATCAGCTCGATCGACCCGATCAGTATCTTCAATCTGCGCCTTCACGTCCTGACCCATGGCGATCGATTCAATTTGCCCCAACGCTCGATCGAGCTACCCGAACAGCAAATGACGGCCTAAGACCCTTCGGTTAATCATGCCTTCGCGGATCGACACCCATCTCAAGCCGTCAATCCATCAATCGATCAATTAACCACTGGATCGATTGGTGGATTCGCTTTTGGTGGATTCACCAATCGATTGATCCATCTCAGCGAACGCAATTCTGCGTCATTTTTCCCGATGCATGGCTACATTCCGCCCGATCGCTTCTTTTCCTATCTGACCTGGAACGAGATCGCGGCAATGCCCGATCGCGATCGAGCCGTGATCATTCAGCCCTGCGGCGCGATCGAGCAGCACGGCCCGCATTTGCCCCTAATCGTTGACAGCACCATTGCCTGTGGCGCGATCGGTGCTGCTTGCGATCGGCTTCCGGCAGACTTACCCTGCTACGTTCTGCCGCCGCTGTACTACGGCAAATCCAACGAACATCAAAATTTCCCCGGTACGATCTCGCTACGGGCTGAGACCCTGCTAGCGGTACTCCACGATCTCGCTGACAGCCTATATCGCGCCGGTTTCCGACGGCTGATCCTCGCCAATGCCCACGGCGGCCAGCCCCAGATCATGGAGATTGCTGCCGTCGATATTCATACGCGTTATCCGGATTTTTGGGTGTTTCCCGTGTTTGTTTGGCGTGTGCCGAATGAGACGAAATCGTTGCTGAGTGACATGGAACGCGATCGCGCGATGCACGCAGGCGACGCCGAAACCAGCCTGATGTTAGCCCTTGATCCCGATCGTGTTCGTACTGACCTTGCCGTCTGCGAATATCCGCCCGACTGCGCGGAACTGTTTCAGACCAAAGGCGCACTGACGTATTCATGGCTAACCGATGACATCAGTCGATCCGGTGTCGTTGGAGATGCCACGATCGCAACCCGAGAAAAAGGCGATCGTATCCTCACATCATTAGCCGACGGCTGGGCGCGTGTCATTCTGGATGCCTTTGAGTTCTCTCCGCCTGAATCACGGCTTTGAATCTTAAAAGTCGCGATCCCAGTCCCAAGGAACGATTACATCATCGAATTTACCAGAACATCTCATTTAGAATAGAGGTGTAGGCTGTATCCGTTGTTACTGAATGACGTGACGTAATGAAAACTGTAATGAATTTCTGCCGCACAGGACTGCGACGACTCTATCAAAGCTGCCGGAGCATTCCGCCCGTTCGCCTCTTACTTGATATTTCAGCCGATTTCTACACAGCAGACATCATGCTTCACCGTCGTACAAGCGGTTAAATGTGGCGATCACAATCTTTGAATGGATCACCAACGGCTTAAGAGACCTCCATGCACCAGGCAAAGCAACCCAAGACGCCCCCCTTATGGAGACAATCCACGGCCACGGCCTCGATCGCGCCGCCTGGATTGTAAACAAATGTGAATAACGTTAAGATTGGTTATCCGTCAGTGAACTAATATTAGATTATGGGCAGTCAAAACCTACCAGAGCCCAGCTTGCTCAAAACTGTTTTAGAACCGCTCTTGGATGATTTCCAGTATTGGTTTGATCGTTCTCGCACGCTGCTTGAGCGAGAGCCGATCGCGTTCTTGGGAGAAGCCGCCCAGGCCGATCTCTTAGCTCGCGTCATTCAATCACAGCAAGAAGTGTCTACCGCGCAAATGTTGCTCAAAGCAACCGGCTGTCAGGCGGGAGTCGAAATGTCGGTACTGATGCCGTGGCATCATCTGCTCGCGGAATGCTGGAAGGTCTCTGCCCGTTTGCGTACAGAACGTAGTCTCCCTAAACTCTAAACTGATTGCAGTCTTCACTCTTTCTCGTTCTGCCATCTTGCTCGGATCGCTCATTTAAACGACCTAGCATTTCCCAACTTTCGTTAATTTCACACTTAAATTGAGGCTTTGTTTGGGCTAAACTGCCTTAACACCTCAAGTCGTTATTCTCGACGCTTGATCGGTACAGCACCAATCACCGCCGCCCCGTCATTCAAGTCTTTTTCGTTTCTTGCTACGCCTGCTGACACGTCTGCCAAGTCTCACCTATGCTGCAACTTCTCTACATCCTGGCTTTTACGTTTCTGGCTTTTATCGCCGTCGGAAACCTGATTCGGAACTTGCTAACGTTCGGTAACGAAGCCCGACAGCCGGTTCGCAGCGTCCCAACAACACGACGCCCCCAGCCGATTCCCCATCCGGAAATGCTAGATGATGCTGGGCGAGTCCTTCAGGAGCCGCTGTTGGTGATGCGATCGATTGGCATTGAAGATATGCGCGATCGCCTGGATGCAATCTACGATTCATCCCCGGAAAGTTCGGCACGCCCGAACGAAGAGGACGAGGATGATCTCCCCCCCTTGGCATCAATCTAGGAATGGTCTACGGGGAATGAGCTAGGGATGATCTAGGAACGATAAATCGCGTCGGCCACGCGGCTGATATCCCGCATTTCCGCCACATCATGAACGCGCAGGATATCAGCTCCCGCAGCAATACAGGCACTACAGGCCGCACCGGTTCCCCACACACGCTGTTTGGGATCGGGGCGGTCTAATAGTTTGCCGATGAAGCTTTTACGCGAGACGCCGAGGAGCAGGGGATAGCCCAATTGGCGTAGCTCAGAGAGACGACGCAGCAGGGCGATGTTTTGGTCGTGGGTTTTGGCGAAGCCGATGCCGGGATCGAGGATGAGACGATCGCGATCGATGCCCGCTTGCTGGGCGCGGTCAAGGCAGTGGCGCAGCGCCTCGGCAACATCCGCGACCACATCGTCGTATTGCGTCAACGACTGCATCGTTTTGGGTGTGCCGCGCATGTGCATCAAGCAGGCCGGGACGCCCAGTTCGGCGATCGTCGGTAACATTGCGGTGTCGCCCTGACCGCCGGTGACATCGTTGATCAGGTTGGCTCCAGCGGCGATCGCGGCACGGGCGACGCCGCTGTGGTAGGTATCGATCGAGATCGGAATATCACTTTCGGCGCGAATGGCGGTGATCACGGGAACCACGCGATCGCATTCGATCGCGACGCCGACCTCTTCCGCACCGGGACGGGTGGATTGTCCGCCCAGATCGAGCATATCGGCTCCGGCTGCCATCATGTCGCGGGCGCGAGCCAGGGCGGTATCGATCCGATCGCACTCGCCGCCATCGCTAAAACTATCGGGCGTCACATTCAAGATGCCCATGATGTAGGTGCGAGCCCCCCACGTAAAGCGATGGTTGCCGATGTGGAGGACGGACGATCGCGGGTTGGGGTTGGGTGGGCGATCGGGATCGAAATTGGGATCGAGGTCAGGAACGGGAACGATCATATAAAGCCGTAAACGTTAAGCATTGCCTTGGGCGTAGGCCGTGTCGATCGCCAGGTCAGACCCGTGCGACGCGGCAACAGCCAGTCGATCGCAGCGTTCATTCTCGACATTACCGGAATGTCCTTTCACCCAGCAAAAATCAACGCGATGCTGCGCCGCAATCTCCAGCAAACGCTCCCACAGGTCAGGATTTTTCGCCATATCTTTCTGGTTGCGCTTCCAGCCATTCGCACGCCAGCGCTTCGCCCAGCCCTGCTTCATCGCATCGACAATATATTTCGAGTCCGTATACAGCGTCACCGCGCAGGGCTTTTTCAACGCTTCCAGCCCGACGATCGTCGCGAGCAACTCCATGCGGTTATTCGTCGTGCGCTGAAATCCTGCCGATAATTCCTTGCGTAACTCGCCGTATAGCAAGACAACACCGTAGCCGCCGGGGCCAGGGTTGCCGCTACAGGCTCCGTCGGTGTAAATCGTAACGGGGGTCAGGGAAGAGTCAGAAGAAGCCAAGGGTTATCTCACGGGCGATCGGACGACATTCGGACTAACGCAAATCATTGAAATTCGTAGGGGCATCACGAAAACGACACCACCGTATCAAGCGGTTGTAGCCCCTGATGCGTCAGTCTTGGAAATTTTAGCGTAGTCCGTCATCCGCCCATCTATCACAATCGATCGAAATTTCTAGATCTCAACATCCTTATACGAAATCCGACTGTGTATAGACTCGGATCGCCAGGGCAAACGCATACTCGGCAGACCCTCACCCTAAATCCCTCTCCCAG
>CAZFJL010000085.1:0-15635 GCA_964518905.1 uncultured Geitlerinema sp. | reverse complement strand
TTCCTTCCTCTCTCTACTTTATTCTAGAACGAACATTTTCTTGGAGTACTCTTATAGACCGAGAAACAAATGCTTGATGTCCTCGGCTTCGATCGGCTTGCTATACAGATAGCCTTGAGCTTCATGGCAGTTTTTCGATCGTAGAAAATCAGCTTGTTGGCTCGTTTCCACGCCTTCAGCAATGATCCGTATATCGAGAGCCTGACCGAGCGCGAGAATGGCACTACAGATCGCCATATCGTTCGTATCTTTCGGAATATCCCGCACAAAAGCCCGATCAATTTTTAGCTTATCGATCGGTAATTGCTTTAAATAACTCAGAGAAGAATAGCCCGTACCAAAATCATCAACCGCAATATGAATACCCATTTTTCGTAACTGTTCGAGCTGGTCAATATTACTCTCGGCGCGACCCATCAAGGTTCCTTCTGTAACCTCTAATTCTAGGCACTGGGGCGGTAAACCACTCGTTCCAAGCGCTGCTTTTACCACTCGGACAAAGTCTGGATCTTGTAATTGTGCTGCTGAAATATTAACGGCAATACGACCAATATTCACCCCATCATCAAGCCACACTCTTGCCTGTGTACACGCCTTTTTTAAGACATAGACACCGATTTCTTGAATTAGACCACTTTGCTCGGCGATCGGAATAAACTCGACCGGTGAAATATGACCCCGATCCGGATGTTGCCACCGCAATAGGGCTTCACAGCCTACCCAGTTCTGAGACTGCAAATCAATTTGGGGCTGATACACCAATCGCAATTCATCGCGGTTGAGCGCCTCACGTAGAGCATTCGCGAGCCACATATATTCAAAGGCCGCCGTCGTCATTTCTCCAGTATAAAACCGATACGTGTTGCGGCCTTCCTCTTTCGCCCGATACATGGCCGTATCAGCATTCCGCAGCAGGATCGATGCATCTAGGCCATTGTCTGGAAACAGGCTAACGCCGATACTAGCGGTGACGTGAACTGGGTAAGTTTGGCCGATGAGTTGAAACGGTGTTTCTAGCGCCGCCATCAAGCGAGCGAGCGCAAGACTCACTTGAGTGAAATTTTCAATATCGACCAAGATGAGTACAAACTCGTCACCGCTGATCCGAGCCAGACTATCATTTGCCCGCAAAATCTGACGCCAACGCAGGGCGACTTGCTGCAAAATCGAATCACCACTCTGATGGCCTAGACTATCGTTGATGCGCTTGAAATGATCGAGATCAATAAAGGCGATCGCCACCTTGGTACGTTGTCGGCTGGCTTGCTGAATACTCTGCTCCAAGCGAATATGAAGCATTAAACGGTTGGGCAACCCCGTTAAGGTGTCATGGTGTGCTAAATGGGAAAGATGTTCTTCTGATTTTTGTAGGGCTAACAAGCTTTTGGAGAGTTCTTCGGTACGTTCTTTAACTTGTATTTCGAGATTTTCGCTGTAGATTTTCAGGGCTTTTTCTGCCTTTTTTAAGTCCGTAATATCACGCAAAAAGACAGTGAATAGTGTTTCCCCCTGGATATCTTGGGATGAAACCGATGACATTGCCGGAAACTCGCTGCCATCCTGACGACGACCAAAAATTTCGCGTCCCCCATCTTTGACCACAGAAAACTGTTGCGATCGGCCAAACGTCTCAACGTGTTGAGTATGCGCCGTATGAAATCGTTCGGGAATGAGTAGATTAATCGGCTGGCCGATCACCTCCTGAACGCTATAGCCAAAGAGGCTTTCTGCTCCTCGATTGAACAAGATAATGCGTTGGTTTTGATCCGTCGTGATAATGGCGTCATTGGCATTGTCTAATATCCCTGATAACCGCTGTTGTGAGGCTTCGAGCCGTTGACGCGTTTGAATTTCGATTGCGTTTAGGGTATTGAGTCGATGGGCTTTCCAGGTAATAAGGACGGAGAGCAGGAGCAGGCTCAACGTCGTGGCAACGGCGCTGCTGGCCTGAACCCCGTAGTAGTTGCGGATTTGAGCAACTTCAGCAAACAATCCGATCGATAGCTGCGCCATGATCACGATCGGCAATAGCTGACGCAGCATCACACTCCCTAACTTGGAATCCCAAAATAGCGCTAGCCAACCTCGGTTCGGAAAGAGACACAGCACACCAACGCTTAGGGCGATCGTTCCCAGCGCGGTATGGATCGCCATGCCGGTATCGCTGCCGACGCCATAGAGGACAGTGGTTTTGTATAAATAGCCGATGAGAGCAACAAAGCCGACGTGGGCCGCCAGCAACACGATGATTTGGCTACCGAGACCCAGGAGCGATGAGTGTACCCAGATCAGCGCGATCCCCAACAGCACAAAGGTAAAGGCCGTATTGGGAGCCATACGTCCGGGCGCTGCCATACTGCCTGTCGGTTCTGGCTGAAGCACCAGCCATTGATCGACATTAAGATCGACTCCCAAGCCGTATTGGGCTAGCGTAAGACCACCGAGCCAGATCATCAGTCCTGCGGCGACAAAACTGAGAAACCGATAACCCCGTCGCCAGTTTTTAACGTGGCAAAGAAATGTTTTTTGAGCCAGTGCTAATGAAATACTGCCGAGCATTAGACACAGAGCAGTGTTCACCTTCATCGTGGGCAATCCCGGCAAGACACCTTTGAGGGTATCGAGATCCAAGAGCCACCCCAGAATGACGAAGAAACCCAGCCCTAATACGCCACTGCTGATCAGCCAAACCGCTATCTGACAACGATGATCGAAACGGTTGTGGGATTCTCTAAACATAGGTCGGATTCGTAGGGTAGGACGATACGAAAGCAGGCTGCTTCAAACAAAGAGAGAAGCAGGGGAGGAATAGTGGAGGAACGATTTGATTGTTAAGTATGTCTGCCCAGGAATTCCCTAAGATTTATGGGCTTGAAACGTGAGTGTGACTCGCATATTGCTAGGCAATCAAAATATGAGTTCTATTAATCTTGCTCTCATGGTGCGTAGCAAGAATTTTGCAGTATTTATGGGGACTGCGATCTTCCTACGTCACGGTTGAGCATGGGAACTGACCTAGACTAGCGCCTGACGGCATGGATGCCCGCGATCGGAATCACAACCCACAAGACGAAGGGGATGTGGGCGATCGGCTTCATCAAGCTCGCGATCGTCGTTATTGCCCTAGCTCTTTACCCCGCATCAGTAAACATATCTGATTCAATTGAATTCTGCTGTTTGAAACAGGCTTGCTAATAAAGTTGTGCGCTCGACGGTATCGCGTTATCTCCGGAGCCGATCTGTGATACAGGCTCGCACGAGTCCGGATCTTGAAGTTCCAAACTGTCACGCAATTCAGCGACTGAGCATACTAGTATAAATACATAGATTAGGAAGTCACGCTTCGGCTTCTTGCTTGGTCTCTAGAGGTTTGCAGCCGTTGGTCGTGTTCGTCCGATCGACGCTCTAACGGCGAGCCCAAAACAAGAATCGTCTAGGTTTTGACCATTGTATGTCCTAAAAATGGGACAACAAGTTTGGGTGCGCCATTGTGTTCGCCTTTATGCAAAGTGATTGAGTATGGTCGGACTGGACAGAGCATTGAGAAGTATGATCGCGTCACTGTTGGTGCTGCCGATCGCCGTACCCGTGGGCGCTCAGATCGTCCCAGATCACACGCTGCCGATACCGTCGCTCGTCACTCTCGACGGTGATACCTTTGAAATCACGAACGGGACGATCGCCGGGTCGAATCTGTTTCATAGCTTCAGCCAGTTCGATCTACCGACCAACGCGATCGCCGAGTTTGTCCAGACCGCCGCGATCGACAACATCATCGCTCGCGTCACCAGCGACAGTGGCACGACGATCGATGGTCTCCTCCGCGCCAATGGTGCAGCGAATCTCTATCTCCTCAGTCCCGGCGGGCTGACCTTTGGGGAACAGGCGCGGCTGGATCTGGGCGGTTCGTTTATTGGCAGTACGGCGACGGGCTTGCTGTTTGCAGATGGTGGGGTGTTTAGTGCGGCTGATCCAGTGGCGACGAATGCGATTTTGAGTGTGACGACGCCGCTCGGTTTGCAGTTGGGAAACGGGCTTGATCGTGCGGGGATTGCGCCGATTCGGGTCGCGGGCAGTGAGCTGATCGCGCCTGATCGCCTGGTGTTGGGCGGTGGCGTGATCGAGCTAAATCAAGCGGCGATCGTCCAAGGGGGCGGGGTGGAAATTGTCGGGACAAGCCTCGATGTTCTCGGCGGCAGTCGGCTACAGTCGATCGCCAATGATTCACTTGAGACAGCGTTGACAGGTAGCGAAATTCGTCTGGATCTTAGCGATCGTGTGACGATCGCGGGCTTCACTACCGACGGCCAATACAGCGGTATTTTTTCCCAAACCACCGGCAGCGCGACCGGCAGCGATATCGTGACGATCGCACCGGAGGTGAGCCTCAGCGATCGCGGATTTATCGCGTCACAAACCACCGGTCTCGGCAATGGTGGCATGATTCGCTTCGATGTCGATCGCCTAACTCTCAGCAATGGCGGGCAAATCCTCAGCGAAGCCACATCGATCGGTGATGCCGGAGCGATCGCCATTCGCGCCCGTGAGGCCGTGACGATCAACGGACGCAGCGATCGGTTTCGCGTCTCGCCCTTTGCGGATTTACCCAGCGCCTACGACCTCACCGGCCTGGAGTTCACCACCGAACCCGACCCCAACATCGAAGCCGCCGACACCATCCCCCACCTCAGCCTTGCCCGCACCACCACCGAGATCCTGGGCGGTGACACCATCCTCGCCACCGCCCAGGATGCCGTGTTCGACTATTACATCTTTGCCACCGACACCCCCAACAGCCGCGCCATTTTCGATATTGACTTTGGCGCGAATGGCCTATTCGATGACGGCAGTCCGGGCAGCATGGGAACCGAAATCTTTCTACTCGACTACGATCGCGCCAATCTGATCGACAGCTCGGCGGGAGCCTTTAACCCCAGCCTCGGCGCAGCGGGCAGCACCAGCAACTTTGACGCCTATCTCGATCTGACGTTACCCGAGGCGGGAACCTACGTCCTCGGCGTCGGGGAATTCGACAGTGGCGCGGCCAGTTCCACCACCTTTGAACCCGTGATTGGCGAGCCGACTCGCTTGGGAGGAACCTACGTATTACAGCTTTCGCTAGAATCCCCCAGCACACCGAACACCACCCCGATCGAAGCGATCACCCCCGGTGTTTTTAATCCCAATTTTGGCGACAGTAGCGCGGTTTTTTCCCTGAATCGCGATCGGGGAATCGGTGGAGATATTGCGATCGACGCGGCGACGATCGCGATCGCCAATGGCGGCGAACTGTCGGCGGTGACGTTTGCCGCTGGCGATAGCGGTAGCGTGCGATTAGCTGCGAGCGATCGGCTCCAAATCAACGATGGTAACGCCTTGGTCTCGACCCAAACGCGCGGTGCTGGACGAGCGGGCGACCTGACGCTAACTGCGCCGAATATCGATATCCTCGGAGCCGCGCGGCTGGACTCGACCACCTTTGGAACCGGGAATGGTGGCGAAATTCAGGTGACAGCAGAGAACACGTTAACGATCGACTCCCTCGGTGGCGAGCGCACGGCGACGGGCATTTTTAACGAAGTTAGGGAGCTGGCGATCGCCGATGGTGGCGACATTACCCTACGTGCCGAGACGATCATCGTGCGATCGGCGAAGCTTTCCGGCACAATGCGCGGCATCGGTGATTCCGGCGATCTGCTCCTCGAAGCGGGGACGAGTTTAACCCTGGAGGCGGGTAGCGATCTCGATGTGGAAGTCAACGGTCAGGCCGTGGGCAACGGCGGCAATATTATTCTGCGTGCGCCGCGAATTCGGATTGCTGGCGCGACGGAAATCGAGACGGAAGTGGACGGCGAGGGGACAGTGGGGCAGGTCGAAATTGTAGCGAGCGATCGCCTAGACATTGACGGCGGCCAAATTCAGGTCGAGATTGACGAACGCGGGCGCGGCGTGAGCGGGGCGGTGGTGTTAATTGCGCCGGTGGTTTCGATTACGAATGAGGCACTGATCGAGGCCAAACTCGATGACGATGCGATCGGTACGGGCAGTACGATCACGATCGTAGCCGATGTGGTTGAAATCGCGAATAGTACTCTGGCGCTGGACGCAGACAGTGGCTCGATCGGCAATAGCGGCGATCTGCAAATTGAGGCCAGAACGATCGCCCTCGACGACGGGGCGAGGATTTCCACCAGCACGAACGGGACGGGAAATGCCGGAATTACGGATTTACGAGCCAGCGAATCAATCCGTATCAATGCCAGCACGATCGCCGGAGCCGTCGAATCCCGCGCGATCGGCAATGGCGGCACGGTGCAAATTACAACGCCCCAACTTCAACTCAGCGCCGGATCAACGATTCAAACCCAAACCGAGGGCGCAGGCTTTGGCGGCACGATCGTCCTATCCGTCGAGGATCTCCGCCTCACCGACGGAGCGCAGATTTCGGCTTCGACACTGGGGGATTTCTCCGGTGGTAATGTGACTATTAATGCCGCCGGAACGATCATGATCGATGGGTTCGCCCTGCAATCGGACGATCTGATCGACGGCGCGGAAGGAACGGCCAGCGCGATTTTAGCCGATGCGCCAGGAACCGGAGACGCCGGAAGTCTTAGCCTTCGAGCCGATCGCCTACAGCTCTCCAACGGAGCCCAGATTCGCGTTGATAGCGATACCGACGGACTCGGCGGTAACATTCAGATTGACGCGCCCGAAATTCAGCTCGACGCCGCACAACTGACCGCCAATGCTGCCGCAGGCGATCGTGCCAATATCACCATCACCAGCCGCGATCTACGCCTCACCAACACCAGCCTAATCGCCACTAATGCTGCCAATCGTGCCACCGGTGGCAACATCACCCTCACCACCGATACCCTAATCGCCCAGCAAAACAGCGATATCACCGCCAATGCCGAAGACAGCTTCGGCGGTCAGATTACGATCGACGCGATCGGCGTTTTCGGCACAGCCTTTCGCCCGACCTTAACCCCCCTCAGTGATATCACCGCCACCTCCGCCCTCGGAGCGACCTTTAGCGGAACTGTCGCGATCGTCACCCCCGATATTGACGCCACCGCTGGCCTCGTCGATTTACCCGAAGACACCGTCGATCCCAACACGGAAATCGCTCAAAGCTGTGCTGCCAATGGCGGTACATTCACCGTTACGGGACAGGGCGGCCTATCCGAAACGCCGGAAACATCTCTCTCCGATCGGATTCCGGGATATCAGGTTCGAGGTTTAGCTGAGGGGACGCTCCCCATAGCGTTAGCCAATCTACCCGCGACAGAACGCTCTGACATCATCAAAAACCCCAACCAAGAAGCCACCGATTGGTCACAATCCCCCGCCGGAGTCGTCTTGATCGCAGGGGAAACCGTCAATTCTTTACAGCGATATTTATCCACCTGCGGGGGATAAATATCACCTCTATAGTTTGAAAATAGCGGTTGGCAATCGATAAAATTGTAGTAGATGATACATACAGTCAAGACGCCAACTACTAATTTGAAGAGGAAATTCATACAATTATAGCAGAAACCGATCGTATTAGGACGCTCTTGTTTAAGCTAAAAACCGCACTTCGACTTCGCTCAGTGCTCTCAGCTTTTTTTGTACGTCCTAACAAAATCGTTTTTTGCTATACGATTCAACAAAAAATAAAATCTGAGGTTTCTAGGATTCTAGTATGTCGATCAATATCGTCTAAAATGCAAGCGATTCTTCTGATTACGCTTGAGCTGAGAGGAGTTAGTTAAATGCGATGAGACAAAAGACTAAAGTTTTACCATTTTTAGGATTCGTAAGAAGTCTAAAACCGGGCATTAAGACTGTTAACTCAATCTCAGGATTAGCTACACGAAGGGGGATGAAAGCTCGGAAGATGGAGATATCGCGACGATCGTCACTTCCGGGCTTCCGGCTTGAGGGTACGGCCACAGATCGTTTCTTCCCGGCCTTAGCGGCAAGCCTTATAGCAGAAACCGATCGTATTAGGACGCTCTTGTTTAAGCCGAAAACCGCACTTCGACTCCGCTCAGTGCTCTCAGCTTTTTCATACGTCCTAACCAAATCGTTTTTTGCTATATCTATGAAAAATTGAGCCTACTAGTCGAGACTTTTTGCTAAACTAATCAAAATAAATTTCAGTTAATTGAAATTTATTTTTAGTGAAAGAACAATCTTGAGACTGTCTAAAAAATTAGTTTTTTATCTAGAGATATACATTGGTTCAGCTCTTTTATGATGAGGCAATTGATTATGTTTTTAAAAGCCACTTACTGTGTGCAAGATGCAATTTTATTCAATTAAATTTGCTTTTAGATTCGCTTTTTTGCATGATCAACCAACGTAAACTAGTCAGAACATGCCCGTTGATCAGGTAAATTGCTCCTAAATATGTCTGTGAATAGTCGGCAGTCTGTAGCAGGTATTCACACTCAGAGCTTGATAGTCAATCAAGCCATTCATTACAGCAAAGTAATTTGACACTCCAGCGTAACTATCAAGCATAACTATCATGAGTGACATGCCCAATAATCCCGCCGATCGTCCCACCGAAGCCTCCGAAGCGCTCGAACGCGAACGCAACCTCCCGCTCACCGGCTGGCAACAGGAAGTTGATCAGGGATTGCGATACGGCCTAGAGGCGGCGGACAGCATTAAGGATCGGACGATTTCGACCTTCTCGCGGGGAGAGCTACCCCACTTTGCGGGGATTAATACCTTCATGAAAGCGCCGTATGTGGAGGATGTGAATCGAGTCGGGGAGTATGACGTGGCGATCGTCGGTGTGCCTCACGACAGCGGCACGACCTATCGCCCCGGTACGCGCTTTGGCCCCCAGGGGATTCGCCGCATCAGTGCGCTCTACACGCCGTACAACTTCGAGATGGGGGTAGACCTGCGGGAATCGATCAAGCTGTGTGACGTGGGGGATATTTTTACGATTCCGGCGAATAACGAGAAATCGTTTGACCAGATTTCCAAAGGAATAGCGCACATTTTCAAATCGGGCGCGTTGCCGATCATTTTGGGCGGCGACCACTCGATCGGGTTTCCCACACTGCGGGGCGTGTGTCGTCACCTGGGCGATAAAAAAGTGGGGATTATTCATTTCGATCGCCACGTGGACACCCAGGAAACCGACCTCGATGAACGGATGCATACCTGCCCCTGGTTTCACGCGACCAACATGAAAAATGCCCCGGCAGAAAACCTGGTGCAGTTGGGCATCGGCGGCTGGCAAGTGCCGCGCCAAGGGGTCAAGGTGTGCCGCGAGCGCAAAACCAATATTTTGACCGTGACTGACATCACCGAAATGGGGCTGGATGCGGCGGCGGATTTCGCCCTCGAACGCGCCCTCGATGGCACGGACTGCGTCTATATCAGCTTTGATATTGACTGTATCGATGCGGGATTTGTCCCCGGTACGGGCTGGCCGGAACCGGGCGGGTTGCTGCCGCGTGAGGCGCTGTATTTGCTGGGCAAAATCATCCGGAATGCGCCGGTCTGCGGTCTAGAGGTGGTGGAGGTGTCGCCGCCGTACGATGTCAGCGATATGACCTCGCTGATGGCGACGCGGGTGATTTGCGATGCGATGGGGCATATGGTGGCATCGGGTCAATTGCCGCGTCGTGAAAAACCGAGCTATATCTACGATGAGGAGCAGGTTGTGGATGAACCGTGGCAGTAAGCGCGATTAAGTTAAGCGCAATTAAGTTTAAGGGCGATGGAGTTAAGCGCGATTAAGTTAGGAGGGGGCGAACATGCATGAAACCGATATGACCAAAGCCTTGATTCTCACGGTTAAAGACTGGTGGGAGTTGCAGGTTCCTCCGCCAACGATCGAGACGGTGCATCTGGTGGTGGGTCAGTTTACCTGTGTGGAACCGGCGGGGTTGCAGTTTGCGTTTGAGGTACAGACCCGAGGCACGTTTCTCGATGGCGTCCGCCTCGCGATTGCGGAGACGCCTTTAATTGCCTACTGCGATCGCTGCCAAGCGGAGTATCGACCAACGATCGGCGAACAGTATGCTTGCCCGACCTGTCAAAGCCCGATGGAAGAAATTCGATCGGGGCGCGAGTTAAAGGTCGATCGTATTGAATGTCGATCGCCGAATTCATCGTGATGACAACCTGACCGTGGTGGGCAATGCCCACCCTACAAAACCTTCACACCAACTTTCACACCAATCACCATGCATCAAACTTTTGACGCGGCGATCGAATTAAATCTACTCCAAGCCAATCAGGACGGCGCGGATCACAACCGCGACCACTTTGACCAGTGGGGCATCACCTGCTTCAACGTCATGAGCAGCCCCGGCGCGGGCAAAACCGCACTGCTCGAAGCCACCCTCGCAAAACTCAACGATGAGTACAACATTGCGGTGATTGAGGGCGATATGACCACCGAGCTAGACGCCGATCGCCTGCGCCGCTGCGGTGTGCCGGTGATCGCGATCAACACCGGGCGATCGTGCCACCTCGATTCCAAAATGGTCGCGGGGGGCATCCACCAACTCGCCCAAGAGACCGACCCCAATACGTTTGACCTGGTGTTTGTTGAAAATGTCGGAAATCTGGTGTGTCCGGCGGAGTTTGAAGTGGGGGAACACGCCAAGGTGGCGCTGCTAAGTGTGACCGAGGGCGAAGATAAACCGCTGAAATATCCGGTGATGTTCCGCGAGGCCGATTGTTTGCTGATCACGAAGGTGGATCTTGCGCCCTATGTAGACGTGGATCTGGCGGCGATCGAGGCCAATATTCGGCAAATTAATCCGCATGTTTGTGTGATTCCGCTATCAGCGAAGACAGACGAGGGGATGGAAACCTGGTTAAATTGGCTGCGATCGCACTTAGGGACGGCCACAATACCACCGGCTTTAACTGCAACGGCTTTACCCAGTTAGAGCCGGTAATCCCAGAGCCGATTCCATCAGGGGCACGGTAACGCTTGAAATTTGGTACTTACACGATAAACCGTCATGATTACACGTCGTCGCTGGCTGACCAGTCTTGGATTATGTTTCGCCTCATTGGTGCTCGCCATTAGCTGCGCCAGTCCACCCGCTCCAGAGACCACCGCTGATACACCCGACGCGAGCAGCGAAGCGCCGATCGTCATCGGCTACAGTAGCTGGCCGGGCTGGTGGCCCTGGGCGATCGCCGAGGAGGAGGGGTTATTCACCGCCAACGGCCTCAATGTAGAACTCCGATGGTTTGACAGCTATATCGCCTCGATGGAAGCCCTCGCCGCCGGTCAGCTCGATGGCAATAGCCAAACCCTCAATGACACGATTTCCTTTGCTGCGGATTCGGTCAATGGCGAAGTGGCCGTCTTGGTTAACGACAACTCGGCGGGCAACGACAAGATTATTGTCAGCGAGGAAATCAACACGATCGCCGATCTCAAAGGCAAAAAAGTCGCCGTTGAAGAAGGCGTCGTCGATGACTTTTTGCTCGCCCTAGCGCTCGAAGATGCGGGCATGAGCCGCGATGATGTGGAAATTGTCGGCATGGATACCGGCGATGCCGCCGCCGCCTTTGCCAGTGGCAACGTCGATGCCGTGGGAGCATTTCCGCCATTTTGGGCGATCGCGCTAGAGCGGGAAGGCAGCAAGGAGCTGATCTCATCGGCGGAATTTCCCGGCGCAATTCCTGACCTTCTGGTCGTGACCCAAACACTCATTGATCAAAAGCCCGAAGTGGTACAGGGGTTAGTGAAAACCTGGTTTGATATTCTCGCTTTTATGGAGGCCAATCCTGAACAAGCCGACGCAATCATGGCCACACGCGCCGGTGTCAGCCCCGAAGACTTCGAGCAGTTCAAAGCGGGCACGAAAATATTCTCCATTGAAGACAATCTCAAAGCCTTTAGCCCCGGTGAAACGATGGAGCATATGCCGTTTGCCGCTGAAAAAATGGCCGAATTCATGGTGGGTGTAGGCTTCATTCCCGAAGCTCCGCCGCTGGATACGTTATTCGATGACACCTTCGTCAAGGCATACGCAGAGCAGGCGTCTTAAGTTCTGATGCTGGCTGATACGGACTGAACTGATCTTGGGGGAGCGATCCGCTCCCTCGCTGCCTGTCTTGTCTCTCTTTCTCCCGTAACTCATGACCCCTACGCCGTCCGCCCCGTCCTCACCACTGACGGCTCCGCGCCGCGATCGCACCTTCTGGCGGCTAGCGGAGGATATCCCCCCACAGTTGACCTGGAAGCTGATGGTGATTTCGACGATCACGCCGCTGCTGCTGTGGTGGCTGCTGTCTGCGTCGAACTGGGTTTCGGATAAATTTTTGCCCTCGCCGATCGATGTGGCCGAAGCGATGATGACGCTGTGGGATCGCGGATTCTTAATTCAAGACACCCAGGCGAGCATTGCGCGTGTGACGCTGGGGTTTGTCTTGGCGGCGATCGTGGCCACACCGATCGGCATTTTGATGGGGGCTTTTGCCAGTATTCGGGCTTTGCTCGAACCGGCGATCGGCATTTTGCGCTACATGCCCGCGCCCGCCTTTGTGCCGCTGCTGATTATTTACCTCGGCATTGACGAAGCCCCAAAAATTGCGCTGATTTTCATTGGGACGGTGTTTTTCAACACGCTGATGATTATGGATGCGGGAAAATTTGTCCCGAAAGCGCTGATCGAAACCGCCTACACCCTCGGCGGCAGTCGTTGGCAAATCCTCAGCCAAGTCATCTGGCCGTATATCATCCCCAACGTGCTCGATATTTTTCGCGTGAATATGGCCGCGTCGTGGAATTTGGTCGTGGTCGCCGAGCTGATAGCCGCCAGTGAAGGCTTGGGAAAACGAATCGAAATGGCGCGGAAGTTTTTGAAGACCGATGAGATTTTTGCCTGTTTAATTATCTTAGGATTGATCGGGTTTGTGATTGATTTAAGTTTTCGCATATTGATACGTAAAACCTGTGCTTGGTCGATCGATTAATATCTGACCTGGATGAAAATTAAAGATAGTTAGACTCGCTTATTTTCCTTAATTCTGACTTTTTGATATGTCACTGGTTATTTCTCAACTGTGCAAGCGCTACCCCACGCGTAACGGCTCGATCGAAGCCCTACGCAACGTCAATCTATACGTCGATCCCGGCGAATTTATCTGCGTGGTGGGCGCATCGGGTTCGGGAAAATCGACCCTGTTGCGGCTAATTGCCGGACTCGAAATGCCGACGTCTGGAGTCCTACATCTCAATGGACGAGAGATCGTCGAGCCCGGTGCCGATCGCGGCATGGTCTTTCAGAGCTACACGCTCTATCCCTGGATGACGCTACAAAAAAATGTCGAATTTGGCCTCAAACTCCAGGGAATGCCGCCGAAGGAACGTCGCGATCGCGCCTCCTACTATCTCGATATTGTGGGGCTAACTCAATTTGCCCGTGCCTACCCGAAAGAGCTATCCGGCGGCATGAAGCAGCGGGTGGCGATCGCCCGCGCCCTCGCGACTCAACCGGCGGTATTGCTAATGGACGAACCGTTCGGGGCACTCGATGTGCAAACGCGGGAGATGATGCAAGAGTTTTTGCTTGATTTGTGGCGACGAACGGACTGCACGATTTTGACGATCACCCACGATGTACGCGAGGCGGTGTTTTTATCGCAGCGCGTTTATGTGTTGTCGTCGCATCCGGGGACGGTGGATCACGAATTTCAGATTGATTTACCGCGCGATCGAACCGTCCTGATCGAACGAGAACCCCAATTTCAAGTCTACGTTGCTGCCATTCAAGACCGCTTACGCGGTTTATCGAGCCAGGGAATGGACACGTTGCCGGTCTCCGACGACTCAAAAACAAGAGTAGACATTCATTCGTAGGTAACGTGAGTTCACGTCACAACACCTCGCCCGCATGATACGAACTTCGCACTAAGGGCCCCGATCGCACATGATCAAATCCCAAATCGCGGGCGATCACTCCGAGCCGTTCAAATTCCTCTGGCGTCCAATAGCGCTGTACCGGCAGATGATCCAGCGATGGCCGCATATATTGCCCGATCGTCAAGCGATCGCAGCCCACCGATCGCAAATCGCGTAGCGCTTCGACGATTTCCGCCTCGGTTTCGCCGTGACCGACCATGAGTCCGGACTTGGTCGGAATGCTGGGATCGATATCCTTCACCGTTTGCAGTACAGCCAGCGAGCGATCGTACTGCGCCCCGCGTCGCACCGGAGCCTGGAGACGACGCACGGTTTCGATGTTGTGGTTATAGCAAGCCGGACGGGCGCGGGCGACGGTGGCAACGCGCGATCGCTGTAGCGCGTCCGATGTTGCCGTTGCCGTTTTCCCGCCCCAAAAATCCGGCGTCAACACCTCCACCTCCGTCCCCGGATTCACCGCGCGAATCGCCTCGATCGTCTGCACAAACCAGCCCGCGCCACCATCGGCCAAATCATCCCGCGCCACCGACGTTAACACCACATAGCGCAATCCCAACTGACGCACCGAGTCCGCCACCTTCGCCGGTTCCTCCGGGTCGAGCGGCTGCGGTGCATGGCCTTTATCCACCTGACAAAAGGCGCACGATCGCGTGCAGGTTTGCCCCATCAACAAAAACGTCGCGGTCTTATTGGCGTAGCATTCACCGCGATTCGGACAGCGGCCTTCTTCACAAATTGTGTGAATGCCGTGCTGTTTGATCAGGCGCTGCACGTCGGAAAGATCGCTGGCATTGCCGATCGGGCGACGCAGCCAGTCGGGCATCGCGGCCAGTTCCGCACGCTGGGCGCGACGGCGAGCGGTGGCGTCGGAACGATTCGAGTCATCCAGGCGATCGGGCGAGACAGTCATAATCGAAACAGGCAGGAAAGACAGCATTGCACGCAATATATCGCGCGATTTGCGCGGCTGGCGCTACTTGCTCACCGAGTCTAGCGGAATAATCACATTCGTCGGATCAAAACCGGGTTCTAGCGTTAACCCCCGATCGCCCGGTTCTAGCTCATCGATCGTCATATCTCCATCCAGATCGCCGCCAACACCGCCGCCACCGCCCAGCGGATCGGCCATCCCGCTCAGAGCATCCCCCAAAAACGAATCCGCCAAACTCCGCTGTTGTAGCCCGCGCTCATCCTCCTCGGAAAACGTGGGACGCAGCCGCGACGGCGTTGGACGCGGCACGACGCATTCTTCGTCTGTGGCTGAGTTGGCTGAATTTTCTGCATTCTCTGCATCATCAGTACAGATGTCCTGAGCGTTTGCCCCCGCTGCAAGCCCAAGGATCGCGATCGCGCTGATCGCCAATGCGGCCAGCTCCAGACGGGCGACACTCAGGAAAACACGGCGAAAAACGCGGACGATCGCAGGCGAACTCATGCTCAAAACTCTCAAAGAAATACAAAACGCTGACACCAAGCCGGAATCGGAATTCATCCAGACCCGCGATCGTGTCATGCTGCCAATTTAACCGAAACGCACTCACGATCGTGACACACCAGAGACCGGCAAGCCAGCCGTGTATAGCAGGGAGCGATTGGGTCAGGACAATATTCTAAACACCGTAGCGCAGGCTTCTAGCCTGCAAAGATCCGGCAGGCTAGAAGCCTGTGCTAAGTAGCCCAAGAAAATAAAAGTAAGTTTTAGACAGCGACAGTAGCATCCTGA
>CAZFJL010000084.1:0-15719 GCA_964518905.1 uncultured Geitlerinema sp. | reverse complement strand
ACCCTTGAGTCCTGACTGACTCAAGCCCCCGCGCTTTAGCCAGGGGTTAGTGACCGGTTCGGGACGTAATGCGGCAAAGGGAGTATCGGGCGCGACGGGTGAGATTGGCCAGTCGATCGATAACCCAGCATATCAACGGCGTGTCAGTCCTGGCAGTCTCAAAAAGTAAGTTTAAAAAAAATGGGATTCGGCGAGCATTTCGCTGAATCCCATCAAGTTTTAGGCGAGACCTTTGAGGTTTTAAAAACCTCAAAGGTCTGAGGTTGAGCTAACTAGACTTAGTAGTCGAAGTCGCCGCCGCCCATGCCGCCAGCCGGTGCGCCATCTTTGTCTTCCGGTTGGTCAACGATGATGCATTCGGTGGTGAGGATCATGCCCGCGATCGAAGCCGCATTTTGCGTCGCCGATCGGGTCACTTTCGCCGGGTCAACGACACCCGCTTCAAACATGTCCGCGTACTCGTTCACCGCCGCGTTGTAACCGACGTTGAAGTCTTTCTCCTTCACACGTTCCGCCACAACCGCGCCGTTTTGACCGGCGTTTTCAGCAATCCGCTTCAGCGGAGCCGTCAGCGCCCGCGCCACAATCAACGCACCAGTCAGCTCTTCTTCGGTCAGGTTTTCGCCTGCCCAGACTTCGAGCATCGGCGCCAGGTGAGCCAGGGTCGTACCACCGCCGGGAACGATACCTTCTTCAACAGCAGCTTTGGTGGCGTTGATGGCATCTTCCAGACGCAGCTTGCGATCCTTCATCTCGGTTTCGGTGGCCGCACCGACTTTGATGACCGCAACACCGCCGGACAGTTTCGCCAGACGCTCTTGCAGCTTCTCTTTGTCGTAGCTCGAATCACTCTCTTCGATCTGACGACGGATTTGCTCGCAGCGAGACTTAACGCCCGCTTCGTTGCCTTCGGCGACGATCGTTGTGCTGTCCTTGGTGATCGTGATGCGGCGAGCCGTACCCATCATTTCCAGTTTGGCCGTTTCCAGCTTCAGACCCGCATCTTCCGCGATCACTTGGCCACCGGTGAGGACGGCGATGTCTTCGAGCATTTGCTTACGACGATCGCCAAAGCCCGGAGCCTTGACCGCAGCGACGTTCAGCACACCGCGCAGACGGTTGACCACGAGGGTCGCCAGCGCTTCTTTTTCGATGTCTTCCGACAGAATTAGTAACGGCTTGCCCGATCGAGCCACCTGCTCAAGCACCGGAACGAGATCCTGAACCAAGCTGATTTTCTTATCGGTGATCAGGATGTACGGCTCATCCAGAACCGCTTCCATGCGCTCGGTATCCGTCGCGAAGTAGGGCGAGATATAGCCCTTATCGAAACGCATCCCTTCGGTGATTTCCAGCTCAGTCGTCATCGACTTGCCTTCTTCGAGGGAGATAACGCCCTCTTTACCGACTTTATCCATCGCATCGGCGATCATTTTGCCGACTTCATCGTCGTTACCGGCAGAAATCGCACCGACTTGAGCGATCGCGGTCGAATCACCGACTTCGCGCGAATAGCCCTTGATTTTCTCGACGAGGAACGCCGTCGCTTTATCGATACCGCGCTTCAGCAAGATCGGGTTTGCGCCCGCAGCCACGTTACGCAGACCTTCTTTGACCATGGCGTGAGCCAGGACGGTGGCCGTGGTCGTACCGTCACCGGCTGCGTCGTTGGTTTTCGAGGCCGCTTGACGAATCAGAGCCACGCCGGTGTTTTCGACGTTATCTTCGAGTTCGATTTCTTTGGCGATCGTAATCCCGTCGTTGACGATTTGGGGTGCGCCAAATTTCTTTTCAAGCACGACGTTACGACCTTTCGGGCCGAGGGTAACCGCGACGGATTCCGCTAGGATATCCATGCCTTTTTCTAAGGCACGACGTGCGTTTTCGTTATAGATAATTCGTTTTGCCATGTTTGCTTCCTTTGGGGAGTCTCAAGGGGTGTGAAGGGTGAACTCGAAAAACGAGTGAACCTAAATCACGACGATCGGCACAGTATCGGAGCCAAACATCGTGTTTGTCGTGGCATTAGTCCGACCAGGGAGTTGGCAATTTCATACACATCATCGGGGATGAAAACGATCCAACCTGCTTTAAAACCGCGAGCGGTTCAAAGACGGCGAAGCGAGCCAGTCTCGGGGCGAACTCTAGTCAACGATCGCGAGGATGTCTTTTTCTGACAGCAGCACATACTCGTCGCTGCCGAGCTTGATGTCCGTCCCGGCGTACTTCGAGTACAGGACTTTATCACCCACTTTTACGTCGAGTTCATAACGCGTACCATCGTCGCCGCGCTTGCCGGGGCCAACTTGGACAATTTCACCCACTTGGGGCTTTTCTTTTGCGGCGTCGGGCAGGAGGATACCACCTGCGGTTTTTTCTTCAGACGCGCTGACTTTCACAAAGACGCGATCGGCCAGAGGCTTTACAGTGGAAACGCTCAAAGATACGGCTGCCATAGGACTCTTTCTCCCGTTATTTTCGTTCGGTTGAGGGTTGGACTAAAATTGTGGGGAATCGAGGCATACGAACACAGACTCACGTGATGATGACTGTGGTTGCTGCACGATCGAGCTAGGAACGCGATCGGCCAAAGTCGAGACGGATGGCGAACGCCAGCCCACTAAAGCCAGTCGTTTGAATCGCATTCCGAGCGTTTTTAGCACTCTCGATTTCCGAGTGCCAATCTACCTGAATCCTCTGACACAGCGCAACTTGCGTCACTGTACGGGTTCCCGAACTGTAGTCACCGCAAAGGGTTGAGTTTGGCTGCCAGTAACGTTTAAGCCAACTCCCGCTACGGCTCTAGAACAGCATTACGGGTACTCTATTTGACTGACCTCAACTTCTTTTCGTCTCTAGGCCAACGTGAACGATTCCCCTCCTGTTAATCCGTTAAATGATGCGCCTGTCACAACAACCCCAGCCGGTGCAGAGCCAGAAAGCGAGATCGATCGCGGTCTAGCCGATAGCGTTCGTAGCTTGTCGATCGACCGAATCGAGCGTCATGTTTTTATCTGTGCGGATCAAACCAAGCCCAAATGTTGCCCGAAATCAGACAGTATCGCGGCCTGGAATTATCTCAAGCAGCGCTTACATGAGCTAGGGCTCGATCGGGCGATCTCGATCGACTCGACATGTGTGTTTCGCACGAAGGCAAATTGTCTACGGGTATGCCGCAATGGCCCGATCTTGCTGGTCTATCCTGAAGGTGTTTGGTATCACGATGCGACACCAGATGTTATCGAGCGCATTATTCAAGAGCATTTGATTGGCAATAACATTGTTGAGTCTCATGCCTTTTTTACTCAACATATTGGCAGCCAAAACAGTATATAAGTCTTAAACCAATGAGGTTATAGAATTACATTTTTTTGGTTATAATGCTAGCCCAAAAAACTGTTCTTAAATCAAACACTTTAAAACTACTCATGCCGTTGTTCATGACGATCAGGTCAGTTATTCTTAACTCAAAAACAAACCGACTGGTGAATCTTCCCTTGAAGTTGGATTTCGCCATATCGCATGACTTAGAACACATTGAAAATAGAATGTCAGCGTTTAAGGCGTTGTGAATTGGAAAGAAAGACCAGATGATCCGTCTGTAACCTCAGAGATAACTGTAATCTGTTAATCGAGACACTAAGTCAATTTAGTGATTCCCGGAATATAATCATCAGTAGGGAGGCTCTGATAGTTGACTCCCTCACGTGAGACATCATTCGGCGGGAAGTCTGAAATTCAGGTTCCCAAAAAAAAGGACAGGAAACATAGTTAGAAAGCAGTCTTATGAAAAACAATAAGCAGAAGCGTCTTTTACTCGTTGATGATGATCCAAATCTAATTTTATTAGTCAAAGACTACTTGGAATTCCGAGGCTACGAAGTAACTTCTGCCGATAATGGTCGCATTGCGTTAGAGCAACTCCAAGAAGAGCTGCCAGACTTGATTATTTGCGATGTCATGATGCCGGAGATGGACGGCTATACCTTTGTTGAAAGTGTGCGAGAGGAGCCACGCACGAGCTGGATTCCCGTGATTTTTCTATCCGCCAAAGGACAAAGCCAGGATCGGATTAAGGGACTCAACATCGGAGCTGACGTCTATATGGTCAAGCCCTTCGAGCCGGAAGAACTGATTGCCCAAGTGGAATCGTCTTTGGCTCAGGCGGCGCGGCTGACCGCACGGAAGGTTCTCGGGAATGATGCCGCGCCCCCGCTCAAAGTGCGTCCGGGTGTTGAGTTGACTCCGACGGAGCTGAAGGTGGTTCAGTGGGTGGCGCGGGGAATGGCAAACCGTGAGATTGCGGTTGAGATGAAGGTGAGCCAGCGAACGATCGAAAGTCACGTCTCCAATATGTTGGGCAAGACGGGTCTGCATAACCGTACGGAATTAGCGCGATGGGCGATCGAGAGCGATATGGTCTAAACCAGACGGAATGACGGGCAGTATCAGGACACCGACCTCATTGATTGCTAGGTTTGTCGCCTAATTTAGGACATGTTCCCTTGGAGAGCTTGATATCCTCCCCGGCCTAAAGGTGCAGGGAGGATGTCAGATTGCTCGTTTCAAAACAGCGCTAGAGTGCGTCATCGCTGGGGCGCGTTATCCAAGATCACGATCGCGATTTGTGACGAATGATGCAGGATGAAGGATTGTAATCCGCTACGTTATCAAGGCTAAGACAGCATCGTGACGCAATAAACGTCTCGCGTGCGGCTGTTTTGCGATCAGACTTACTGATTTCAGGTTATCTGTACCGCTCATAGAATCGTATAGATTGCTTTCTTCAACTTTATGTAGCTTCTAGCGTTGCCTAGGCATTAGCAAAAGAGCAGATATAAGTCTCGGTTAAACTCGATCGCGTAGAGATCACAACAACGTTGCTGACGCTTCCCTTCTCTTTACCACTCAATCTGATCGGTTTACTGCCCACATTTGCCCACCGTCATAGTTCGGTGAGCGATGGGGGGTCGGTCGATGTTTTTTGGGTGATTATCTGCGCGGGGCTGGTATTTATGATGCAGCCCGGCTTTATGTGCCTGGAGTCGGGGTTAACGCGATCGAAAAATAGCATCAACGTTGCGGTTAAGAATTTCGCCGATTTTGGCATTTCTGTCGCTCTGTTTTGGGCGTTTGGCTATGCCTTGGCCTTTGGCCTTTCCAATCATGGCTTGGTCGGTACAAACGGATTTTTCCTCAAAGTTGAAGCCGATCCCGAAACCGCAGCATTCTTTCTGTTTCAGACCATGTTTTGCGGTACAGCCACGACGATCGTCTCGGGAGCGGTGGCCGAACGGATGAAATTCCTGGCGTACCTCGCTATTTCTTGCCTATCTTCAGGAATTATCTACCCGCTTTTCGCGCATTGGGTTTGGGCTCGTACAAGCAGCGGTGAACCCGTTGGCTGGCTCGGTAAGCTCGGATTTTCGGATTTTGCGGGGAGCACGGTCGTTCACAGTATTGGTGGCTGGGTTGCGCTAGCGGCACTGATCACGATCGGGCCTCGCTTTGGTCGTTTTCCGGAAGGTGAACCAGCCCGAAAAATCCAGGGTTCAGATTTGCCGCTATCGGTGCTGGGAACCATGCTGCTCTGGCTGGGCTGGCTCGGATTTAACGGTGGTAGTACCCTCGCGCTCGATGGTCGGATTGCAGGCATCATGGCGCATACGCTACTGGCTGGAGCTGCTGGAATGATTTCAGCAATGGCGATCGGCTGGCGGCGGAGCAGCGTTCCGGAAGTCGAACTCTTGCTCAATGGATCGCTGGCAGGCTTAGTGTCGGTGACGGCGTCTTGTAGCACGATTTCGACCCCGGCAGCCGTGGTGATCGGCGCTGTCGGTGGCGCGATCGCCGTCTTCGGACGAGATCTGATGGAGCGTCTCAAAATTGATGATGCGATCGATGCGGTTCCGGTTCATTTGGGTGGCGGAATTTGGGGGACGTTAGCTCTGGGATTGTTCGGCCTACCGAATTCGTCGGAGCTGAACTTCGATCGGGTTGAGTTTTTCCTCGTGCAGCTCATCGGCGTGATCGTCTCCGGCCTCTGGGCCTTTGGTCTGAGTTTCTCCATTTTATGGGTGCTCAATAAACTCTTCGTTCTGCGCGTGACCAATGAAGAAGAGCAAATCGGCCTCAATGTCTCGGAACACCGAGCCACCACCGAAATTTATCAACTGTTCAATATCATGGAGTCCCAGGCGCGAGACCCAAGTCAACGGTTGCGGGTTCCAGTGGAGCCATTTACCGAAGCGGGTCAAATTGCGGGTCGCTATAACCAGGTGATGGACGCATTAGAAGAGGCCGTTACGCGCAACACGGCGATCGTCACTACAGCACGGGATGCGATCATCACGTTTGAAAGTGATAGCTATGCAATTTTGACCGCCAACCCCAGCGCCTTCAAAATTTTCGGCTATGATTCAACCGAAATCTTGCTGGCTGGTATCTCAATACTTGACCTCTTGGGCGGCGATCGGGGTAAGCGTGAGGAGATGCTGTTTACCGTGCTCGATGCGGGGCGGGGAGACCTGACTGGACGTCGCCTAGATGGTAGTGAATTTCCGTTAGCCGCTGCGGTCACCTTGACCAAAACCGGACGCCAAGCCTTTTTTACGGCAACCCTCCGCGATATTTCCGATCGCAAAGCCGCAGAAGCTGCTCTGGCTCAGGCTTACCGGGAAATTTCGGGACTGAACCAACGCCTCAAGGCCGAGAATGTTCGCCTTGGCGCTGAAATTGACGTTTCACGTCGTTTACAAGCGATGCTGTTACCGAAACCGCAGGAACTGCGCGAGATTTCTGATCTTGATATTGCTGGGTTTATGGACCCGGCAGCCGAGGTTGGTGGCGACTATTACGATGTCCTTGTCCGGGGCGATCGCGTACAGTTTGGTATTGGGGACGTAACCGGTCATGGCCTCGAAAGTGGAGTGTTGACCATCATGGTGCAAACGGCTGTGCGCACTTTACTTGAACATAACGAAGCCGACCTGAAATGTTTTATCGACACTATCAACCGCACAATTTATGGCAACGTGCAGCGTATGGACAGCGATAAAAACATAACCCTCTCTTTACTAGACTATGAAGACGGAATGTTAACCTTGTGCGGGCAACACGAGGAAGTACTCGTCGCTCGCTATCAGGGCGAACTTGAGCGTGTTGATACGATCGATTTAGGGTTCCCGGTGGGCCTTGAAGCCGATATCTCTGACTTCACACGCAAGATGCAAATTCCTCTCGGTAACGGTGACGTCGCCTTGCTATTTACGGACGGTATCACCGAGGCAGAAGACGAACAGGGTCAGTTTTACGGCATCGACCGGCTCTGCGAAACCTTAGAGCGCGTCAAGGCCAATCCTGCTAACGCGATTTGCCAGTTAATCGTCGATGACGTGCGGCAGCATATCGGACGCCAAATCGTTCACGATGACATCACCCTGCTTGTTATCAAGCGCCGCCAGAGCGATCGGGAGTTTGATCGATGACTCAAATCTTTGGAAATTATTGCGAAGGACTACCATCTAGTCCAGAGTTCTTGATCATTGGCTTCTCGCCCGGTTCGATTCCGCTACGGCAACGCTGGCGCAATAACGGGCTGTCTGCCGATTTTATGGCCGATTACCTCATGACCTTTTTTCCGGATGATAGCTGTGATGCTGGATCTGCCCAGCGTCAAGCCGAGGTTAAAAGTTCTGTCAGCTATGTCGCCAATGAACTGCTGGAAAATGCGATGAAGTTTAATGACGAGCGTGCCAATATCCCGATCGGTATAGAGCTTCAACTACACGGCAGTCACTTGATTTTCGTCACAACCAACACGATCCAACACGATCACATGGAGCCCTTCCGAAACTACCTTGAACGTTTAACGTCTTGCGATCCGGAAGAGCTCTATCTTGAACAGCTTGAGAAAAATGCTCTGGATGACGAGAATACGAGTTCCGGCCTCGGTTTTTTAACCATGATGAACGACTATGCGGCCAAGCTGGGCTGGAAACTGGAACGTAACGTAGACCAATCCGAATTTGTTACCGTGAGTACGATGGTGCAGCTACCGATATAAATAGTCTCATAGGCTACGGAGTGGGGGGACATGAATAGCGTATCCTGCTGTATTTGCGACGGTTTAAACTAAAAAGGTTCGTCGCATTTTTTGCCTACATGCTCTCGCCTTGCTTACACGTTGGAAATATGACAGACACTGCTTCTAGAGAAATACGCACCGATGATTATTGCGTTAGCTATGATGAGCCGACCCAGACGGTAGCGTGTCAGGGTTCGTTGCGCTTGAGCGGTATGGCGGAATACGAGCCGATCGTCGATTTGTTAAGCAATGTCGCCGATACGGATACCGATACCGTCGTCCTTGATCTCACCGATCTAGAATTTCTCAATAGTTCGGGTATCAGTATGCTCTCGAAATTCGTCATTAAGGTTCGACACCGCAAAACCGTTACCATGTCGGTTCGCGGGTCACGGACGATTCCTTGGCAAGGTAAATCGCTTAAAAATCTCCAGCGCCTGATGCCGAGCTTGGATCTTCAGTGGGATTAAGGCTCAACTCGTTTACTGATCTCATATTTGCTGTTCGCAACTCCTACTATTTACGGCTCATCGTGTCTCCGACCCTTCCACTGTTTGGTGTCGAATGTTTGGTGTCGAAGCTTTGCCGTCTCGAATGATAGGTGACCTGATCCGGCTAAGTTTGTAGCCTAGAGAATTGCGATCGTGTCGCGATCGCAGCGTGCTACCCTAGGCAAGCTTTGATTAGCCTTTTGTACCTGCTTACAGTTGAGTCGAGTCGCTATGTTTTGGGCCGATAAAATCGCCAGTAAATTCCGGGGCGAACAAGTCGTTAACGATTCAAAAACGCCATCCGGTCGGGTTCACGTCGGATCATTGCGCGGTGTGATCGTGCACGACACTATTTATCGTGCCCTGAAGCGAGCCGGTAAACCCGTCCGGTTTACCTACGGTATTGACGACTTCGACGCGCTCGACACTGTACCGAAGTATCTCGATCGTGAGACTTTCGCCCCCTATTTGGGTGCGCCCTTGTGCAATGTTCCGTCGCCAGGATCGGGTGCAACGGACTACGCCAAGTTTTACAGTCAAGAATTTTTCGAGGTGTTCGACTATCTCGGCGTCAAACCTGAGATTTATTACCTGCGCGATTTTTACCGTCAGGGAAAATTTAACGAACATATTGATACCTTCCTGAAAAACGCCCATCTCGTGCGCGAAGCGTATAAAGAGATCAGCGGTGGTGAGCGATCGGAGAATTGGTATCCCTTTCAGCCGATTTGTGAAAACTGCGGCAAAATCGCCACCACAGAAGTCACGGACTACAACGGCAAAGAAGTCTTTTATACCTGTAAGCCCGAAGCGACGGACTACACCAACGGCTGCGGACACTCAGGCTGGATGTCGCCCTTTGATGGCAACGGCAAACTGCCCTGGAAAGTGGAATGGGTCGCGAAATGGCAGATCGTCGGCGTGACGATCGAACTGGCCGGAAAAGATCATTCCCAAAAAGGCGGATCGCGAGATGTCGCGAACGCCATTTGCCGCAAAACCTATCAAAAACAGCCACCCTTTCACGCGCCCTACGAATTTATTCTCGTGAACGGTACGAAGATGAGTTCCTCGAAAGGCGTCGGTTCTAGCGCGAAGGATATCGCCGACTTGCTGCCGCCGGAACTGCTGCGCTTCTTGATGCTACGCACCCCGCCGCGCACCGCGATCAACTTCGCACCCAACTACGAAACCACCACGCGCCTTTTCCGCGATTATGACACCGCGATCGACAAGTATCGCCAACTCATCGCAGACAATCCCAGCCCGGAATTAAGCAAAGATTTGCTCCCTCTGTTCTATGCTCAGACGGGCGAGGCGATCGACATCTACGAGCCCTTCGACTTCAGCACCCTAATTTCGCTGTTGCAAGTGCCGCATATCGAGATCAAAGCCGAAATCACGAAGCGCACCGAAGCTGAACTGACCGCCGCTGACTGGGAGACGATCGAGACACGCATCACAGCCGCACAACATTGGCTGGATAATTACGCCGATACGGATGAAAAGCTGGTTCTGTATTTGGATGAAATGCCGGAGCAAGTGTCGCAGATCGACCCAGCCGGATCGCAGTACCTCAGCGCCTTAGCGGATAATCTTGCAGCGATCGACACCTGGGATGGTGATACCTTGCAAACCGCGATCTTTACGACGACGAAAGAGCTAGAGATCCCGCCCGCATCGGCCTTTCCGGCGATTTACTACGCCTTTCTCGGCAAAGAACGTGGCCCCAAAGCGGGCAATTTGTTGTCATATCTCGATCGAGACTTCACGATCGCGCGACTGCGAGCAGCAGCACAGGCATAATTCAAAGCATTTTGGCGGAATGTCCGACGTCCGAACTCCGGACGTTTCATGATTTTCCGAAGAAAGTCGTTCTCTGTTGACGAAAAATATAGATGTTTTGAGAGCGATCGCGAATATTTTAGAAATCTTCGCGCTGCGGGCTGGGGTTGAGCCACGCGATCGGCACATTCATACCGAAGCATAAACCGCAAACTATAAGTGGTATTTTCCGCGTTCTATCAGGGTATTCACTTAAAGCCAACATGTAAACAGCATCTCCGCCCTAGTCAGTACTGACATTACAGGCATCATCCAGATATAAAAAGGTATATTTTCGGGTGTTTCGATAATTTCAAAAGCCGTATTAAATCGGTAGTTTTCCATTCTTTTATCCGAGAGAATAGGTTTATCAAGATTCAGACAAGAAGACAACTTTTATGCTGACTCAGATAGGTTAATGCCATAACCTAGAAGGTGAAGAGGCACAGAGAAAACAACGTTTATCTCTCGTTGACTTCACACGTCGAAAAGTACACCTTGCTCAAATCGACACCAATCTTCCTACATCTCTCATCTTTAAACATGAAAAGCACCCAATTTTTTGCCACCGCTGCCCTCGCAGTTACGGGACTCACCTTTATCGCCGCTCCAGCCCACGCGGGTCTTAACCTCAAAGCAGACAACCCCAGCCTGTATGACTCATTTCATGCACTGGTTAATGCTGAATCGCTACGCCTCGAAAATAGCGAAATTTCTCTAAGACAGCTCAATGCAGATTCGCTGTACTTTGCGAATGGGGTCAAGCCGCTCGAAGTCTACTTAATTGATGAAGTTGGTAAATTTAAGAACACTTTGAAGTTTTCGGTCAATGGTGGCGAGGCTGCTGTTGTGCAAGGTGATGGTGTTTCCTTGGCTAATATGGAAGTGGATGGAAGTTCCCCAAATATTGCAGAAGGAGATGGCGTTGATTTAGGGCAATTTGCTGATGCCACTGCATTTGACTTTTATCTTCAGTCGCCAGAGGGTCTGTTTGGTACAAACGCTAGTGCGAATCCCGATGGACTATCTCATGTCGTCGCCTATGAATACTACGACGAAGCTGAAGATCAACTCTGGACGATTCTTGGTTTTGAAGACAAGTTTGGTGAGTATGACCCCAGCAAGTACGCCGATCGCGATTTCAATGATGTTGTGATTGCAATTAAGGGCGTTACGGGTTCTGATTACGTTGAGCAAGATGTGCCAGAACCGGCATCAGCCTTGGCTTTGTTTGGGGTTGCGGGTTTAGCCCTGGCTCGCCGTCGTCGAGTCTAGATGTAGGATGGCTGGCTGAATTAGGCCACAGCGGTAACGAATGTAGAAAGAGAAGGTTGAAAACATAACGATCGCGAGACGAATTTCAGCTCTCGCGATCGTTTTTTTATGGCCTAAATTCGCTACTCTAGGAGCTGTCCTCAATTAAATTCGTAGCCTTTATTCAGCGGGGGTTTCAGCCCCTTTTGCTTTTTGTTGGATCGGGCGTTCAACAGCCTACCCCATCAGGGTTCTGGTGCGAATTGATGACACGCCCTGAGACTCGCGATCGAAATTCCACAGCATCATAAATCCCCATGACCCCTGAGCCACGCTACTGGTTGACCAAATCAGAACCGAGCGATTACAGCATCGACGATATGGAGCGCGATCGGGTTGAAATCTGGGACGGTGTACGGAACTACCAAGCACGAAACTTTTTGCGATCGATGCAGATCGGTGATTATTCGTTTTTTTATCACTCCAACGTCAAGCCCCCGGCGATCGTGGGCTTAATGCGCGTGGTCGAAACCGAAATTATCGATCCGACTCAGTTTGACGCGAACGATAAACACTACGATCCCAAGGCCACCCCAGAAAAACCACGTTGGTCTACGGTACGCTTTGAATTCGTGGAAAAATTCACTCAACCGCTGACGCTCGATCGGCTCAAAGTGTTATTTGCTCCCGAAGAGCTGCTAGTCGTTAAGCGGGGAAATCGTCTCTCGGTGATGCCGGTCGAAACGACGATCGCGACCAAATTACTGCTAGAAGTCCGAGGCTAATCAACGCGCATTTACATCTATTGCCGTCACAGTTTAACGTCAATGAACCGTTCACATTTATCTACTATTTTTCGTTTCTATGTCTTCTCTGCCGCCGTCGCTCGATGTTACCGAATCGCTTTACACCCGCATGATCGACCAGGCGCCGGAGGAGTGGCGCGAACGGTTTGCCGATCCGCTGGCCTGGGACAACAGTATGCGCGAGCAGGTGGCGGCCTTGCTGATTCCGGCGGCACGCGATGAGGCGATCGCTCAGTCCCAAGCGCGGGGCGATCGCGGCTTCATTCTCTACGATCAAAAGGCGATCGAGACCTATATCTACTATGTTGGCAGCGAGTTTGCCGATACGGTGCTGTGGATGGCGGATCTGCCGACGAAAACGGAGCTGCGGACGGTCTTGGATCGCTATGATCCCGAAGCCGAGGCCGCGATCGCGATCGCCAGTGCTGAAAGCGTGCAGGTGATGTGGATCAAGCAAGATGGCAGCATCAAAACCCAAGGCGCACAGGAGGTGAATCCATTACCGATCGCCTTGCCAGAGGGGGTGACAGCAGCGGCAAGCGAGCGCGATGGCTGCTATGGCTACGATTTTAGTGATGCTCGCCTCGGTAAATTGGGGCGTGTAACATTTCTGCCCCTCGGTGACAATCAGCTCGATTTTCAGTGGGAGTTTGCGACGTCACAGGATGCGAGCCGTGATGCGGAGGTAAAAGCTCTGTTTGAGCCGATCGCCCAGCGAGCGATTCTCGCATGGCAATCAGCGCTTAAGCGCAAGGCTGGTGCTTAACGATCGCGATCAACCGGCGAGATCGTTCAGGACTTATGGCAAAGGCGAGAGGCGGCTGCCCTGGTAGTAGTGCGTCACGATCTGGGTGTAGTCATACCCGCGTTCGGCGAGACGGCGTGCGCCCCACTGACTCATCCCCACGCCGTGGCCGCGCCCGCGCCCGTTGAGGATGAATCGATCGCCATTGTGTACCACGTCGAATTTTGCGCTGGGTAAGCCCAACGCCGATCGCAGTTCTACGCCGGACAGCGAATGGGAACGGGAACTGCCGACGATCGCCAGTTGCCATGCTCGACCACCGGGCGTCAGTCGATCCAGCCGCAATGCCTGCACCGCACCGACGCCGCCCGCCAGGTTTGCCAAGGTCGTAGCAGAAACATCCACTTGCCATTGACTATCGGGGGCATCCTCATCGTAGGCGGGGACGCTTTGTAGGTAGGGTCGCGCTTCCGACCAGACAAATTCGGAGCTTTCGGTGTTGCCTCCGGCGGAGGAGTGAAACACGGCTTCGATCGGCTGACGATTGTAGGTCAGGATGCGATCGCGGGTCGCATCAACGGCGCGGCGGGTGCTGTCGGCTTCGTCAGCGATGCCGCGATAGACCTGCCAGCGCGTATCATCGCCGAGATCGTACGCAGGGGTGCGGCGTTTGTCCCGCTGATAGAGCGCATAGGTACGAGCGGCGACGGCTTGAGCTTTGAGAGCTTCGACTGGCCAACTGGGGCTCATTTCAGCGCCAAGAACGGCGTAGAGATAGTCATCGAGATCGACGCGATCGATCACGGTAACGCGGCTACCGTTGGCCTGGAGCTGGATCTGGCCGCGATACCAACGATCGCCGATAAACACAAAGCCGCCCTGATCCGGCTCGATCGTCAGCTCGGACGCGTTCCAGGTTTCCAGGTTCACCCGGCCATTGTTCGCCGTCGCGACAAAGCCGGACATCCCGGCAAGGCGACCCACCGCGTTACCGTTCGCATCTCGCACCGTGGCATCGGTGGAGCTGCCGATCGTGGCTTCGGGGGTGGATTCTTCGATCGCAACGCGTAGAGTCAGGGCTGTTGCTGCGCTGGGAAAGGTCAGGATAAATAGGAGGACGACAAGGGCGGTAACTGTCCCAGAGCGGCGCTCGGCTCGTGCCGGTGTCATCGGGCGCGATCGCTGGCATCGTAACCATCGCAAACACAGACGATCAATCATCAGCGACACCAAAAACAGGGGGATGAGATTCAGGCGAGCGATCAAGTCAAAGTAGAGTCGGGTGCGACTATTTTACGCTGCTGCGACGATGCTGTCGGGATCGAAACATCCCGCCGGGGATCAAGTGATACGAGCAGATATTCGGGTTGTTAACTAAGATTGATATAAGCAAGAGTTGAAAATTCGAGTCGTTCCAGACACTGCTGTATCACTGTTCTCAGATTAGTGCAGCCTGGGCTTTCTCAGACCCATCTTGCTCGATGTTTAATGAGAGTCGCGACGGCGTGGAAATTACGTTTCTTGGTACGAGTTCTGGTGTCCCGACCCGGTCACGCAACGTGTCGAGTGTGGCGCTACGGCTCACTCAGCGCGGCGAGTTGTGGCTATTTGACTGCGGCGAGGGGACGCAACACCAATTTTTACGCAGCGATCTGAAGGTTAGCCAGATTCGTCGCATCTTTATCACGCACATGCACGGGGATCACATCTTTGGCTTGATGGGGTTGCTCGCCAGTATTGGCCTTGCGGCAAATCCCGATCGCATTGATATCTACGGCCCTGCGGCGCTAAAAGACTACCTCAGTGCATGCACACGCTATTCAAAAACACGTTTTTCCTATCCGATCGAGGTGCATACCGTGAAGCCCGGTCTGGTGTTTGAAGATGAGGAATATCGTGTCGAGTGTGAGCGGCTCGATCACCGCGTGACGGCTCACGGCTACCGCGTCCAGGAAAAAGATCGTCCGGGTCGATTTGATGCCGATCGCGCCAAGGCACTCGGGATTCCACCGGGGCCAATTTACGGTCAGCTCCAGCGAGGGGAATGGGTCGAACTGGAAGACGGGCGACGGATCGACGGATCGACGCTCTGCGGTGCATCTCGTCCCGGCCGATCGGTGGTCTACTGCACCGATACGGTGTACTGCGACAATGCGGTGAAGCTAGCTCGCGATGCAGATGTTTTAATCCATGAAACAACCTTCGCCCACCGCGATGCACAGATGGCCTATGACCGCCAGCACTCCACCTCCACGATGGCCGCTCAGGTGGCGCTGGGGGCGGGCGTCAAGCAGTTAATCGCGACGCATTTTAGTCCGCGTTACGGGCCAACCAGTGAGGTGAATCTGAATGATTTAATCGACGAGGCTAGAGCTATCTTTCCCAATACGATCGCCGCCAAAGACTTCATGACCCACATACTGCCCAGCAAAGAGGGAGAGTCCGACAACGAAGCGTGAATAGACCTCTTGCACGAATATCATTCCCTCTCCCTAAATCCCTCTCCCAGAGCG
>CAZFJL010000083.1:0-15874 GCA_964518905.1 uncultured Geitlerinema sp. | reverse complement strand
TCTCCCAACTTGGGAGAGGGATTTAGGGTGAGGGTGACACAAATGGGATGCTCCCGAAAATTCGCGTTTATTCGCGTTTAAATGATTGCTCTAAAACGATCGCCTCTGTGTTGATGCATAACCCTCTAGGTTCAATTCGTCGCGATGTCTTCAAAGGCGGCGATGAGCTGATCGAGCTGCGATCGCTCGTGGGTGGCCATAACGGTTAACCGTAAACGACTCGTCGGAACCGTGGGCGGACGCACGGCGGAGACGAAAATACCGCGATCGCGCAACGCTTGACCGTCACGTAACACCGTCGCCACGTCCGAAACTTCCAGGCATAAAATCGGCGAATCCGACGGCAAGAGGCGAAAGCGATCGGGTACAGACGCGGCTAACTGCGCGATCGCTGTACGCACGTAGGCCACATTTTCCTGTAACTTGGCGCGTCGATTCGGCTCCGATCGGACAATCTCGATCGCCGCCAAGGCCGCCCCCGTATCCGCAGGCGACAGCGCCGTGGTGTAAATCCAGCTCGGCGCACGGTTACGCAAAAAATCGATCAGCTTCGCCGACCCGGCCACATAGCCGCCCAAACTGCCCAGAGCCTTGCTCAAGGTTCCCATTTGGATCAGCTCACGATCGCCGCAACCGAGATACTCCACACAGCCCGCGCCGCGATCGCCCAGAACGCCCGTCCCGTGCGCTTCATCAACCAACACCATCCCGTCATAGAGTTCCGCCAGTTCCAGAATCTGCGGCAACGGGCAGAGATCGCCATCCATGCTAAACACGCTATCGGTGGCGATCACGAGGCGACGAAAATCGGCGCGATGCTGGTCGAGTAGGCAGGCTAAATCGATCGGGTCGGCGTGTTCGTAGTCCATGAGGGTTGCGCCCGCTGCGGCCACACCGAGGCGCAAACAGGAATGGTTATAGCGATCGCCCAGCACCAGATCGCGGCTACCGACGATCGCGGCGAGCGTGCCGATATTGGCGAGATAGCCGGAGCTAAAGACGATCGCGTCGTCGGTTTGTTTCAAATCCGCGATCGCGCGTTCAAGCTGGCGATGGATGGGGCGATCGCCACTGAGGAGGCGTGATCCGGTGCTGCCGGTTCCGTAGGTTTCGATCGCCGCGATCGCCGCCTGTGCCACACGCGGATCGGCAGCGAGGCCAAGATAGTCGTTGCTGGCAAAGTTGAGCAGCGATCGCCCGTTACGCTCGATCGTCGCACCGGGCGCACCGTCAAAGGTGGTTTCCTGGCGATACCATTTGGCTTTGTGAATGGCCGTCAGAGAGCGATCGATCCAGTCGTAGGCGTTCGAGCTTGGCATGGGGGCGTCTAAGTCTGAGAATCGTTAGCGTATCGTTAAATTGCGCCCGGAAAAATGCTTCTCTGGGCAAAATCAACGGTCAAAGACTCAGGACGAGATCAGACCAACCCACCAGATCGACCGAACTAAGACGAGTTCGGAACCACGGGAGAGATCTGGGCTTGTGTCCAGAGACGCCAGTCTCTACAATCCCAAGACTGATCCTCGTTGACCCGATCGTCGGCGAACCCATGGATAATTTTCGAGACTATTACGGTATCCTCGGCATTCCGCAAACGGCCAGTGCTGCTGAGGTCAAGCAAAACTTTCGCCGTCTGGCGCGGCAATATCACCCGGATCTGAATCCTGGCGATCGAGTTGCGGAGGATAAATTCAAGCAGATCGGCGAGGCGTATGAAATTCTCTCCGACGAAGTTCGACGCGCCGAATACGATCAATTCGCGACCTATTGGCAAACCAAAGACAAAAAACGTCCGCTGCAAACGGTCAAGAAATGGACGCGATCGAAGCCGCAAAATTCCACCGAAGTCCGCTTCGAGCAGTACGCCGACTTTAATAGTTTTCTTGATGACTTACTGAACCGTAAAACCGTCCGCAATGTCGAGCCGCCGCCGCCTGCTGGATCGCGCGTCGATCCCGATCGCGCCGACGCCTTCGAGCCACGCACCAGTAAAGCGGCCTACACCGTCTCGCAACAAACGCGACCCCGATCTGCACCTCCGCGATCGGCTCGCCCCAGACCGGCCACACCGCGCCCTGCACCACCTCCCAAACCATCTCCCAAAACTAAACCGACCCCCAGCGACATCGAAGCCCGCCTGACGGTTCCGCTCGATCGCGCTTTTAGTGGTGGCCGCGAACGGATTCGCCTGGAGGATGGGCGATCGCTGGATGTGAATATGCCCGCCGGGATCGTCAACGGTCAGCGCATTCGCCTCAAGGGTCAGGGACGCAACGGCGGTGATTTATTTCTGAAAATTACGGTCGCCGACCATCCGTTTTTTAGCCTTGATGGGGCGGATGTGTGTTGCCAGTTACCGATCACGCCCAGTGAAGCGGTGTTGGGCGGAGCGATTCCGGTGCCGACCTTGGAGGGGGCGGTGAAGATGCGGTTACCGGCGGGCGTGAAGTCGGGGCAGCGGTTGCGCTTGCCGGGGAAAGGGTTTCCGGTGGAGGGTGGCGATCGCGGCGATCAGCTCGTCGAGGTGCAAATCGTTGTACCGGATCAACCGAGCGAGGCCGAACGCAAGCTGTACGAACAGTTACGCGAGATCGAGACCTTTCAGCCGCGCCGAGATCTGCCGCTTTGAGCTTGCGGAACTGACGTGGCAAAAGGCGGCTGGATTAGTCGTGTTTTAGGGTGGGCATTGCCCACCATCATGGATACTGATGCGCGGGCGGATCGTGGTGGGCGCACCCTACTCTGAGCGGACTACTCTGGGCGGACTACTCTGGGCGGACACCGCACTATTCGCAAGGCGAAGGCTACACCAACGACTCCGCTCAGTGCTCATCGGCATTTTTGTATTTTTTCCATACAGAACCAGATTTCGTATCCTCAATTTGGATCAACCACGACTTATTCCAGCGCCATGCCTTCAAACTCAAACTCAGCCTCAAACTCAGCCTCAAACTTAGCCTCAAACTCAGCTTCGACCTCAGACCTAAACCCGATCGCCTTGCTCTCACTGCTGCAACTCTCTAGCGCGGCCTTACCCGTCGGAGCCTATAGCTATTCCGAGGGTTTAGAGTTCGTCATCGAGTCCGGGCGCATCACATCCGCAGCGGAGTTGCGATCGTGGCTCACCCGCGAGTTGACCCACGGCTCTGTGCGGGTCGATGGCGCGGCCATGTTGCGCGTGCATCGGGCGGTGATGACCGACGATCGTGCGGCGATCGCCCACTGGAACGCGTGGCTAGCGGCCATGCGCGAAACCTCCGAGCTACGACGCCAAAGCGAACAAATGGGGCGGGCGCTGGCCGATCTGGTGCGATCGCTCGATCCCGATGTTGCCCCCTGGCTGGATGCCGCGTCCCGGATTGATTCACACGATCGACCCGAGATGCGCGATTCGACCGTGATCGAGACCGAGATTCAGTTCGCGATCGCCTTTGGCATTGCCGCCGCGCGATCAGGTATTGATGAACGATCAAGCGCGATCGGGTTTTTGCAAAGTTGGGTGACGAATGCGATCGGAGCCGGGGTCAAACTGATTCCGCTGGGACAGACAGACGGTCAGCGGGTATTGCGGGCGCTGGATGGAGCGATCGGGCGGGCTGCGACCTTTGCGATCGAGGCGGAGGATGGCGATCTCGAAACGAGCGGCTGGGGGCTGTCCTTGGCGAGTATGCAGCACGAAACCCAGCGCGTACGGTTGTTTCGATCGTGACGCGATCGTTCCCCTCTGTCCGATCGCATCCGATTCGACTCGCCCGATCAAAAAAAGTTTGGCAAAGGGGTTGTCAAACCCAGCATCTCTGGCTAGTATAGATATCGCGTCACAGAGCAATCCTCAGTAGCTCAGCGGTAGAGCGGTCGACTGTTAATCGATTGGTCGTAAGTTCGAATCTTACCTGGGGAGTTTTCGTTAACTCAGTTAACAGCAAGCAAAAAAAGAGTGGTTAACCTGATCGGGCTAACCACTCTTTTTTATTTTGGTTTCAAGCCCCAGAACCTTAGAGCATCACGATCAAAGATGTACGGCTGAGGCTGACTTACAGGGTTATCGTTTCAAGTTGCGACAATAGCGACAAAGACGAATACGAGACGTATCGCTATCGACTTAGTACGCTAGGGTTTCGAGGGTTTCGCGCAGATACTTGGAAACTTGGGTATCGAGGGTGTTGTGATCGGTCTCGATGTCTTGGCATTCAATCTGCCAGCGTTTGAAGCCGGAGCTTTTCGCGATCGCTTGTTTGAGGTGGCTCCAAACCGGAGTTTGGGCATTAAGGCTGATGGGGGCGCCAACGGGCGCGGCGGCAGGAGAAGCAGAACTAGCCATAGCATTGACCTCGTAAATACGGTGTTGATTCCGGTGTGAAGGGAGCGACGATTGCGCCTGCGCTGGACTGCATCGTTCACCAGCTAACGCCGATCGCAGGGCTAACCAAAATGTGGCTAGAACTCCGTTGTGACGCGCTCAGGTTGCAGGTCGCTACAATTCATTTTTATTTACATCGCTCCGCTTCACAGTATAACGGACAACTTTAAGGAGGATGATCGGGTAAAGATCTGGAAAACCGGACGATCGCGACGGTTATTTGACATCCTCCCCGACCTCTCGTCAACCTCTCGTCAACCTCTCGCCAAGCTCTCGCCAAAACTTTAGTTACGCGATACCGTCCGGATTTGGGTGAGTTCGTCGATTAAACGCAGCTCGATCGCACGATCGCCCAGATCCCGCGCAATCATGATCGCCCCTTGATAAAACCGGATCGCCTCGTCATAGGAGCCCGCGATCGTATACAGGCTCGCAAAGCCGCGTAGGGCTTGCAACTCCTCGGCGGCGTTCTCCTCCCGTCGCGCAATCTCTAGCCGCTCTTCGAGTAATTCCTGAGCACGGAAAAAGCGACCTACATTTTGGTGAGCCAGCACCAACCCATCGATCGCCCGGAACTGATTCGCAAAATCGAGGCTGGCACGCGCCACACTCAGCGCCGCCCCGTACGCTCCGATCGTGTTGTCGTAATCATCCACCGCCCAGTAGGCATCCCCGAGATTGTTATACGTCGTCGCCTCCCCGGTCGAATCATCAGCTTTCCAGCGCCATTTCAACGCCGTTTCATACCGCACGATCGCCTGATAAAAATCCTGACGTGCCGCCGCGATCAGCCCCAGATTATTCAGCGAAATCGCCATCATATTCGGATTAGCGATCGCTTCAGACTCCATCAAAGCCTGCGAGAAAAACGACTCCGCCTCATCGATCGCGTTTCCCTGAAGCAGCACAACGCCCAGATTATTCAGACCATAGGCCAACGTGACGGCATCATCCCGCCGCCGCGCGATCGACACCTGTTGCGCGAACGCCACCTCGGCGCGATTGTACTGACCCGTCGCCACATAGGCCGGACCGAGATAACCATAGACTCGACCCATGCTCTCAAACTCGAACAGGTCGGTGTAAATATCGAGAGCCTCCTCCCAAACCTCGATCGCCTTCGCGGGCTGGGCGCGACGCTGATAATCTAGTCCCGTCTGGAGCAGGACATCGGCTTCGTCGCGATCGGGGATCGGTTGCAGCGACTGGAAGGGGACGCTTTGGGCGATCGTCATTGCGGGGTGATCCATCACGCCGAGATGACCATCATGAGCGACCTCACGAGCCAGCGTCACCCGAGGAAACACCGCCAGACTCACGGCGATCGCCGCACCATACATATTGATCTTCATACTCATTCGATTCAAGCCCGATCGCGATCGGGGCGGCCACGTTCGGGTCAGTCCTATTCACGGGTACAGATGATCCAGATCTATCTAATTGATTGACCCTTATCGACGCATCGATCGATGTGACGATGATTCGACACGGTACTACAACTATCACATCGCTCGATTGGTCAAACTTTCTGGCTCTTAGCCTGCACCTACGTTAGCGCCCAACGCTGACCGATCGCTACTTTCCTCTTGAAATGTGACACTCGATCGTCACCTTGTCACACATTGCTTCAATCTAAAGCCCTTTTCTCTCGCAACATTCACCTGACGCAAACGAAACAGGACTAACCCGATCCTATTTTTCTGGCGGACATTTACAAGAACAAGAACCGCTATTCTTGTCCGTGAAAACACTGAGCAAATTCGTGAATAGGATCGAAAGTATTGTTGTCACTTAAATTCCCAATGAATCTGATTTAAGTAAACCCAGATACCAGATCTAAGTAGTACCATCGAAGCAAAATTAATCTTCTTCTAAGCTCCTTCAAGCCTCGAAGTAGACTTCCCATCTTAGTTTACAAATTGCAAACAAGAGCGAAGAACAGCACGGGGATCACTCTTTCCGTGAGGAAACATGGCTGATCCCCGCTTAAAGCTAGGGATTCATGACGGGGATCGTAACAAAACATTACTGACCGATCAAAATAATCAACAATATAAATACAATATAAACATAAGCAATCAGCCACTTTGTTGTGACATAAGTTGTATTCAAGCTTGATTTTTTCTATATTGTTGCATCTCAATTACTTGTATTTTTGAGTCTAGCGACGAATCATTTTAAGCTTTAATACCTTGTTTCTCTATACAAAGCTTGCCTGTGAACTAGGCGCTCTTAGTGCTGCTTAATGAGTCGTAATGAGGACAAATCTCAATGCAACTAAATTATCAAAAACAACAGCTCTTAGAAAGCTATAGCTTGCAAGAGTTGGCGCTGCTCATCTCAGAAGCCCTCGCGATCGAATCCGATCGTAACAACGCCGACCCAACGCTCTACCAAATGTCGCGCGAGTTCGGCAATCTGGCCTTCAAGTATGGCGATCGCCTCAATACCCTTTCGCCCGCTTCTCAACTCCAGGGATAAGAGATACGATCCACAACACGAAGACCTTGCCTGAAATAGTACAGGCAAGGTCTTCGTGTTGTTAATGCCAAGCGGTCAGTTCAATAAAAAACGAGACAGGTTGGCTCTGTTCTGCTGGATCAAAGACCGCGTTTCGACTCCGCTCAACACTCTCAGTCCGTTCTGAAAATGATTAAACTGACCATACAAGTCGGGGAGGCGATTATGGGTTGGCTTATAAGCTTTGCGGTGTGATGCCAGCCAATTCCAGCAACTCGATCCAGGGTTGATTTAAGCGATCGTCATCGGGGTGCTCTTGGCGTGCAGTGACTAAAACGTCGATCGCCTCGTACCAAAGATTTGCACGTCGGTACGAGGCGACACGAGACAAAATTTCAGGCACAGAATCCACGCCAAAATTCAAATCGGCACGGCTCGGACTGACGGCACTGCCCGGAGTTTCGACAACACGCTGAACCTGTCCTTCTGCGATCGGATTATTCGGATCAATCGTGTCAGAACACAGTACCTCTAAAAACCAGCGGTAGGTCTGTGACGGAGCCAGCTCCACATCGGTCGGCAAGTTAATCGTAACGATGCCACCCTTTTCCGGTAGAACGATCGCATCTGCACGATAGCGCACCCGTCCTTGCATGTCTTGAAGTGTAAAAACTCCGTACTTGGCGTCGCTAGAGGACACTAAAACCCGGAACTTTGGTCGCGCTGTTTGGGTTTGCGCTAACCGAGAATCTTGAGGTGAGAAAGCGATCGGCGAGGCCGATCGGCCTGCCTCGAAGCTGTAGCACCCCTCGCCGCGTGTTCCCCCACCGGGAGAATCTAGATCGCCATCGGGATCAACGGGAGGATTAAAAGCCGTCCTGACCTGCGCCACGGCAGGAACAGAGGCTAATGACATGAGAACGACCGAAGAAAGCAAGGATCGATAGCAGAGTATTTGCAATGACTTTGGCATAGCTTGGGATCTCGATAGAGAGACGCTAATCATAACGATGAGCGTAACGCAAGCCTAAGGCAAGTGAGCCAAAAATCACAACATTTGAGAGGCGATCACCGTCTCTTGAACGCTCTAGGCACGCGTGCGGCGGCGGAGGGTTAGCGCCGATGCACCGATCGCCATCAGACCGATCACTGAAGCCGGTTCCGGCACTTCCGTAGACACCGAGAAGACGAAATCTTGGAAGTCTTTATCGTCGCCATTACCACCATCATCAAAGCCGATCGTGGCTGACCCATCAAACTCACCGCCGATCAGACCTTCAAACCCAGCAAACAGAACGGTTTCATCAGACGCATCAAATTCCAGCGAATCGGCAAAGATGGCCTGTTGGCTACCTTCATTTAATGAGCTTGTCGAAAAGACCACGCCATTTGAACCGCTATCGAGGGCAAAAAAGTAGCTGATGCCTGCTTTAAAGTCAAACGTGGTTTTTGCGCCCGGAGTTTCGCCAAACAAATGAGTCCAATCATTTTTCTCTTGCTCCGTACCGACTTCCCCAATGAATAAATTCGAGACAAATTTACCAACGCTGAGTTCGTAGCTGATCGAGAGTGTGGTGTCTTCATCGAAGCTAATGCCGTCAGTACCAAAGGATGCGGCTTGGGCTTCGGGAGCGATCGTCAGAGCTGCTGCGCTAAGGAATCCGAGGGTGGTGATGGTTTGGAGGGCTTTCATGGTGGGGAGAAATATAGTGCGGATAGCTTGGCGGTTGGCGCTCTTTCGATGTCTTAAGTATCCGGCTTCTAGCAAACTTCCACAGCGATCGCGATCCGTCTACTTAGGTGATGCTTAAGTAGATTTTGGGTGATTTAAGGGGGGACCATGTGTGATTGGGGTGGAGGTTCCGTCGTGATCCGTGCCTTGACGTACAGTGACACCGATCACGGCACGACATCCCAAACTACTCCGCAGGGGTGGCTTCACCCAGGCTGGGGCAAGACTCTGCCGTTGCGATCGCCATCGAGCATCGATCGACCAAGCACGGCTGATTTTGGATCGATTCGTCCTCCTCGATCGGTGTTGCCATCTGCCCAAACACCATCTCGCAGCTATAGTCTTCAAAATTCGGCGTCATCGTCACCGGAATGCCGAACTCCTGCGTAAAAAATTCCTGGGTCGGCACTTTGCAGATATTGACGCAGGCTCCCACGCAGTGACTGGCCTCTAGGTAACGACACTTTTTGATCTTGACGCAGCTCGACTGGTCGCGCGTCTCGCCGGTTTCATCCGTCACCGTCGTGGTCTCCACGTCGCACGCACCCACCAGCCAGACAAACATTTTCGTCGCAAACCAGGCATTGAGTTCGCACACGATCTGGGTCGGCGAAAAGGCGGTACGGATGAACCACAGCACTGGAGCGGGAACCAGCGATCGCAAGACGTTGCCGACGACCGCTTGCTGTTCTGCGGCTGATCGACCCCGCACGATCTTTTTCGAGAGATCGACGAAACCGTCGTAGCCCGGTTTGTAGTGCTTGACGCCGATATTTCGCGCGATCACGTAGGAGAAAAGAGCGATAAAGCTACGCTCGATCGCGTTGTCACGGTAGATCGTGGGTTCAGACAGGGGTGCAGACAGGGGTGCAGAATCTGGCATGGAAGTCAGGAATCACGGGGTTTACAGGCGGGTTGACTCGCGAGTTGATCGGTGGGTTTACTCGCGGATGCGATCGAGCAGATCGTAAAACGGTTGCCAGTTATCATCCTCGGTAATTGGTTCCCAAATGGCCTCGATTTCGGGGCGCAGGGGGACGACAAACGGGTTGATTTTCAGGGTTTCGCCGATCGTGTCGAGTTCGTCGGTCGATCGCGTTTGTAAGATGCGGTGATAAATCGATCGCCAGTCCTGCAAGGCATCGGCGGGATCAACACCGGGGAAAATTTGCGCGATGTCGTCGCGCCACGCGGGCGAAAACTCGCGGCGTAACTGGGCGAAAAAGTCGGGATAGGCCAGCTCGAAGCGCTCGAACAGTTCGACGGTGGTTCGGACTAAATCGCGCCGATCGTCCCCGTTGAGGTCGGTAAAGCCCAGCTTGCGCGAGAGTTCGTGTTCGTAGGCGGTGTAAAACGCGGTGTCGTAGCTGGCGGTTGCCGTTTTCATCGCGTCGCGATCGATCACCATGCCCAGCGGGGTTTGCAGCATTTCGAGATTGAGCTTACAAATTCCCGGCTGGTTTCCGTAGCTGTAGCGCCCGGAATAGTCGAAGTAGGCGGCGGTAAACTGACGATCGTAGGTGGGAATGAAGGCAAACGGGCCATAATCGAAGCTTTCGCCCGTAATTGCCATATTGTCGGTATTTAGCACCGCGTGACAGAAGCCCGCCGCCATCCATTGTGCCGCTAACGCCGCGACCTTTTCGACTAGCTCGTTGTAAAACTGCACGTAGGCGGTTTCGGCGTTGACGCTGGGATCGGGGCTGAGTTCGATGTGGGGGTAGTAGGTGGCGATCGCATGATCGAGCAGGCGAGCCACGAGCGGAGTCGTATCTCTGCCCGTCATTTTGAGGTAGTGCAGCCGCTCGAAGGTTCCGAAGCGAATATGCGATCGGCTAAAGCGGACCATGACGCTCGATCGGGTCGGCGAAGGTTCATCACCCCGCCACAGTTCTTCGCCGGTTTCGACTAGGCTCAAACAGCGCGACGTCCGCACTCCCATACGGTGCAGCGTCTCCGAGGCCAGCACTTCCCGCACGCCTCCTTTCAGCGTTAACCGTCCATCACCGCCGCGCGAGTAGGGCGTTTTACCGCTGCCCTTCGTCCCAAAATCGTAGAGTTCCCCATCGACGCCGCGCACCTGTCCCGCCAGAAACCCGCGCCCATCGCCCAGCATCGGGTTATAGGAACCGAACTGGTAGCCGTGGTAGCGCATCGCTAAAAACGGATGACCAAAACCAGCAAACTGGCCAAACGCCTCGACAAACTGCGCGTCGTTGACCTCAGCAGGGTCGAGGCCGATCATTCGCAGCACGGCATCATTACGAAAGCGCAGATCATGCCGGGGAAACGTCGTGGCAGCGACGGGATCATAGTATTCATCGCCGAGGGCGGCAAAGGCAGGCTCGTAGGGAAGTTCGAGCAGCGGATTCGCGGAGTTGAGGGTTGCAGGGGCGAGGTTGGCAGACACGGGATGGGTTGAGTAGGATTTAGCGAAGTGGGATGATCGTCGGCAGCGTGCGAGAACAAGCTCACGATCGGTGCAGGTTACACTTTAGCAATCATAAAGTTGTTTTAGCTGTGAACGGACTGGACTTAACCCCGGTAGTCGAAGTATCGCGTTTCATTGATCCCGACGAAGCTTTATCCTTCGTCTGTCCTATACCGCATCGCTAAGGAGGTGTCCCATGGCTGACGATCGCGCGATCGAGCAACTCAAGTCGGAGTATCAGCGCTTTCAGGTCTATCTGCGCGACTGTATCAAAAAGTTTGAATGGGAAAGCTTCGAGGGAGCCGATCTCAGCGAGCTAGACTTCAGCGGAATCGATCTCTGTGGTGTCAACTTAGCCGGGGCGGATTTGCGCTACACCGATTTCAGCGGCAGTGATCTCAGTGATGCCAATTTGAGCCGCGCGGATTTAACCGAGGCGGACTTATCCGAAGCCGATTTATCAGGAGCCACGCTAGTCGAAGCCAACTTCACCGAGGCTGATCTGGCCGAGGCGGATTTATCTGAGGCGGATCTGTTTGCGGCGAATTTAACCGAAGCGGATTTGTCTGAGGCGGATTTATCGGGCGCGAATTTGTCCAATGCCAAGTTAATCGAAGCGGATCTATCCGAGGCGGATTTAACGGAGGCGAAACTCGACGGCGCGGATCTGACCCATGCGGATTTTTCGGACGCGATCGGGGTTGAGCTACCGGACGACGAGGATGAAGATGACGAGGAAGAGACTGACAGCGACGACGAGGAAGAGTAGACGCGCATCGAGCCGGGTGTTCCTTGCGTGTGCAATCGGTCATGTTGCCAGGGCGTGTCCCCCATTGATCGCAGAACCCTTATCAGGAAAACTGTTGAAGATCCTAGGGGTCGCGCAGTTGGCTATCGATCGTGGTGATGACCGGATCGGTAGTGTGCATTTCTGGATCAAACTGATAGACCGTGCTGCGGGCGCGGGGGTCGTTCCAGGTGTGAGCGCGGAGAAAGAGGCCGCTCCAACGGGCGATCGCGTCGATGCTAGCGGTTTGATCGACCTGGGGTGGATTGACTTCGCTGGGAGAACCCGGCGGATTATCAACATCGGTAAGACCGTAGTGATTAACGCCTGTCAGGGCAATGAAGGCGCGGGGGGGCGAGACGATCTGGGTGTAGGTTTGGCGCGTTTCTTCGATCGAGATCAAGCTATCGCGGTCTCCGGCGATCAGCGCGACGGGGATTGAGGTGTTATCGATCGCGAGATATTCGCCGTTTTCCCAGAGTGAAGTTCCGAAAAAGACGGCGGCTTTGAGTTCGTCCGGCAGGCTATATTCACCGATGCAAAACGGTACATCGCAAGCACTGCGTACGGCGTCGAGTCCCATCATGCCGCCGTGAGAATGGCCGAGTAATACTAATTTTGTCGGATCGATGCGATCGAAAAGGGGCGAGCTGCGATCAGTGTTGAGGCTGCGGGCGAGTTCGAGGGTGTCGGGGACTTGGCCGACTTGGGCGAAGAGTTCGTCACGTCCGCGAACGCTGGTGCGATGGTTGGGGATCACGACGATAAAGCCGTAGCGTGCGACCTGCTGGGCGTAGCGGCTGTAGTGGGCTTTATCGACGTTTAAGCCTTGGAGAAAGAGCGCGATCGGAAAGCGTAGGGTTTGGGCTGCGGGCCGTTTGACGTTGGGGTAATAGATGTCGGCGGGATCGCCGTTGTTCATGGTGACTTCGAGTTTGGCCATGACGTCCGAGGGAAAATGGGTCGGGATTGCTGCGGGGATGGGAGCAGGGTGGCTGCTGGAAGGGTGGGGGGCGGGGTCGGATCGATCGCGCCGAGATTCGGGATCACGGAGACCGGCGAGTTTTTGGTCAATGGGCAGCTTGATCGCCTGATCGAGCGATTGATCGATCGAAGAACATCCGGCGTGGAGGGCAACCGAGATCAGACACGACAACGCCAGCGGGATCGCATGGTCTCGATCGCGCTGGCGCTGGGAGTTAGGCGGCTGAAAACGCTTTAACGGTTGAGCTGATTGTGTCGGTCGTGCCGGTCGTGCCGGTCTTGATCGGGGTTCAATATCCATACATCATCGATACATTGACCAAAAATAAAAGGGATTCAAGCCCCGTCCTTCCAGGGCGGATTATGTAACATCGTAAGGGAGCGACAGCACAACCAAGCTCACGGGTCAGCATCGGATATCTGTATGTCTATGGTTCGCGTCACCCTTCGCCGACTTCGGCGTTATTTCTCTCCCTACTGGCCGATCGCGATCGCGAGTATCGTCGCCCACAGCCTCTTTGAAATCATTGATTTACTGGTTCCCTACGCCACTGGTCAAATCCTAAACGTTCTATCCGGGCAACCGCTCGACGGGATGGCCCAACGGACGATCGCCCTTACCGGCCAGCTTTTGCACCAGTCGCCTAGCCGCCCCCTAGCGCTCGGAACGCTGATGGGGGTAATTTTCGTGATTGCCGTTTTACGATCACCGCTTCAGCCTTGGATCAGCACCTGGTTTTATTGGGGAATTCCGCTCAAAGCCCGCAGCGATCGCCACAGCGACGCGATCGCCAAGATTCTCACCCTGCCGCTGGAATTTTACGACACCCACAATCCGGGCCGCATCGCCAGCCGCATCGCTCGCGGTCTCGAAAATCACACATGGACATACCCTGAAATTGTCGGGCAGCTCATCCCCAAACTGCTGCGTGTTAGCGGTATTTTCGCCATCATGCTCGTCATCGATTGGCGTATAGCGGCTCCATTCGCCTTATCTTTCATTGTGGCGCTGTGCCTGTCGCTGACAAAACTACGGAAAATCATTCACCACGAAAAGCAGATCGATCACTATCGCGAAAATACCGATAGTTTCACCTCCGAATTAATCACCAATATCAAAACCGTCAAAGCGTTTGCCACTGAACAGCGCGAATACGAACGACAGCAGCAACGCTTGAAACGCGAAGCTTTTGCGTTCGTCTATCGTGTTCACTACGGCTATACCGTCCTGAGTTCGCAACTGCGGGGGATCATTCAGAGCGCCTCCTTTGGCATTCTCGCGATCACCGTCTGGGCGACCGCCACCGGCCAGATTTCCCTGGGGCATTTCGTCACGCTGATGACGATCGCCAATATGGGCTACGCCGAACTCGAACCGATTAGCCTGATCGCAGAAGTCACCGCCCGTCGCTATTCTTCGATCGAGCGCTTTCACGAATTCATGGAAACCCCCGTCGGCCTCGATCGCGACACGATCGCGATCGCCCCGCCCGCCACTGCCTCCACCGCGACAAGCGCCGCCGCCGCCACACCCGCCTACGCCTTCCAGGGTGAAATCCGCTTCAACAATGTCAGCTTTGGCTACGACCCCGATCGGCTCATCCTGCAAAACTTCAACCTCGTCATCAAACCCCGCGAAACCCTCGCTCTCGTCGGTCGATCGGGATCGGGCAAATCCACACTGATCAAACTCCTATTTCGCTACTTTGACCCCACCAGCGGCACGATCGAAATTGACGGCCAAGATATTCGCAGCCTCAACACCGCCGCCTACCGTCGTCGCCTCGCGATCGTCCACCAAGAGGTAGACGTGTTCAACGGCACGGTGCTCGATAACCTGCGCTACGGCAACCCCAAAACCAGCAGCGCCGATGTCGCCCGAGCCTGCGCGATCGCCCGCGTCGATGAATTCCTCGATACCTTGCCCCACGGCGATCGTACCGTCGTCGGTGAACGCGGCCTGCGACTCTCCGGCGGTCAGCGCCAGCGACTCGGCATCGCACGGGCATTACTGGTCAACCCCGACGTGCTTGTGTTCGACGAAGCGACCTCCAGCCTCGATTCCGAATCCGAGCAGGCGATCCAGCGAGCCATGCATGAAATCCTGGGAACACACACGACGATCGCAATCGCCCACCGTCTCAGCACCATCCGTGAAGCCGATCGGATCGTCGTCCTCGATCAAGGCTGCATTGCTGAAATCGGCGATCATGCGTCCCTGCTCCAACAAGGCGGCGTCTACTCTCGCCTGTATCGCCTACAGGAACAGGGCGAGCTGTATTAGCTATATGGGCAATCTGTCTCAAGGTCTCAGCCTGAATTTCAAGCCATAGCGCTAGACAAACAGAAGAGATTCGAGCTAGGATTGAACGCTGCAATATACAGTCGTACCCATGAAAGGTCAAGAGCTAATCCGCTCGATCGAAGCGGAATATTTAAAATCGGACCTGCCCGACGTCTACGTCGGTGACACGGTTCGTGTTGGCGTCATCATCCAAGAAGGCGGCAAAGAACGCACCCAGCCGTTTGAAGGTACGGTTATCGCCATGCGTAACGGTGGTATCAACGAAACCATCACCGTTCGCCGTATCTTCCAAAACGTCGGCGTCGAGCGCGTGTTCCTACTCCACTCGCCCCGCATTGACTACATCAAAGTCCTGCGTCGCGGTAAAGCCCGTCGTGCGAAGCTGTTCTACCTCCGCGATCGCGTCGGTAAAGCAACCCGCCTCAAGCAACGTTTCGATCGCCCGCTCTAAGCTCCGGATTTAGTTCCGAGATCGACTCGCTCGATCTCGCGCAATTCACCCGATCAACTTGCAGGATAACCGTCATCAATTCGTTCGCCTGAATTTCTGTCTCGGTCACTCGATCTAAGCGTGCTAGACCCTAAAACCCGCGCGTTCATTCAGGCGGTTGTAAACCTCATGTGGGCTTTGGCGTCGTCATCTCAAATCCTTCGCGATTTTTGATTCGTTCGCAAAAAACTCGAAAACATCCAGAAAGTTACACGAAGCGTGTTAAACTGCTTGAGGTTTGGGTTCAACGTCTAAAACAGGCTAGACACTGTGCGCTCTTAGTTCAGTTGGTAGAACGCAGGTCTCCAAAACCTGATGTCGGGGG
>CAZFJL010000082.1:0-16164 GCA_964518905.1 uncultured Geitlerinema sp. | reverse complement strand
TTAAGTGGTTTCGTTGAACCAAGAATCCCCACGCCTTTAGGCTGGGGAGTGTCAAGTTGGCGTTTCCAAGACGTTAGCCCGTAGGGTGGGCACTGCCCACCACGATCAACCCGCGCATCAGTATCCGTGATGGTGGGAAATGCCCACCCTACAGAGCTATCAGTTATAGCCAACGCGACTGACCCGCGATTCATCTAGTCGCGTCAGCCACCCCTCGAAATATTTGCGATTATCGTGCAGCTCCTGCGGATCGCGCGTCGCGATCGGATAGGGAGCCAGCCCCCAAATCGCCGCCGTCGTCACACAAAACATCGACTTCTGGAAGCTCTCGCAAATCTTCACGAGCAGATCGCCCCGTCCACGTGTGCCACCGTCATAAATCGCACTGAGATAATCCGGCAAATGTCGCGCCATATCCTGCATTAACTGCGTCGGCGGAATCCCCGCTCCACCCACCGGCAACGGGTCAGCATACAGCGCCCCGTAGGCAAACTCGCCTTGATTGCTCGAAATTTGGAACGCCTGGGCATTGAACGAAACCGTGCCGAAAAAGGGCGCACCACGAAAGAAAATCGCCTCGACGTAGGGGACGGCGGCATCGGGGAGAAAGGTGAACCCGCAGGATGTGGGAATCAGGTCGTACGCTTCGCCGCGAATCGACAAGGTGTAATCGATCGGACTCGCCGCATCTTTGACCAGACCCGCGAGGATGAACTCCGAAACGACCTGCACCGATCGCACCTCGCCCGCGTCGTAGGCATCACTGAGCTTGAGGAAAATATCGCTCATGATCGTCCAAAATTGGCCGAGGTTGCGATAGTACGCCTGTTGTCGCGCCTGTTCGGTGAATAAATCGGGCAATAGTTTGTGAATCGTGAGCATGAGCGGGTTGCCGCGAAACCAGGCGCGAATCGCCCGATCGGCATTCGTCTCGAAATCCGGCGAGTCGAGATATTCGCTGAACTTCGTATCATGGCCGTGCCACAGCATTCCCTTCATGCAGTATTCGGCGTACTCAAAATTAATCCGATCGTGGTTTAAATGACGCCACAATTTACCCAGAGAAATCTCGCCTTCAAAAAATTTAAAGACGGGAAATGGCGAAACAAATTGTCGCGCGGCAATATCTTTCAAGACACGAGCATATTCACCGAGAACAACGCCATAACTTTTGAGAATACCGACCACTTCGATCAGGTTCGCGTCATTTTCGGCCAGGAGCGCCTGACCCTGTTCGAGACGATGGACAAGTTCGGCGTGGGCGTGGGTGGAGGGAGCGGGAGCAGAGCTAACCATAAGCGTAATGTCAGGTTTTTAGGTCGTTTTCCAGGCCGTTTTCAAGGCCATTTTTTAAGTGAAGTAGCCCAAGCCAAAAATTGAGTTGATCGCAGGGGGCGAGACCTTTGAGGTTTTGGAAACCTCAAAGGTCTGGAGTCAATTGCCTGAGGATAAAGGCGTTACATTAACCGCATCGTGTAGCAGCGTGCTGTCGAGCACATCACTTTGCAGTGCGATACCGGGGACGATCGTCGCAATTTGCGCCTTACTCCAATCGAGGAACAGCGACGGCTGAATGCCGTAGACGATGAGTAAACCCGCAATCACAAACGCTGGGAACGTCTCGAACCATTTCACCGGTGACAGATGGTCAAAGCGATCGGGAAGACGTCCAAAAAAGACGCGGTTAATCATCAAGAGAAAATACACCGCCGTTAAACCCGTGCCGACAATACAGGCCAAGGTTTGCACGGGATAGACCAAAAAGCTGCCGCGAAACACCATGAATTCGGCGATGAAACCCATCATTCCCGGTAGTCCCGAGCTGGCCATTACGCCGAGGATAATGAGCGAACCCACGACCGGCAAGCCCCGTTCCGGGTTGAGCAGTCCGCGCAACATGTTTAAGTCGCGCGTCCCGGTTTTCTTGGCAACGATCCCCACCAGCAAAAACAACAGCGCCGAAATCAAGCCGTGGGCGATCATCTGCGCTTCCGCCGCGAGCAAACTGAGCTCGGTTCCGGCGGCGGCAGCGAGCAAAATATAGCCCATGTGCGCGATCGAAGAATAAGCGACCATCTTTTTCATATCCTGCTGCGAAATCGCCGCAAACGCACCGTATAGCGCACTCACAGCGGCCAGCGTCGCCAGCCACGGCGCAATTTCCAGCCACGCTTCGGGAAACATCCCGACCCCAAACCGCAGCAAGCCATAGGTTCCCAGCTTCAGCAGTACGCCCGCAAGCAGGACGGACACCGGCGTCGAAGCTTCGACGTGGGCATCGGGGAGCCAGGTATGGAAGGGGAAAATCGGAATTTTAATCGCGAGGCCAAACAGCAACGTGACGAGCAAAATGACCTGGGTTCCCAGCGCGAGGGACGATCCCAGCCCGGTTGTGTAGCTAAAACTCGGGGCATCCGTAAGCCAAACAATACCGAGAAAAGACGCCAAAATGGCGACGCCGGAAATGGCTGTGTACAACAAAAATTTGGTCGCGGCATAGCTGCGTTCCGCTCCACCCCAAATCGCGATTAGAAAATAGAGCGGGATTAATTCGAGTTCGTAGAACAGGAAAAAGAGGATTAAATCTTGGGCAACAAACGCGCCGACGACTCCAGCATTCAGCAGGAGCATCATGCTGTAGTAAAAGCGGGGCCGATCGAGGTTTGACGATGTGCAGCCGATCGCCACTAGCGTCAGAAAGCCGTTGAGGACGAGGAGCGGTAACGACAGACCATCGACGCCGAGGGAGTAGCTCACCCCGAGGATTTCTAACCAAGCGCGATGTTCGACGAACTGAAAGCCAGGGTTGGTTAGGTCGAATTGCCACGCGATCGCCAGGGTCAGCGCGAACAACACGCCACCGACGACGAGCATGGCCGATCGCAGCCAACTGGCGGTAAAGCGTTCGGGGAGGAGACCAATGATCGCGGCGATCGCTAGGGGAATAAAGATCAGGGCGGAGAGCATGAATCGGGGTGTTTAAGTGTATTTGAATCGATTGATACAGGCATTCTCAGACAGCGAAACAAGGAAAAAAAAGCTTAAAAGTGCTGATGTAATTCAGTCATTGAAAGCTGTTTAAAGTGATTTTAAAAGGGGAGATTAGCCGCCAAAAAGACGAGTAATCCCGTACCCAGCAAAATAGTTAAGACGTAAAACTGTGACTGTCCCGAGGAGCTGTAGCGCAACGCTTGCCCACTAAATAGCGTGGCCAAACCCGTGGCATTGACTAATCCATCGACCACATAGCGATCGAACAACACCGACAGCCGCGACAGGCGCACCACCGCCCAGACCACCGTGACTTCGTAAATCCGCTCGACATAAAAATCGTAGGCCAGCAAATCCTGACAAAACCGGATTGTCGGATTGAGCGATCGGGCTCCTGTTCGCAACAGCGGCAGCATGATCCCAATCCCGACGCCCACGATGCCCGACAGAATCAGCAGCGATGAACCCGCTTGCACGATCGCGCTCTCGGTCTCGACGCGCATCCCCGACGGAAATGCCAGCAAATTCCAACGGTAAAGCACCACCGGAACCAAGATCGTCAGGACGATCAGCGTTAACATCGGCACGGCCATCAGCCAATTCACTTCCGGAGCGCGGCGAGTTTTTACCTGCGGGACACCGAGAAAGACGAGTCGAAATAGGCGGGTCAAGCTCAGAGTTGTTACTAAATTGACGAGGATCAGAACTACAACACCGAACGGGGAGATTTCTTGAAACTCTTCTAGCCAGTGGCGAAAGGTGAGAAACACCCCCGAGGGGAGCAGACAGGTTGAACCAGCAGCTCCGACCAGAAAGGCGAGTGCTGTGACCGGCATTCGAGATGCAAGGCCACCTAGCTCCGTAATATTTTGTGTATTGGTGTTGAGAATAATGCCGCCAATGCTCATAAACATCAGCGCCTTGGCGATCGCGTGGGCAAACAGTAACAACAGCGCGATATCCACCTGACCAAAACCCACCGCCACAAACACCAGTCCCATAAACGCACTGGTTGAATGGGACAGCGTTCGCTTAATGTCAATCTGCGCCAGGGTCATCAGCGACGCACCGATCGCCGTGATTGTACCGATAACGATCAGCACATCTGCCACGATCGGCGACAGCGTAAACACCGGCTGCAAGCGAATTAATACATACGCCCCCGCTGCCACCACGACGGAATTCCGCAAAATCGACGCCGGATTTGGGCCTTCCATTGCCTCATCGAGCCACAGGTGCAGCGGAAACTGAGCGCACTTCCCGATCGGCCCCGCGATCAGCGACAGCCCGAGCAGCGTCGCCACCCCCGACGGAACCGGCGACGTCGCCGCCCAGGCTTCCAACTCGCTAAACGTCAGCCCCGTGCCGTAACTCGACAGCGCCACAATCCCCATCAGCAAAATAATATCGCCCACCCGCTTCGTTAAGAACGCATCGCGAGCCGCCGTCACCACTAACGGCTGGGCATACCAGAACCCGACCAGCAGATAGGTCGAGAGCGTCAGCATCTCCAGCAAACCGTAACTCAGCAACAGCGAATCACTCAGGGCGATCCCGCCGAGTGCCGCTTCAAACAGCCCCATCAGCCCATAGAAGCGAGCCAAAGATGCCTCTTTTTCCAAATACCCCAACCCGAAAATCTGCGCCCAAAAACAAAGCAGCGCGACCAACGTCGCACCGCCCAAACTCACCGAGGACACCTCGATCGCCAGCGAGACATCGAGATCCGCCGCCTGGAACCAGGAGAACACTAACTGATAGCGATCATGTCCCGCGATCGCGTAAGCTGCGGTACCGCCATGAACCAGCGATAAAAGCGTCATCAGGATATTGATGTAGGCCGCTGGACGCTGCCCCGTCTGCCTGATCAGCCCAGACGACCAGGGAAGGGTTAGCAGCGCCCCCAGCGCACCATAGAACGGAATGAACCAACAGGTTTGCAGGAAGATATCTGCCATGAGTGTTGATTATTAATAATTGTTAAATATGTCAAATGCGGACTAAGACTATTAAGTCTATATATTTCGAGTCCAAATGACGCTTTCACGATGTAATTGTTTAGAGTTATGAGGCTTGTGCCTTGTACGATCAAAACGGAAATACTCAATCAAAGCAGAGCCCGCCGTCCGTGATGTCCGATGTTTGCACGCTCCGTTTCGTTGCGTTATTGGGTATGGAAATAGACCCTAGGCAACGTCGTGGTAACGAGCAAACAGATGGGCTCCGAATCAATGCCGGTAAGCGATACCGGTCGAAAACTTTAAGGTTCGGCGAGCTAGATCGGAGGCGTCCTTGCGATTTAAATCTCCGACCCAACGCTGAGTAGAAAATTCATCGCTAACGCCCACACAATTCCAGCGTCAAGCTAGCAGCGATTGTAAAGCAGCGTGGCATCGCCTCAAGGCTGCAACCGTAGCTTGCCCCAGTCTGCGATCGAGCCCAAGTCGAACAGTCCCGTTTGATTAGCAATTTTTAACCGATCCCGTGGGGAAACATCATCAATACCTATGTTGCCAAACGGTACAAAGTTTCATACGCTCTATAGCGGGCATAAAATTTTTGGGATCGCTTTCCCATCGAATAAGCATTCTTGCTAAATCAACACCGAACCTGGCTTCAGTTTTGGGGTTGGATCGGGCACTCATCTGGTTGTCGCCTGTTGTCAGAGGGCTAGTGGTAACAGCGTCAGTCAGGCCAAGTGAGTTGTCTTTAACGTTTCGGGATCGTTTTTCGTTCACCAGGATTGTCGCGAATCGCGCCAATCTGAAAGTTCGTCGCGTTTGACGAATCTCTCACTCTTTAAAAGGAAAAAGTACAAAAACTATGTCTATCGCAGTTGGAATGGTGGAAACCCTCGGTTTTCCCGCTGTCGTAGAAGCCGCTGACTCTATGGTCAAAGCGGCTCGCGTCACCCTAGTTGGCTACGAAAAAATCGGATCGGGTCGTGTAACTGTGATCGTTCGCGGCGATGTTTCGGAAGTCCAAGCCTCTGTTTCTGCTGGCATCGAAGCGGCGAACCGTGTCAACGGCGGTCAAGTGCTCTCGACTCACATCATTGCGCGTCCTCACGAGAACCTTGAGTACGTGTTGCCGATTCGCTACACCGAAGAAGTCGATCAGTTCCGCACCTACTAGGGCGATAGGTTTCCTTCGCTACACGATTCGCCGGGAAGACCTTCGTCTGCCGTAAAGGTGTCGGCGATCGTGTGAAGATTGCGAATCAGTCAGTTCATAGCTCTGTTTTTAAGTCGATTTAGCTCGACTTAAAGGTCTGGGCTGTGGGTTTTCGCCCGATATAGACGTTGCTTATAGCGTTTTTTACCTTTTAAAGCTCAGGAGCTTGTCCCGATGTCAATTGCAGTTGGAATGATTGAAACCCTCGGTTTCCCCGCCGTGGTCGAAGCCGCAGACGCGATGGTTAAAGCCGCTCGCGTCACTTTGGTGGGCTACGAGAAAATTGGAACGGGTCGTGTAACCGTTATCGTTCGCGGCGACGTATCAGAAGTTCAAGCATCGGTTGGTGCTGGTGTGGAAAACGTCAAGCGTGTGAACGGTGGCGAAGTGCTTTCGACCCACATCATTGCGCGTCCTCACGAAAACCTTGAGTACGTCCTACCGATTCGCTATACCGAAGCGGTTGAGCAATTTCGTGAAAGTGTGAGCTCTCCGCGTCGTGCGACTCGTCGTCCGTAATTTGTGAGAATTCATGCAGTTAGCTAGGGTTCGCGGCACGGTGGTGTGCACCCAGAAGCTGCCGAGCCTTCGGGGTTCTAAGCTTCTCGTGCTGGAAATGCTTGATGAGACTGGCCAGCCTTTACCTCAGTATGAGGTTGCGGCCGATCTTGTTGGAGCGGGGCGCGATGAATGGGTTCTGGTCAGCCGTGGCAGCGCGGCACGAGTCGAACCCGGACAGGAAAACAATCCGATCGATGCCATGGTCATCGGCATTATCGATACGGTGACGATCGGTAATCAACAGATCTATAACCCCTAAGACCGTTCAATCCACCCATTAATGATCCATTAATTGCGCTGCTAGAGAGGCTGGCAAAGTCCACACCTCTTTCTTTGCCATTTCGGCGATCACCTCTCCAGTCAGCGACCCGACGTTAGAACTTAAAACAAGCACGATGGTTGTCCGCAAGCGAGCCGCTCCTCCCACTCCCTGGTCGAAAGATTTGGCCGAGCCTAATATCGACCCATCAGCGTATGTTCATTCGTTCTCGAATATCATCGGTGACGTGCGAGTTGGTGCGGGTGTCCTAGTTGCGCCGGGTACTTCAATTCGTGCGGATGAAGGATTTCCGTTCTTTATCGGCGATCGCACCAATATCCAGGATGGTGTCGTTATTCACGGCCTTGAACAAGGACGCGTGATTGGCGGAGACGGGGAGCAATACTCCGTCTGGATTGGTGAAAATACCTGTATCACCCATATGGCACTGGTGCACGGGCCAGCCTATGTGGGCGATGGCTGTTTTATCGGGTTTCGTTCGACCGTGTTTAACGCCCGAGTCGGCAATGGTTGCGTCATTATGGCGCACGCCCTAATTCAGGATGTGGCGATCCCTGATGGTAAGTACGTTCCCTCGGGCTCGATCATAACGAATCAAGCGCAAGCCGACCGTCTGCCGGATGCGTTGGAATCGGATCGAGATTTCGCCAATCACGTAGTGCGCGTCAATGAAGCCCTGCTCGCAGGCTATCAATGCGCGGCTGACAAAAGCTGTATCGCCGACGTCCAAGCTAGTTCTCAAGATAGTGGACGCCCTGCTAGCTCGTCTGTATCTAGTTACACCCCCCCAGAAACCATGAGTGCGAATTCAGAAGTGCGAGAGCAAATCCGCTCGCTCCTCAACCAAGGCTATCAAGTTAGCGTTGAGCATGCGAACAAACGACGCTACAAAACCGGCTCTTGGCTGAGTGCCGGACGTCTTCAAGCCAGTAGTGCGGATCGCGCTGCTGCCGAGCTTGAATCGACGATCGCCCAATATTCGGACGAGTATGTGCGAATCATCGGTGTTGATGTCGCCGCGAAACGACGTGTGCTCGAAGCGGTCGTTCATCGTCCCGGCGAATCGGTCTCGATCGCGAGCGGTCGATCCGTATCCCCATCCTCCTATTCGACCAGCACCGCAACGGCTGCGCCGATCGCGGATGGCGATGTGCAAACCCAAATTAGCTCGCTCGTCCGCAGCGGCTATAAAATCACCCTGGAACACGCAAACCAGCGCCGTTTTAAAACGAGCTCCTGGCTGGGTGGCCCGACGGTGGGTGCAACCCGTGAGCCTGCGGTGTTTACAGAAATCGAAGCATTTTGCGCGCAACACGCTAGCGAGTATGTGCGCGTTATTGGCGTTGATGCCGCTGCGAAACGCCGAGTGCTGGAGCTGATCGTTCAGCGACCCGATGGCAAAGTCGTCGCTTCCGGTAAGTCCTATGGTGGCGGCAGTGCCTCGGCAGGTTCCTTTTCGTCGGGTCGCCTAGCGCCGGAAACCGTGGATCAAGTACGATCACTGTTGTCTCAAGGCTACACAATCGGCACTGAGCACGCCACGCCACGCCGCTTCCGTACCGGATCGTGGAAAACCTGCTCGCCGATCCAAGCGACCCAAGAGGGTGCTGTGATTGCAGCCCTTGAAGGCTGCATGGCTGACCACAATGGCGAATATGTTCGTTTACTGGGTATTGATGCTGCGGCGAAGCGTCGTGTGCTTGAAACCATTATCCAGCGCCCGAACGGTAGCAAAACTTCGGCAACGGCAACAGTTAGCGCGGTTCGTAGCAACGGTGCAGGTGCGGCTGCATCCTATAGCCATGTCGTCTCTTCGACCTCGATCGATGCTGAAACTCTCACGCAAATTCGGACATTGCTAAGTCAGGGTTTCAAGATTGGTGTGGAGCACGCTAGCAAACGTCGTTTCCGTACGGGTTCGTGGCAAACGGTTAGCGCGATCAGCGGTTCGAGTGATCGTGAAGTCATCCCGGCACTGGAGGCAAGTCTTGCCAATTACAGTGGTGAGTACGTTCGCGTTATCGGTATCGACCCGAAAGCGAAACGTCGCGTCCTCGAAACGATCGTCCAGCGTCCCTAGTACCTGCCCTCTAGTACCTGCGTACATCCCCTCGCAAAATCCGCTTTAGGCTAAGGCTCACGTGTTGGTTTGATCATAGCCACACGTGCCGCCTTTGCTTTTGGGTCTGGAGAGCGCTTCAGCTCCCCAAAAGCTCCGCTAGGAGCGGGTTTTCGTCTTTTCCTAACACGATTCATGCCCGAGCGATCGCCGGATAACGACTCTCAGACTAACGCCCAAATCCACACCGATCATCTGTTTGTTCACGACACAGCCTTAATCGCAAATTCAGCCCAACTACAAACCACAACACCCCACCGTATTGAAATTGGCGCAGGTGTTGTGATTGGTGAAGGCTGTTGGCTGCAAGCCTGTAGCGGTGACATTGTCATCGAGTCTGGAACGGTGCTGGGTGTCGGTGTCTTGATTGTGGGCTGGGGCAACATTGGCGCACTTTCCATCATTGGTTCTGCGGTCACACTATTTGAAACGGCGATCGAATCCGGTTCGACGATCGCAGCCCATAGCGTGCAGGGTTTGCCGGAACGCGATCTCCCTCTCCCCCTCACAGCTTCGGTTCCCGACATCGCCAATGAAGTCGATAACTTGGCCGATCCCTGGGATGATGGTAGCGATGCCGATGCCGAGGCCGAGGATAATCAGTCGTCCGTCAGCAGCAATAGTGGAGCGATCGAGGAAGAGACTCGCCCGGTAGACCCAATATCGGTCACTCCAACTCCGCCAACGCCTCAAAGTGATTCGAGCTTTAAAGTCCCGCTAACTTCAGGCGCATTTATCCGCAGTTGGAAACGTCCACCGACCGCACCTGTCGTTGACACGAAATCTCCAGTGGAAGCACAGAATATTCATTCTACGAATCCATCGCCGGTCGATCCAACTCCCGCCCAAGCTGACGGCATCACAACAGCACCGGGCTCTCCTTCGGAAAAAGTCAGCCCAACCAGCACAGAGACGGTACTGCCGAGCAGCGAAAAGAGCGACAATCATCATTTCCATGAACCGCAGAATGATGATCCAGCGATCGAAGCAATCATTGAAGAAACAATTGTTACGCAATCGATCTCAAAATCCAAAAGTGTGTATGGGCGTCAGCATGTCAATCGCATTATTGACAGTATTCTTCGACGTAACACTCCCGAGACCTAAACTCACTGTTTTTGAGTCTTCTCGATTGTAGTTGCCGCGATCTCAACAGATAAGTCTAATTACTTAAAGAAACTAAATAGCGTGTCACTACTGATCGACTCGATTCGTATCTCGTTCGAGTGATATACATCAGAACATTATTTTTTTAAACTAAATTTTATTTAATTGTAATATTTTGGCTTTTGATGCCTGGGTTTTGCGGGAAGCACTCCTTGGGCATGTCAGCGCTGGGCGATCGTCTCGATGGCCGAAACGAACCTTCCCTGCGGATCTATTTTTGTCCTCAACTGAGATGTATTTCTTACACCGTAAGCAATAGACTTGTTTTTGTGCTGACTGATTGATCGAGACGAAGATATGGGCATCCTGTGTGCTTGTGCTCTGCCATGCGTCTGTTTTCGATATATATCAGTTCCACTAATGAGGTGGCCTGAATATCGCTATTTGTTTTTTATGTGATTGATTTTTTTCTAGCAGTTAAGCGATCGCAAGCATGGTACGATACCTCAAGCAAGAAGCACCATAAGCCACTAGCAATAAGTAACGCCCATCCGAGTCCAAGCGCGGTTAAGTTTAATAGTTTGCTTTTCAAACTTTAAAGCAAGACTAATCTTGATCTCGAGCCCTACGACAGTGCTTCACGAACCCTAAGTGATTGCTGTTTATGATGGGACGTTAATACTAAAATTTGCCGATTCTTTTCGCTGGTCGGTCACTAAAGTTTAGTCTTTGATGATTGTCCGCACGTCACGAGTCTTCGAGCGATTAACTAACGATCGTAGACCCAACAATACCGAGTGCGTGTCGAATGTTTCGTTACGCTTCGGAGTCACGTGTCACGCGAAAACCGGCGATAGCTTAGACAAGCGAACATAAAGTATAGACCTCCATTGTTTGGCCGGTCGCAGTACCGGGAAGCACTCGGGAACTGGCTCCTGCGAAGGAGCAAGATGCTTGATGAGACCCCGTCTCTATTCGTTTTGATTTCGATCGAGACGGGAGAGTCGAGTAACCGCACCAAGAATTTCACCCCTCATATACAGGGTGGAAATGCTGAGAGATGTATTCCTGACAGAAACAAGGAGATTTTAGAGGGATGGTTCAGACAAAAGCCTCCGCTGGATTTAAGGCGGGTGTACAAGATTACGCATTGACGTATTACACCCCCGACTACACGCCGAAAGATACCGATCTTCTTGCTTGCTTCCGCATGACGCCCCAACCGGGCGTTCCCCCGGAAGAAGCAGCAGCAGCAGTGGCCGCTGAATCGTCCACCGGTACGTGGACGACGGTTTGGACCGATGGTCTAACCGACCTTGATCGCTATAAAGGTCGTTGCTACGACGTTGAATCGGTTCCGGGCGAAGACAATCAGTACTTCTGCTTTGTTGCTTACCCGCTCGACCTGTTTGAAGAAGGTTCGGTTACTAACATTCTGACCTCGTTGGTCGGTAACGTTTTCGGCTTTAAAGCTCTGAAAGCGCTCCGCCTCGAAGACATCCGCTTCCCGGTTGCTCTGGTCAAAACCTTCCAAGGCCCGCCGCACGGTATTTCCGTCGAGCGCGACCACCTCAACAAATACGGTCGCCCTCTGCTGGGTTGCACGATCAAACCGAAACTCGGTCTATCGGCGAAAAACTACGGTCGTGCGGTGTACGAATGTCTTCGTGGTGGTCTTGACTTCACGAAAGATGACGAAAACATCAACTCGCAGCCGTTCATGCGCTGGCGCGATCGCTTCCTCTTCGTTCAAGAAGCGATCGAAAAAGCTCAGGTAGAGACCAACGAAGTTAAAGGTCACTACCTGAACGTCACCGCAGCCACCTGCGAAGAAATGATGAAACGCGCCGAATTCGCGAAAGAAATCGGCACCCCGATCATCATGCACGATTTCATCACCGGTGGTTTCACAGCGAACACCACCCTGGCGAAATGGTGCCGCGACAACGGCGTCCTGCTGCACATTCACCGTGCAATGCACGCGGTCATCGACCGTCAGCGTAACCACGGTATCCACTTCCGCGTCCTCGCGAAGTGCCTCCGTCTCTCTGGTGGTGACCACCTGCACTCGGGAACCGTTGTCGGTAAACTCGAAGGCGAAAAGGGCATCACCATGGGCTTCGTTGACCTGATGCGTGAAGACTACATCGAAGAAGATCGCTCGCGCGGTATTTTCTTCACCCAAGACTGGGCTTCGCTGCCTGGTGTGATGCCGGTTGCCTCCGGTGGTATCCACGTGTGGCACATGCCCGCACTGGTGGAAATCTTCGGCGACGATTCCTGCCTCCAGTTTGGTGGTGGTACGCTGGGTCACCCTTGGGGTAATGCTCCGGGTGCGACGGCCAACCGTGTGGCGCTTGAAGCGTGTATTCAAGCCCGTAACGAAGGTCGTGACCTCATGCGTGAAGGTGGCGACATCATCCGCGAAGCTTGCAAGTGGAGCCCTGAGTTGGCTGTGGCTTGTGAACTGTGGAAAGAAATCAAGTTTGAATTTGAAGCTGTCGATACGATCTAAGCGATCGCCTCACATTCAAGTTCGACCAATTCCAGTGCCATTTGGGATAGAGGGTTGCGATCGTGGATTCCAAGCGCCTCGTGAGTGCGGCGGCCAAAACGTTACAAACTTATGTCACGTTTCAGGCCGTCAAGCTCATCATCGAGCAGCTTAACGAGACCAATCCTTCCCAGGCGATTTGGCTACGGCAATACGCGATCGAGCATCCCATCCGCGATGATGACGAGTTCCTGAGCGGATTGACCGGCGAGCGTAAGGATCTGGTATTCCGAATCCTGACTGTTCGCGCCGAAATTGCCGATACGGTGCTGGAGTTTCTTCCCGAATTGGTGCGCTCAAACATTACGCAGGCGAACATCAACCTTCGTCGATCGATGCTTGAGCGGCTAACCCAAACCTCTGATATTTCGTCTGACTCGGATGAGACATCGTCCCATCCCGAGCTAGATGCTCAACCCGAACGAGACTCACAGGAGTAAGGATTCATGAAAACGCTGCCAAAAGAGCGTCGTTACGAAACGCTGTCGTACCTCCCCCCGCTGAGTGATCAGCAAATCATCCGTCAGATTGACTACATGCTCGCTCAGGGTTTCATCCCCGCGATCGAGTTTGAAGAAGATCCGGCTCCTGATTGCCACCACTGGACATTGTGGAAACTGCCCCTCTTCAGCGCTCGTACGTCCAACGATGTCTTGACTGAAGTGCGTGAGTGCCGTCAGGAATACTCGAACTGCTATATCCGCGTGATTGGCTTCGATAACATCAAACAATGCCAAACCGTGAGCTTCATCGTTTACAAGCCCGGTACGGGTACGGTGCGTTACTAATTTAACGTGCTTCGCTAGATCGATTCAGGTTCTTCATGTTCCAGTAATCGGTTAATAAAAATGCCGGTACGATCGTAATGATCGTCCGGCATTTTTGTAGGTGTATTTTATTTTGTGAGTATCGGCGTTATTTTGTCGGGATGTCAGTCTCTCGGGGTTGGCAGAAAATGCTCTGAAGATGCCGCTGATGCTTGTAAGATAGACCTGATTTTCGCGCCGTCAACTTAACTTATTTTCTGTAACTACTGTGGATATCACTAAAATCAAGCCTCAGCCTGAAGAAGGTCTGGTTAACGTTCTGATCGAAATTCCGGGCGGCAGCAAAAATAAATACGAGTTCGATAAAGATCTCGGCTGCATGATGCTCGATCGCGTGCTGTTTTCGTCGGTGCATTATCCCGGTGACTACGGCTTCATTCCGAACACGCTGGCGGACGATGGCGACCCGCTCGACGGTATGGTGCTGATGGATCAGCCGACATTCCCCGGTTGTTTAATCGCGGCGCGTCCGATCGGGATGCTCGAAATGATCGACGGTGGCGATCGTGACGAAAAACTGCTGTGCGTCCCGGCGGAAGATCCGCGTTACGCGCAGTACAAATCGCTGGCGAATGTGGAACAACACCGCCTGGATGAAATCGCAGAATTCTTCGATTCTTACAAAAATCTGGAGAACAAAGAAGTTAAGATTTTAGGCTGGAAAGATGTCGAAACCGTTCTGCCGTTAATTGAAGAATGCATCAAAGCTTACAACGATCAGTAAGTTTTGAATTCTTGCAGATGGGACTAGAACGACTAGAAATTTAACGGATCGGCCTTGCATTGAGTGTATCAATCCAAGCCACGAATCTAAGTCACAGGCAAAAAGCCAAATGTAATACGTGTTGCAGTCAAAATCGATCGCAGCGCGTATTTTTATTAGCGTTACCGAGTTGCGACGAGACTTCCCGTTCTCCGATAAAGTAAGACTACTGCCATCTGACTGACCCCATGAAACGATCGCTGTTACTCGCTAAACTCCACAACTGCACCCTGACCGGGGCAAACCTTGAATATATGGGGAGCGTGAGTATTGATCGCGCTTTGCTGGATGCGGCGGGAATCGTGCCCTATGAACAGGTGCAAATCGTCAACATTGCCAACGGTTCGCGGCTGATGACCTACGCGATCGAGGCTCCGACGGGATCGGGCATCATCGAGCTGAACGGCGCGGCGGCGCGGCTTGGAAGCAAGGGTGATCGCGTCATCATCATGACCTATGCGGAGTTAGAAGCCAGTGAAATTGCCGCACACCGACCGACGGTGGTGATGATCGGTCAGGGCAATCAAATTCTCGAAGTTGCGGCTTATCCGGATGTGCCAACGCGGTTTGAGCAAACCAACGGCCATGCAGCAACAACGAACGCACTGGCGTAACCGGCGTTTTGTCGCATGACTAGGCACATGATTTAGAACTTCACTTCAGAGATCAATAGATTCAATGGGTATGGACGGCGACGAATCTCTCGAACAATCCGCCCTATTGGTTCAAGATCTCGGCGAATCTGGCGTTTTACAACTTGTCCAGGGATTTTGTCCGCCGGAGGTGATTGGCAATGATGCGGCAGTGTGTGCCGTGCGGGCTGGCTACGCGCTGGCGGTGACGGCGGATATGTTGGTGGATGGGGTGCATTTTAGCGATCGCACGACGGCGGCGTACGATGTGGGCTGGCGATCAATCGCGGCGAATTTGTCCGACATTGCAGCGATGGCGGCGACCCCGATCGGGGTAACGATTAGTCTGGGATTACCGCCGACGACGCCGGTCAGTTGGCTTGAGGGGCTATATCGCGGGGCGGTGGACTGTTTGCAGGTGGGCGGCTTTGCTGCGCCGATCGTGGGTGGCGATGTCTGTTCGTCCCGCGTGCGGACGGTGTCGATTTCGGCGTTGGGTGAGGTGAAACCCGGATCGGAGCTTCGCCGTGATCGCGCGTGTGTGGGCGATGCGATCGTCATGACCGGGACGCATGGTTTATCCCGGCTGGGGTTGGCGCTGTTGCTGGAGCCGGATCGCGAGGAGTTGCGATCGGTGGTGGCGGCGGATCGCGATCGGGCGATCGCGGCACATCAGCGCCCCCGACCGCGTCTCGATTTGGTGCGTCAATTGCAGGAGATTGGCGGCAATGGGGACGCGAAGGCGATCGCGGGGATGGATAGCAGCGATGGGTTGGCGGATGCGATCGAGCAGATTTGTCGGGCGAGCGGTGTCGGGGCGGTGCTGTGGCGCGATCGGCTTTTGGGTTTGATGGAGATGGGACTACCGGAGTCGCTGGCGCTGGAGTGGGCGCTATACGGCGGTGAGGATTTTGAGCTGGTGTTGTATTTACCGGCGCTGTGGGCGCATGAGCTGGTGATCGCGGCGGGTGGCGGGGCGGCGATTATTGGTGAGGTGACGCGATCGCCGGAGATTATCGTGGCGGATCGTGTGGGTTCGGGCGTTAGGATCAGGCTCGATCGGCGTCATGGATTTCAGCATTTTTCGATGCCAGATCTCTAAGAGTGCTCCAAGGAAATAGGCATTCAGGATGAGAGGGGCTGAGAGGGAATCTCT
>CAZFJL010000081.1:0-16281 GCA_964518905.1 uncultured Geitlerinema sp. | reverse complement strand
TCCCAACTTGGGAGAGGGATTTAGGGTGAGGGTGACACAAATGGGATGCTCCCGATAAGATGTCTCTATCTTGTCAGATTTCATCTTTCAGGGTTGACCGTTTAGTTAAAAGGTTCGTGGCGCTACCTTCCTCACGCGCTCCGAATTGTGCGTATCAAAACCGAGGTTTCATCTATACGATCATCCCGAGCTGGGATTGAGAACACGCCATTGTAGACGAAATACCAAGATCCAAAAAATGAATACTTTCGGGTTCTCTACAGTTTAAGTTCTCAATTTTTTAACTTAAAAATGATGGAATGGAACGGCAAGTAGCGGAAAGCACGCCAGCACAGCCCACAGCCAACCATCGATCACAAAGGTTACATGATCGTCTGAGTCAGAGGAATTAAGACTCTGACTTGGCTGATCTCTTGGATCGACTTCAGTAGCAATTAGCGCATTGATTCGCGCTTCAACACTGTCTACAGTGGCGAAATCATGAAACCCGATCCCAGCGATCGCCGGTGTTTCGGTTGTGGCCTGTGAGGGGGAGGTTTGAGCCGATCGCGTGACGGTTAGCAGCGTTTCGGCGAGCAAGAGCGGATCGACAAATTGTGCCGCCCAGCGATCGGCGCGTAGTTCCCGCAGCAAAATCAGCTCATGCCACACGGCTTGTGTCTGCGGTAGCCAGCTTGTCCAGCGCCGCATCCAGCCCAGTAGGAAGAAAATCAGGGTGTCGTGATAGTGAGCGTGGGCGCATTCATGAGCGACGATCGCTTCGATCTGCTCAGGAGTCAGACTCGTCAGAAGCGATCGCCCGATCGTCAGTTCTGGCTTATTGATGCCGACCTGTCCCGCGAACCAAGACGGTGAGGCGATCGTGCGAATTTGCAGCGTTTGACCTAAGTTTGGGGCGATGAAGTCCGTACTCGGGTAATGCTGTAGCTCGCGTCGAATCTGCCGCGATCGCCCCAAGAGCGCGATCAGCAGCGCCGTAACACTGAAGATGAGGCTACCGCTAATCCAGAGGCCGATCGCACTGACGGAATAGCCAAACATCGTGCCGTGTGTCCCCATCACACCCACAGCCACAACGGCGATCATGATCCACAGAGCAGGCACGACGATCGCCCCGATCGCCCACGACCAACGTTCACGCCACGATCGCACCAATCGCACTTCCATGCGACTACGCTCGATCGCTCCGGCACAATATAAACGAGTCCCCCAGGCTCCGGCCACCGCCAAGAGCAAAATCGCAATGTGCATTAGTCTTGCTCCTCGCGCTGACGGCGAACATCGCGCAGACGTTGGGCGATCGCATCAAGGCGATCGAGGCTGTCGCGATCGAGATTGCTCGCAAAGGCGGCGACCACATCCGCATTGCCCAGTTCTAGAAAATTATTGAGATGTTCACGCGCCCGCAGTACACGCGCGGACTGGCGATCGAGGGTGGCGCTCCAGACGAAGGCGCGGCTTTGTTTGGTGCGTTTCACCCAGCCTTTCGCCTCCAAGCGCTGCAAGATCGTCGTTACGGAGGAGTAAGCGAGTTCGCGATCGGGATCAGACAAAATTCGCTCATGGATCGATCGAGCCGTCACCGGTTCGAGATCCCAGAGAATGTCAATAATTTCGCTTTCAAGCGAGCCGAGAAATAATCGCTTCGGTTGCGGTTCTGGAAATGTTGTCATGCGTTCTAATCCTCAATCCATTCAGGCAAAGCAACGTACTGTCTAGCTTAAACAGTTTTTGGGACTTCGAGGAGATGGTCACTTTTGAGCGTGATAGATCTCTTTCGCGACTGTTGATCTAAAGCATTAAAATGCGTGGCAAGTATACCAACGTATGACTTCAAGGGAGTCGTTCCCGATCACGTAGATTCACTGAGAACTCTGGCCTGAAATCATACGAAATCCGATTCTGTATGGGAACAGCAAACAGCGTCTATGAGCACTGAGCTTGTCGTTGGCGTAGCCTTCGCTCTGCGAATAGTGCGGTGTTCACCTAAAGCGGCGATCTAAGCCTATGCGTAGCCGGATTTCGATCACTATCTAGCAAAATTTGATGAACATGTTTGGATCGAGTCAAACCACTATGCCAATCACCGATCAAACCCGCTCCAACGCAGCGATCGCCATCCAACATCTAGATCACTATTTCGGTGAAGGCAGTCTCCGTAACCAAGTCCTGTTTGACATCAATCTAACCATCTCTCCCGGTGAGATCGTCCTGATGACCGGCCCCTCGGGATCGGGGAAAACGACCCTGCTCACGCTCGTCGGCGCATTGCGATCGGCGCAAACCGGTAGCCTCAACTTGCTCGGACACGAACTGGTTAACGCCTCCCGCCGCGAGCAAATTCGTGCCCGTAGAAATACGGGCTACATCTTCCAGGCGCATAACCTCCACCGCAGCCTGACCGCACGCGGTAACGTCCGCATGAGCCTCGAACTTCATCCCGAACTATCGCCGCGCGAGATGGACGATCGCGCGGCGGACATTCTCGATCGCGTCGGCCTCGGCGATCGCCTCGACTACTTTCCCGATAAACTCTCCGGCGGCCAAAAACAGCGCGTCGCGATCGCCCGCGCCCTCGTCTCCCATCCCAAAATCGTCCTCGCCGACGAACCCACCGCCGCGCTCGACAGTAAAACCGGTCGCGCGATCGTCGATCTGCTCCACGATCTCGCCAAGCAAGAACACTGCACGATTTTGCTCGTCACTCACGACAACCGCATCCTCGACGTCGCCGATCGCATCGTTCATCTCGAAGATGGCCACCTCTCGGAAACCCGCGATCGGGTTCCCGCCTAAACCGCTTGAGTTAAGCCTTCACTTAGACCTTCACCGGCTGGCGAAGCTGGGTCGCCCACTGCGCCAGATCGGCAAACGAGCGATCGCGATACTGGCCGTAACGCTCGCGTTTGTTGCGAATTTTCTTGCCCTCTAGCACGGGGATAATGCCAAAATTCGGCGGCATCGGTTGAAAGTGCTTCGGCGAGGCGGAGGTGATGAAATCAAACAGCGCCCCCATCATCGTCGTCGTCGGCATCGTCAGCGGCTCTAGACCCGTCGCCATACGTCCCGCATTCAGCCCCGCCAGCAAACCGCCCGCCGCCGCCGCCGTGTAGCCTTCCGTTCCGGTGAGTTGACCGGCGGCAAGAATCGATCCGTTCGCCTTGAACTGTAACGTCGGCTGCATCAGCTCGGGCGAGTTGATAAACGTATTGCGGTGCATCACGCCCATCCGCACAAATTCGGCATTTTCCAAGCCGGGGATCAAGCGAAACACGCGCTTTTGTTCGCCCCAACGTAGATTCGTTTGGAAGCCGACCATATTCCAAAGCTGACCGGCTTTGTCCTCTTGGCGCAACTGCACGACTGCGTAAAATTTGCGGTCTTCCTCACCACGCCGATCGGTCAGACCCACCGGTTTCAGCGGCCCATAGCGCATCGTATCTTCCCCACGCTGCGCCATCTCCTCGATCGGCAAGCACGCCTCAAAAAACTTCGCCTGTTCCCGCTCGAAGTCCTTGACCTCCGCCTGTTCTGCGGCGCAGAGCTCCGTATAAAACCGTAAATACTGATCCTTATCCATCGGACAGTTGATGTAGTCCGCGTCGCCCTTGTCGTAGCGCGAGGCACGAAACGCCACATCAAAATCGATCGAGTCACCGACGACGATCGGACTGGCCGCATCAAAAAAGCTCATGTAGGCCATACCCGTAAACCGCTGAAGGTCATCGGTGAGCGCTTCACTGGTGAGCGGGCCGGTGGTCAGCACGACAATATCGCCGCTGCTGGTGTCGGGGATCGCGGTCATCTCCTCCCGGCGAAAATCGATGTTGGGGTGTTGCTCTAGAGCGGTGGTGAGATCGCGGCTAAAAAATTCGCGATCGACCGCCAGCGCTCCCCCTGCCGGAACTTCATGCTCATCAGCTTTGCCAATGACGATCGATCCCAATCGCCGCATTTCCTCGTGGAGCAAACCGGCGGCGCGATCGGCAGCTTTCGCCCCAAAGGAATTACTACAGACCAGTTCCGCCACATCCTCTGAATGGTGCGCCGGAGACTGCTTCACCGGTCGCATTTCGTACAGCACCACCTTGGCTCCGGCTTGGGCGGCTTGCCATGCCGCCTCAGTTCCAGCAAGGCCAGCACCAATTACATGAACGGTTCGATCTGAAGTCATGGGACGTTGTGCGCAGCGGGACGCAAATGGCGTGTAAAGGAATGAATCTACGGCGTTCTAGCCTAGCACTGACCTCGTGATCGGGTCTGCCTGCTTGCGGATTCGATCGGTCTAAACATTGCTAGAACTAACGCAGAAGTCGGACTTCCAACCCACTTTGTTCCGATTGTTTTGAGAAAGTTCCTAGGATCAAAACAAAGCCCGAATCTTCCCTAATCGGAAAAATTCAGGCTTCGTAAAAAGTTGATGCTTAGAATCTGTGATGGATTAAATCCAAGCACTCGCTAATACATCCGACGTAAAACATCTAGCGCGAAGCGGTGTCTTTGACAAAGCCGCTGTACGCTTCCATGCCGTGTTCACTGATGTCGAGACCTTTCAGCTCTTCTTCTTCGTGAACGCGGATACCGCCTAGCACGAAGCTGATGGCATACCAAGCAATGAAGCTGAACAGGACGGTGAAACCACCGATCGAAGCAATACCGATGAACTGGTTAACGATATTACCACCACCGAAGATACCGACAGCGAGGGTTCCCCAGATACCGCAGACACCGTGCACTGAAAGCGCACCGACTGGGTCATCGATTTTGAGGACGTTGTCAAAGAATCCAACAGCAAAGACGACCAAGATACCTGCGATCGCACCGGTGAGAGCCGAAGCCCAATACGGCATTGCATCACAGCCTGCGGTGATTCCCACCAGGCCAGCCAGGATACCGTTGATACTCATCGAGATATCAGGTTTACCATCCTTAATCCAGGAGGTAAAGGTTCCGGTCACACCACCCGCAGCGGCTGCGAGGTTAGTGGTGACAGCAATATAGGAAATAGCCGAATCGGCAGCAAGTTGTGAACCGGGGTTAAAACCAAACCAGCCGATCCAAAGAATCAGGCAGCCCAGCGTGGCAATGCTCATGTTGTGGCCAGGGATGGCGCGAGTATTGCCTTCTTCGTCGTACTTACCAAGACGGGGGCCGAGAACGGCTGCACCGACGAGAGCCGCCCAAGCACCAACGGAGTGGACGATCGTCGAGCCAGCGAAATCAGCAAAGCCCAGTTCAGCCAACCAACCGCCAGCCCATGTCCAGTGACCGGTGATGGGGTAAGAAATACCCACAAGCAAGAGGCTAAAGATGATGAAGGCGTCGTACTTGATGCGTTCTGCAACAGCACCAGAGACGATCGTTGCTGCCGTTGCAGCGAAAGCAACTTGGAACAGGAAGGAGACGGAAATCGGCAGGCCAGCCGGGAACGGATCGAGTCCGTAGGTTGCCGGGTCACCGCTTGAGAGGAAAAATCCACCCGCGCCGATGAAACCGTTGCCACCAGTACCGTACATAAACGAGAAACCAAACGCCCAGTAGGCGATCGTTGCCAGAGCAAAGACGATCAGGTTTTTCGACAGAATGTTGACGGTATTTTTCTGGCGGCAGAAGCCCGCTTCAAGCATTCCGAAACCGGCATTCATGAAGATGACCAGGACGGATGCGATTAAGATCCAAACCGTGTTTAGAACACCTTGGATATAGTCTGCGTCAAGCGTTTCAGGAACTTCGATACCTTGAGGATCGGCGGCAACTGCCGCGAGATCCCAAACGCCGAAAATTACGGCAGCAAGGGGAATAGCAGCGAGCCAGTAAATCGGTACACGCTGGAGCAGCGAGCCGAACTTACCAACTACCGATACTGCTTGCGAGCGAGCACGTCGTCGCACTCGCTTACGGAGCGCTAGCTTAGCTGTCATTATCTAGATCCAGATCCAGGGAGGTTGTCGTGGGTAAAAAACTATCGCAATCTCGGATGAGGCTGTGGATGCAAACCGTTTTTTAGGAACGGGTCAACCTCAGTTACGTGAGTAACAGGAGCGAAGATCGGTTGCGGTAGTTTGGCTCGTTGTTGCGTTGTCCCGTATGTTATCGAGCGGTGAAAACACGGAATTATTTCAGCGGCTCGATCGCGATCTGCGGTTTGAGTAACTACGGATCGTGATGGGGCGCTCAACGAGCAGTTAATTTAAAACACGATGATTCCACCAAGTTATTCAACTTCATTCTGTATCGCTAGATACAATCGATTTCAGGGATAAGTTTGAGAACAGGGCTCCGTATTAATTTTTATTGGATTTTTTTAACGAATATCACGGATATTTTGCTGAACTAGAGAGCAATATCTCTAGTTCAGCAAAAGACTCTATGCCTCAAGGCTAATCGGGTTAGCTTAAATCAACGATTATGTTGAGATTTTTCTCGCAGATATATCGAAATATAATGTTGCGTATCTAGGACTTAGATTCTCATAATGTTTTAAGTTTGACCATCAAGATACGCGCGTGATCCAATGGCTTGAAGACGAGTTTGTTTGGTCTCTACTGTAACTTTTAGGTCGTTTCGATAGATCTCTAGCCGATCGCCGAGGTCTTGATCCCGGCTGCCGAGGATTTGTACGGCGAGCAAGCCCGCATTTTGCGCGTTGCCGATCGCGACGGTGGCGACCGGGATACCGCGCGGCATCTGGACGATCGAATAGAGCGAGTCCAGGCCGTTGAGAGTGCGGGTCTGTACAGGGACGCCAATCACGGGTAGGACGGTGAGGGCGGCAACCATGCCGGGAAGATGAGCCGCACCTCCGGCTCCGGCGATGATGATTTGTAGGCCACGATCGCGAGCTGTTTTGGCATAGTCAACCATGCGATCGGGGGTACGGTGAGCAGACACGATCGCCACTTCGTGAGAAATATTAAAGGCTTCAAGAATTTCGATCGCGGCTTGCATTGTGGGCAGGTCGGAATCGCTTCCCATAATGACGCCGACAAGGGGAGATGTTGACATTTCGCTCATGATCTAACTCGATAAAATAAAATAGGGGGATCGCTGAATAACGAACTTGGATTGAGTCAATCACGCAACGTGATTACCACTCACAGTGAAAACGAAATCGTGAAATTCACTGCCTGAAAGCGGAGGCAACTCGATACACTTACGTCTAGTACGATCGCGAATGGCCTAATTCATGGCCGAATTTGCCGAATCTAAAAAACTTGCGCGATCGTCCCTTTATTTTCCTATGACTCTGACGATTACTAACGCCCGCGTGGTCGGGATGAGTGGACTTCAGGCGATCGTAATCGACGATCACCAGGTCGCCGAAGCACCGATGCCAATGGCCACGCTTGAGCGACTCCCCGATGCGCCGATCGATGTTGCGGGCGATTGGATTTCGCCCGGTGGACTCGATTTGCAGATTAACGGCGCGTTGGGGCTAGCATTCCCGGAGCTTCAAATGTCTGATTTGGACAAGCTAGATCAGATTTGCCGCACCCTTTGGAACGCGGGCGTGGATGGGTTTGCGCCGACGATCGTCACGACGTCGATCGAAAACATTCAGCGATCCCTGGCCGTGATCGCCGCGTTTCAAGCGCAGCAGGCACAGACGTCCCATCCTGCCCCCGCTGCCCAAATCATCGGCGTTCACCTCGAAGGCCCCTTTCTCAACCCCGTCAAGCGTGGCGCACATCCTGAAGAATTTCTCTTGCCTCTCACGCTCGATCAGCTCGATCGTGTCCTCGGGGATCACGCCGATCGGGTCAAAATCGTCACCCTCGCGCCCGAACTTGACCCGACGGGCGAGACGATCGCCGCCCTGCGCGATCGCGGCATTGTTGTTAGCCTGGGTCATTCCCTCGCGACGGCGGATCAGGCCAGTCAAGCCTTCGAGCTAGGAGCGGCGATGGTCACCCATGCTTTTAATGCGATGCCGGGATTGCACCATCGTGATCCCGGTTTGCTGGGGGCGGCGATCGTCGATTCGCGTGTCTACTCGGGCTTGATCGCGGACGGCCAGCATGTGTGTCAAACCATGCTGAAAATTCTCCTCCGATCCGATCCGAGCAATCTGTTTCTGGTTAGCGATGCCCTCTCGCCCCTGGGTTTGCCGGATGGAACCTATCCGTGGGATGAGCGCGAAATTGTGGTCACCGATGGCACGGCTCGCTTGCATGATGGGACACTCTCGGGAACCACGCGCCCACTGATGGACGGGGCGGATAATTTGGTGAACTGGGGGCTGTGCGACCTGGAACGGGCGATCGATCTGGTGTCGCACGCGCCGCGACGGGCGATCGGTTTACCGTTCTGGGATACGACGCCGGGATCGGCCTATCGACTATTGCGCTGGTCGCAGGCGGAGGACGGGACGATTTCGCGATCGCGCCCATTTCCTTGCCACTAAACGACTTGACGGGGATCAGTGACCCGATGCCTGTCTTAAGTCGGCTTAGAAAATACACAGTAACTCCAGACCTTTGAGGTTTTGGAAACCTCAAAGGTCTCGCTCCCCAGATGCTACTTACACGATCGATGTTCTGGAGGTTGGTTAACGTGCGCTCAATTGCATTTGCTCCTATCCGTCAAACAACCATGCCCGTTTTGTCCGGTTTACGCTCTGACATCACCTCGTCACATTGGCTAACCCCACGTCGTTTGGCCCGCTTGGGTTTGGCCGCTTCACTCATGCTGGGGATCATTCTCAGTGGCTCGATCGCACATTCTGAGGTGATCCCCCCTGTACCCACCGATTTGCGCCCGCCGGAATCGATCGCGCCACTCACCCGCGCAGCGTTACTCGATCGCCTCGCCGCCTCCAATGTGGTTTATCTCGGCGAGTACCACGATCGCGTCTACGACCATCAGGCGCAACTGGAAATCATCCGCGAACTCCAGGCACGTAATCCAAACTTAACGATCGCGATGGAGATGTTCCAGCGGCCTTTCCAAGGGGCGATCGATGCCTACTTAGCGGGCGAAATCGACGAAGCGGAACTGATCGATCGCACCGAATATGAAACCCGCTGGGGCTACCCGTGGGAGCTCTACGCGCCGATTTTGCGCTTTGCCCGTGAGTCCGGTATTCCCGTGATCGCGGCGAACGCTCCTGTCGAGCTGACCCGAAAGGTTGCAGCGGAGGGACTGGCCGGACTGAGCGGAGATGATTTTCGCTATGTGCCGCCGATCGAGGACATTCGACTGGACGACGAAAACTATCGCAACGCCCTGTACCAACTGTTTCAAATGCACATGAATTTTCGATCGAACGATCCATCAGACCAGGAGGACGAGAATCAAAACGCTAAAGACAGCAAATCGGTCACGAAACCTTTTGCCGATTTAGAATCCCAGGACAACCCAACGGGGACGGCTGATATCGTTGCTGAAAATCCTGAAGATGCAGGCTTTAATCGTTTTTTTGCCGCGCAGGTGCTTTGGGATGAAACGATCGCCGAGGCGATCGCCACCGCCTACCAAGCGAACCCCGATCGGTTAATTGTCGTCATGGCTGGACGGGGGCATATTGCCTACAACTTCGGCATTCCCAACCGGGTACAGCGGCGCGTGATTGGCGAGCCCCACGATACAAATACGATTCACGCCAATACAATAAATAGCGCTGATAACGGAGTCAAAGATCAGAATTCATTGATTCAAACCTCTGTATTTTTTGCTCAACAGGAGGCCGATCGCGAATCTAGCTGGCAGATTCCGGACACTCTTGAACGTGACCTAGTTGATTATTTTTGGTCATTTTAAGTTGAGCTGGGTTTGAATTTTAATCTGGGCTTAACTTTAGCTGTATTCAGGTTTGATGTTTAGGTTTGATGTTTAGGTTTGATTTTTCTGAAGATTGAAGTCTGAATGCTTATATAGCAGAAGCCGATTAAATTAGGACACTCTCGTCTAAGTTGAAAACCGCACTTCGACTCCGCTCAGTGCTCTCAGCTTTTTTTGATACGTCCTAAGCAAATCGTTTTTTGCTATATGAAGTCCGGTTCTGCATTAGAAAAATAAAGAACGCCTATGAGCACTGAGCGGAGTCGAAGTGCGGTGTTCGCTCAGAGCGACGATCTAAGCTTATACACAGTCGGATTTCGTATTAAACCTGATTTGAGTCGATCGCCAACCCTGCGATCATAATTTCGATAGAACAACCACCATGGAAATCGAGTGCTATCCCTATGCCGTTGGTCACGCTGACGAAGGCGTGTGCCTATGGGTCAAAATTGGCCCCTACGGCATTTTGCTCGATTGTGGTCTCGAAGATCCGCACCCGGTATTGGTGGGCATGACGGAAGGGCGACCGATCAACGCGATCGTCTGTAGCCACGCCCATCGCGACCATGCCCGAGGACTGCGATCGCTTCAGCTCGCACTTCCCAACCGTCCGATCTATGCCAGCGACGTCACCGCCAAGCTGCTGCCGCTGAACTGGCCGGGACAACGCTGCCCGCCGCAGCCGCGTGCCTTGGCATGGCAAAGCCCGATCGAAATTGCCCCGAATCTGTGGCTAGAGCTGATCCCCGCCGGTCATCTTCCCGGCGCTGCCGTCACCCAATTGACTTACACCGGCACGAAGCGTCTGCGGCTGACCTACTCCGGAGATGTTCTCCTCTCAAGTTCGCGTATGACCTCCGGGCTAGATCTCGAAGCCCTGCACGGATCTCGTCCCGATGTGGCGATCGTGACCGGTCGCTACGGAACGGCTCGCTACGATCGACGGCGATCGCAAGAAAACCAAATCGCCGCCCAGATCGAACGCTGGTTTGAACGAAAGCCGACGATTTTGCTGCCCGTGCCGACCCTCGGACTAGCGCAGGAATTGCTCGCCATGTTTCGAGCGCATCATCACTTCACCGGACGCGACCTCGATATTTGGGTCGATCCAGCGATTGCGACCGTCTGCGATTTATATCTCGAACTGCTGGAGACATTCCCCCCGGCGGTACAAAATTTCGCACGCCATCAGCCCTTATTTTGGGACGATCGCATCCGTCCGCGCGTCCATCGTTTTGACGCGATCGATCACATTCTCGACACTCCCGCGCCGCGCCTGATTTTAATTGATGAAACGACCGATCTCACGCCGTACCTGTTGCCCCAGCTCGATCCCGTTGTCCTTTTGCCGTATCACCACCATCTTTCACTGACCGACCTACCCCGCCAGATTCCCCACGAGACCTACCACCTCAGCGAGCATTGCGATAGCGCCGGAACCGCCCAACTCGTCCACAATCTACGCCCGCAACATTTGGTGTTGGTCAACGGCTCTCTTAGCTATCTCGCCGACCTGAGCAACCTCAATGAACTCTACGATCGCTACCAGGTGCATTGTCCCCAAGCAAACCGCTTACTCGCCTTTCCCCTGCACTCGAACGCTGGGATTCAGTCCCCCCTCCCCGTTGCGCGTTACGAAGGAGAAGTCAATGAGCAGCGGAACCAGGCGATCGTCTCACTTCCCGCCGAAATTCAAGCCGATCTGCGCTGGCAAAAACTGGCGGATACCGGCATTGTGGAACTGCGCTGGCAAGGCGAAGATTTGCTGATTCGTGGAATCCTCCCCAGCGAACTGCTCGACAATAAGCGTCAGGGTATTTCCCTTGAAGCGGCCTGCTGTGCCAATTGCGTCTATTGTCGCGGCCAACAGTGCCGCAATCCGAATTCGCCTCTCAGCGATCGGCGCGTCAGCCCAGAAGGTCACTGCCCCGTCTTTGAAGCGGTGGATGCGGAGTTTTGAGGGCGGAGTTTTGAGGTTTGAGCTAGAAATCAGGACCACGCCCAGCTTTCCGAATCGCCAACCAATCAGGCAAAATGGCGAGCGTTGTCTCCGCGATCGCCGGTGTCAACAACAACACCAAGTCCCGTTTGCGAACGGTATCCTATTGAAGTGTCCCCATCAGATAGCTTGACCACCAGCAAAGACGTTGGATTATGAAATCGGAAACAGAGTTTCTGTAAGCCTTCACGTTGGAGACAATTTGGGGGCAATGTACGACCTTTCACTCACCGACGAACACCACCTAGTTACCTATGCTCGACGCTGAATGGCTCCAAGAACTGAGGGGACGTTGTCGCGATGAAGCAACCTTCCATCAGGTACAAGCGCTGTTGCGGGGTGGATCTCTTGCGACTGATTCAGCCGAGGTGAACCACAGTTCTCCTCGCTCAGGCTCCTTTAGTGCCGGATCGTCGCATGATGTGAAGTTATCTGATCCTGTTGGCCAGTCTTCCTCCATCTCACGACACTCACCGGCGCAGCCATCGCCAAAAATCTCCGAGAGCCAGGATTACCGTCTGTTCATCCGCGCGATCGAGCGAATTCGCCATAGCCTCAAAAACACGGATATTGTCCAAGCCGCCGCGTGTGAGGTACTGGCCTATCTCAATCTCGATCGTGTGATCATCGCTCAGTTCGAGACCTCTCTCAACGGTCGTTTCGTCGCGGAAGCCTTAGAAAACCAGCATGATCCATCCGTTTTAGCGAGTCCAGAATCCCCCGAAATTGCGTTCTTCGTCACCGAAAATATCTCAGAAAGCGCCACACTTAAGTGTCGCTTTGACTCATCCTCAACGCTTGAATGCACACTGATCGAAAAGCTCCAGAGCTTTGATGTGCGTTCAATTGCGATCGCTCCGATTTTCTGCTCGGAACTATCCTGGGGCGTCTTAATTGCTTGCTATCACACCCCACGCCCCGTCTCGTTCCGAGTCCGCGAGCTGCTCCAGCAATTTGGTCTCTCGATCGGCAATGCGCTCGACCACGCCGACCTCCTAGAACAAACCCAAATCAAAACCCGCAAGCTCGCCACAACTCTAAGAACCTTACAAAAAACTCAAACGCAGCTCATTCAGAGCGAAAAAATGGCGAGTCTGGGTCAGCTTGTGGCCGGAATTGCCCATGAAATCAATAATCCCATCAACTTTATCTACGGCAATATTAGCTACATTCGCGATTACACCGAAGATCTGATCGCCGCGATCGAGGCATATCAATCCCAGTTCTCTAATACGCTAGACCCTCTCGCGAAAGAAATCGAGGCGATGGAACTGGATTTTATCCGCCAGGATCTGCCCCGCCTCGTGTCATCGATGCACAACGGCACAACGCGGATTCGCCAGATTGTTCAATCTCTGCGCACATTTTCGCGACACGACGAGGCAGAGAGCAAAACGATCGACATTCATAGCGGCATCGACAGCGTCATTTTGCTGCTCCACCATCGGTTTGAAGCCGTCGATCTACACCGTGAAATTATTGTGGAGCGGAACTACGCCGAATTGCCGCCAATTCACTGTTATCCCGCCGCGCTCAACCAAGTCTTCATCAACTTGCTCACCAATGCGATCGACGCCTTAGCCACCCGGACGGACATCGACCCAACCATTACCATCACAACGGCTCGCCTCAATCCGGATTACGTCTCAGTTACCGTCCGTGATAACGGTGTTGGCATTTTGCCGGAACACCAGCCCCGTATTTTTGACCCCTTTTTCACGACCAAACCACCGGGCAAAGGCACAGGTCTGGGATTATCCGTCAGCTATCAAATCATCGTCGAGACCCATGAGGGTGAGCTTACCTGCGAATCCGTCCCGAATGAAGGATGTACGCTGACGATCGAGCTACCGATTCATGGCGATCTAGCCTAGGGGCTGTCATCAAACGCGTAGCAAATGACTTCGCAAAGATCCGAATGTCCGGATCGATTTTCCCATCGCGTGAAAAGAGAGACAAGCCGATGTCTTGGGTCTTGCGCTATGGTTTCCTCCGTTTCAACCGCCACACTTCCATCGAATTTGTCGAAGAATCTCACCGAAGCTGAAGTGCAAACCCTGCTCGCGGAGATCACGCAAGAGCTGTTTCAGAGTCCCACCTATCGCGATGTCATGCACTTACTTGCTGTGACCCCCGATCGCGATGCCAACACAAACCAACGCGCAGCCCAGACGATCGCCCGTCATGCCATCCGCATGACCCTCAAGCAACTACGCCAGCGGCCTTCTACTATGCCAACCACCACCACTCAAACCACTCGACGCCAGCCCCCGCTCCCCCTGCCGCCACGCCCCAAGGCGCGATCGGCCACCTCAAACACCTCCCCCCCCACCGCTAGCAACAGCAACTTACTTTCCACGCGCCAACAAGCCTATCTTCAGACCCTTGGACGCCAACTGCGAGCCCGACGCCAAAGCTGCCGTTTTTCCCTCGTCCAGCTCCATCATCTGACGAAAATTCCCTTTCAGCATCTTCAAGCATTTGAATCTGGTCAGCTCGACCTGCTCCCTACCAACCCAAGCTACCTCTGGGGGACAATCCGGATCTGGGGCAATGTGCTCGGCATGGACGGGTTTCGACTCGCGACAGGCATACCCGACGGGCTAACCAGCGAACTCCCGATCGTCTCGGCTCCCCCGACCAGCGCCCAGCCGATCGCTTCGAGCCGAAGCGCCACGAGTCAAGCGACGCCCCCCGACTCCCTATCGCGCTACCTGACCTATGGAACCGTGGTCGCCGGAACCTTGGTCGGTATGAGCTGGCTCACCGAGGCGATCGAGCCCCAGCCTCCCGCCGACAACACACCGCCTCCCCCATCTGCGAATGAGCTGAAGCAACGGATGGATATTCAGCGTGCGATCCTCCCCTCCGATATTGCTCCGCCGGAGGGGATTCGTCGCCACTTACGTCGCGATTAGTTGACAATCACCTGGCAAACTGAACGACCACCGTTACGCCCACAACGCCAACACTCAAGGCTGTGGGCTTCTGGGCGGTATAGACCCTTCAGTCGCTTACGGAGCGTGACATCAAGCCCCCTCGAAGCAGACCCAAGCTTGTCAATCTAGACAAACAATTCGTTATAAATATTGTCATATAACGTTAGATTGTCCGCAAAAATCAGCCCACTAATCGAGAGTGATTCTCACTTCCTAAGCTTGTTTGACCGCGATGCAACTGTTAATATTACTTACAAATCTAAAAAAATAAAAACGTGTAGCTGTTATGGGTCGTGTTGGCGTCTTATTGCTCAACCTCGGAGGGCCAGACAAACTTGAGGACGTGCGTCCCTTCCTCTACAACTTGTTTTCTGACCCCGAAATTATTCGCCTGCCGATCCCGCTCCTACAAAAGCCGCTGGCGTGGCTAATTTCGACCCTGCGTGCGAAGAAATCCGAAGATAACTATAAAGAGATCGGCGGTGGTTCGCCCCTACGATCGATCACCGAAGAGCAGGCGGAGGCGCTAGAAGCCAGCTTGCAGAGCAAAGGGTGTGACGCCCAGGTTTACATCGGAATGCGGTACTGGCATCCCTTTACCGAAGAGGCGATCGACCAGATTCGTGCCGATGCGATCGAGCGGCTCGTCATTCTCCCCCTGTACCCTCAGTTTTCCATCAGCACCAGCGGTTCGAGTTTCCGTTTGCTTGAAGAGCTGTGGAATGATGATCCCTACCTCAAGCGCATCAACTACACGGTTATTCCGTCCTGGTATGAGCGTCCGGGCTACCTCAGCGCGATGGCCGAGCTGATTGCGATCGAACTCGATAAGCTTCCTGATCCCAACGGTGCACATATTTTCTTCAGCGCCCACGGAGTCCCCGTCAGCTATGTCGAAGAAGCGGGCGATCCCTATCAAAAAGAAATCGAAGCCTGTACCGCAGGCATCATGAAAACGCTAAATCGCCCTAATGATCACACCTTGGCCTATCAAAGTCGGGTCGGCCCGATCGAGTGGCTCAAGCCGTATACCGAAGATGCGATCGTCGATCTGGCGAATCGTAAGGTTGAAACGCTCGTGGTTGTGCCGATTAGTTTCGTCTCTGAGCATATCGAAACGCTCCAGGAAATCGATATGGAATACCGCGAGATCGCGGAAGAAAACGGCATCGAACATTTTCACCGTGTTCCCGCCCTCAACATCCATCCTGGTTTTATTAACGATCTCGCGGAGATGTCGATCGAAGCACTCAACAGCCCGAGCGTACCGTTCAGTGCTGCGGTGCGTCCGCCCGAGAAAACCAAATTTTATCCCCCCGAACGCTGGGAATGGGGTTTGACGACCAACGCCGAAAAATGGAATGGTCGCCTAGCGATGGTTGGTTTTCTGGCGCTGCTCGCGGAACTCATTGCGGGTGTCGGCCCGCTGCACTCTGTGGGTCTGCTCTAATCAGAGTCGGATAGAATGGCGCTATTGTGAATACAGTTTGGATGCTTGATTAGGTCGGTCAGGGCAAACGCATACTCCCAATGAATGCCCTCATCCCCCAGCCCCTTCTCCCA
>CAZFJL010000080.1:0-16416 GCA_964518905.1 uncultured Geitlerinema sp. | reverse complement strand
CGTAGGCGTAGCCAGCGGATTTACAGTCCGCCCCCATTAACCACTCGGGCATCGACCCACGTTCGTATACGACTGAACGTTTTCACGTTCTCTCGCAACGGTTTTATACAGTAGCCTAGTTTTCTGTGAAGCGCAATACCTTTTTGTTTTTTTGTCGTTTTACCTTCGAGGCACTCGCTCCAATGGCCTGTACTGGTATTGAGACTCAGATCACGGGGACGTGCCAGATCAAGCGTATGCAGAGAGCTTTAAGTGTGTGAAGAGAAAGCTACTGCAACGATCGGCGCGATCGCGTTGGGCTTGTCTAATGAGCCGAGCCGTTACCGTGATAGTTATCCGTGTCGTAGAAACCGTTTTTTGTGCCAAAGAACAGGCAGAGCAGGACAAAAAAAGGCGCGATCGCCAGCAGAAGTGTTTTAACGTCCACGATATGTAGCTCCTAAAGTTGAGTGAGAACAGCGTAAGGCGAGAGCTTAAATCTTGGATTGATTGGCCTGAAATCCGGTAGCAATCCGCAGGATCACCCGTGATGCAGGCCAGGATCTCGCCGCCGATCGATCTTAGCGCAGGCGCTTTAGACCGGGTTTAACCGAAACAATGATTGAAGATTTTTTATAGAGCTGTACGAATGGCCTCGATCCGTTTACGGTTAACGCCGAGGTCCGATTCTCCCAAACGCGATGCGGATCTCACCTCAATTTGATCAGCGTCGGCATTCGCCCAAAATTCCACGTCATCGACGAAGCCCATCAAGGCGGAGGTGTATTCCGCGTTGATGTAGTCATCGGCGCAGGTGATGATTTTGGCGGAGTCGTCGGCTTTGATCAGGGCGGCGATCCGATCGAGCGTTGCTTTGGGGTTGGTTGTGGCGATCGGGGCGATCGAATGTTCGGCGTCACGACTTTGGCTCGATACGCAGTTGGGCGAGCCGGGGCAGGCTTTGAGCTGACCATCTTTGACGCCGAGATCGCTGGGACGGGGGCCAGAAAAGTGAAAGAGGCTAGCCATAGGTAAAGTGGGAATCAAGCGAACGGTGGATGCACTGGCGGTTTGGGGGAAACCAAGGAAAACCACGAGGCTGAATAGGCTGATAGCGGCGATCGCGCCGAGGCGAAGGGAACGTATCGCCTGTTGAAGGGAGCATCGTAACTGTTTCATAGGACGGAAAGGCCGTATAGGGTCAAGACCATTCTAAGTAGAATCCCCAACTTCGTTACGGTTCTGTCGGCGTACAGAGTCGGACGTACTGTACCCAGCCCACCCCGATCAATGCCAGCGAATCAATATCCGTCATGGTGGGCAATGCCCATCCGACTAATTACGATGAATATCACGCCCTACTTTGAATCCTGATCCAGCACGATGACTTTAACTGCGAACCTCACGGCGGCCTTACCCACTTTTTTGATCACCTTGCGCGAAGGCTTTGAGGCGGCGCTGGTGGTGGGGATTGTTCTGTCTTGTTTACAAAAAGCCCAAGCATCATCGCTCAAACGCTGGGTGTTTACGGGTGTTTTGGCGGGAGTGGCGGCGAGTGTGGCGATCGGGGTTGTGCTGTACGGTAGCTTGGCGGCGATCGAGGCGAGCGATCGCGCGGAGATGGCGATCATTAAACCGGCGCTGGAGGCGAGCTTTGCGCTGTTTGCGATCGCGATGTTGAGCTGGATGCTGGTCTGGATGACGCAGCAGGCGCGATCGCTCAAAACCGAGATCACAGGGGCGGTTACGTCCGCGTTGACAGATGCGACAGCGGGCGGCTGGGGCGTCTTTTGGTTGGTGATGATTGCGGTCTTGCGCGAGGGCTTTGAGACGGTGCTATTTTTGACGGCGCAGTTTTCCCAGGGCTGGCAGCCGATCGCAGGGGCGATCGCGGGGCTATCCGGGGCGACGTTGCTGGGGGTGATGCTGTTTGCCTGGGGCGTCCGCATCGATATTCGTCAGTTCTTTCAGGTGATGGGCGTGATTTTGCTCGTGGTGGTTGCAGGTTTGGTCGTGTCAGCGCTGAAGAATGTCAACCTGGCGATCGAGCTAGCCGGGACGGTCTATCCGCAGTGGGCAAGCTGGTGCAATTCCGGGGCGGATTCCTGCGTGTTGGGGATGCAGATTTGGGACTTGTCAGCGATTTTGCCCGATCGCGCCTTTCCGGGGTTGTTGCTCAAATTGCTATTGGGCTATCGCGATCGCATCTATGAACTCCAGGCGATCGGCTATTTGCTGTTTCTCAGCACGATCGGCGGCCTATACTTTCAACGTCTCAAGCCCAAGGTTTGAACTCGAAGTCTTGAGTCGAAATCTTCAGGCGAAGTCTTGAGTTGAAGTCTTGAGTCGATATTGCATTCTTCATCACGTTTGATCCTCCTCCATGACCGATTCCCAACGCTGGCACGGCACGCTTGAACTGCACTATCGTCCGGGTGATCCGACCCAAGGCGATCGCACCCGCCTGATCCGATCGCGATCGACCGCCCCGTTCAAAGTGCAGCGATCGTTCTACCCCGAAGCTAGCGGCATCTGTCACACCGTCGCGCTCCATACCGCAGGCGGCATCGTCGGCGGCGATCGCCTCAGCCAACACGTCCACCTAGATCCAGACGCCCAAGTGCTGATCTCCACGCCCGCCGCGACCAAGGTGTACGGCAGCCGGGGACGATCGCGGCGATCGCCGGACGGAATCGAAGCCGGTCAGGAGGTCTCGATCCGTCTCGAACCGGGAGCCTATCTCGAATGGCTGCCCCAGGAGACGATCGTTTTTGATGGAGCCGTGTTTCAGCAGGATCTACGGGTCGAGCTGGCGGCGGGGGCGACCTGGTGCGGCTGGGATATCGTGCGGTTTGGGCGGACGGCGCGGGGCGAAGGCTTTGCGCGGGGAACCTGGCGATCGCGAACCGAGGTGTATCGCGAGGGGTTGCCGCTGTGGATCGATCGGCAGGTGCTCGATCTCAGAGCCGATCACGCCCGTGCGATCGATTACGAAAATTGCGGAAATCGCAAAAATGGCGAAAATTGCGGAGAGAGTGAAAATCACGGCAACATCGCGGAACAGGACACCTGGCAGAGCTACCACGGCTTAAACCAAATGCCCGTGGTGGGGACATTGATCTGGATTGGCACGCCGATCGACCCGGATGCCAGCGCCGATTTAATCCGTGCGGCGCGATCGGCATGGCGAGATCTCGATCCCGGCGACGGCTCCGAAGCCGGGGTCAGCACCACGATCGATGGAATCGTTTGCCGTTACCGTGGTCGTTCGACAAGCAAAGTGCGACACTGGTTTACGTCCGTCTGGCATCTGCTGCGTACCACCCAACGCGGCCAAACGGCACACTATCCGCGCATTTGGTAAACTTCCCCACCGGCCATGCAACTTTCCCCCCAAGAAAAAGACAAGCTGCTGATTTTTACCGCTGCCCTTGTGGCAGAACGGCGGCTCGATAAAGGCTTAAAGCTCAATTACCCGGAAGCGATGGCCTATATTTCCGCTGGCATTTTGGAAGGCGCACGCGAAGGTAAGAGCGTTGCAGAGTTGATGGAGTACGGCACGACACTGTTGGGACGCGATCGGGTCATGGACGGCATCGCCGAAATGATCCACGAAGTCCAGGTCGAAGCCACCTTTCCCGACGGTACAAAACTCGTCACCGTTCACGACCCGATTCGCTAGCCGCGTGTTAATGAGAGACCGAAACTCGCGTAACTCAAGCAGTCTGGTTGCCAACAAGCTGGAAGCTTGTGTTACGCATATCTTTCATTCCTGAACTTGGGCGACTTCTCAACTAAAAAAACACCTCGATTGATTTGACAAATACTATTGTCAGAATCGAGGTGTTTTTCAGTGTTTGATCGCAGGTTGTAATCCGCGACGTGTGCAGCATCACACGTTTAGCACGATCGTTTAGACGCTAACGGCGACCTTGCTGCTTTTCGCAGTTAGGCGATTGAAAGTGGTTCGCATTTTGAGGCCGACAATCATTTGGAACAGACCCGTACCGTCATTTGCACCGGGATAGTCTTTGTGCTTCAGCAGCAGATGAGCTAGCTCACCGTGGTATTTCGCCGAGGTATTGCTCAAGTGGCTCTCGACGTAAATCATCTCTTCGAGGTTGTCGAATTGACCATCAACTTCCACGATCGAGACATCATTGCCGTAGTAGCTATCGGGGCCTGAGAACAGACGAATACCGGGGTAAGAACAGGTCAGTTTGCGACCGCACGGCGTCCAGTGAATCGTCGAACCTTCGTCAAACAGGTAGACCGGTTCTAGACCTTCTACGTCATTGCGTTGGATTAGGCGAACGCGCAGCGTCTTGTGTTCCTTATCGTCATCGAGCAGCTTCGTCGGCAAAATTTGGACGACGACATCTGCATGTTGCTTTTGCGGATCGATGTAGGCTTCAAAGTCCGGGCGACGGGCTTCGATCGAGGCGAGCACATCTTCGTACGTGTGACCGCGCTCGGCCATATCGCGCTGGATTTTCCAAGCGATTTTGACTTCGTCGCTGATATCGAGATAGACGCTGAAGTCGAGCAGTCCGCGTACACGTTCGTCGTAGATCGGGTGTAGACCTTCGATGACAACGATGTGGTTCGGATCAACACGCTCCGGAGGATCGAGTTCGCCAGTCTCGTGGTTATAAATAGGCTTCATGATCGAGTTGCCTTCCTTGAGCGATTTGATCTGTTCGTACATCAGATCAAAGTTGTTCGCCTTCGGGTCTAGGGCGGTGACGCCTGCGGCTTTACGTCCTTTCCGATCGAGGCTGTGGTAATCATCTAGGCAGATGATCGTTACCATTTCCTCCCCAAACAGATCGAACAGTCGGCGTAAGAACGTCGATTTACCGCATCCGGAGTCTCCGGCAACGCCAATAAGAACCACGCGATCTGGCTTCGTGCTCATGTTGTTCCTCTAAAACGATTTTTTGTCTACTAGCAACTCAAGTCGAGCAAGCTGGACTCAACCTCTTGGGATGCTGCCCCAGAGTTCGCGATCTTGTCAGGGATTCGCTCAGTACTCAGTACTCGGAAGTATTTATCCGCATTAGCCGCGTCTGACCGGCTCCTGTGGAGTGGCAGGTTTGCGACCCGGTCGGTGTGGTGCGATCGCAGTCAATCTGATCACATCGACCGTACTATACGTTGGCTTGTCTGTTAAGCGTTTAGTCTTAAGTGTGCGATAAATTCTACCAAAAGGGGATCGACGCTACAAGGGTAGAAAAGCGGGAAAAAGACATTGATCAATCTCGAAATCTGACAGCACAATTTGGGCGATTGATACCTACAATGTTTTCTTGCCCTTGAACGTCCCCCAAAATGGGCAGAATTCACGAGTCAAATTGAGTTACCCCAATTCTGTAATCACAGTAACAAAACGTTGACAAAAGCAATATCTTTGGTGTGGTAGTGTCGTTGGATGAAAGCGTGTCCTCGTAAAGCGATCTGCGATTTAAGCCCGTATTTCGTGGCGACATCGCGGGTCATGCGCCCTACTCTCAGCCTTTATCGCTGACAGCCTTCCCGGCTGTATGGCGCTGTAATGACCATATTTCATGACTTATTTCCGACGACCATCACGCACCAAAGCTAATGACGTACTATGTCTGACCTTCCGTTTACGTTAGATCAGCTCCGGATTCTGAAGGCGATCGCATCGGAAGGGAGTTTTAAGCGTGCTGCCGACAGCCTCTATGTATCACAACCGGCGGTCAGTTTGCAGGTGCAAAACCTTGAACGCCAGCTTGATGTACCGCTCTTCGATCGGGGCGGACGGCGGGCGCAATTGACCGAAGCGGGTCACTTGCTCCTGAGCTACGGCGAAAAAGTATTAACCCTTTGTCAGGAAACTTGCAGAGCGCTCGAAGATTTACAAAATCTGCAAGGGGGAACGCTGATCGTTGGCGCGTCCCAAACGACGGGGACGTATCTGTTGCCTCGCATGATCGGCGCGTTTCGCAAGCTTTACCCTGATGTGGCGGTGCAGCTCCATGTGCATTCGACGCGGCGTACGTCGTGGAGTGTCGCGAATGGTCAGGTGGATTTGGCGATCGTGGGCGGTGAAATGCCGTCGGATTTGCAGGAATCGCTCGCGGTTGTGCCTTATGCCAAGGATGAGTTGGCGCTGATTTTGCCGGTGTCTCATCCGCTCGTTAAGGCCGAGGCGATCGAGAAAGAGGATCTGTACAATCTCCAGTTCATTACCCTCGATGCGCAATCGACGATCCGCAAGGTGATCGATCAGGTGCTATCGCGCAGCGGTATCGACACGACACGGCTAATGTTTGAGATGGAGCTGAACTCGATCGAGGCGATCAAAAATGCGGTTCAGGCCGGTTTGGGGGCGGCGTTTGTGTCGGTTTCGGCGATCGAGAAAGAGCTAGAAATGGGCGTGCTGCACCATGCCCATGTTGATGGAATTGTCGTGACGCGGACGCTCAACGCGATCTATAACCCAAATCGCTATCGATCGAAGGCGGCGGATGCCTTCATCCATGAGGTGCTACCGGGGTTTGCGACGGAAGAAATCGACCCGGAATCGAGTCTATTTCGTCATACCTCTAGCAGTAAGCGATCGGCTCGAAAATTAAAGCGCTAGTTGTATGACGCTGGTTTAGTAGGGTGGACAATGCCCACCATAACGGATACCTATTGGTGGTTAATCGTGGTGGGCAGTACCCACCCCACTGGTACTGCATCGAATTTGTAGCTCTACAGCCAGCCTCGCGCCCGATAAATAATCGCGCCGATGTACTCCTTCATCGCCTTCGTCGTCATCATCAGATTTTCCGCATCCGGGATCACGCTCAAGATCGCCCCCGCGCCCGTACTGCGTGACGCCTCAAAAAAATCATCCGCCACTAAAAAATCCGTCGGAGCCGCGATCGCCTCGATCCCCTGCTTGCGAAAAATCGCCATCGATCGCGGCATATGAAACGCCGACGTCACCAGCAACACCCGATCGATTCCCTCCCGATCGAGAATCGCCTTCACATTGCGGGCATTCTCATACGTATTAAACGAGTCCGGCTCCTCCAAAATGGCCGATCGCGGCACACCCATCGGCTCCATCAACTCCGCCATATCAGCCGCTTCTGAACCTTCCCCACCCCGCCAGCGAATCCGCCCGCCCGACAGCACCACGATCGGCGCTTTCCCCTCTCGATAGAGCTTCGCCGCGTACAGCACCCGATCGCCCGCCTCCGATACCTCCACCCAGGGACGCGGCGGCTCCGGCGATCGCGTCGCCCCGCCCAGCACCACGATCGCCTCCGCATTGGGTAGCTCGATCGGCAGATATTGGCTTTCGAGCGATCGGATCGCCGTCGCCGCCACCCAGCCATTGCCGCCAAAAATCAGCAGCATCAACGCCGTCAAGGTGACGCTGGCCGTCACTCGCGGGTAGCGCCAGACCAAAATCAGCGCTGCGATCAGCAGCAGGCAGACCAGCCCAAGGGGGTAGACGAACAGCGGCAAAAGCTTAGAGAGGAACAGAAACATGATGGCGGTTAACGCTAGGCTAAACGGTGTTGGTGTTTATGATTGTGTTCTAGATAGAGTCGGTATGATCGTTAAGCAAGTCACGGAACGCGGGTTACGCGATGCTGCACGGTGCGGAGTCCGCCAGATTGCGCCGACAATCGCAACGGTCATGATGATCGCGGCGAGCGTGATGACGGGTCACGTCCCGGCGATCGCCGTCGGCAACACGAACAATACCGACCATCCAACAACGCCTTCATCCTCTCGCGATCGCGGTCAAACGCAGTCCAGCGATTCAGACTCAGATCCAAATCCAAGCGAACCAACCTCACCCCGCGACGCCGCCGCTCAGAGCTGTCCGAACGATATTAATGCTTTAGCTCGCGATCTACTCGACGATTTCCCGAGCTACTACAATCGCACGCTGGTTCGTAGCCGTCTCCCCGGCGGATCTGCTTCCACTACCCGCGTTTTACTCGTCAGCGATCCCGAAATCTTTGGCGCGGAAGACCTTGTCGAGTTTGGCAGTGAGGCGATCGAGGGCTTTTTCTTCACCACGCTGGAACGCACCTACCAGAATGGCAAGCCGGTGCAACAGCAAGGATTTCACCAGGTTTTTCTAACGCGGGATGTGATCGGTTGGCTGGTGGTGACGACGCGATCGGGACGTGGCGACTATCCCGCCGATAATCGGATGACGCCGCCCGTGGAAAGCAGCTCGGGGCTGTTGGTGCAAACCGTCCGCACTTGGCTGCGCGACTGTGAAGCGCGTTAGAAGCTTCAGCCCAGATGCTTGTGAATCGGGGCGGTAGACCGATCGCGCTAAAATTGTGCGATTCCTGTTCCCCCGACTTCACCATGTCCGACCCCATCCGCGTTTGCATTACCCTCGGGACGCGCCCAGAAGCGATCAAGCTTGCGCCCGTGATTCAGGCGTTTCGCCAGTGCGATCGCTTCGATACGCAGGTGGTGCTGACCGGGCAACACCGCGAGATGGTGCAGCAAGTGATGGCGTTGTTTGACCTGACAGGCGATCGCGATCTCGACATTATGCAGCCGCGCCAAACCCTGACGGATATCACCTGTCGCAGCTTGCAGGGACTCGAAGCGGTCTTTCAAGAACTTCAGCCGCAAATCGTCCTAGTTCAGGGCGACACGACCACGGCGTTCGCGGCAGCGCTCGCGGCGTTTTATCAGCAAATCCCGATCGGTCACGTTGAAGCCGGTTTACGCACCGATAATCTGTTCGACCCGTTTCCCGAAGAGGCCAACCGGCGGCTAATTTCCCAGATCGCCACGCTCCACTTTGCGCCGACCAATCAGGCCGTCGCGAATCTGCATCATTCCGGCGTCGTCGGCAAAATTCACCAGACGGGCAACACGGTGATTGATGCGCTACTGTCGATCGCCGATCGGCATCCGGCCTGCGATGTGCCGGGGTTGGTTTGGGACGATTATCGCGTGCTGCTCTCGACGGTACACCGCCGGGAAAATTGGGGCGACAATCTGATCAACATCGCAGCGGGCTTTAAGGCGACGCTCGATCGCTTCCCCGATACGGCTCTGCTCCTGCCGCTGCACCGCAACCCCACCGTCCGCGACCCGCTCCAAGCTGCCCTCGGCGACCATCCCCGCGCGTTCCTCGTCGAACCGCTCGACTACACCGCCCTGGTCGGCGCGATCGATCGCTGTCACTTCCTGCTGACCGATTCCGGTGGCTTGCAAGAAGAAGCGCCGTCGTTGGGTAAGCCGGTGCTGGTATTACGCGAAACGACGGAACGCCCGGAGGCCGTCGATGCGGGTACGGCGAAGCTGATCGGCACTGATCGCGATCGCATTCTCGCGGAAGCATCCGCCCTACTCGAATCGCCCGCCGCCTACGAAAAAATGGCGAATGCCGTTAATCCCTTTGGGGACGGTCAGGCATCGGATCGCATTGTTCAGATTGTTTCTGAGTTTTTCGAGGCTTAAACGCTTCGCCTGTGGCCGCCATCCTAACGACGCAGTAGCCGACTCACGGTGTCGATTTGAAATTGAAAATAGGACGTGCGGCTCGAAATTTGCTGCGCCACCTCTAGGCCGCGTCGGTAGGCGTCGAGGGCTTGGGCGTAGGCGTTAAGGCGCTGGTAAAGCTGCCCAATCGTGTCGTAGGTAGTCATCAGGCCGTAGCGATCGTTGGCGATCGTGTCGATATCGATCGCGATGCGGTAGGTGTTGAGCGCGTCCTCGTAGCGTTCCTCGCGATCGTAGAGTGCCGCTAGCCGATCGATCGACTCGCCCGCGCGATAAAACTGCTTCGCTTCCCAGGACAGCGAATAGGCCGATACGTAGCTTCGTTCCGCCGACACAACATCCCCCGTTGCTGCAAAATCATTACCGACTTCGATGTAGAGCGCCGTCGATCGGGGAACATCGGCGATCGCCTGATAGTACGCAATCAACGTTTGTTTAACCCGAATCGCGTCGCTGGGCTGTTGCAATTGGTCGTACATAAACGCCAGCCGCTCCAGGTAAAACACGCGAGATTCTTGATCGCCGCGTGCTTCGGCCAGATCGACCAATTCTTCGTAATCCGCGACGGCATCTTCGTAGTTCAGATCGCCATAATTCAGCTCGCCGATCGTTCGCAGGGTTTCCTCCTCAGCGATCGCATCGCCCCGATCGCGGGCATCATTGAGCAAATACTCATAGGCATCAACGGCGTATTCGCGATCGCGCACCGCCGCGAAGGCGTCGGCCAATTGGCGCAAGGTGACCAAGTCCGGCAGTGGTAGATCGCTATTGTCTTCGTAGGGATCGCCGATTAGGTCGTACTGGATATCACGCAACCGGCGCGTGATTACCTGCATTTGATAAAACTCCTCTTCCTTCCAAGCGATTTGCCCGACCCGCTCCATGGCGATCAGCTCTTCGTTGATCCCGAGTAAACGTCGCAATCGCAGCTCGCGATTCCACAGATCAAAGGCAACTTTGGGCTGATTGATCGAGAGGGCAGCGGCGGCGCTGAGGTTCAGTTCGTCGAGTCGCTGGCGGAGAATGCGGCGATCGTTCTCGGTTAAGGGAATGGACGAATCCGGCCACCAGGGATCGGGATCGGCATTTTCGAGCGGGCTGGGCGGATAGATCGTTCCGCGATCGCGACGGCGAGCCAGTTCGATGGTTTGCGGCGTTGAGCCCGGTATTGAACCCGGTATTGAACCCAGTATTGAACCCGGCATTGAACCTGCAATTGCTGGCGATGCCGTGAATATCATCGAACTGGCACTCGCGGCACTCACAGACACGGGCACGATCGCCGCACCGCACAGAGCGAATAGCGGCAAGATACGAACAAATCGGGGAGTAGCGGGCAGCTTCATAATCGAGGGGGGCGATCGCGAAAGGAGTAGCGGTAACGTTTACGCTGTACGTTATAGCGTAGGCGAGGATGCATCCCTAACGTATGCGAAACTACTGAAACTCGAACTTAAAAACGGCGTGATCGTCTGATCGAAGACCTATAGTCACGGTCAACGGACGATCGCCGTTAGCCAATATTTCGCTATCTGCTTTTACTCTTTTCTCCTCACCGATTGACCATGCCGGACTCTTCTAGCCCCAAATCTTCATCCAAATCCTCGTCCCCGTCTAAATCTTCCAAATCCTCGTCCAAATCCAAACCACCAAAATCGATCGCGCCCAACCCAAAAAGCACCACAAAAGACACCCCACAAACCGATAGCGAAGACTTCGATCCCACTCAGCGGATTTTTCGCGGCCTGACCGGGGCGCTGATGTCCGGTACGATCGCCTCGGCACTCTACGGCGCAACCACCCGCATCGCCATCAACTTCGCCAACAAGCCCGTCACCTCGGACAACCTCACCGTTCACAACCTCTCCGCCGCCGTTCGTACCCTGGTGATCGGCATGGTCGCGCTCGGGACGTTTATCTTTGCGTTTTCGGCGATCGGGCTGCTGCTGCTGTCAGTACAAACGGCGTTTAATTTAATGAAACAGCGATCGTCCGAATCATAGGATAACTTTTAACCCTCTCTCGTTTTAAGCAAATTCGAGAAATTGGGTTTTATTTATAGCAAAAAACGATTTGGTTAGGACGTATAAAAAAGCTGAGAGCACTGAACGGAGTCGTTGGCGTAGCCTTTGTGAAGCAAATAAGTAGACCAAGAAAATTAAAGTTACATAGGTCACGTAACTCAACCATCCTGGTTGCAGACAAGCTAGAAGCTTGTGCTACGCATAGTCTCGATTAATTAGCTTGGCCTACTTCGTGCAGTTTTCAGCTTAGACGAGAGTGTCCTAACACAATCGGCTTACGCTATACACCACAATTCTCTTGAATTTCCCCCCTTTAGAATCGTAACAACCTATCAGGAGTTCATCTTCCTACTGTCCTTTGATGATGCAGTACGAATATCCTTCATGGAGGTCAACCCTGATGCTCCTTTGAGCTGGTTCAACTCTTGCTCAATGGAATCAATAGGCTGAATCTTGATTCGACGTTGAGTATATTTTGGTTTTGCTTGTGATTTTTTCTTGAATACTGTTGACAGCTTTAATCTTGCTAAACATTCAATTTGGTACAAAATGACAGAACCAAGATAAATTAATCCATACATGACGAATAGAAAAGAATCGGAGGCATAACGAATACGAGAATCATAGATAGGAAAGAACATCACCATCATATTAAATGTTGCTAGAATTGGAATGAGCAGGCTTAAACATCCTTCCCAGAAAGCTCTCCTAGAGACAAATCTTGAGCGACGGTGATGCATTTTAAAAATAAATACATCACAGATCTGAGCATAAGCACAAGCTCCGGCAAGGCATCCTGCGAGTAAGAGAACAGGGAGAATTATTGAATGCTTCGTAACTTCGCTCAGTATCCAACCCCAGGCACTCAGCATCCAAAAAATATACAGAAAGCATCCAGCCCACAGCGTTGAAGCAAAAGCACGAAGCCATGAGCTTGGGTAAGGGAACCAAAAAGGCCATTTCATTTCCGTAAAAATACAGGCATTTCCTGTATTAAGAGAAGACGTTGATCTTAGTTAGGATATCGTTGTTTTAGATAAAAGATCGTACTATTTCTTGGTTCATCTTCCGTTTGACTAAACTCGCCATCTAGCGTCTTTGTGAGTAAGTCAGCAAGGATTTCTTTAAAGACGGGACCGGGCTTATAGCCTAACTCTTGTAGATCACGGCCATTCAGGATCGGAGTTACATCGACTAACTGATGGAGATAGACCCAGATTTTACGCCGCACCGATCGATCACAATGCAAGACAACTAATAGTAACGTTAGCCGATCGTACGGTTTTAACGTGTAGTAAATTTCGCTGAGTCTTGAGCTATTTCCTAAACCCTGAATAATAGTATCGAGAGTTTCCCCTAACTTTTGTAGGCGCGTGATACTGGTGTCGGGGAGCTGAAGTGATCGGGCGATCGAGCCGCGAAATTCAGGAGAAAGGTGAGAGAGCAACGTTTCGAGAATGGCTTGCCAATGGGCGATCGTGCGATCAGGATCGAAGCGTCGCAACCAGCGATCCGTCAAGCGAATATTCCACCAGATTTCAGAAGTAAGCCGGAGGCTAGGATGGATGCATTGCAAGGCTTCAAGGTCGGCGAGCATTAATAGAGCCGGTTTCCAATAGGGGGCTTGCAGTAGATATTTTAGTTCGGCCTTGAGGCGGGTTTGTAGCGCTGGGGTGCGATCGTTCTCGGCTTGCGATCGCGCGTAAATACCAGAGTTGATCGCGTGACGAATATAGCCCTCAGTTTGGGGTTCGATCGCAAACCCGAGGCGCACCGCAAAGCGAACCGCACGATAAATCCGGGTGGGATCTTCGATAAAACTGTTGGTATGCAGCACCCGAATCTGCTGATTTTGTAAGTCGATCGAACCGCCAAAAAAGTCGAGTAGCTTACCCCGTCGCGGGTAGGTTAAACGCAACGCCAGGGCATTAATTGTAAAGTCACGACGGTAGAGATCTTGGCGGATCGAACTGGCTTCGACTTCGGGATTAGCTGCTGGGTAGGGATAAAATTCGGTGCGAGCGGTGGCGATATCAATCCAGAGCGAATCGAGCACCGGATCTTTGCGCCAGGTGAGAGCAGCGGTCTGAAACTGGCCATGAACTTCGAGTTTTGCGCCGCGATATTTCTCCTGTAAAACCTTCGCCAACTCGACCCCAGCTCCGACCGTGGCAGCTTGATGAAACCCATCAACGACCAGATCAATATCGAGTAAGCCGATCGGCTCGTCGCAGGTTTTAGATCGGCGGTGCGAGGGGTCTTGTCGGTCTAAATCACGGAAGGCCGCGAGCAGCAAATCGCGCACGGCTCCCCCCACGAGATAGAGATGCCATCCCCGCGCTTCGGCGGCGGCGGCGGTGTCGAAGAGGAGCGATCGCAGCTTGTCCGGGAGGCGCTGTTCGAGGGTTTGCCAAAGTAGAGCTTCGAGGTCGGCGAGACGGGTGGGGCGATTGGAGATCACGCCGGAGCCGGAGTGTTGGGGAAGGTGGCAAATGGTGACGCAGTCCTGGTGGAGTTCGCGCAGGACGTCGGTGCGGGTGACAATGCCGACGAGGTTACCGCGATTGATCACGGGCAGCCGTCCGATGTCGTAGGTGACCATCAGGGTTTCGATCTCTGGCAGGCTGGTGTTAGGGGTGATCGTTTTGAGCTGATTGGTCATGTAGCCCTTGACGGGAGCATGGTCGAGCCGGTGGTGGAGGGCAATATCGAGGTCGCGGCGGGAGATGATGCCGACGAGCGCATCGGTGTCATTGACGACGGACAAGCCGGAGTGACCGTAGCGCAGCAGGATGCGGTGGGCTTCGCCGATCGTGGTGTCGGGGCGGATGGTACGAACGGGGGATGACATCAGGTCGCGGGCGACGGGTGGGTGCGGGATGTCTTCGATCAGCCGATCGAGAATAAGCGCTAGGGTTTGATCGGGGTTGTCGGTGGCGACTTGGGCGGAGGCGGCTTTGGCGTGACCACCACCGCTAAAGTCGCGAAAGATGGGGTTGAGGTCGGTGTCAGGGATGCGCGATCGGCCGATCGCGCTAAAGCGAGGATTGTTGCCGGATTTCGTGTCGTAGGCATGGCCTAAAATTAGGGCGTCGCTGTCGGTGAGTTCGAGTAGGCGGCTGGCGAGTCCGGATAGACCCGGAACGTAGCGATCGGTTTCGAGTAGGACAGAGCCGACGGTGTAGCCGCGCACATCCTGGGCGGTGTAGCGATCGAGTGCCACCACCAGCAGATCTTGCAGCTCGGTACTGAGACCGGGCTCAATATATTGGGCGACAACATGCTGATTGGCTCCCTGTTGCATCAGCCACGCCAGGGCGAGGGCGTCGCGGGTGGTGGCGCGATCGTAGGTCAGCGATCCGGTATCAACGTGGATCGCAAGCGCCATCACCGTCGCCTCGTGGATCGTCAGGGTGGCGTCTGCGGCTTGGAGGTGTTCGACGATGAGGGTGGTGGTTGCGCCGATGTCGTGGATGTGACGATCGGTGGCGGGGATATCGCTATGAGCGCCGAGGTGGTGGTCGAAGATTTCGAGCGTTTCTAACTGCGGCAAATCCAGCCACTCGGCAGCTTTGCCGATGCGATCGCGGTGTTGGGTATCGACGATCGCGATCGAGCGGATGGTGTTGGGATTAACCGATCGGCGTTCGATCAGAGGATATTCGTCGCGGTGTAGCCGCAAAAACGTTTCGACGCCGGGATGTGCGCCGCCGGTAAGAACGATGCGGGAGCCGGGACGCAGGCGAGCAAGTCCGACGGCAGCTCCGAGGCTATCGAAGTCGGCGGTGGTATGGCACAGGATGAGATCCACGCGGGCTTTAGTGAGGAGTGACTAAGGGCTAGTGTGGATCATTACGGGTCATCAAACCAATTTTCGAGCGTTAATCCGTCGAATATCCTAAAATCTCGCAGGTTTCGGGTGGCCAGGATCAGGTTTTGCGTGACGGCGATCGCGGCGATTTGAGCGTCGGCAAAGGGTGGGGTTCGACCCTGAGCAACGAGACGCGATCGTTCCTCGGCGTGCCATTGGGCGGCAGCTTCGTCGTAGGGCAAGATCGGCATGGTTTGCTGGATTTGCTCAAGTTGTGCCCTGACAGCACGTTGACGACGCGATACCGGCATTCGCCGCAAGCCATACAGCATTTCATGCCAAGACACGCTTGCGATCGCCAATTCTCCAGCAAAGTATTTCAGCTTTGCTTGAACGTCAGGGTTTGGTTGCGATCGCGTGAGTTCAGAGGTGATATTGGTATCAAGTAGATAGCGCATTAGTCATCCCAGCTAAATTCTCGTCCCGGTGATTTATCCCGAACATCGCCCCAGATTTCATCAGGATCAATATCAAGATTCTCGACGTCGTATTCACGCCGCCATTTTTGCATCGCATCCCAAAAGGTTTCGGGGGGATCAGGAGATTTCGGGGCGTCGAGGGCGTCGGGCGCGATCGGCTGAATGGTGATAGTGATTTCACCGTCGGGAAGGTCGAGGGGATCGAGCAGTTGGATGGTTTGACCGTGTTTGATGGCTCGCAGATTCATGGGCGCACCTCGGAACTGGGTTATTTCGATCGTAGCGAAAGCTATGTAAAAACTGGGATGTTCCTCTATTCAATCACCATACTAATGCTTGAGCGTTGAATAGTTAAGCGTTATTTAATCAATCAGGAAATAGAATTCGCAAGAAAATCACAATTCGCAAGAAAATCACAATCTTCAGCACAAAACGATTGTGTTAGGACAATATTTCCAAACACCGTAGCGCGGGCTTCTAGCCTATAAAGATTGGACAGGCTAGAAGCCTGCGCTACGAGCATCCTAAGCATTTTGCTCTTTGCTATATCTTTGTTTTTTTGTAACTACTCAGGTAAAGAGAAGTGGAAGGTGAGAGAGGGAAGGCAGCCGAAAGG
>CAZFJL010000079.1:0-16562 GCA_964518905.1 uncultured Geitlerinema sp. | reverse complement strand
CCCTCTCCCGGCCTGGGAGAGGGATTTAGGGTGAGGGTCTGCCGAGTATGCGTTTACCCTGCCGATCGTCGCCTGTGATCCCTATCAAAAGTGCTTCTAAACGGTAGAATGTCTCAGCGTCGCTCATACGAACGCATCCACACCACCGATCCCCACCCCAAACAATGGCAGAAACCGTATTCTTCAACGCCCTCAGAGAAGCCACTGACGAAGAGATGGCGAAAGATCAGACCGTGTTTGTCCTCGGTGAAGACGTGGGGCACTACGGTGGTTCCTACAAGGTGACCAAGGATCTGTGTGACAAATACGGTGACCTGAGACTACTCGACACGCCGATCGCCGAAAACAGCTTTATGGGCATGGCCGTCGGTGCTGCCATGACGGGTTTACGCCCGATCGTTGAAGGCATGAACATGGGCTTTTTGCTCCTTGCCTTTAACCAAATTTCCAACAACTCGATGTTGCGCTACACCTCGGGCGGTAACTTCACCGTCCCGATCGTCATTCGTGGCCCCGGCGGTGTCGGTCGTCAGCTTGGCGCGGAACACTCCCAACGCCTCGAAGCCTACTTCCAAGCCGTCCCCGGCCTCAAAATCGTCGCCTGCTCGACGCCCTACAACGCCAAAGGTCTACTCAAATCGGCCATTCGCGACAATAACCCCGTCCTCTTCTTTGAGCACGTCCTGCTCTACAACCTCAAGGAAGACCTACCCGAAGAAGAATATTACCTACCGCTCGACAAAGCCGAAGTCGTACGCGAAGGCAAAGACGTCACCCTCCTAACCTACTCGCGGATGCGCCACCACTGCGTCCAGGCCGCCAAAACCCTCGAAGCCGAAGGCTACGATCCCGAAATCATCGACCTGATTTCGCTCAAGCCCCTCGATCTTGAAGCCATTTCAAAATCCGTACGCAAAACCCACCGCGTCATCGTCGTTGAAGAATGCATGAAAACCGGCGGTATTGGCGCCGAGGTGACCGCCACCATTAACGACCATCTCTTTGATGAACTCGACGCGCCCGTGTTGCGTCTTTCCTCGCAAGATATCCCGACGCCTTATAATGGTGCGCTCGAACGCCTGACCATTATTCAGCCGAATCAGATTGTGGATGCCGTCAAAGACATGGCAGCGCTGAAGGTCTAATCTCGTCTCCCGTTTACTCTTAACGCTCCTAACGACCCTTGATGATCGACCCATGCGCAACAAACAAGCCCTCCTAGCCGTCATCGCCCTACTGGCGATCGGCTCAATTTTCGTCCTGTCGCAAATTGGGCTGCGCTTGGGACTCGATCTACAAGGCGGAACCCAGCTCACGATTCAAGTTCAGCCCAACGAAGAAATTCAGGTGATCGGCTCGCGCGAACTCGATGCGGTGCTGACGGTCGTCCGAAATCGTGTGGATAAACTCGGCGTGAGTGAGCCGATCGTGCAAACGGTGGGAACCGATCGTGTCCTCGTCCAGCTACCGGGCATTGACGATCCCGCCCAGGCCGAACGTGTCCTCGGTGGAACGGCCCAGCTCGAATTTCGCGAAGAAGCCAATGATGGCGAAGTCCAGGCACAGATCGCCGTACGCGAAAACGAACTCGCCGAACTGCTTCAGCAGCTCCTAGCCCTAGAGGATTCCGGCCAGCCCGAAGAACTCGCCGCCCTCGAAGCCAAAGTCGAAGCGAAGAATAGTGAACTCGACGAACTCAACGAACAAGTTTTTAAAAAAGTCGGTCTGACCGGTAAAAGCCTCACCGACGCGAATGTCTTGACGACGCCCAACCCGGATATCTGGAGCGTTGGCATCGACTTCGATCGCGAAGGCGGCCAACAGTTCGCCGACCTAACGAAGCGCATCGCTGGAACCGGGCGACGCATCGGCATCTTCCTCGATGGGGAACTGATTAGCGCCGCCGGGGTCAGCGCCGAGTATGCCGCCACCGGAATCACCGGCAACAGCGCCCGCATCGATGGTAGCTTTCCCCTCGAACGTGCCAGCGACCTGGTCGCCCAGCTACGCGGCGGATCGCTGCCCGTGCCTGTGGAAATTGTGGAAAACCGCACAGTCGGCGCAACCCTCGGTCGCGACAGCATTCGCCGCAGCATCTATGCCGGGATTGCGGGTCTTGTCCTCGTCTTGATCTTCATGGTGGTCTACTACCGTTTGCCCGGTGCGATCGCCAATATTTCCCTCGCCCTGTACGCTCTCTTCACCCTCGCCGCCTACGCCCTCCTCGGTGTCACCCTGACGCTACCGGGAATCGCTGGATTTATCCTCAGTATCGGCATGGCCGTCGATGCCAACGTGCTGATCTTTGAGCGCACCCGCGAGGAACTGAAGTCGGGCAAAAGTTTGTACCGATCGGTCGAATCCGGGTTCTATCGCGCCTTCTCCAGCATTCTCGACAGCAACGTCACCACACTGATCGCCTGCGCGGCACTGTTTTGGTTTGGTGCGGGTTTAGTTAAAGGGTTTGCGCTAACCCTCGGCGTCGGGGTTGGCATCAGCATGTTTACCGCCATTAGCTGTAGCCGAACCCTGATGTTTTACGCCATCAGCAAGCCCGAATTTAAGAAGGCTGACCTGTTCTGCCCAAATTTACAGGCAAAAGAATCCTGATTGTTTGCGCGTTTTTCTGACATTTCTGCAAGTTGGGATTCGCATAAAACCGCGCGACCCTATCGACTGATACCTGACACCTTCACGCCTACCGTTTAGAGAAATCCAAGAGCGATCGATGCAACTGAACATAACGGAACAACGCAAGCTTTGGTGGTCTATTTCGATCGGCCTTATCCTCATCGGGACGATCGCGATGGGCATTTCCTTTTCGCGCTTCAATAGTCCCGTCGCTCTGGGCCTAGACTTCTCCGGTGGAACACGGCTCCAGCTCGAACTCGACTGCACCATTAGCGGCAACTGCGACACACCGATCGAACTCAACGAAGCTCGCGCCGCGTTAACCACGCTTGATCTCGTCGCTGATGTTCAGGTGGTCGGCGACACTAAAACCGGTGTTGCCGTTCGTACCGCCAATCTCGATGTCGAGCAACGCACCACCCTCGAACAAGCCCTCGCCGATCAACTCGGTACATTCGACCCCCGCAAAACTCAGATCGATACGGTAGGCCCAACGGTCGGGCAACAGCTTTTAAGTGCCGGTTTACTGTCCTTGATTGTCGCCAGTGCCGGAATTGTCGCCTACCTCAGCTTGCGCTTTCAGTTGGATTACGCCATTTTCGCGATCGTTGCCTTGCTGCATGACGTTTGGATTACCGTCGGCGTCTTTGCCATTTTGGGGTTAACCGCCGGATTTGAAGCGGATAGCCTGTTTATGGTGGCATTGCTGACGATCGTCGGCTTCTCGGTTAACGATACCGTCGTGATTTACGATCGCGTCCGTGAAACCGGCAAAGCTAACCCGGACTCAAGCCCGAATGCGATCGTGAATCAGGCCGTCAATCAAACCCTAGGTCGATCGATCAACACGACCTTAACAACGGTGTTGCCCTTGCTCGCGATCTTCATCTTTGGTGGTGCAACCCTCAAAGATTTCGCCTTAATCCTAATTGTCGGTTTTTTGCTGGGTGCTTACTCCAGTATCTTTATCGCCAGCTCACTGCTCGCCGTCTGGCGCAACAAAACCGGTGACCCGTTTGGAACGGATATTGTTGAAGCTCCCAGTAGTGATGCCGTTGTCTAGAACCTCGATAGAATCGACTCTAGGTCTGATCTAATTTGATTTGATCAAATCTAAATTTGTCTGATTTAATCTGAGAACTCGTCAAGCTAACGCCTCCAGAACGTTATCAACTTAGCCCCGTTCGATTACTGAGGGCGATCCCATGCGTCCAAAACGCCCGATCGCACCGCCCAAAAACTACCCCGACGCCGACTTTGACGACGAGCTGGTCGCCTTCGTCCATCGCTGCACAGCGATCGGGCGCTGGCTGATGGTTCTCCTACTCTGGCTCGGTATTGGAATTCCCGCCATTTGGTTTCTGCGCGACGAAATCAGCCTATGGCGCGAGCGATTCACCTGGGTCGCCCTGTGGTATAGCTTTCGGGCTCATCCCTGGCCCAGTTTTGCCCTGGCGCTCTGTTTCGGAATGCTCCTTTCGACCTTAGTTTGGCAAAGTCGTAACATCCTTTGGGGTTTGCCTGCTTCGGAACTCGATCGGCTACATCGCTATGCCCGACACCTACGGCATCGCCGTACTCGCAGCACACTCTGGATCTGGTTCCGCCTCATCAGTTCCCAAAAGAAACATCGCCATTAACCAAACAACGTCTCGTCACTAATAAACGTTTGCTATTCCTATTGGTTCTATGGGACTTATAGTTAAGTTCCAGGTTTTGTCGCCGCTTTGTCTTCAATTTTTTGTCTTTCAACCAGGCTTACATCTTCGATCAATGAGGTTTAATCTATAGCCTATACGAATGAAATTGATCTAGGATATTCCCGAAGTACCCGGCGATCGCCTGTACACTGAACCAACAAAGAAGTACATTTGCTGACTGTTGTACAAGACCCGGATAGTCCGTCGCGATGTCTTCTGTCTCGCCCAGTTTTATGTGTATCTAGCGTGCGGAAGCTGATTCAAAGTGCGCGACGTTAGAATTGACGTCGGCGAAATGAGCCGCATCTCACACTAATCTTAACCTTCAGTGTCTTTTGGCTATCGATGTGGTGTTCTCTGCAACCCAATAGTCAATGTCGTCTCAGCAGAAACAATGCTGGTTTCGCTCCCGCAAAGTACTTCGCGAGACGCTATCTAATCACCTAAGCTTCGGTCGTGTGAATGTCAAATCGCCCTGGACATCTCCTATCAACTATGTTCGGCCCGATTTCTTTCCGCCGTATCTTGCTGTCGCGCATTCTTTTGCTGAGTGTGCCGGTGTTGCTGATTGGACAGTTTTTGACCTATCGACAGGTGCGCCTGAGCTTGCTTGAGGCGACGCACGATCGCTTGGTACAAAGTGCCCAGCGAAAGGGCGATGACCTCTCTCGTTTTTTGACGACGTTGCGCTTGAGTGCGAGTGTGGCTCGTGAAGCTTCGGTCGTGACAACAGGAGATTTGGCGGGAAGTGAAACTTTTTTTAAGCGTCTGATTGGGCAGTTGCCGGATAGTGTGGAATGCGTTTGGCTGGAATCGATCGCAGAACAACGGGTGGTCGCCAATACCTGCAAAACGATCAATGCAAATACACCGACGTACGAGAGCCCGGAGAAGGAAAACAGCTTGCCTATGGTCGATCGCCCTCAAGAGACGATCCAGGTGCGGACATTTTTTGCGCCCCGGCGCGACGCTCCACAATCCAGCGTGCCAGCTCGACCCGACAGCTACCCGATCGCCAAGCCGATCGCCTCAGCATCAGAACCGGTGACTTACTTTTTATTGGATGCTCCCGTCACTCCCCAAAATAGTGCAGCACCTCAATATGTTCTACGTCTAACCGCGCAACTCCCGCTAGAGCATCGCAGTCATGATGATCATGACATCGCCAATCCAGACCTGTTGAGTAACGCAACCCTCATCACCGATTCGACCAATACTATTCTGTCCTATCCGATCGCGGGCTATGTTGGCCGCAATTTGAACGAGTTGCCGGGATACGATCAGCTTGAGCAGTTCACCCACGAAAGTGCGGCAGAGTTTGCCCAGCGGGCGGTGTTGAGCGCTAGTATTTTCAACCTCGACGATCACACACGTCAGGCGATCGTCGGCCATGTGCAGATTCTAGATCCGACGCTTAGTCCGAACGATCGCAGTGCGTTCAGCAACGGTCACTCCGAGTGGGTCGTCATGGCCGTTGCCGATCTCGAACTCGCCCTTAATAACCTTGCTGGGGTGCGTGGGGTGATGTTGAATCTCGTGCTACTGCTGCTTGCGGCCAACTTAGCTGCGACGCTATTCCTCACGCGCGATTTGGCCCTCCCCATTGAGCGACTTGGACGCTATGCCCGCAATATCGAATGTAATGTGACCCCGGAAGCGTTACCGGCTCGATTTGCGATCGAGGAGTTTAACCAGCTTGCTGCTGTGATGAATGCTTCGATCGAGCGGCTAAAGTCCTGGGCCAATGAGCTATCCGCAGCGTGGCAAAATGCTCGTCAGGCCAACCAACTCAAGAACGAATTCTTAACGACGATTTCTCACGAGTTGCGGACTCCGCTCAACGGCATTATCGGCAGTCTACGCCTGGTGCGCGATGGCTTTTGTGAAGATCGAGAGGAAGAACTCGATTTTCTACAACGTGCCGATGACTCTGCGCTCCATTTGCTTGCCATTATTAACGACATCCTCGATATCTCGAAGATTGAAGCGGGTACGATCACGATGGTTCCAGAATTAATTGACTTACGCAAGGTCGTACTAGAAGCCGTCGAATTACAGCAACATGTAATCGACGAAAAAGCGCTCGAACTGAATCTCAGCTTGGGCGAATCTAACATCATGGTTTACGCTGACCCATCAAAATTGCGCCGTGTTTTCGTGAATATTGTGGGCAATGCCGCTAAGTTTACGGAAGTGGGTCAAATTTCAATTTTGATTCAGATGCGACCATCCACTTTGCAACCGTCATTGCCGCCATCAACCGATGAGCGCATCCCACAGCCCGCGATCTGCGCCGCGATCGAGGTGCAGGATACCGGAATTGGAATTGATCCCCGCGTACATGAGAAGTTGTTTGAACCCTTTGTGATGGTCGATGGGACAACCACGCGCAAATTTGGGGGCACGGGTTTAGGGCTGGCAATCTCGCGTAATTTGCTGGAGATGATGAACGGACAGATTGCCATCAATAGTCTTGGGCTTGATCGTGGAACCACGGTTACGATCGAAATCCCTTTATCCAAAGCTCAGGTTCAAGAACCGGCTCTAGCATCGTCAGCTTCGCACCACGAAACTGTTCACGATCCGGCTGGAGACACATAAGTTAGAGTCTTGCCCAAAAATAATCATCCATCCCAGAAGTCCGACTTTTTGGAAAAGTCGGACTTCTCACGCTCTCCAAGAAGGTTTATTTTGTTGTGTCACTCTTTGGGAAATCAGGAGGATCAGGGGAATCAGGAGAATCAGGATGGTCGGGTTCCTTGGGAGAGCTATCACCATCTCGACTGGGACGGATTGCTTCTGTGCTGTGGGGAGGAGTTGCGGGCGATAGTGGCGATATGACGGTGTCTGAAGCGATCGTCCTAGGTGCTTCCGGGGGGAGTCCATCCAGTAGGCGATCCGTCAGGCGTTTGATAAAACTGGCGGTGGGAACGGCGAGTAATAGGCCGAGAAAGCCCGCCACGTTAGCGCCGATCAGCAGAGCGACGATCGGCCAAACGGGATTCAGGCCGGTGGCATCGCCCACAATGCGCGGCGCGATCGCGGTATCGATGATTTGCCCGATGATAATCGAGACGATCGCCACCTTGAGCGCCAGGGCGGGACTATTAAACGCCAGCACAATGGCAACCGCGATCGTACTGACGGCTCCTGCATAGGGAACCAGAGTGGTGAGGCCGATCGTGAGGCCAAAGAGGAGAGCGTAGGGCACGTTGAGAAAGGCGAACAGCACGATCATCACGATGCTTTGTAGGCTCGCGAGGATCGCTTGGCCGATGAAATAGTCCTGAAAGGTTTGACGCAGGAGCGATCGGGTAAACCGCCAGCGCGACGGCACGCGCGAGAAAATCCCGTCCCAAACCTGTTCGCCACCGAAGATCAAAAAGATCGCTAGGATATTGATGGTTAGGAAGTCGAATAGGCTATTGAGCGCACGGGTGAGCAGGGTGAGCAGTTGACCGCTGAGGGATTGTAGGACGACGCTTAGACGAGAAATCGTTTGGGCGATCGCATTATTGAGGTCAATCTCGATCGGTAATTCGGTGGTGTTGATCCAGTCTTGCAGGCTGGCGAGTCTGGCGCTGCCGATATCGAACCAGCGGGGCAGATTGATCATCAAATCGCGCAGTTCTGCAACCACTAGCGGCACAAGGCCGATCGCGAGGATCGCAATAACCGCCGCCGATCCGAGAAATACGGTCGCGATCGCCCAAGAACGGCGAAAGCCTTGACGCTGGAGAAACAGAATCGGGTAATCGAGAATGAAGGCGAGCAGGATCGCGGCGATCGCATTACCGACCAGCGGATGCAGTCGATCAATGACGATCGCCAATAGCCAGCCATTCAAAAATAGGATGGGTAGCAGTAAGCCGCGATGTAACAGTTGGAATAACCGATCACGTTCGTGGGACATGGCATACCGTGCTAGCGCTAGCAGTTGACGTGACAATGGGCGATCGTAGCGCCACTATAGCGAACGTATCACTGACCCGACTGTTGGTGATTAAAGATTGCGAATAATCCACGATTTCCGACAAACATCGCGTTCTCTCTCTGGCGCGTGAGCCAAACGACGAACCCCCTCTGAAAACCCTAGGTTCGGGCTTCCCCACTCCGATCGCCCATAAACGGCATAGCAAAAAACGAAAGAGTCGATTAGATTAGTGGCAAGTTCGACTTGGGAGAAACCGTTCTATGACGACCGATAGCCCCACCCCAGAAACCCCGATCGCTAGCAGCCCCGAAACCGATAGCAGCGATACGAGTAACGACATTGAAATCATTGACGTACGAGCCACGGATTCTGGCGCGTCCCCTGCGATTGACGATGACGAAGTCCGGCAAAAATTCGCGGAGCTGATTGAAGCGATCGAGCGTCGCGCCAAAGCCGAAGCGGGTAGCGTCAGCGATTGGCGTGTGCAAGCGGTCGAAAAAGCCAAAGAGACGATCGAGCAGACTGAACAGTTCGCCCGTGAACGTCAAACACAGATTGAAGAATCGGTAAAAAGCCTGCAAGACGAAGCTTTCGATCGCTGGACTGAACTCACGAAAGAGGCCGAAGACTTCACGAACCGCCTGCAAAAAGCGGCCAATGAAGCCTGGAAAATCGTCACGAAGCACGAAGAGGAGGCCAAAGCAGCCGAGGCAGCGTCTGAGGCCACCCCATCGAGTGACGATGACTCAAAAGCTGCGTAAGACCTGTCCTGATTCTTGCTGCCCTAAGCAATAGCCCTAAACAATAGCCCTAAACAATAAAAGTAATCACCAAAGTAAATAAGTGAATGACACGTAGCGCAAGCTTCCAGCTTGCCTGCAACCAGGATAGTCGCGTTACGCGGGTCGCGGCCTCTCGCTTTTTACTAGGATTGCGCGGTACTGATCTGTTCCTCTCGCAGTCTCTGTGGGAGGATTCTTGCTTTTTTTCTTGGTTGACGATCCCCTATGCTCGATATCGCCCGCCGCAACTCTCGCGAAGCTGAAATTCTTGAAGTCGTGTTTAGTAACGGCTGGGATTTCATGCGCCGTCTGCTCAGTGGCGATAAAGCCGACGAGCCAGATCTTCCCCCTCCGGCAGTTTTGCGCAATATTTTGACCGATCTCGGCCCGGTTTACGTCAAGCTCGGGCAGTTGATGAGCACCCGTCCCGATCTGTTGCCCCCCGCTTATCTAGAAGCACTCGAAACCCTGCAATCAGACGTCCCGCCGGTTCCCTGGCTCGAAATTGAGCGGGTGATTAAAGCCAGTCTGCCGCAGCCGATCGATCAGGTATTCGCTTCGATCGATCATCAACCCGTTGCCGCCGGTTCGATCGCCCAAGTGCATCGTGTGATCCGACATGACGGCAAACCGATGGCGCTCAAAGTACAACGACCGGGCATCGACACCCTCGTCGCCCGCGATGTGGCCCTAATTCAAAACATCGCCAAGCTAGTGGCCACCACCGATTTCGGCAAAGAATACGACACCGTCGGCCTTGCAGACGAATTCACCCAAGCTCTTTATGCGGAGCTAGACTTCACCCTCGAAGCCGAACATACCAACAAACTGCGCCAGAACCTCGCTCAAAGCGACTGGTTTGATCCGGACTTAATCAAAGTTCCGGAAGTAGACCTCACGCTTACCCGCCCGAAAGTGCTGGTGATGGAATGGCTCGACGGTACACCCTTGCTGGAGGCGAGACTAGACGGACGTCGCCACGAGGGCGATGTGGTTGCCGAACGTCGTGAAATTACACGCACGATCTTTCGGGTGTTTTTCCAGCAATTTCTCACCGATGGCTTTTTTCACGCCGATCCGCATCCCGGCAACATTTTTTACCTCAATGATGGGCGCATTGCTTTACTGGACTGCGGCATGGTTGGGTCGATCGATCGCAAAACGCGATCGTCACTCACCGAAATGCTACTCGCGATCGTCGATGCCGACGCCTCGCGCTGCACCCAGCTCAGTTTACGACTCGCTGAACCGATCCAAACCCTCGATCTCGCCCGCATCGAGCGCGACTACGATCGCCTATTACGCCGTTACTACAACGTGAGTCTGGCCGATCTGAATACCAGCGAAGCCTTTTACGAAATCCTCCAAGCCGCCCGCCGCAATCACCTACGCTGGCCGGGAAATATTGGTCTCTTTGCCAAAGCACTCGGCAACCTCGAAGGCGTCGCCCGCCAATTTGACCCGAGCGTTAACGTGATCGACGAACTCACGCCCTTGATGAGCGACCTATTCCGTCGTGAACTCATCGGCGACAACCTAACTCAGGCACTTTTTCGCACCGCCCTCGAATTCAAGCAGCTCTCGCTTGAATCACCGCGTCAAATCGGTTTCTTACTCGAACGGCTGAGTCGAGAGACGTTGCAATTTAACCTCAAGATCCAAGGTCTTGATAAAATTCAGCGCACCCTTGATGCAGCGGCGAACCGTCGCACCTTCGGAACTGTCCTCAGCGCCCTGATTCTCGGCGCCGCGATCGTCTCAACCAGCTCACAAACCACGCCACAGCTCGATCTAATCACCGATATTCTGTTCGGTGCTGCGAGCTTGATCGGCTTGATTTTACTGGTGACGATCATGCGATCAGGCCAGCTCCGTTGATCCGATCGCACGATCGTCACCACAGAAACAGCAAACCGATGTTGTGAACCGATGTTGTGAACCGATAAAGAAACCAATCCTGTGCTCAATGCCACTTCAATCCGTGCCTGTAGCACACTACGGATCGTGTTTTAGGATCGGTTTAAGCCAATTTTGAACAGTACAACATCATGAAATGATGGGTTGATAACGCTTCTGGAAGTAAAGACAATTACGATCGCCACGCAAGCGCCGATACTCCAGCCGATCGGCAATGCTCTCTAGCAGTTTGAGACCTCGGCCATGGGTCGCGTACAAATCCGCAACCTTTGGCTGTTGGGCCAGATGTGCGAAGAGGTCGAAGGGCTCACCGCGATCAATCACCTCCAACTCCAAAGCCTTGTGGGAAATGCATAGGTCGATCTGAATGGGCGTGGCTTCCGGTAGCCTTCGATGCGCGTGGCGCACAGCATTCGTGAACGCTTCCGCAAGCGCAATTTTGCTAGGTAGCCACAGTGAATTCGGCATGTAATCAGATTGACAAGCCTCAAACCACTCCAGCACACTAACAAGATTCGTTAACTTGCTCGAAACTGAAATGGAGTATTTCAATGTTTTGGGTTTGTCTGGCATCTCTTGAGATCAAGCCTTAACACTAATGAAAGCTGCGAAACGGGCTTCGTGCTAGATTCCGTATGTTAACCGTTATAAGGCCATGACCCAGATCCTGCTTATCGACGATGATCCGACGACACGCTTGGTACTCAAGCGAGCATTGCAGCGGCAAGGGTACGACATTATTGTCGCGAATGACGGAGAACAGGGTCTCGACATCGCGCAGAAGATAAAGCCGGGGCTAATTATTTGCGATTGGATGATGCCAGGAACAGATGGGCTTGAGGTCTGTCGGCAGATCAAACGATCGTCGAATCTTTCAACCACATTCTTTATCTTACTCACAGCACGCGGCGGTCTGGAAGATCGTATCGTGGGATTGGATACCGGAGCGGATGAATTTCTCTCAAAACCGATCGATATTGGCGAGTTGCTTGCTCGTGTGAGAGCTGGATTGAGAATTACAGAACTCAGTCGCGACCTCCAATTGCAAACCCAGCATCTTCAGAAGGAATTATCGGAAGCCTCTGATTATGTTCAAACGCTTCTCCCTCCTGCTTTTACCTACGATCGTCTTAGCGTCGAAACTTGCTTTATTCCTTCCGCCCAACTCGGCGGAGACTGCTACGACTTTCAGTGGCTGGATAACGATCATCTCGCCATTTATTTAATTGATGCGTCCGGACATGGGGTTGGATCGGCTCTTCTTTCGATCTCTGTTTTTAATTTGCTTCACGCTCAATTATTACCTGATAGCGATTTTTCGCAGCCGCACACCGTTCTCGAAGCACTCAACAGTGCGTTTCAGATCAAAGTCCAGGATAATGTAGGCGCTACAAATACTTTTTTTAATGAAAAATATTTCACTATTTGGTATGGCGTTTACAATCTTCCGAACCGTGAACTAACCTATTCCAGTGCTGGCCATCCACCTGCTCAACTCATTACTCCAAAGACCGATCGTGAGGCTGCGTCAGAACTTCAATCTCTCGGAGAACCTAGTTTACCGATCGGTTTATTTCCTGACGTAACCTACACGTCTCAGTCAATGACGATCACTCCCGGAAGTTCGCTATACATTTTTAGCGACGGGATTTATGACTTTTTAACGGTTGAGGGTGATGCTTGGAGTATTGAATCCTTTGGAGCGCTCCTGGCTGAAGATCCGAGCTGTGATAGGTCGCTGCACGACATTGTCCAGTGTGCTAGTAAGTACAACCGAGATGTAACCTTTGATGATGATTTGTCGCTCCTTCGTCTTCAAATTGAGCCCGATCGATCCTAAGATCAGGCCCCTCGAATACGGCTCTTAAAGCAGATTGATTACATCAATCGGGTTCAGATTTGTCTTGAATACAGACGTTATATCTCCTAGGATAAAATTTCTTTCTCGAAGGTGGCTCGATCGGGAAAAACCTGGAAGACACGATTCATACTCGTCAGCTCAAATAAGATTTTGACTTGATCACAAATCGAGCAAATATAGAGCTGGGCTTTAGCCGATCGTACGGTTTTTAGTGCTGCAACTAAAGCTCCTAATCCAGAACTATCAATGAAAGTTACGGCTTTAAAATCGAGCAAAATGATATCTGCTTTTTTCTGAAGACATTCCGAAATTTCACGTCGAATTTGTGTCGCGTGATTGCCGTCTAAAATGCCTTCAGCTTCAACTACCTGAACGTTTTGAGTCATGCTAATTAATTGAAATCACGTCGTGTATTTGCTTTTAGAGTCTATAACTCCAATTCCTCTATCATATAAGCCCTTCAGGGAAGTTCACCTCTCTACGAGGTTTTACAAACTGCCATCATTCGGCAAAGTGCAGCAGTTCACCTCGTCAAGGCAGACCTTACCCCACTGCAATGCCCAGCGAACGAGGGCGACGCGATTATCAGTCTGGGTTTTGTGCAAAATATTGCTGATGTGGTTGTCCACCGTTCGCTTGCTAATTTTGAGCTGGGCGGCGATGTCTTGGTTGGTGAGACCCGCTGCGACCAGCTCGATCACTTGCAATTCTCGATCGGACAATACTGGCTGGGCTGGGGTGCGATGGGTCGTCATATCCGTGCTGCTATTCTGCATATCTACCTAGAGCAATTGTACGCGGGTTTGGGGTGATATCTGAGCGAATGATACGCAGCGTAATGACGCTAGGCTAGGCGATCCCCGTCGTTGAGGATTTGCAGGCGGATGCTGTTATCGCCGGTATCGTCGAGGGAGACTTCGATTAGTTTGCCGGTGATACGTTCGACGCAGGCGACGAGCGATCGCAGGTTTGGCGAGCTGGCTCCGGTATCGACGTAGAGTCGATCGGCGGAGTTGCCGAGGCGTTTCCAGGTGGTGTAGAGCTTGGTGACGGCCTGTTCGAGTTGGGCGGTTTGGCGCACGAGTTCGGTGGTGATGTCCAGGCAGCCAAGGCGCAGGGCTTCTTCGAGGGCTTCTTCGATATCGACGCCGCCTTCGCGCAGGGTTTGGGACTGGGCGGCGGAATCGAGGTAGCGGGTCAGGTTTTTGGCGTCGGCGGTGAGCTGTTTAACGGTGTCGAGATCGGGGGTTTCGGCGATCGCGCGGTGAATTTCGGCCTGGTGATTTTCGGGGAGTTTTTCCAGTTCGCGGACGAGGGGAGCGACCTGTTGCGGCGGTAGGGATCGATCGGCGGTTTTGGCTTTGATTTCGTCGGGCAGCAGATCGGAGGTCATCGACAGCCATTCATCGGAGAGCTGTTTGACCTCGCGGCGGGTGATGTGGTTGCCGTCCTGGGCGCTGGTGGCGACGAGCTGTTGAACTTCGATCGGCGATTTTGCGGTTTCGACGAAGGCGCGTTTGCTGAAGTTATTGATCGCGTCGGCTTCGAGGGTTTGATCGGCGAGGAATGTATCGGCACTGTCAGCGAGTTCGATCAGGGAATACGCCTGGGTTTTGGCAATTTCGCGATCGCCGAGCCATTTCAAAAAGCCGCGCCCGCGTGCTTCGCCGCCAATTTTTTCGCGATCGCGCACGGCTCGCAAAATCCGCCCGCGCCAAATATCGGTTTGCAGATCGAAGCGATCGCAGACGAACCAGGCGCGATCGATTTGTTCGTGAAATTCAAAGTCTGGCAGATCCGCATCTTCTGGATCGGGAACCTCCAGATTGAGATCGGCTAAATCCTGGGGATTTCCGAGGCTGGCCGCGACGGTTGGCGGCATGGAGGCTGCGGCGGCGGGTTCGGCGCTGGGTTCTGGAGTGACAGCGGGCTGCACGGCGATCGTTGCGCCAGAATCCGGCCAGTTATCCGGCTCAAAGGGCAGGTCATCAAATTCATTCGGCGCGGTCATCATGGGGGCAGCTCTTCGGCGGATCAACTACAGCAGGTGTCGATCGTACATGGATCTCGATCGTTTCGCGAGGTTGTCGGTGAGTTAAGAAGTTACGCTTTGGATGGTGTATTCGATCGCTTGGGGGTTGTCGATGCGCTGGGAGGCTTGCAGGATTTCCAGGCCAATGATGTTGCCATCGCGATCAAAGTCGAGAATGATGCCGGGTGTTTCTTCGTCGCTTTCGTCAATTTCGGTATCTTTCAGGGTGATGCGTAAAATATCAACGTCGGGATCGTATTTTACTTTCATGGTTCTTGCCAATATTTTTTAATTTTGCTGGTGCGATAGACGGTGACAATGCGTGGGGGATGTGCGGTGATGTTCACGAACACTCGAATTAAATAAGCTTTATTGTTGTCGAATTTGACTTGGGATTGAAAGATTGTGATTTCGTCGTCTTGTGGGAGGATCTGCTGAGGATTTTTAAGGATTGCTGTGATCAGAGATTGGGATATTTTGCGTTTCTGAAGTTCGTCTAGAGCATGGTGGGATAGCTCGTAGTTCATCTCGGTCAGTAAATCAGGTTAGGGGGTTTTGACGGTTTTGAGGTTATGGGTGGGGGGGATTTCGGAGGGAGAGGAGTAACGCGCCGAGGATATTGCGATGAGCTCGACAGGGTTGCGGTGCGTTTTGGTCAAGCTTGTGTTGTGCGGGGATTGGTTGGTGGGGGTGACCAAAACACACCCTACTGGCGCGACCCATCTAAAATGGTGTATTAGGATTTTCCTCTATTGCCTACTGGGAAAGCATTCCAAGAATTTTTAAATATACACATTTAGTTAAGTCGCGCCACTACCTGCCGAATTCAAGAACGCACCCTACTGGCGCGACCTATCTAAAATGGTGTATTAGGATTTTCCTCTATTGCCTACTGGGAAAGCATTCCAAGAATTTTTAAATATACACATTTAGTTAAGTCGCGCCACTACAACTGGGACGGTTTGGGGACGGTTGGTTGAGATGGGGGTGGATGAGGGGGTATTTGAGTCGTGGCGGGAGGTTGTGGGGACGGCGATCGAGGATGATGAGGATTTTTAGGTGTGGTGCTTTTGTTTTGTAGGATTGTGAAGGATACTTGAGGTGGAGTAAGCAGAGGAGCTAGGCGCAGATGAGTAATGACTCTAATGAGTTCGGCAAAGAATATAATGAGAACTCATTTTGGAAAAAGCTTAAAACTTATGCTGTTAGTGCGGGTAAGGATGTAATTGAAAAGGCTCTCATTCTGTACTACTGCTTGATTGATCGTGACACTCCTGCCTGGGCAAAAGCTGTAATTGTCGGCGCACTTGGCTACTTTGCTGTTCCAACAGATGTCGTTCCTGATTTGATACCTGTTGCAGGTTATAGCGATGACCTCGGAGCATTAGCATCTGCTCTAGCAATGGTTGCAATACATATTAAACCGGAGCACAAAGAAAAAGCTAAGGATCAATTAAAGATTTGGTTTGATTAATTTATACTGGATGACGACCTAGCAACTTTTCTTCAGACCGAACTGCTAACATTATTGACCTGTTCAAATTAAGAGCCTCCACTGTTGCCCGACCAGTAGCGGTAGGGCGTGTTAGGCGCAGCCGTAACGCGCCGGGGATGTTGGGCGGAATGCGGGATATGGTTGCGGTGCGTTTTGGTCAAGCTTGTGTTGTGCGGGGATTGGTTGATAGGGGTGACCAAAACACACCCT
>CAZFJL010000078.1:0-16672 GCA_964518905.1 uncultured Geitlerinema sp. | reverse complement strand
AGGTAATGGTCAGACTGGGAATCCCCACGCCTTTAGGCTGGGGAGGATGTCAACGCTCAGTGGGATGTGGGGATTCGGCGATCGGTCTTGCGACGGTTGCCAAGTCCTGAATCTTTCTCGATTTTGATAGATGCCACAATTGTATTGATCATCTGTATTGATCATCGCACCCATCATCAGCGGGCACGAGATAACTCTCTGGGTTGGGGTCAGGCGGGAGAAACTGTGAACGAGCTGAGTCTCGACGGAGGTAAGGTACGCCGCCGAACTCTAGCAAACCGTCTGAATCCAGCAAAGGCCATCGATCGAGGCTTAACAGCGATCGCGCCACAGGGCATAATAGATAGGTTTTTCCGAAAAAACGTCCAACGTCCCCGTCACCCCGGCTCGATCGCCGGATCGAAACCGTCATGCGAACCCACTATTGCGGCACTTTACGTAGCGAACACATCGGCCAAACCGTCACGCTTTGCGGTTGGGTTGATCGCCGTCGCGATCACGGGGGCGTGATTTTCGTCGATCTGCGCGATCGAACCGGCGTCGTGCAAATCGCCAGCGATCCCGAACGGACACCCGAGGCATATCCCAAAGCCGACGCCCTGCGTAACGAATACGTCGTGCGCGTCACCGGTCGCGTCTCCCAGCGCCCCGATGAATCGCTCAACGACAAGCTGCCGACGGGCGAAGTGGAAATCTATGCCGAATCGATCGAGCTGCTCAACGCCGTCAGCAAACAATTGCCGTTTCAGGTCAGCAGCTCCGACACCGAGAACGTACGCGAAGATTTGCGGCTGAAATATCGCTATCTCGATCTGCGGCGTCAACGCATGGCGGGCAACCTGAAACTGCGCCACAACGTGATTAAAGCGATGCGTCGTTTTCTCGAAGATTGCGAGCAGTTCATCGAAGTCGAAACGCCGATCCTGACCAAATCGACCCCCGAAGGCGCACGCGATTACCTCGTGCCAAGCCGCGTTAACCCCGGCGAATTTTTCGCGCTGCCCCAGTCACCGCAGTTGTTTAAACAGTTGCTGATGGTGTCGGGCATGGATCGCTACTACCAGATCGCCCGCTGCTTCCGCGATGAGGATTTACGCGCCGATCGCCAGCCGGAATTCACCCAGCTCGATATGGAAATGAGCTTCATGGATCAGGATGAAGTCCTGGCGCTAAACGAAGCTCTGATCGCCCATATTTATAAGGAAGTTCGCGGCGAAGAAATTTCGCTACCGCTGCCGCGCATCACCTATGCCGACGCGATGGAGCGCTACGGTACCGATCGCCCCGACACGCGCTACGACCTCGAACTGGTCAACGCTTCGGACATTATGGCCACCTCGGGCTTCAAGGTGTTTTCCGGTGCGGTGAAATCCGGTGGCGTCGTCAAAGTTCTACCGATCCCCGGTGGAAATGATGTGATCTCGAATGTGCAGATCAAGCCCGGTGGTGATGTGTTCAAGGAGGCGACCGAGGCCGGTGCGAAGGGTCTGGCCTATATTCGCGTTAAGGAAAACGGCGAGATCGATACGATCGGCGCGATTAAAGACAACCTTAGCCCGGAACAAAAACAGGAGCTACTCAGCCGCTGCGGTGCGAAGGCGGGTCACCTGCTGCTGTTCGGTGCGGGCGATACGGCGACGGTGAATAAGGCGCTCGATCGTCTGCGTCAAGTGGTCGCTCGTCGGATGAATTTAATCGACGAAAGCAAACATAATCTGCTCTGGGTGGTGGACTTCCCGATGGTGGAATGGAACGCCGACGACAACCGTTACGAAGCGCTACACCACCCGTTCACCGCGCCGAATCCGGACGATATGGCCGACCTTTCGACCGCTCGCGCCGTGGCCTACGACATCATCTTGAACGGCTACGAAATCGGCGGCGGCAGCTTGCGGATCTATCAGCGTGATGTCCAGGAAAAAGTCTTCGAGCTGATTGGTTTATCCGAAGACGAAGCCCGCGCGAAATTTGGCTTTTTGCTCGAAGCGTTTGAGTTTGGCACGCCGCCCCACGCGGGGATCGCCTACGGTCTCGATCGTCTAGTCATGTTGCTCGCGGGCGAGGATTCGATTCGCGATACGATCGCCTTCCCGAAAACTCAGAATGCAAGCTGTCTGCTCACCGAAGCTCCGGCAGGTGTGGATAAGTCTCAGTTAAAAGAGCTGTTTATCGCTTCGACCTATGTGCCGAAGAAAGAGGAGAAAGAAGCGGCGAGTTAACCCACCGGTTAAGCGAGTCAGTTAACCGAATACATTCATGCCTCAGTACCGGGACAAAAGTTTGTGAAGGAAGGCTAAACCCGAGGTGTGGAGTGGTGTTGACAGTCTCTGAGGAGAGGAGGTTGAGTTGAATAACCACAAACCCAACCCCCTCATAAACGAGATTAACAAGTTGCACTCACCTGCCGTGGCACGGGGCATGGATCAAATTCCTGGCGCTGTTTTTGGTGGCACTGTTCCGAACTCGTACCGTCAACCTAGCCGAGCTAGGGCGTGTCATCAATTAAGCCCATCAATTAAGCCCAAAAGGGCGAGACCGAGGAGAATAGAGGCGAGTTAACTGAAAGGAGCCCCAAGTGGAATGACGAATGGTGAGGTGTATCTGTTTGTGCGGTTAGCGGTTGGGCGGTTTCAGTTGTTTCCGTATTTGGTGGTGAGTTCTCCACGGCAGACGGAACGGGTGCTTGAGGTTTTGATTGCGATCGGGAGGGATGAGGTTGTAACGTAGCGGCTGGCGTGGGATGTAGCGAGCAAGGATATTCGCAAGACGATCGTGGTTCCGAAAAAGCTGGTTAACTTCGTTGTGGCGGGTTGAGCGCACCATGGTGTGAAGCGGATGTCTACAGGTTGGTACTCTATACTTTTTTGACCCAAATCATTCATCCGCTATACTTTAAACAGAGTTCAGAGTTTGGTCGATCATTTTTACAGATATGTTCATAACACAAGTCAGTGTTCCTAAATTCAGAGTACTTCAAAATATAAATATTGAATTTGAACAAGATTTTCCGAGATCGGTTTTTCCTATTGGCAGTCTAAATGGCGGTGGGAAAAGCACCCTTTTGCAGTTGATATTTATACTTTTACACTGTTCACCCAATCGACAGCATGATCAGTATGTTGAAAATTTGTTAGAGCAAGATGTTGTATTGCGAAAACAAATTTTTGAGATTCCCGAAAATTCACAAATTATTGAAGAAAAAGTTGCAACGATAGAACTTGATCTAAATGGTGAGACCGCATCTCTTGAATTTCTTATTGTGAACAACATGTTTATGGGGGATGATCTTGATTTGGGAATATTAGAAAAGTTAGAGAAGTCCAAAAAAGAACTAAACAGTAAAAAAAACAAATTAGATATAGAGCTATTAAAACGTTCTTGGATAGAGCTAGAAGATCGAATTGACTCTAAAGGTAGCTTTGAAAGCCTTGGCTTCACTGAAGTAAGAAAGTTGGTAGATATTGCCCAAAAAATTGGTGAGGAGGATAGTCTGCCTAGCTCTTTCCGATGGGTATATAGATACAGAGGGAGGGGTGTAGGGAAGGAGCGATTACCTGAAGCTATTGCTGATTTCGAGACTACATTTGAAGAAGTAGGGGTGAAATTTTCAAACTTTGTAAAAGAAATTAGTCGTGAAGAAAAATTCATTAGTAATTTTCTAGAAAAAGAACAGACAATATATAAAAACCTGAAAGAATCAAACTTGCTACTGTTGTCGAGATTGGGAAAGAATTGCTCGTTAGTATGTAAAACAAAAATCGACATTAAGAAGTTCAAAGAGATATCTCAAAAAGTTTCTCTTTGTGCATCTAGCACTCAAATTTTCTTGTTCTTAGAACGTACAAGGCTTAACAATTTATTTAACCGATCAAGCCCTAGTGAAATTGCTGCTCACTTTGAGTACTTCTGTGGTGCTTTATCAGAAATAAAAAACTTATATGTATATGACTTCTCACTGGTTAATCAGATAACATCTGCATTCCAAAAGGCTTCTCAAAAGGATCGGGAGCGAGCAATTTCTTTGGGGACAGGAGAATATGGGAACTCCCTAGCAAAACTAATGTCAGATCTAAAATCTTTTTTTAACGACAAAGATGTAACAGTAAGCCCTGAGCTCGATCGAGTTATCTTTAAAAAGCAAGACTCTGACACCGAACTGGCTCCAGAAGATTTGAGCCACGGAGAACTCAAGCGAATAGGGATATATACTTGGCTCAAATACTCACAAGTAGAAGACTCTGTCGTCTTAATGGATGAAATCGAGACTGGTTTTCATCCAGACTGGCAGCATGAGATCGTAAGCGAACTGCAAAATTGGTCATCTGGCAACCAATTCATCCTTGCAACTCATTCCTATGATGTCTGTGAGGCTGTCACTCCAGCTCACGTAAAAACATTAGATCCAGTACTCAAGCGACACTGAATTTGAGCAATTGAATAGTGAAATGCAACTACCAGAAGATGAAACGTGGGATCACGCAATAAAAATTGCAGAATCGTCACGAACGAGAAACAAAGCCGTTATTTTGTGCGAGGGGGAAGTGCAAAATGAAACTTCTCGGAGAAGTCCATCATCTTACTCTTTCAAAGAAAAAGCTCCTGACTCAAAATTTTATAAGGACTGCCTGCCTTCTCTTTACAAGAGAAAACACTGCCCTGTTTTTGTTAATTGTGGTGGCCGTAGTGATGTAATCAAAACCTTTCAGGCTTTGCATGAGATTTTATCGGAACCGGAGAGTCCTGATTCTTACTACCTTGAACTAGATAACCTTTTTGCAATTGTTGACTTAGACTTATCTCCAGGTGCGATAGAAGGGTACTTACATCGAGATACGGAAGAGATCTTTAAGTCACTGTACAGCGACTCCTTTATCATGGAAGGTCAGACGCCAGATCACAAAGTGTTCACGACGGGGCTTATCCATCGAGAGGCTTACTTCGTTTTACCGGAGCTACAGGAGGTCTACGATGACTTTGGATTGAAAGAATCTGTGAGATTTCAGCAACTCCCGATAGATCTTACTCAGGTATATCATGCAGCTCTTTCTCACATATCCGAAAATAAAGGATTAGAGGAAAACTATGAATTCATCCGAAATCGACTTTCAAGATTTAGGAAGGAATTACCCAAGAAATATCTCGATCTCAAAAGCTTTTGCAACGAAGAGTTTTTAATCGCAGGTAATCGCTTCATACCTACAGAGATGTTGCTATTTTCCAATATTAAAGAGTGCTTTTGGAAGCAACTTGAATTTTCTGAAGAAAATGGGAGTAGGTGCGTTGAGGATCAACTTGAAATGGAAATAGCAACGTTTTTTTCTAAAAGCAGTCAAGACGGAAAAAACTTGTTTCACATTTGCCAGATATTAGAATGCATCTGTCGGAACTACCACGACGAATAATCATTTCATGTTGTTACATCACACGCATTGCTGCGGATCATCGCCCGGTATCTGTCTCTCAACTTCAACATCCGCTTCACGAAACGGCCGATCGCGATTAATCCCTAACCCCTCAACCGTCATTCGCCCCACATTATTCACACACAATTTCGGTCATGCCGATCGTCACAACCTCTCAAAAATATTCCCTAGCTGAATTTCTGACACTCCCAGAAACAAAACCAGCCAGCGAATACATCAACGGAAAAATCCAGCAAAAACCGATGCCCCAAGGAAAGCACAGCACCTTGCAAGGCCGTCTCGTCACCGAAATCAACCGCGTCGGACAGCCCGAAAAACGAGCCTACGCTTTCCCCGAACTACGCTGCACTTTTGGCGATCGCTCCCTCGTGCCAGACATCGCCGTCTTTGAATGGCGCAACATCCCCGTTGACGAAAACGGCGAAATCCAGAACCGATTTAGTCTTGCTCCAGACTGGGTGATTGAAATTCTTTCCCCAGAACAAAGCCCACCGAGAGTTATCGAGAAAATTTTGTTCTCACTCCAACAAGGCTCGCAACTCGGCTGGCTGATTGCTCCGGACGACTACTCCGTAACTGTTTTTCACCCCGATCGACTCGCAGAATTCAAAGAGCAAGACGATCGACTGCCCCCGCTTCCAGTCCTCGACAATTGGCAATTAACAGCAGCAGAACTTTTCTCTTGGCTGCGTTTAATATGAAAAGCCCTAACAGAAACAATCACAATGCTTTTTGCAAGCCGTCTCATCAGATGTCGCCCCACCTCAAAATCCGCCTCGTAGATCAACTGAGCTTGTCGAAGTACGATTTGTAGCTTAGATGAGGGTGTCCCAATCTAATCGTTACCTTCTATAGCTCAAATTGTTTTAGCTTTATTTTTATGTCATTCAATCTAGGAAGACGTTTTTTATCTCGAAACTTTAAGTTCGTCTGTCTGGCTGTCTTAATTTCAGGATTGACTTTTGCCTATGTCAACAAAAATAACCCCAACCCGACATCCTTGGAAATTAATATAACCAATGAAGAGGTCAACTTCTTCGCCGTTGGTCGTCAAGGATATGACAATAAGTGGACACAGAAGATTGCGAACTCTATGGAAAAACTGGCATCTCAACGCAAGAACGTAAGATTTACGATTTTGCTGGGAGATAACTTTTATCCTAAAGGGGTTGAATCCACGAAAGACTCCCAGTGGAAAAAGAAATTCGAGCATCGTTATAAGGGTCAATACCAATCAGCCATGCCCTTCTTTGCGGTTTTAGGTAACCATGATCACCAAGGCAGTGTCGAGGCTCAGATTCAATACTCAAAAGAAAACTTGGGTACAGCTCGATGGACGATGGATGCGCCATTCTATTCGAGAGATTTCGGAGATATTGATGGACGATCGTTAGTGCGTATCGTTTTCCTTGATAGCGTATTTTTGAATGGGATCGGTACTGGAGAAACCTTCAAAGATGACATGATCACACGAGATGAACAAATTCAATTCATTCGCACCGCCTTCAGCGACACAAACAATAAGCCTTACTGGAAAATCATCGCTTCACATTACTCTGTTAGAAGTGCGACACAAATCTCATTTTCACAAGCACGAGTTATGAGTGACTTACTCCCAGTTTTAAAGGAGAACAATGTGGATTTAGTCATTAGTTCTAACGATCGTTTTCAGCAGGTCATTGACATACCCGGAGAGCCACTTCACGTCAGTACAAATGGAGGGGGAGAGAAGCTTGAAGAAATTAGCGGCATTAGTGACCCTTCGACTTTCACCGTTTCTCAACGTGGATTTGGGGCATTTTCGATTACACCCACAACGATCGCGATCGAGCTATACAACCATGACGGAACCCTGACCCATACAAGCCAGCGAAGCTTTCAAGACGATCGTGAGACACCGTAGTACAGCCCGATCGCCGCAAGCCCGAAATTCTCGATGGCTCAAGATCGATAAACCATTACCTTCGTATCTCTAACCCCTAAAACCGATCGACCCCCTTAAACTCCTGCGACTTCTGCGCCATCGCCGCCTCACCACAGGTACGCGGCGTCGGGAAAATCTTGCCGGGATTCGCTAACCCGTGGGGATTGAGCGCCCGATTGACCCAAAACATTGTTTCCAGATCGATCGCATTAAACATCTGCGGCATATAGCAGCGCTTATCCGCACCGATGCCGTGCTCGCCGGAAATCGAGCCACCAACACGCACACAGAGTTTTAAAATTTCGCCGCCCACCGCTTCCACGGCTTCGAGTTCGCCGGGGATTTTGTTGTCATACAACACCAGCGGATGCAGATTGCCATCGCCCGCATGAAACACGTTCGCAATCTTGTAACCGCTGCGTTCCGACAATGCGGCCATTTCTTTCAGCACCTCCGCCAGCCGTGTCCGGGGAATCACTCCATCCTGAACGTAATAGTCCGGACTCATGTGACCCGCAGCCGCAAACGCAGCCTTGCGGCCTTTCCAGAGTTTGGCGCGGGTCTCGGAATCCGTTGCGGCGGTGATGCTGCGAGCGCCGTGTTGGCGGCAGAGGGCTTCGACCCGATCGCGATCGGCCTGCACTTCCACGGGCGAACCGTCGAGTTCCACCAGCAAAATCGCCTCCGCATCGCGCGGATAGCAGTTGAGTTTGACCACGTCCTCGACGGCGTTAATGCTGAGATTGTCCATGATTTCCATGCCGCCGGGAATGATGCCCGCGCGGGTGATCTCGCCCACGGCTTGACCTGCGGCCTCGATCGAGGTGAAATCCGCCAACAGCACGCAGATAATTTCCGGCGCTTTGAGGATGCGTAACGCCACCTCGGTGGCGATGCCGAGCGTGCCTTCGGAGCCGACGAAAATCCCCGTCAGGTCGTACCCCGGCATTTCGCTAATCTCGCCACCGAGATCGACGATCTCACCATTCGGCGTGACGATTTTGACGCCCAGCACGTGATTCGTCGTCGCGCCGTATTTCAAACAGTGAACACCGCCGGAGTTTTCCGCCACGTTGCCGCCGATCGAGCAAACAATCTGACTCGACGGGTCGGGCGCATAGTAAAAGCCCGCACCGCTGACCGCTTGGGTAACCCAATTGTTAATTACGCCCGGTTGGACAATCACGCGCTGATTGTCGAGATCGACGTTGATGATTTCGCGCATTCTGGCCGTGACGATCGCCACGCATTGCTCCACCGGCAGCGCCCCGCCGGACAGCCCCGTCCCCGCACCCCGCGCCACCCAGGGCAACCCGAGCCGATCGCAGAGTTTCACCGCGATCGCCACCTCGTCCGTACTACGCGGCAACACCACCAGCGCCGGTTTTTCGCGATAGCTCGCCAAACCGTCGCATTCGTAGGTGATTAGTTCTTCTTTGCGGCGGACGACGCGATCGTCGCCGAGTTCGCTCTGAAATTGGCGGGTGATGGCACGCCAGTCGCGATCGGTGGTGATGGTGGGTGTTTCGGCGAGCATGGTGGTGAGAGAAGAGCGAGGGAATAGATTGTCAGGCTGTCGTTCTAGTGTAAAGCGTTTTAATCGCCTGAATTGGCTGAATTGGCTGCATTGGCTGTCATAGATCGCCACGCGGCCAGAATCTGCCCGATCGCCAGCCCACCATCATTCGGCGGGATGCGTTGATGGATATGAACGCGGATCGGCTCATCGGTAGAATTGCGAAAATCTTCGCGTTCGAGGTGATGAATGGTTAATTCTGTTAAAACGCGATTTTGAAAACAGCCGCCGGTTAACACCACCTCTGACAAATCCAGACGTTGCGCCACCTGAGCGATCGCCTCCACCAGTGTTCGCTGAAACCGAGCCGCGATCGTCGCTCGATCCACATCATCCCGACAATCCCGCACAATCTCGCGCAATAGTTCCGACGAATCAACGATCATTGGCCGATCGGGATCAATCTGACCATCATCCAAAATTTTCACCGCGTAAGGCTTGACGACACCGACCGATCGCGCCAACGCCTCCACCGCGATCGCCCCCTGCCCCTCGAAGCTACAGCGCTGATGCAGCCCCAACAGCGACGCCACCGCGTCAAACATCCGCCCGACGCTGGAGGTTTGCGGCGTATTTAAGCCGCGATTGATGGCAACTTTGAGTAATGGTTTTTCGGCGGTGGTAAACGCGGCGATCGTCGGTAAGTTTGCGAGATCTGCCAAATTCCAGACATCAGCGCCAAACACCGACCAGAGCCAGCCCAACGCCGATCGTCGGGGTTCCCGCGCGGCGATGTCACCACCGGGCAAGGGAAACGATCGCCAATGCGCCACCCGCTGCCAGTCCTGCCGATCAACCCGTAACCATTCGCCGCCCCAGACCGTCCCGTCGAGACCGTAACCCGTGCCATCCCAGGCGATCGCCAGCGTTGGCGCGGTGAGGCCATGTTCGGCGATGCAGGCGAGGGCGTGGGCGTGGTGGTGTTGAACGGGGATTGGGTTTATGGGTGACGCATCGGAGGATTGATCGATTCGCGAGTGGGTCAGTTTGTGGGCGAGTTGGTTGGCGATTTGGGTCGAAACGTAGTCGGGATGGGCATCGCAGGCGATCGCACTGGGACGAATTCGATATAAACGTAGAAGATCGTCGATCGTGGTTTTTAGACGCTCGATCGTTGCCGGGGTATCGAGATCGCCGATGTATTGACTGAGGATCAGGCGCTGACCGTCGCTGAGGGCGATCGCGTTTTTCAAATGTGCGCCGACGGCTAAAATCGGCAGTTTCGCGGTTGATCTTGACGATTGCGAGTCCTCTAAGTCTGGTAAGTCTGGAATCAGCAACGTGGATGGAGCATAGCCGCGCCCATGTCGTAGAACTTGCACCCGATCGGTTTGAGTCGTGCGGTCAACCCGAATCACACGAGTAATACTGTCATCGAGCGGACGGGCGATCGGGCGATCGTGATCCAGCACCGCATCGATAACATCGCCCAACACATCCAACACCTGCGCCCCGTCAATACACAGCGGCTCGCCCGATCGATTTGCACTCGTCGCCACCACCGGAAACCCAAGTCCCTGCATTAGCAAATGATGTAACGGCGAATGGGGCAGCATCACGCCGAGATCGGGAACATTCGGAGCCACATTCGGCGCGATTAACGATGTTTGATCTCGGGAATCACGGCGTTTTTCCAGCAGCACGATCGGCGCGATCGCGGAGGTTAAAAGGTCAATTTCAAGCTCGGTTAACTGACAATCCTGGGCGATCGTCGCCACACTCGGATACATCAGCGCAAACGGTTTATCGGGTCGGGCTTTGCGCTGACGTAAGGTCGAAACCGCCGATGCATTCCGTGCATCGGCGAACAAATGAAACCCGCCTAAACCCTTCACCGCCAAAATTTCGCCACGCCGTAACCGCTCGATCGCCGCGTCCATCGCCGCCTCGCCCTGAGCGATACTTTCACCGCCGCCCCGCGTCAAACTCAACCGAGGGCCACAGACCGGGCAGGCCACCGGCTGCGCGTGAAATCGCCGATCGAGCGGGTTATCGTACTCCGCCTGACAGTCGGAACACAGCGGAAAATCGCGCATTGTGGTGTGCGGGCGATCGTAGGGCAGGTCGCGCAGGATGCTAAAGCGGGGGCCGCAGTTGGTGCAGTTGAGAAACGGGTAACGATAACGGCGATCGCCTGGATCATTCAGTTCGCGCAGGCAGTCGTCACAGGTGGCGAGATCGGGCAGCAGCGTAATTTGGAGAGCCGCACCGGGCGCAGCGGGCGAGGTGTGGATCGTAAATTCGGGATCGTGTTGTAGCGGCTGGGTTTGAATGGCGATCGTTTCGATCCGAGCTTGGGGCGGCGGCTCCTGTTCGAGGCGGGTTTGAAATTGCACGAGCCGATCGCGATCGCCTTCGACCTCAATCACCACGCCTAGCACCGTATTATTCACCCAACCCGTTAACCCCAGCTCGATCGCCAGCCGATAGACAAACGGACGAAACCCCACGCCCTGAACGATGCCGCGCACTGTTAGCCGCCAACGATCTGCTTCGAGCGCCACGATATCACCGTCCCTCACGCTACGGGTTTATGAGGAACGCGATGATTCCAGCCAAGGCATTTCCTGCATTTGCGGGACACGTACCAAGCGAGTTTGCAGGTAGAAATACCAATCGGTCATCCCTGCCCCCGATCGAGCCGACAGTTCAAACAATTCCGCTTGAGGTGCGACCGCGTGGACATTTTGACGCGCCAGCGCTAGGTCACAGCCCACCGCTTCCGCAATGTCGGTTTTCGTCAGCAACACCACATCCGCATTTTTAAAGGTCGTGGGATATTTCAGCGGTTTGTCTTCGCCTTCCGTCACCGAAAATAAAACGACCTTCATCGCCTCGCCTAGGTCGTAGGCTGCTGGACACACCAAGTTACCGACATTTTCGATGAACAGTAGATCAATCTCATCAAGATCGAGCCGATCGAGCGCTGCCCCCACCATCGATGCTTCCAGATGGCAGACGTTGCCCGTCGCGATCGGGATCGCCCGCGCCCCGACCCGTTTCAGCCGTGCCGCGTCATTATCCGTTGCCAAATCGCCGACAATCACCGCTGCCGGAATCGACAGATCCACCAGCGTCCGCTCCAAGAGCGCCGTTTTGCCCGCACCGGGAGACGACAGTAGATTCAGCGCCAAAATGCCCGCATGGGAAAAGCGATCGCGGTTGTCTGCCGCGAGCCGATCGTTTTTCGCGAGGATTGCCGCTGCAACGTGGAGCGTTTCATGGCCGGGGGTCTGGCCGTGATCTTCGTGATGATGCGTGTGGGGATCATGAGCATGGTCATGGGTATGGCCGTCCGCATGATCATGGTCATGATCGTGATGGTTGTGGTTTTGGGTATGAACTTGGGTGGAGTCGTAGATCGACTGGCGTTTACCATCGATCGTGATCTCGGCCTGGGGGTCAATCGCGCTACAGCCACAATCTTGACACATCGTTAAATATCCAAATAAACGGCAAGCGAGAGGTTCCTTATTGAGTAATCACAATCAATTAATAGTGAACAAATAAAGAATGACTCAGTTGCTTATTATTCACGAACACATCTCAATAAACCCTAATTAACCGCAAAGTATTAACGATTGATCGATTTTGGGATGACTTTCTATCGTTCCTATGCAGATTGCAGGAACGATAGAAACGAGATTACTCAACTTTGATAACCGTGAAATCGTTACAACTGGTCGATAAATTGTTCGAGCCGATCGATACCTAGCTCGATCGATTTGATATCCGTGGCATAAGACAAGCGAATGCAATCATCGGTCCCGAAGGCAATGCCGGGGATCGCCGCGACGTAATGCTTGTCGAGCAGTTGGCTACAAAAATCGAGGGAGCCTAAGCCCGTTTTGGCGATATTAATGTAGAGGTAGAATGCACCTTGAGGCTCGAAGGCCGACAGGGCGGAAATCTGCGCGACGCGATCGCAAATGTAACGGCGACGTTCGGTAAACGCATCGAGCATAGTAGCGATACAGCCCGCCGACTCCGGAGACTGCAACGCGGCCAATGCGCCATACTGCGCGAAGGTGCAGACATTCGAGGTGCTATGACCCTGAATCGTCGAAGCCGCTTTGATAATCTCCGTCGGTGCGGCGAGATAGCCCACACGCCAGCCCGTCATCGCGAAGGCTTTGGCGAACCCGTTGCTGGTGATCGTCCGCTCGAAGACTTCCGGCGCAACCGCACCGATGCTCAGATGCTGGGCTCCGTCGTAGAGAATTTTTTCGTAGATTTCGTCCGAGACGACGTAAATACCGGCATCGACAACCACCTCGGCCAAGGCGCGAATTTCTGCCGGGGTGTAGACCGTGCCGGTGGGATTTGAGGGGGAATTGAGAACGAACAGTTTTGTCTTCGGAGTGATCGCCGCTTTGAGCTGTTCCGGCGTCACTTTGTATTGATTGGCGGGATCGGCCTCGCAAAAGACCGGTGTTCCACCTGCAAGCCGCACCATTTCGGGATAGCTGACCCAGTAGGGCGTGGGGATGATCACTTCGTCCCCGGCCTCGATCGTCGCCATCATTAGGTTGTATAGCGACTGTTTACCGCCGTTGGTCACGGCGATATTTTCGGTCTGATAGGCGAGACCATTCTCGGTGCGTAATTTCTCGGCGATCGCCTGACGCAACACCGGCTCACCGGTCGCGGCTCCGTAGCGCGTTTTACCGTCGGCGAGGGCTTGCTGTGCGGCGGCGACAATGTGAGCCGGGGTATCAAAGTCCGGTTCGCCCGCACTGAAGGCAGAGACATCAATGCCCTCGGCTCGCATGGCCTTACCTTTGGCGGTGATGCTCAGGGTCAGGGAGGGAGGGACAAGTCCGGTGCGTTCGGCCAGTTTCATGGGGGTTCGTGCGGGGTGCGGTTGCCAACAAGCGTTATCCAATGGTGATGTCGGCGATCGCCACAAAACCATTGGCTTGGATTTTAACGTCCCGTCACGATCGCCGATCGAAACTGTAATGACTCCTTAACCTAATCTTACGGAAAGCGGTCTTAAACGTGAGTTTCTGGATGAAAATCGGCGATCAATCGGATGGTGTCGGCGATGTTTTCTGTGTTTTTAGCTTCCACCCTTTGCGGCTGACCTGACGGGCGCGACCGATCGCGAGGCTGTCATCGTCCACATCTTTCGTGATCGTTGACCCGGCGGCGATCGTCACGTTTTCGCCGATCGCGATCGGGGCGACGAGGACGCTATTCGCGCCGGTTTTCGATCCGGCGCCGATCGTCGTCGGATGTTTATTGACGCCGTCGTAGTTGGCCGTGATCGTCCCCGCGCCGATGTTGACCCGCTCGCCGAGGGTGGCATTGCCGAGATAGGCCAGGTGGGCGGCGTTGGTGCGATCGCCGATCGTGCTTTGCTTGACTTCAACGAAATTACCGATGCGGCAGCCCGTACCGATGTCGGCGTGGCCGCGTAGATGGGCGAAGGGGCCGACGCGGGTGTCATTGGCGATCGCGCTGTCGGAGACAACGGAGTACATCACCGTGACGCCGTCGCCGATCGTGCTGTTTTCGATCAGCGATCCGGGGCCAATGCGGCAGTTTGTGCCGATCGTCGTGTTCCCGCGTAGATGGGTCTGCGGTTCGATCACGGTTTCCGCGCCGACGGTGACGCCATCATCGATCGTCACGCTGGCCGGGTCGATCAGCAGTACGCCCGCCCGCATGAGTTCCTCGCGTTTGCGTGTTTGCAGGATGCCGTAAGCATTCGCAAGCTGGACGCGATCGTTAATCCCAAAAATCTCTTGATAATCCGCCACATCCATCGCCGTCACGGGCGAAAGATAGTTAACGGCATCGGTGATGTAGTACTCGGCCTGGTCGTTATTCGTGGTGAGGGTCGGTAGCACCTGCTCCAGTTTCGGCCAGTCAAAACAGTAAATCCCCGCGTTAATCCGGGCATTGCCGCGCTGCTCTGGCGTACAGTCGCGATGTTCGATGATGCTCTCAAATTGGTCATTCTCGCCGCAAAAGACGCGACCATAACCCGTGGGGTCGGGCAGTTGTGCGGTCAAGATCGTGGCGCTGTTGCCACGCGATCGATGGGTGTCGAGCAGTTGGGTGATCGAACTCGGACGCAGTAGCGGCACGTCGCCATTGAGTACGAGCAGTTCTTCGTCAAAGCCTTTGAGGTGGAGCAAGAGCTGTTGAACGGCGTGGCCGGTTCCGAGCTGCTCGGTTTGTTCGACAAACTCGATCGTGTAGCCGAGATTTTCCCGTGTGGCGTAGGCGGTCAGGGCTTCCCGCACCTGATCGGCTTCGTAACCGACGATCGCAAACACGCGGCTGGGCTGAAGTTCGGCCACGCTATCGAGGACGCGCTCAACCAGAGACTTCGCGCCGAGGGGATGCAGGACTTTGGGGAGAGATGATTTCATGCGAGTCCCGCGACCCGCCGCAAGGATTGCGACCGCTACCATGATTGCTCTTGACCAACTATAACGACGAACTGAGGTTAACGAACTAAGACAAAACTGACAAATTGACGCGTTCAAAGAAAGCCTACGGTTTCATGGGCATAGGAACACCTTGAATCATCTCTAGCGACCGATACCGCAACATGCACTTGTGTCGTACCGTCGATTCCTGCTAGGATCTTCTCGGAGCTTTATATTTTCTTAAGTCTTGAGGCGCGTCAATGAACAGTGCTCGCCTTCACTCCGCTGTAGTAGCGTATCAGTGTTTGACAAATTTAAACCTGTATGACGCACCCAACTGCCAGAAACTCGCCACTCAGGCGGCTGCGGGTCGCTACCTGTTTGTTCTGAGCCATGATATTGCGACCCAGGAAGACGAAGTGCTGGCGGTTCAGCTTTGGGAGGATGATTATCCGGGCTGGCTGGCAAAGTGCGATCAAGACTATCTCATCCCCGTTTCACAACTACCCGATCCACCATCACTGTCGCGATCGAGCATTATTCAGGCGATCCCGGAAGCTGTGGCGTTTACCTATCGTGCGATGGCGGTACATCAGTTTTACCTCTGGGGCGGAACGGTCGCGCCGAACTATGACTGTTCGGGGTTGATGCAGGCGGCGTTTCGATCGGCGGGGGTCTGGTTGCCGCGCGATGCATATCAGCAAGAGGGATTTCTCGATCCGGTGGACTGGGCGGAGGTTGAACGCGGCGATCTGGTGTTTTTTGGGACGGCGAATCGTGCGACTCATGTGGGGCTGTATCTGGGCGATGGTCGCTATATTCACAGTTCCGGGCGTGAGCAGGGCCGCGACGGAATTGCGATTGATGTGTTATCCGAGGCGGGCGATCGCGTCAGTCGAGATTATGTTTCGCAGTTGCGCGGGTTTCGGCGGATTAACTACAGCTATAAGCCCGTGGGACGTAAGTTTGAGTCGATCGTGGAAAGTGCTAACACGGGTCTACATTTTTCGTGATTTTTTTTAACACGGCTCATGATAAGGCAGTGCCCTTTTTGGTTAGGACATTAAAAAACTGAGAGCACTGAGCGGAGTCGTTGGCGTAGCCTTCGCGAAGCGAATAGTGCGGTTTGCAGCTTAGATTAGGGTGTCCTAATACGAAATCCGGTTCTGTCTAGGAAAAAGACAAAAGCGTCGATGAGCACTGAGCGGAGTCGAAGTGCGGTGTCCGCCTAGATCGACGATCTAAGCTTATACACAGTCGGATTTGGTATAGCAGAAACCGATTGTATTAGGACACTCTCGTCCAAGCTGAAAACCGCACTATTCGCTTCGCGAAGGCTACGCCAACGACTCCGCTCAGTGCTCTC
>CAZFJL010000077.1:0-16936 GCA_964518905.1 uncultured Geitlerinema sp. | reverse complement strand
CGGCCTGGGAGAGGGATTTAGGGTGAGGGTCTGCCGAGTATGCGTTTGCCCTGCGGCGCAGCGGGCTTGAGGGGAAGGTCACGATAGGCATTCCCGATCGCATACAGCGAACCGCAAAACACCGTTAACGGGTTAGACGTTGCATCATAATTAAGCGCTCGATCGAGGGCATCGGTCAAATCCTCGCAGGCGATCGCGACGACCTGCGGGCAAACCTGCGTCGCGATCGTCACCAATTCGGCAGCGGTGGCGCTGCTGTGACCCTCAACGGCAAACGCAAAGAGGCGATCGCCCGGACGCAGTAGCGCTGTTAACACACCGCTTAAATCCTTGACCGCGAGCATGGCGATCGCCCAGTGAATTGATCGACCCGGAGCGACCCGATCGACATACGCCCGCAGACTTTCCGCCGCTTCGACATTGTGCGCCCCGTCGAGCAAAAAGACCCGATCGCCCCAGCGTAACCATTCCATCCGCCCCGGCCAGCGGACGTTCGCCATGCCGTCCCAGATCGCCGCGTCGGGGATCGTCCAGCCCTGCGATCGCAGTTGCACGATCGCCGCCATTGCGATCGCCGAATTTTGGAGCTGAAAGTCGCCGAGTAGCGGTAACGGATAGCGCAAATCGCGCCATTGGGCGATCGGTTGGGTTGGGTTAGATGTTTTATGGGTCAGATCTTGATCCGACTCGGATTGATCCTGAACCGTCCGATCTATCCATTGCGCCGGTTCCGCCCAGATCGTCGGACAGGCGAGGGCGTCGATTTTGGCGGCAACGACGGCCTGAGCTTCATCGGGCAACAAACCCACCACGGCAGGCTGATCGCGTTTGAGGATGCCCGCCTTTTCCCCCGCGATCGCCGCCAAGCTATCGCCCAAGCGCTGCCAATGGTCACGCCCGATCGAGACGATCGCGCTCACCAACGGTCGATCGCAAACGTTCGTCGCATCCAGCCGCCCGCCTAGCCCCACTTCGATCACGGCCACATCCACCGCTTCCGCCGCAAACGCGACCCAAGCCGCCGCCGTAAACACCTCAAATTGGGTCGGAGTGGGTGTCGGGGTGGGCGAATCGGGATCGCTGGGAATGGCTGCAATGGTTTGCTCGATCGCCGCGAGTAGGCGATCGCTGGCGAGGGGTTGCCCATCGATACAGACGCGCTCATTCCAGCGAACGAGGTGCGGCGAGGTGTAGCGCCCAACGCGGTAACCGGCAGCGGTGAGGATCGAAGCGATCGCGGCGCAAACGGAGCCTTTGCCGTTGGTTCCGGCGACGTGAACGATCGGGACGCGCTGGTGGGGATTGTCGAGGCGATCGAGCAGTGCCAGGATGCGATCGAGGCCGAGGTCAACGCCGAAGCGGGCGTATTGTTCGAGGCGATCGTTAATCTGCTGGTCATGATCCAAGCTTGCTGAATCTCGATCCATACTGGTCATAACATCGCCCATTTCAAACACCCCACTGTCTAAACGCGAAAAATTCAAATTCATTCAGCTCGAACAAAAAGCCTAGGGGGATTGCAGCTTCCTCGCAATCCCCCTAGGCGTTTTTGACCCCGTTTTTTGACCCCGTTTTTTGACTCGTAAATCGGGTTCGTCGTTGCTCGCTAACGTTTAACCGAAACGACCGCTAACGTAATCCTGGGTCGCTTTTTCAGCTGGGTTGTGGAAAATTGAGGTGGTGCGATCGTACTCCACCAGATAACCCACCTTGCTGCCACCTTCGAGCGCTTCCGCGTTGTAGAACGCCGTCAGATCCGAGACTCGCGAGGCTTGCTGCATGTTGTGCGTTACGATCACGATCGTGTATTGCTGCTTCAGCTCATGGATCAGCTCTTCGACCTTCAACGTCGAGATCGGATCGAGCGCCGAGCATGGCTCATCCATCAGAATGATTTCCGGCGAAATCGCGATCGCCCGAGCGATACATAGACGCTGCTGCTGACCACCCGACAACGCTAGACCACTTTCTCGCAGCTTATCCTTGACCTCATCCCAAATCGCAGCACGACGGAGCGACGTTTCGACCAGCTCATCCATGTCGCCTTTGTAGCCATTAATCCGCGCCCCAAAAGCAATATTGTCGTAAATCGACTTCGGGAACGGGTTTGGCTTCTGAAAGACCATCCCGATGCGGCGACGCAGTTCCACCGGGTCTACGGTCTTTGCGTAGAGATTCTGGCCGTGAAATGAAATTGTCCCCGAAATGCGAGCGCCGGGAATGAGATCATTCATCCGGTTAAAACAACGCAGTACCGTACTTTTACCGCAGCCCGAGGGGCCGATAAACGCAACGACCTTATTTTTCGGAATATCGAGATTGACCTGACGCACGGCTAAATTTGAACCGTAGTAGACGTTGAGATTTTCCGCGCGGAGGGCGGGTTCCAGTGCAGTGACGGTGCTGATTGATTCGTTCATCATGGGTTGTGGTCAGACTGAGCGGGTGACGTTTAGATCGAGGATTGAAGTCGGATGGCAGAGCAAGAAGCCAGGAGCTAACAAAACGCGATCTAACGCGATCGCGTTCAGGGCCTAAAACCGTTTTTGGAGCTTGTTGCGGAGCAGTACGGCGGTGGAATTCATCACCAAGAGCACAACGAGCAAGACGATGATGCCACCAGCGGCCAGGTCATGAAACTCTTGCTGTGGGCGAGAAACCCAGTTATAGATTTGGATGGGCAAGACCGTAAACGGGCTTTGTAGGTTTTCGGGCAGGAATGAAATAAACGTGAGAGCGCCGATCGTGATCAGCGGTGCGGTTTCACCGATCGCCCGCGATAGCGCCAGGATCGTCCCGGTGAGAATGCCGGGGATCGCGATCGGTAGGATCTGATCGCGTACCACCTGCCAGCGCGTCGCCCCGAGTGCAAATCCGGCAAGGCGAAGACTGTCGGGAACCGATCGCAGAGCTTCGCGCGTCGAAACGATGATAATCGGCAGCACCAACAGCGCCAGTGTGAGCGCCCCGGTCAGAATACTACGCCCGCCGGTAATATCAATGCCGGTGAGTTCAAAAAACCAGCCGTTGGGCCCCAGTAGACGCACGAATACTTGGAGACCGAGCAGACCATAGATGATGGACGGAACCCCAGCGAGATTGTTGATATTGATCTCGATCGCGCGGGTAAACCAATTATCCTCCGAAAACTCCTCCAGGAAAATACCCGCACCGACCCCCAGGGGAAACGCGATCGCCGCGACGGTCAACATCACCCAGATCGTCCCAGCCAGAGCCGATAGCAAACCCGCCTGCTCGGGTTTTCGCGAGGGGAAACTACTCAAGAAGTTCCAATTAACGAAGGCTAGACCATCCGTCAAAACGTCAATAATCAAGACGGACAAAACGAGCAAGGCGATCACGATCGACGCCCAGGTCAAGGCTTGAAAGAGATTATCGATGCGATAACGCGACGCCATATCGGCTTGGAACAAACTCGCCTGATGATCAAGATTAGGAGAGTCGGATGTGTTCGGTGAATTCGGCGTATTCATTAGTCGTATTTCTCTCGGAAGCGGCGGACGAACCAGAAGCTAAAGACGTTCAAAACGAGGGTGAGCAAGAACAGCGTCATGCCGACAGCAAAAATGGTCTGGAAGGCCAGCGATCCCGCCGGTGTATCGCCCAAGCTGACCTGCACAATAAACGCCGTCATCGTCATGATGGGAACAAAAGGATTGAGACCCAAGGTGGGATTTTGCCCCGCTGCCAGGGTGACGATCATCGTTTCGCCGATCGCCCGCGATACCGCCAAAATGACGGACGAGACAATGCCCGACAGCGCCGCCGGAAGCACCACCGAGACGATCGTCTCGCGCTTGGTTGCCCCCAACGCATAGGAGCCATCGCGCAAACTGCGCGGCACAGCGTAGATCGCATCTTCGCTGAGGGACGCAATCAGCGGCGTAATCGAAATCCCCAAGACCAACCCCGCACTCAGCGCGTTAAACCCTTGCAGACCCGGCACAATCTTTTGCAACAGCGGCGTGACGAAGAGCAGTGCAAAATAGCCAAAGACAACGCTGGGAATCCCCGCCAACACTTCCAAGAGCGGCTTGATAATTTGACGGGTTTTCGGTGTGGCGTATTCGCTCAAGCAAATCGCGGCAAACAGTCCGAGGGGGAGCGCGACGGTCACGGCGATCGTTGAGGTCAGCAGCGTGGCGCTGATCAGCACGAAAATGCCGAACTTCGCCGATTTAAACAAAGGAGTCCACTGAGTATCGGTCAGGAAATTCCAGAATGGGACTTCCTGAAAAAACTCAAAGGTTTCAAAGATGAGCGTGCCGACAATACCGATCGTGGTGGCAACGGAAACGAGCGCAAACGCACCAAAAATAAAACGAACGATCGCTTCAGAGAGTCTGCTAGCTTTTCGATTCGGTGACCAAAGGGAATCAAGGCGAGTGGGATCGCTGTTCATTAAACTATCGAACGGGGAGTCAGTTCGAGGGGATGGCGGGGATGGCAATGTTTGATCAAAACGATCAAAGCTTACGGGTTTTATGGGCGAGATCGCAGAATCGCAAGCTGAATGACCGAAAATGGCCATCTTCTCGGAGCTCACGATTGTTGCGGGCGATCGGGAGGAACGCCGATCCCCGTTGAATTTAACAGGAATTCGTACGCTCCTCACCTGCCGGGATGCAAGTCATCCTCAGCCAGTTAATCAATTGAGCGATCGGTTGACGGCTCTAGAGCTTCTCGATCAGATTGATGCCAACCGACGATCCACCCTCAAAGATCGAACCCACGGTTTTAGCCGCAACCCGTTCTTTTGCCTTCGCCAGAACATCATCCGGCAAACCGACATAACCGACTTCGGTGATTAAACCTGCGTTCGCGGCATCGAGATTAAAGTCAACGTAGGCTTGAACTTGCGGTTTATCGAGTGCTGCTGTGCTGACGTAGAAAAAGATCGGGCGCGACAGCGGATTGTACGAACCATCTTTGATCGTTTCTACCGTCGGCGTCACGCACTCGCCAGCCGCGTTTTCGATTTGGACGATGCCGAGCTGATCCGCATTTTCTTCGTAGTAAGCAAACCCAAAGAAGCCCAGACCGCCGTTATCCGCTTCAACACCTTGGACAATCACGTTGTCATCTTCCGACGCGGTGTAGTCGCCACGGCTGCCATCTTCACCCAGCAGCGCTTCAACGAAGTAGTCGTACGTACCCGAATCGGTTCCGGGGCCGTAGAGTGCCAGCGGTGCATCGGGATAATCCGGGTTGATTTGATTCCAGTTATCAACCGAACCCTCGGCAGCAACATCCCACATTTTTTTCAGATCATCGGGCTTCATACAAGCTGCCCAGTCGTTTTCTTTGTTCACAACGACCGACAAACCGTCATAGGCAACCGGAACCTCGACATACTCGATGCCATTTTCGGCACATAGCTCAATTTCCGAGTCTTTGATCGGGCGTGATGCGTTAGAAATATCGGTTTCACCCGCGCAGAATTTCTTGAAGCCGCCGCCGGTTCCGGACACGCCAACTGTCACGCGCGAACCAGCATTGGCCGCCATGAATTCTTCCGCCATCGCTTCAGAAATCGGGAAGACAGTACTAGAACCATCAATCAGTACATCGCCGCCAATACCTTCTTCGGAGGTTGCAGTATCGCCACCAGCGGCGTCGGTTGCTTCGTCCGTGGGGGCTTCACCGCCGCCGCAAGCTGCTAAGGTCAGGGCAAGCACGCCAGCTAAAAAGCCGGTGGATTGGCGCTTGATAAGCAGTTCGAGTTTCATAGTGTCCCGTAAGTCTCGTTAGGATGAAATGCGTGTGCGATCGGAGCGAAGATCTCGCATTGTTGGTTTCTGCGTGCGACGATAATCTCGGACGGCAGAAATGCATCCCTAGTATTTCAACGTTCTTGATTTGTAACGTTAAGTCGGGGTTAACATCTCATTAAGTTTGGATCGAAAATGGAGAGTTTAATCTTGCGTTAATGAGGGGGGCTATCTGTGGCATTCCAGTATTTCGGTCGGTTAGAGCTGTTTTTTTTGGCCGTCAGGCAAGACCTTGTCCGATCGGCGTAAGTGTTGTGATCACGGCGATCCCAGCATTGTTTGTAGCTTGTGAGACGGATTATTGAGACAACTCCTGGTTTGGCGATCGGTTGCGGCGAGTACGACGCAACCGCCCAAATTGGTTAGGATCGGTGAGTCATCGCTTGATGCCGATGGCGAAACCATAGGCAAAGGATCAGACTCATGCAGCAGGGAAGCGATCGCGGCTCGGATCGGGGTATCAGGGGCGTCAACGGGTGGATTGGGCAAGTGCGATCGGCGATCGCGGCGATGCCGAAGATTCAGACTGAGGAGTCGATCGTGCTGCGGATCGCGGTGCAGGCGATGGTGACGATCGGGATTATTGCGACGGATGTGGCGGCGGAAACGACGATGAGTTTCTGGGCGGTTCCGTTGAGTGTGTTTGGGGCGTGGTGGAGCTGGAGCCAGCGATCGAAGCGCAATATGCCGGTGAAGTTTTTGCTGGCGTTGGGAATGCTCGGGGCGCTGGGTATTTTCTTCAATAACTTGATGACGTCGCTAAACGATACGCGGCTAACGTTGGCGGAGTTGTTAATTCAAGTGCAGGTGCTGCATAGCTTCGATCTACCTCGACGCAAGGATTTAGGCTACTCGATGACGATCGGCCTGATCTTGATGGGCGTGGCCGCGACCTTGAGCCAAACAATGGCCTTTGCGCCGTTGCTGTTGCTCTTCCTCGTTTTTACGCTGCCATCCTTGCTCTACGATTACCGATCGCGCCTAGGGCTGCATTTGTCGGATCAGGAACGCGATCGCGCGACTCCAGCCCGCACGCGCCCAAAACGACTCGCAAACCTGCCCTGGAGAACCTTAACGGGGCTGCTGGCGGCAACGCTGGCGATCGGGATGACGATTTTTGTCTTTATGCCGCGTCTGCCGGGATATCAGATTCGATCCTTTCCGGTGAGTGCTGATATTTCGTTCCAAGGAGAGTTTGACGGGCGTAATCTGGTGCGTCCAGGGATAACCAGCGAGGATGGCGTTGATCAAGCGGGCGATGGCGGAATGCCGCAGGAAGGCCCCGGTGAAGTCGATGAGGAAAATTATTACGGGTTTAGCGATCGAATCAATCAAAATCTGCGGGGGACGATGGAACCCCAGGTCGTGATGCGGGTGCGATCGCAAGCGCCGGGATTTTGGCGAGTGATGGCGTTTGACCACTACACTGGCCAGGGTTGGGAAGTGTCTGATCGCGACGAGACCGAAACCTATGAGCGATCGAACTGGAGCTATCGCTTTTCGCTGCCGCCGATTTATACCGAAAGTGGCCGCAAGGAAATCATTCAAACCTATACGCTGGTCAAGGATCTACCGGGGCTGATTCCGGCGCTCGATCGCGCGGCTTATCTCTACTTCCCGACCCAAGAGGTTGCCCTTGATCAGGAAGATGCGATCCGATCGCCGGTCATCCTCGCCGAAGGGCTAACCTATAGCGTCATCTCGTTTACGCGCTACCGCGATCGCACGATTCTGGGACAAGCGGGGACGGAGTACAAAGACCGGATTCGCGATCGCTATCTCGACATGCCGGAGGCTCTGCGCGATCGGCTGCGCCAGTACACCGAGGCCGTACTCGCCAAATCCGAAAAGCCGATCACCTCGCCCTACGAACAGGCGCTCTATCTCGCCCAACACCTCAAACAAACCTTCGTCATTCCCGAGAATCCGCTCGATCTGCCGTTCCTCGCCGACGGTGACGATCTCGTCGAACAGTTTCTCTTTCTCTGCGAAAACACCACCAATCCCCGCTGTCAATCCGGCGGTTACCCCGATCACTTTTCCACCGTGCTGACGATGATGCTGCGATCGATCGGCGTTCCGTCGCGCCTCGTCGTCGGTTTCGGCGTCGGCGAATTCAATCCGTTTACCGGTCTCTATGAGGTCAAAAACACCGACGCCTACGCTATGACCGAGGTCTATTTTCCCCGACATGGCTGGTTTGCGTTCGATCCGATTCCCGGCCACGAAATTATCCCGCCGTCACCGGTGGACTACGAAGCCTTTGGGGTGTTGCGTAAGCTGTGGTCGTGGGTGGCGGGCTGGTTGCCGTCGCCGCTGACGGGTGTTTTGCAGGGGGTGTTCAACACGATCGGGCGGGTGTTGGCCTGGGTGTTGCAGCAGTTCGGCCAGGGCTGGGGCGGGATGCTCATCGGTCTCGCGGCGCTAACCGGGGGCAGTTTTCTCGGTTGGCTGGGTTGGTACGGCGCGACCCAGTGGCGCTATCAGCGGCGACTCGCGCGGTTATCCGACGCCGATCGGCTCTACCGGCAAATTTTGGACTGGTCGGCGGCTCAGGGTTTACCGAAGCGTCCGGCACAGACGCCGCTGGAATATCTAGAAGCGGTGCGCGATCGCTATCCGGCAGAGGTAGCTACGCCAATTGAACGGGCGATCGGGTTATATATGCGTTGGCATTACGGCGGCGAAATCGTCTCGGTGACGACGGCCACAACTGAGTTTGAACAAGCCAAACAAACCTGGCGAAAAACTCAGCGCCGCCGCATATTCCAGCATCAGCATAAGTCCAAAATCTGAGATGAGTCTCTAACTCTGGGCTGGCGCGATGGGCTAATTGGTTGCCGTCGATCGCGTCACCCAGCGCAGCAGCCACAGGGAAAACGTCAGGGCGACGAAATGCGCGAATAGTGTGTGGGTATTGCCCAAAACGACGAAAATATCGAGCGGCTGAATAAGCTGATTGATCGCAACCGGTGAAAAGGCGACCCCCTCCGATCGCAATGCTTTCGCGAGCAAGACCCCCGTGATTGTTTCCGCCGCGAGCAAGCTAAATAACATGCCCACTAAATTGACGATGATCCCGAGTTCGATCGTCTTCAGCGTTTCGGCTTTGCTCGGGCGATCTTCGCTATTGCCGCCCAGCACGCGGGAAAGCTGAGTGTAGCGCGACGCCCAATAAATGCTAACGCTCAGGCAAACCAAGCCCGTCAGCGCGAAGAAAATGCCGGGGCCGCGACCGGGGTTGATTTCCGCCGGAGACGAGGCGTTGGACGAGGCGATCGGGATGCAAAAAACAAAAATCAGCGCTGCGACGACGCCTAAAACAACCTGCGTCCAAAAGCTAATTCGTCCCGCACGCCGCAGAGCCGGGATCACGCGTTCAACAGAGGGCGGTAGGTAGTTCATTAAAGGTCGATGGCGATAGCAGCAGGGCAGGCAGAGCAAGAGCGAAAATGCTCGCGATGATAGCGTTAGGTATTGTCCGATTATGACTGATCCTAGGGGATTGCTAGATCTCTGGGGGATCGATTTCCGGCTCGATCGCGTGATCGGGATTAAACTCCGATTGGCGTAACCGCGCCTGAATATTTTCCTGAAGGGGGCGATCGCCTTGCAGTTCGGCGCGACGTAACCGTAGCTGAATATCTTCGAGCAGCTTCCGATTCACCGACAACAGCTCCGCAACTAACCCCAAAATCCAGAGCTGCACCCCGATGACCAATAAAATTGTGGTCAAAATCAGACTCGGAATGCGGGTACGCTCGGTTCCGACCCATAAAAAATACAGCCAGCGCGTCCCCAGACCGACCCCACAGAAAAACGGGATACTGCCGAGCAGCGAAAACACCCGCAGCGGTCGATAGGTCAAAAAAATCCGCAGAATGGTAAAGATCGATCGCTGGACATAGGCCGGGATACTCTTCACCAAACGCGACGGTCTCAGGTCGCGGTTCGTCCGAATCGGCACGGAGGCGATCGCGATATTTTTCTGACCGGCTTGGATAATGGTTTCCAGCGTATACGTGTATTCGTTAAACACGTTAAGCTGCATCGCTGCGTTACGACTTAAGGCGCGAAAGCCGCTGGGTGCATCGGCCACATTTGTATTGCTCGCAAGGCGGACGACCCAACTGCCGAATTTTTGTAGCAGTTTTTTAATGGGTGAAAAATGCTGGGTTTGAGCGATCGGGCGAGCCCCGATCGTGATTTCCGCTGTGCCCGCCAGGATCGGCGCAATTAACTTCGGAATATCCGCCGCGCAGTATTGATTGTCGGCATCGGTATTGACAATGATGTCGGCTCCCGCCTGTAAGCTCGCCTCAATGCCGGTCATGAACGCCTTCGCCAAGCCTTGATTGTCGGAATGGCGCACGATGCGATCGACGCCGCAGGCACGGGCGACCGCGATCGTCTCATCCCGGCTACCATCATCAATCACGAGCCATTCGACGACATCAATACCGGGAAGCTCACGCGGCAACTCGGCCAAGGCGATCCCGAGGGTTTTGGCCTCGTTGTAGCACGGGATTTGAATGACGAGCTTGGTCATGACGGTAAAACCAGAGTGGGGGAAGGATCAACCGCCAAGCATCAATCTCGACGTATCTTTCGAGGCTTTCCCTCTTGCTGGGTCAGCGCTAGAAATTACTAGACATTAAATGAAGACAGCTCCTAGCCTATTGGGATGACTGGCTGACGACGGTGTAGCCCACCGCCACGATCGTTTGCTCGATTTCGATCCGTGCCCGACTGGTCGAAACCGTGACACGCTTGGTGTCCGGGTCGGCATTCACTTCAGCGCCACTATCAAAATTTTGAATCGCTCGTGTGATCGATTTCACGCAAGCAGAGCAGGCCATATCCGGCACGATAAATTCTAAGGACATCGTTAAATCGTATTGAAAGCTTCTAGAACGATTGAAAATTTCTGAAACAAACTCTAGGACAAATTTCGAGGCAAACTAAGCCGTGACGGTCAAGGCTTCGGCAAACATCGCGAGACCGTCTTCGCTGCCCAAGGCGCGATCGGAGGCACGTTCCGGGTGGGGCATCATGCCGACGACATTACCCTTGGCGTTGCAGATCCCGGCGATGTTGTCGAGTGAACCGTTCGGGTTACTCTCTGGCGTGACCGTGCCGCTGGCATCACAGTAGCGAAACACCACTTGATCGTTATCTTCGATTTGCTTGAGCTGATCGGTGTCGGCAAAGTAGCGCCCTTCGCCGTGGGCGATCGGCACGGAGATCGCGCCGCGTGTCGCCTCGTAGCCGCGCGTCCAAAACAAATCCCGGCGCTCGATCGTCAGCGAAACCGTTTCGCAGATAAAGTGCAAATCCCGATTCCGAATCAGAGCGCCGGGGAGTAGACCCACTTCGGTCAAAATCTGGAACCCGTTGCAGATCCCGAGGACGGGTTTACCGCTGTTGGCGTGGTCGATGACCGATCGCATCACGGGCGAAAACTGGGCGATCGCGCCGCAGCGTAGATAGTCGCCGTAGCTAAAGCCGCCGGGAACCACGATCGCATCGAGATCGCTAATATCGGTCTCACGATGCCACACCATGCGCGTCTCACAACCGAGACGATCGCGTGTGACATAGGCCACGTCACGGGAACAGTTCGACCCCGGAAAGACAATCACACCAAACGTTAAGCCGCTCATGCGCTCACGACCTCCGTGGCGCTGGGATTGACCAGCTTGAGATCAAAGCGATAATTTTCGATCGTCGTATTGGCGAGCAGCCGATCGCACATGGCGTCAAGCTGTTGCGACGCGCTCGCTTCATCAGCGGCCTCGATCGTCAGCTCGATATACTTGCCGATCCGCAGGCGATCGACCCCCTCGAAGCCGAGTTGGGCGAGACCGGACTGTACGGCAGTCCCCGCCGGGTCGAGAACCGACGGACGCAGAGTTACGTAAACTTGGGCTTGGTAGGTTTGAGTCACGGTGTAGATTCGTGAGATGCTGAACGACAGGTTTGATTGACGATCGCCAAGATAGTCAGGCGAATAACTTCGATACTCAACGCGCGATTCGCGATCATGACGGTGCGGTGGCTGGCCGAACTGACTTTGATCGCAGCTTAAATTGTGACTTAGACACGATTTGCACCGCGACTTGAATCGCGACTTAAGATCACGACTTGAATTCACACCAACCTTAAACACGTTACCTTAATCGGCTCATACCACTACGCATTTATCGAGTAGACCCTCAGAATCTCGTCAGCGTACGACCCTAGGTCTCTGTGAATTCTGAATTAGTTGCGTCTTTTCCAGTTCCCTTGATCTGAACGACCTCAATATACGATTCCCGTGAAATCCAAGCGCCCTCGCAGTCACGATCGCATCTTGGGGTTGCTCAACACGCAGCCTCAAGCCATCTCGGCTCAGGAAATCTTCATTGAACTCCGACAGCGAAACCAGTCCCTAGGCTTGGCGACGATCTATCGAGCCCTCGACGCGCTCAAACTGGCCGGACTCTTGCAGGTACGTACCCAGGCCAACGGGGAAGCGCTCTACAGCTCTGCCCACCAAGATCGTCACCATCTCACCTGCTTGCAATGTGGTGATTCGATCGCCCTCGATCGCTGCCCAATTCATGACCTGGAACAGCAACTCCAACACGCTCATCAGTTCAAGATTTACTATCACACCCTCGAATTCTTCGGGCTGTGCGATCAATGTACGATCGTCGTCTCAAATGTTAAGCCAAATAGCGATCCCGACCATCTTCACCCGTCATGATCAAAACTCTTGTTCTAAGTCATCTTCTAAGTCATCCGGCTCGTGTCGTGTGAGTCAGTAACTTAAGGTAGGATAGCTATCATGCATGAGGTCTACGCCAATGCGAGACGACCAATTGTGACCCAATCCGGCGAGCGAGCCCGAAACCTGGAGACGACATGAGTCGGGGAAAACGTAAAAAGTTACGCTTACTGGTAGTTGACGACGAGACCGATAACCTCGATCTGTTATTCCGGACGTTCCGTCGTGACTTTCAAGTCTATAAAGCCGAGAGTGCGAGCGAAGCGTTAAGTTTGCTCGACGAAAACGGCGAAATGGCTCTGATCATCTCGGATCAGCGTATGCCGGAGATGAACGGAACCGAGTTTCTCAGCAAAACGGTCGATCGGTTTCCCGATACGATCCGAATTCTGCTGACCGGTTATACCGACGTCGAAGACCTCGTAGACGCAATCAATACCGGCCAAGTCTTCAAATACATCACGAAGCCTTGGAATCCGGATGAGCTGAAAGGCGTGGTTCAGCAGGCGTCTGAAACCTATAAAGTCCTTAAGCAGCGCACCAACGAGCTCAACCGCACCTTAAGACGCGAGTTGTTGCAAAACGAAATCATGAGCGTCATTCGTGAGTCGCTCGATTACGAAGGGATGCTGGTCAAGATTGTTGAGACGATCGGCAGTTGCCTCGAAGCGACAGCGGGTAAGTTATACCCGGTCGAAAATGGCCGCCTGCGCAGTGCTGGGTCGTTCTCCTATTCTGCCAATGAGAGCGATATTCCCGAGGCCGTACTCGGTGATGAAGCACTGGTGCAGTCCGTCCTTGAGACGGTGCAGAGTCAAGTCGTTACCGAAGACGACTCAAGCCTGATGCGTGTGGCAATTCCGCTGGCCTATCAGAAAGATTTGCTCGCGATTTTGATTCTCGATCGCGTCAGCAGTGAGGCCCCCTGGCTAACGGCGGATGTTGAACTGATGCAACTCGTCGCTGAACAGTCCGCCCTAGCGCTGTCTCAAGCGAGACTCTATCAGCGCACCCAAGAGCAGGCCGAAAAAATGCTGGCCGAGCTGGAGGTTGCAAGGCAAATTCAGTCCAATCTGTTGCGCCAGGTGTTCCCAGAATCGGACTCAGAACGTGTCCAAGCTTGCTGCTACCCGGCTCGTGGCGTGGGGGGCGACTTCTTCGAGGTGTTTTCCCACTCCCAAGGGGATTTATGGTTGGCGCTCGGGGATGTGTCGGGTAAAGGGGTCCCGGCAGCGCTGTTTATGGCAAGCGCGATGTCGGTGCTACGGCGAGAATTATCGATCGATAATCCTCCCGAGCCGAACATTGTCATGCAAAACCTCAATCGCAGCATGTCCGACGACCTGATCGAAAACAACTGTTTCATCACAATGGTTGTGGCGCGATACACCCCCGCCACGCGAGAGCTGGTCTACGCCAATGCGGGGCATATTTATCCCCTCGTTTGGTCACATCAAACGCTGGCTAACGGGGGAGAGGGCAACCCACAATTCCTCAAAACTCGGGGGATTCCGGTTGGAATTCTGCCAGAGTGGAAGGCGAAATGTGACTCTGTTTCTCTCACGAGTGGAGATGTGTTCCTGTTAACCAGTGATGGGATTACCGAGGCGACAGTGACATCGCTCGACTCCGACGGTCAAGAGCAAACCATCATGCTCCAACAGGAGGGGCTGTGGACTTTGCTCCAATCCGAGGCGTATCCCTTTAGCCTGACTCGCATCCTCGATCGCGTGCGGGGCGATAGCACTGAACAAGATGATGACCAAACAATTCTTTCCCTGGAGGTGCTGTAGGTGAAAACGGAACTGCAAATTCCCAGCGACTTGAAGTTTCTCAATATCGTCGAGCAGTGGCTCCTCGGTTGCCTAGAAATTGGTGTCGGGGAAAGTATTGACTGGGCACGTCAATCGAATCGCTTACGGCTTGTGCTTGCGGAAGCCTTCTCTAATGTGGTGCGCCATGCTCATCAGGAGCAGCCGCAGATCCTGATCTTGCTCAAGATGGAGCTGAATAACACAGACGTCAGCATTGAGGTTTGGGATCGAGGCACGGGCTACGACCTGGAGGGCTATATGGCTCCGACTCCGGAGGCGATGCAGGAAGGGGGCTACGGCTGGTTGATCATTAATCGCTTGATGGATCGGGTGGAATATTCGCTCAAGATCGATGATGAAGGCCGCAACTGTTTGCGATTAGAGGCGAATCTCGCGGAGAAAGCGGCGCAGGCCGCTAAATCGGCTTAGGGGTTTGCCGGTGTCGGTTCCGCAGAATCATGAATTGCCCGATCGCGATCGCGTCTTAGCCTATGCCCAAGACTTGGGGTTTCATCAGGTGGGCATTGCCAAACCGGATGATCTCGACGATCGCGCTCGTGCGGCGCTGCAAACCTGGCTGGCGAAGGGCTATCAGGCGGAGATGGCCTGGATGGCTGATCCGAGGCGAGCCGATGTGCGGCAGGTGTTGCCGGAGGTGCGATCGATCATTAGCGTGGCGCTGAACTATTACACGCCCGTCGATCACAGCGATGATCCGGCGATCGGCAAGATTTCGCGCTACGGCTGGGGGCGCGATTACCACCGTGTGATGCAAAAGAAGCTCAAGGCGTTTGCGCGTTGGCTAAATGAACAGGGCGCGATCGCGCGGTACTACGCCGATACGGGGCCACTATCCGATAAAAGCTGGGCGCAACAGGCGGGAATTGGCTGGATTGCCAAAAATGGAAATGTGATTTCCCGTGAGTTCGGCTCATGGATGTTTCTCGGCGAAATTTTGACCGATCTGGATTTGGAGGCCGATCGTCCCCATACGGCGCACTGTGGAACCTGTACGCGCTGCCTCGATGCCTGCCCGACGGGTGCGATCGTCTCGCCGTCCGTGGTGGACGCCAATCGCTGCATTGCCTATCACACGATCGAAAATCGATCGGCGACGCTGCCCGAGACGATCGCGACCCAGCTCGATGGTTGGGTGGCGGGCTGCGATATTTGCCAGGATGTTTGCCCCTGGAATCAGCGGTTTGCCCGTGAAACCGATGTGGCGGAATTTCAGCCCTACCCCGACAATGTCGCGCCGACGTTAAGCGAGTTGGTGGAACTCGACGAAGCGGAGTGGAATCGCCGCTTTCCGGCGTCGGCGCTGCGGCGGATTAAGCCGGAGATGTGGCGGCGTAATGCTCGCGCGGCGATCGCGGCTCGTCAAGGAAATACAAACGATGTGCAGTCATAAACCGCCATAGGCCGTCATCAGAAATAGACCGAGAATCGCGGAAAATCTGGAATCACCCCAAAGGCTATACGTCTGCTCTCAGTTTGGTTACAATTGGTTACATTCCCTCGCCGGAGCTTCGTAGCCGCCTGTGACTGCTGTTCTTGATCGCCTCGCTCTTGATCGCCACGCCTGGACATGGCGCAATCGCAAGATTCAGTATGCCGTTTGCGGTGAGGGTCAACCGCTATTTTTAATTCACGGTTTCGGCGCGTCGATCGGCCATTGGCGCAATAATATTCCCGATTGGGCAAAGGCGGGCTATCGGGTCTACGCGATCGATTTGCTCGGGTTTGGCGATTCGGAGAAAGCCCTGGTGGATTATTCGCTCGAACTATGGCGTGATTTAATTGCAGATTTTTGGGGCGAATTTATCAACACGCCGACGGTGTGGGTTGGGAACTCGATCGGGGCGTTGCTGGCACTGATGCTGGCGGCGGATCATCCCGAAAAAACGCGCGGCGCGGTCTTGCTCAACTGTGCGGGTGGTCTCAACCATCGCCCGGATGAGCTAAACCCAGTGTTGGGTTTTATCTTGGGATCGTTCGCGAAGGTCGTCTCCGCGCCGATCGTCGGTAATGCCCTGTTTGAAGTCGTGCGCCGCCCCTCACAAATTCGTCGGACGCTGCATCAGGTCTACCGCAACCATGCCGCGATCGATGATGAACTGGTCGAACTCCTCTATCGTCCGTCCTGCGATCCGAACGCCCAAAAAGTCTTCGCCTCGATTTTGACCGCACCGGCAGGCCCTAAGCCCGATGAGCTGTTGCCGCGTGTGACTTGTCCGCTATTAGTGCTGTGGGGCGAGGATGATCCCTGGACGCCGATCGACGGTGCGGATATATACAAAACCTGGAACGGTGACGCCGCGATCGACTTTTTCGCCATTCCCAACGCCGGACACTGCCCCCACGACGATCGCCCCGAGGTGGTCAATCATCGCGTGCTCGACTGGCTGGTGCATCTCGTGATCTGGGATAATCACGACCACGCCGATCGCGATCTCGAAGCGTTAACGTCCTAGCTCGTTTGGGGGTCTATCCTAGGGTTAGATTTGTTATAGCAGAAGCCGATTAAATTAGGACACTCTCGTCTAAGTTGAAAACCGCAC
>CAZFJL010000076.1:0-17765 GCA_964518905.1 uncultured Geitlerinema sp. | reverse complement strand
CCGCCGAACTGGCGCGTAAATACGGCCTGGATTGTGACGTGACCGGACGAGCGATCGACCTTGCGATCGAGGGTAACGGTATCACAGCGATTGCCACGGCGCTGGGGATCTGTCGCGCCTCGAAATCGAAGCCGAAGCATCCATATCAGCGTCTTAAATGTCTGCTTGCGGAGCTGGAAGCTTTGTGATGGAGTCGGTGAGGGGCAGAATCCGGGAAACTTCCGTTACAGCAAAGCTCAGAGTACTCAATGATGCCGTCGTAGCGTCGAGTTTAGAACATTGAAAAAGAAAGCAAGCTATTTTCCTCCGGATCGTTTACCTAGATGAGGTTTGAGGCTCGAAACATAACGGGGCAGCAGGGAAGGCGATCGCCAAGGTTAATTCTGAAAGAATTGGAATAAGCTCATAGAAGCGGTAAAGGCGCGATCGCGGCTTACTCAAGACTTATCCCCCCGTATTTATGGCTTTACTCCGTTCTGTATTTGAAACCTGCCAGCCTCGCCCCGAGCTACTGACCGGAGCGCTGAAGGAAGAAATTTTTGCAGCGAAAATCCGACCGGTGGTGGAAGGTAAAGCCCCGGATGTTTACCAGGACGCCGATCGCTTCTTCGCGAATACATTCCCGACCGATGGACTGTCGATGCTGATCCAAGAGGTGTTCGGCAGACTGAGCGGGCAGGGCATCGGATCGCCCGTGATTCGGCTGGAAACGAGTTTTGGGGGCGGCAAAACCCACGATCTGATTGCGCTGTGGCATATTTGCAAACGGGGGCGAGAGATTGCCGGACTGGATCGCTTTGCCGATCTCGACTTGCTCTCAGAGAGGAGCATTCAAATCGCGGCGATCGATGGACGCGACCTGGATATCGAAGCCGGTAACTTTCACGCAGAAACGGGCATCACCACACGGACACTGTGGGGCGAAATTGCCTACCAGATTGGCGGCGTTCGGGGCTATGAGCTACTAAAAGGATCGGACGAAACGGGCATTACGCCGGGATCGAGCGTTTTAGAACGGCTGGTGGGAGATGCACCAACGGTGATCGTGATTGACGAGATCGCGCGTCACCTGCGAGCAGCAAAAGCCAAGATTATCGGGAATAGCGATCTGTCGAGTCAGGTCGTGGCCTTTTTGTTTTCGCTGATGGATTTTGCCGCCGCGAGCGATCGGGTCGTCCTGGTGTATTCGCTAGCCTCCGCATCCGATACCTTTAGCCAAGAGACGATCGAACTGAACGAACTACGTCAATCGTCAGCCCGACAGGAGCGGGTGCTAAGTCCGTCCACGGATACTGATATCTACAACATCGTCAAACAGCGGTTATTCGAGCGGGTTAACGAAGACGCGGCGGCGGCAGCAGCGCAGGAATATTGCGATCGCTATCGTCAATCGCAACTCGATCTACCCGACGGCTGTAAAGAAAGCAGCTATCGTCAAACCTTTGCTTCTAGCTACCCGTTCCACCCCGAGCTATTCCAGGTCTTAACGAAAAAGATCGCCTCGATTCCCGAATTTCAGCGAACGCGAGGCGCATTGCGGCTGCTGGGGTGGGTGGTGCAGCAGATCTGGCGCGATCGCCCGAATCACACGCCTGTTATCCACGTACACCATGTACCGATCGGCGTGAATAAAAACGTGACCGACGATCTCACCTCGCGGCTCAACCGGCAATTAATGCGTCCAGCGATCGAGGCCGATATTTACAACGCCAACGGGCGCGAAGCCTACGCCCAGGTGCAAGACAATACTTGGATCGCCGCCGACAAGCCACCCTTAGCAAGCTGGATCGCGCGAACCATTTTTCTCCACTCCCTCACCCAGGGAATTTCGTCCGGTATCCGGCGATCGGAGCTGAACTTGGCCTTGCTGACGCCGGGAGCTGAAATCGGGCTAACCGAAGATGTGTTTGAGCGGCTGATGAACGTGGCCTGGTATCTCGACTATGACCCGATGACGACGATCACTCAGTTTAAAGAAGAGCCGTCACTCAACAAAATCATCACCGAAGAAACAAGCCTGATCAGTCAGGTCATGGCAAAAGAGGCGCTCCGCGATCGGCGTAACAGCATGTTCGCCTCGCAGATGTTTACGATGATCGTGCCGGAGTCGGCGTCGGATGTGGACGATACGGCGGAGACGATCGTGCTGTGTGTGATGGATTTCCACGATGCCATGGTGAAATCATCGCAAGATCCGCCGCCGCCTTTGGTCGAGAAAATGTTTAACAGTACCGGTGAAGCGAACAAGTTCCGCACCTATCGCAACCGGCTGCTGTTTCTCGTCGCCAACGATCGCGATTTCGCCAATGCTTTAGAGAAGACCCGCATCCACCTCGCCATCCAGGGCATTCTCAAAAATGCCAACCGGTTACAGGATCTCTCCAAAAGTCAGCAAGCCGACCTCAAAAAACGGGGGGCAAGCTTAGATCTTGATGCGCGTGTGGCCTTGTGCAACGCCTATCGTCATCTGTTTTACCCAACGAAGGATGACGTGAAAGCACCGCGCGGCTTGATGCACTACACGCTACCGGCGCAAGACGCGAGCACCATCAAGCGCAATCAGCAGGAAGTCTTGCTCGATGCGTTACGCGACTGTACGAAGGCACGATCGGCAGACGAAACGATCGCCAAGCCATTCGCCCCGGCCTTTGTGTTGCAAAAAGTCTGGCCTGCGGGTTTGGAGTCGATGACGACGCGATCGCTGCGGGATGAGTTTGCGAAAAATTTAGCGCTGAACTTACCGATCGCGGCAGAAACCCCGAAGCTACGCCAGACGATCGAACGGGGTATCCGCGAGGGAGCCTGGGATTTGAAAATGGGCGAACAGGTCTATATCAAGCAGGACAAGGCCATACCGGAATCGCCACCGATCGAGTTTTCCGATCGGCAAACGCTGTACCGTCGCGGCATTCTCGAACCGCCCAAACCGCGCGAGATCTCCCTGAGCTATCAGCTCTCGGGTGGTGAAACCGATCGCACGATCGAGCTGTCCTGGCAGGCGGAAGAGGCGATTTCGACCCGGCTCGAACGCAACGGCGAAGCCCTGCCGGAGTCGTTTAGCTGGTCGTCGCAATATCGCGAGGCGATCGCAGCGGATACGGTCTATCGGGTGGTCGCGCACTATGCCAACGGGGAAACCGTCGAGCAGGAGAAGCGCGTGACGCTCTACACACAGACGAAGCCTCCGGGTGGTGGTGGGAAGGTAAAGGATGATGACCCCCCGTTGTTACCGATCGCGCCGACGCAGTTCACGTTTACGGGGACGCCGCAGCGGGTGTTCAAGGATTGGGAGGATTGTGTGGAGGGGCATAACCTCAAATCGATCGCGAAAATCGATCTGTCAGTGCAAAGCGGCATGGATTACCGCAAGATCGGCACGGCGATCGCCCTGATGTCGCGCTTTAGCAAAAATATGACGATCGATCAGAACGTGACGGTTCAAGCGCCCGGTCAATTTTTGCGGTTCGAGTATCAGGGCGATCTACGGGGATTTCAGACCTGTTTTACACCCGCTTCGACGTTCCTCAATCAGGACAATGTACAGGCGAATGTCAGCCTGACGATCTCGCTACAGTTCGACTCGGCGATCGCGCCGAAAAGTCCAGAAATCAACCAGATTCGTACGATCCTGACGCGAAATCCCGTCGATCGTTTAGGCTTAGTCGTCTACCTATAAGAATCGATCGGGAGGAAACGAAGCGAATGCATGTGCAACGGATCGACTTAGAAAACTATCGCGGATCTCGATCGCTATCTCTAACCGATCTCGATCCGCACCTCAATGTCTTAGTGGGGGCAAATGGCGCGGGAAAATCAACGGTACTCGATGCCGTCGCGCTGATGCTGACCTGGGCGGTGAGTCGTATTCGGAGAGCGGGAACCTCGGGCAGCCCGATCGCAGAGGATGATATTGCCAATGGTGCGGCGGGCGCAGCGATCGAGCTGATCTGTTGTGATGATCAAGACGGCGATCGTCCGATTCGTTGGCGACTGGCAAAGGCCAGAGCAGGGCGCGAAAAACCGGCTGTACCCAGCCACTTAACCGCTCTAAGTGAATACACGAAACACATTCAGGCTGCGCTGACGACGAACGAGGCGACGGCAAGTTTACCGATTTTTGTTCACTATCCCGTCAATCGTGCCGTGCTCGATATTCCGCTGCGAATTCGAGGCCGACACAGTTTTGATCGTCTAGCCGCCTACGATGATGCCCTAACCGGCGGGGCTAACTTTCGGCGATTTTTCGAGTGGTTTCGTGAGCGTGAGGATCTTGAAAACGAGCAGTGGCGTAACGCAAACTCGCTATTCAGTCAGTCCGACCCACCCTACGACGGCGATCGCCAGTTAAACGCGGTACGGCGATCGATCGAGTGTTTACGTCCCGAGTTTTCTCGTCTCACGGTGCGTCGCAGCCCGTTGCGGATGGAAATTGAAAAGCAGGGTGAAGTGATTAAGGTCAACCAGCTATCGGACGGCGAGAAATGTTCGATCGCGCTGGTCAGCGATCTGGCTCGACGGCTGGCGATCGCCAATCCCCAGGGCGAAAACCCGCTGGCGGGATCGGGCATCGTTTTGATTGACGAAATCGATCTACATTTACATCCCCTGTGGCAACGGACGATCGTACCGAAGCTCATCGAGATTTTCCCAAACTGCCAGTTTATGATTTCGACGCATTCGCCCCACGTGCTCACCCACGTTCGCGCCGAGCATATCATCGTGCTCGATCGCGTCAATGGTGCGATCGAGGCCAGTCAGCCGCGCGAGGCGTACGGCAAGACCGTTGAGCGTATCCTTGAGGATTTAATGGGTCTCGACACGACACGCCCGATCGCGGTGTCGGAAGAGTTGCACCGTATTTACGATCAGATTTCGCGTCACGATCTCGACGGTGCGACGGCGGCGATCGAGTCGATGACGCAGCAGGTAGAGTCAGCGGCCAGCGACCCGGAGATTGTCAAAGCGCGTTTGCTAATTCAGCGCAAGGCCATTTTGGGTAAATAGTGGGTCAATAGGGAGTCGCGAAATCGTGAAGTATATCCAGAAACAAGCCGAGCCGCCCGAACTTATCGCCTGGAAGGGTCAAGCCAATTCGGAGTGGCAACCGAGCTATGCAGCGATGGGCGGGGCGCTGAAACGGAAGCTGAAGGCGGCATTAACGCGCGAACAGGGTGGGCTGTGTTGTTACTGCGAGCAGCGCCTCAGCGCGAAGGATTCACACATCGAGCATTTTCAGCCGCAGTCTGATCCGGCGATCGATCCTCTCGACTATGCCAATTTGCTGTGTTCTTGTCAGAATCAATTGACGAGGGGGGAGCCGCGACACTGCGGGAATCTTAAGGCGGATTGGTTTGATCCGCAGCGACTGGTCTCGCCGCTTGTGCCGTCCTGTGAGGAGCGGTTTCGATATACGGGCGATGGACAGATCAAAGCGGAAAATGATGATGATCTAGCAGCTCAAACGACGATCGAGCGGTTGGGGCTGAATTTGCCGAAGTTGCGGGCGATGCGTGGCGCGGCGATCGAGGTGTTTCTGGATAATAATCTGGAGCCAGATGAGATGATTCAGTTTGCGACGGTTTATCTCAGGGCGGGCGATGATGGTGAGTTATCACCGTTTTGGACGACGATCGCTCAGTTATGCGGCCATGCGGCTGGTTAAACGATTTCGTGAAAGAGAATGCAAGAGTTTCAACTGCGTGTGGTTCCGACGGACAATAACAACTTCGCGCTGGAGTTGTACCAGTGTGCGTATAAGCGGGCGGGTGAGAAGAGGCGACCGGCGGCGAAGCGGGTGGGTCGTTTGAAGGGTCAGGCGTTGGTGTTGGCGCGGGTGGTGATTTATCAGGCGTTGAAGGCGAATAATTATGATCCGAAGCAGCTTTCGCATAAGCGGCAGCGGCCTTATGTGTTGAGTGAAAATTCGGGGGTGTGGCTGGCGATTTTATTTCGGGCGTTGCAGCCGTTGCGGAAGCCGGATCGGATTGCCAATATTGCGGCGGGGATTGAGGCGATGACGCCGGAGGAGGCGCATTATTGGTTTGCGAAGATCGAGGCGAGTGGTCACAGTCCGGCGTTGCGGGCGTTGCGGGTGTTGTTGGGGGATTAGTTGGCGCGAACGCATACTCAACAGACCCTCACCCTAAATCCCTCTCCCAGGTTGGGAGAGGGACTTTGATCCTTAAAATCTTGCTCCCCTTCTCCCAAAATGGGAGAAGGGGCTGGGGGATGAGGGGATTAGTTTTTGCGAAATGTGTTCGCGAAATGTTGGTGTTCAGGCCGATCGCGGGTCTGAGCCGTTACGATTGTGTGTGCGTGGTTTTTGGGGATTTTTGGGTGATGGTTCGATCGAAGTTATTTATCGAGACGATTTTTCCGGTTCAGCTTTTAAATGAGCAGGTGAATTACGAGCATGGTGGCAATCCGTTTAAGGGGTTGCATCGTTGGTATTCGCGTAAGCCGTTGTCGTTTTCGCGGGCGAGTGTGTTGGCGTCGTTGTTGCCGGGGTCGGTGACGATGGAGGAGTTTGAGGAGTTGTTGGGGTTGGAGCGGAGGGAGTTGCGGGGCGATCGCAAGAATGCGGTGAAGCTGTACAAGACGCCGCCGGGGGAGGGGTTAATCGATCGGGTGCAGTCGTATTGTGAGGGGGTGTGGGGCGATCGGACTCCGGCGGTGTTGGATGCGTTTGCGGGTGGTGGTTCGATTCCGTTTGAGGCGGCGCGGTATGGGTTACGGGTGTTTGGGAGTGATCTCAATCCGGTGGCGGTGGTGACGATGAAGGCGGCGATCGAGTTTCCGTTGCGGTTTGGGGCGGGGTTACAGGGGGATATTGATCGGTGGGTGCGGTGGGTTGGGGATGAGGCTGCGGTGCGGTTGGGGGAGTTTTTTCCGTCGGGTGAGGGGGAAACGGTGCAGAATTATCTTTGGGCGCATACGGTGGTGTGTCCGAGTTGTGGGTCGGTTGTGCCGTTGAGTCCGAATTGGTGGTTAAGCAAGACGAGTAATTATGCGGGTAAGGGTCAGGCTCGGAAGGTTACGAGTGATTGGTATGCGGTGAAGCCGGTTCCGAATCTGAAGGAGAAGCGGGTTGATTTTGAGTTGATTAAGGGTAAGAAGGGGAAGGGGGCGACGATTCAAACGCCGGAGGGAGATTTCGATCCGAATGATTTTGCGACGATTTCGCGTGGAGTTGGAAAGTGTTGCAATTGTGAAAATGTGATTGAAAATTCAGTCATTATGCAAGCAGCAAGCAGAAAAGAATTAGACTGTCAAGTCTATGCAGTTGCTTTTAAAAAAGGAAAATCAAGCTTAGACTTTCGATTACCTAAAAATCTAGATTTATCAGGAATAGAAAAATCAAAAGAAAAAATCAAAAATATTAGAAATGAACCAGAAAAATCTATTCTAATCCCGGATACACTCATACCTGAAGGTAAGGACTTAGACGAACAAATAAGAACTTTCTGCCCTAGTTGGTCAGATATGTTTAACCCGCGTCAACTTTTAACGTTGGTGACTTATGTTGAGATTATTAATGAGGCGAAGGAGAAAATCCGGGAAGAGTTCGGAGAGGAGAAGGCGCAGGCGATCGTTACTTATTTGGCTTTGGTTCTCGATCGATGTGTTGACAGAAATTGTAGATTATCAATCTGGCATACAGCGAGATCATCCGTTGAGAGAGCTTCAACACAGCACGCTTTAAATCTAACCTGGAATTATCCAGAAATTTCTGGAAATCAAGAACTATGGAAAGGATGTGCAGATCCTGTTTCTAACGAATATCAAGGAGTTTGCAATTTTCTTGGCACAAAAACAAATTCATCAAATATTCAAGAAGTCGAAAATTATACCGAAAAAAATGTTCAAATTGATTCAGCCTCTGCCGATAGCCTATTTCATTTAGCCGACCAAAGCATCGACAGCATCGTCACCGACCCCCCCTACTACGGCACAATCCAATACGCCGAACTCTCCGACTTCTTCTACGTTTGGCAAAAACGCATCCTCGGCGACATATTCCCCGAACTCTACACCACCGAACTCACCGACAAAAACCGCGAAGCCGTCGCCAACCCCTCCCGCTTTCGCAACATGGGAGCCAGCCCCGCCGACCTCGCCGCCCAAGACTACGAAGCCAAAATGCAACTCGCATTTAGCGAATATCACCGCGTCCTCAAAGACCACGGCGTCATGACCGTCCAATTCAACCACAAAGAATCCGGAGCCTGGGACATCCTCACCAAATCCCTGATCGACGCCGGATTCGAGATCACCGCAAGCTGGGCCGTCAACACCGAAAACCCCCAAAACCTCCACCAAGCCAAGAAAAATAGCGTCTCTAGTACCGTCCTCCTCGTCTGCCGCAAACGCGACCCCAACGCCCCCCAAGCCTGGTGGGACGACCTCCGATCCGAAGTCAACAACACCCTCACCGCCAAAACCATCCGTCGCGGCGCAGGCCAACTCCCCCAAAGCGGCATCCCCGCCAACCCCGAAGAAATCGAACATAACGACCAACTGCTATCGCGCCTCGAATGGCTCGAAGAATACGGCATCAACGGCATCGACCTCTACCTCAGCGCCTTCGGCCCCGCCCTCAACGTCTTCTCAAAATCCTACCCAATCCTCGATAGCAGCGGCGAAACCGTCCGCCCCGAACAAGCCTTCGAGGAAACCCGCCGCGCCGTCGCCAACTACCGCCTCGCCAAACTCCTCCACGGCAAAGACACCAACGGCATCGACCCCCTCACCCAGTGGTATCTCCTCGCCTGGGACGCCTTCCAAGCCCGCGAATTCCCCTTCGATGAAGCTCGACAGCTCGCCTTGGCGATCGGCGGCTTCAACGTCACCGACCTCAGCAAAACCCATAAACTACTCGACAGCACCAGCGGCACATGCAAACTCCTCGAACCGCGCCAACGATCCAAAAAACGCGCCTTTAGCGTCAACCCCGACGAATTTAACCCCACCGCCCTAATCGACGGCATCCACGCCGCGATCCTCATTTACGACGAAGAAGGCACGATCGCCCCCGTCCGTACCTTCCTGCAAAACACCAACCTGATCACCAACGATCGATTCCTCAAAACCTGGGAAATCGCCCTGCAAGTCCTCCCCAGCAAAACCAGCGAACACGACAGCCTCCAAACCCTCTGGCTCTCCATGGACGAAATTAAAGCCAACGTCAGCTACGAACAACTGACGATCGGCAACACCACCGACCCGATCAGCAACACCGACCCCGCACAGCTCGGCCTCAGCCTCGAACCCGGCCTCGAACCCTAACCAAACCACCACCCATGCTGCCCTCCCACCCCTGGAAAATCAGCTACTCCACCGACACCGATAACCCACTCCTCGACTTTTACATCCCCGCCCTCGAACGCGCCCAACGCTACGATCGCAAAGCCGGATTCTTTAACAGCAGCATCCTGAGCCGCGTCGCCACCGGCCTCGGAGCCATCCTCAACCAAAACGGTAGGATACGCCTGATCCTCGGCTGTCAGTTTTCGCCCGAAGACGTTCAAGCGATCGCCGCAGGCTACGACCTGCGCGATCGAATGCTGGGCTGTCTCGATCGTGGCCTCAGCGACCCCAAAACCCTGAGCGACCTCAAACACTTCGAGATCCTAAGCTGGCTGATCCAAATCGGCTGCCTCGATATCAAAATCGCCATCCCGCTACAGCCCAACAACCAGCCCGACTGTCGCGAACCCCAACTCGATCGACACCACATCTTTCACGAAAAAGTCGGCATCATCACCGACCCCGACGGCAACCAGCTCGCCTTTAGTGGCTCCAATAACGAATCCCTCGGCGGCTGGGAAGGTAACACCGAATCCTTCCACGTCTTCTGCTCCTGGCGCAGCAGCGACAACGCCGAACGCATCGCCGAAGAAACCTACCGCTTTGAAGAACTCTGGAACGACATCGCCCAAAACGTGCGATCGTTCGACCTACCCGACGCAATCCGCCAAAAACTGCTCCGCTACGCCCCCACCAGCCCGCCCACCTGGTCGCCCCGCGAAGAAACCGATACGCGACCGGTCGCGATCGACGATCTGCCCCGCGAACTGCCATCAGACGCGCTCAATCCGCTCAACCCGCTCAACCCGGTCAATCCGATCGACATAGACCCGATCGCCCCAGACGCGCTCAACATCGCTACGACCCCGCCCGCACCCGTTCCAAATCCGGCCAACCCTGCAACCCCCACCGCGATCGGCAACCCTCCAACCAAGCCCCCAACCCATCCCCTGAGCTACACCCTCGAAACAATCCCGATCGACCCCTGGCCGCACCAACTCAAAATCCTCTACCAAGTCGCCGATCGCTTTCCCTGTAGCTTCCTGATCGCCGATGAAGTCGGACTGGGCAAGACGATCGAAACCGGCCTCATCCTGCGCTACCTTCTCGTTAGCCAACAGGTAAAGCGCGTCCTCATCCTCGCCCCCGCCAGCGTCCAACCCCAATGGCACAGCGAACTACGCGAAAAATTTAACCTCCATTTTTGGAGCTATAGCCAGGGCGAATTCACCTACGCCGATCCGGATCTTGCCGCGATCGACCCACTTCGCAGCGATACAAACCCCTGGAACCAGCACGATCGTCTCCTCGCCTCCAGCCACCTCGTCCGACGTAGCGATCGTCGCGACGAACTGCTCGACGCCGAACCCTGGGATCTCGTCATTCTCGATGAAGCTCACCACGCCCGCCGCAAAAATCCCAAAGCGAACAAAGACGATCCCAACTCACTACTCGCCCTGATGCGTCAGCTCAAAGACAAAACGCGATCGCTGATCCTGCTCTCCGCCACACCGATGCAGATTCACCCGATCGAAGTCTTCGACCTGATCGCCCTGTTTGGCCTGCCGGGACGCTGGCAGTATGGCGACCTCTTTTGCGAATACTTCGCCACGCTACCGACGGAGGAACCCAACCCGCACCAGATCGAATTTTTACAGCAGATGTCCAGCGACTATTTTCGCCACGGCTCGATCTGCGATCGGTTTAAACAGGATTGGCAACGCCGCGATCGGCTGCTGTACTACCAGCTCGAAGACACCTGGAACCGCCAACAACACCTCACCAACCTCAAGCAACTGGTGCGCGATCGTCCATTTATCGCCGCCTCGCGGGAATATCTCACCACCCATACACCGCTCAAAGACCTGATGTTTCGCCACACACGCGACACCCTGCGGCAATATTACAAACTCGGCTTGCTCGATCGCGACATTCCCCAACGCAACGTCAACGACAACGCGATCGCCCTCGAACCTCGGCGAGAAGTGCCGCTCTACGAAGCCGTCAGCCACTACGTCCGAGACTTCTATCGCCTCGCCCAAAAGGAAAATCGTAAAGCGCTGGGTTTCCTGATGACGCTCTACCGTAAACGGCTCACCAGCTCGTTTTACGCAATCCAAAAATCCCTCGAACGCCGCCTAGAAGGCATCAGCATCACCGACGACGACCTCGTCGATCTCGACAACGCCGACGATGTCGCGATCGCCGGACTCGAACACTATCTCGAAACGATCGACCCCAAGGAAATCGAATATCTCGAAGACCTGCTAAAACAATTTGACAACACCGGCGAAGATAGCAAACTACGTCATTTTCTCGATGTCCTACGCCGCGAGCTGACCGATCGCGACAGCGCGATCGTCTTCACCCAGTACACCGACACAATGGACTACCTGCGCGACAAACTGCGCCAAATGTACGGGCGACAGGTCGCCTGCTATTCCGGGCGCGGCGGCGAACTGTGGTCAGATCACGATCAAGCCTGGAACATCGTCCCCAAAGAGCAAATCAAACGCCAATTTCGCGACGGCGAGCTGTTAATTTTGCTGTGTACGGAGTCCGCCAGCGAGGGGCTGAACCTACAAACCTGCGGGGTACTGTTCAACTACGATATGCCCTGGAATCCAATGCGAGTCGAACAGCGCATCGGACGCATCGATCGCATCGGGCAACGCTACCCCGACGTTCGTATCCACAACTTTTACTATGACGGAACCGTCGAAGCGAAGGTTTACCTACGCCTACGCGATCGCATTCAACTGTTCTCAAATGTCGTCGGCAACCTTCAGCCCATTCTCGCCAGCGTGCCAACCTTTCTCGAACGCGCGACCATGAGCGCCGATCCGCTCGAAGAGGATGTGATGATGTCCGAATTTGAGCGATCATTCGACACCGCGACCCTGTCCACCTCGATCGACGATCTCGCCGAACGAGACGTACGGGCTGACTTGGCGATCGTCAATCGCGAGTTACCGCCATCAAATCACGACTGGCAAACCGTCGAGCGTACCATCACCCAGGCTTATGCCTCGCGATTCTCGAACAATGGCGATCGCACCTGGACACTCACCTGGCAAAGACAGCGCTTCACCGTTACCTTCGACCCGCAAACCTACGGCGATCGACCTTCCCTCCAACTCTTAAACCTTGGTAACCCCATGTATAAGCGCCTTTCAGAGGACTTCTGATAAAGGGGAGCATCCCACTTTTGAGAGCTTTCAATAATCTCAGGCTTATTGAAAGCTCTCAAAAGCCGTTGATCTTGAATCGTGATGAACCGCAGCCCCGGTGTTTTCCCCGGCTGAAACTCGACCAGAACGTCAATACCGCAGCCCTCATGGAAATCTTCACGCAGTACAGACCCGAAAAGTTCGAGCCGTTCGATTATTCCATCGACCGCAAAGCTGGGCGAGCCGGACGCGATCGAACCGAAGTTCTGGGCGAAGCTCTAGTTCGGTCGAGTGATTGAGCGAGTGACCGAGATTCACCACACCACAATTATCCATGGGGTCTTTTTTGCCAGGGTTATTTCATTCTCGACCTGGGTCACGTGCTGTCGAGCTTTCAGGGATTGCTAGAGATGCAATGTAATGGCAAGAAGTGTTAGTGATGGAGAGAGGCAACCCCTAGTTCTCAATGCACTGTCCGAACTGTGAATCGAGCCAAACCATCAAATACGGTCACATCCACACCGGGAAACAGCGCTACCGTTGCCAAGAATGCGGGCGACAATTTGTCGAAGCTCCCCACGCTCAGCCGCTCTCGGAAGAGACCCGGGCATTGGTAGACCGACTACTGCTCGAACGCATCTCCCTGACAGGAATCGCCCGCGCCGCTCAGGTCTCGCTGCGCTGGCTGCAAGATTACGTCAATCACAAGCTGGAGAGTGAGCCTGCGGATTTAGCCGTCTCGTCAAAAAAAAAAGGGAAAATGACCGTAGAGATGGACGAGCTGTGGTCGCTCGTGGGCAGTAAAGAGAACAAACAGTGGGTCTGGCTGGCGATTGACCGTCAGACCAGCGAAGTTGTGGGGTTTGCCCTCGGAGACCGAAGCCAAACGACCGCACAGTAGTTATGGGATTCACTGCCCGGAGTGTACTGCCAGTGTGCCGTCTGCTACACCGACTACTGGGAAGCTTATAGCTGTGTTCTGCCGAAGAAGCGGCATCGAGCCGTGGGCAAAGAGAGCGGTCAGACCAGCCATATCGAGCGGTTGAACAACACCCTGTGCCAGCGAATGTCGCGTTTGGTCAGAAAGGCGTTGTCCTTCTCGAAGAAGTTGGAGAACCACCTGGGAGCACTGCGCTATTTCCTGCGTCACTACAATCGCTCCCTCGCTCTCTGACCATTACATTGCATCTCCACCCTTGCAGTGTCATCTTTGCCTTGTTTGATGCAGCACTACCATGTTGACACGATCACCTGTTGCGCTATGGCTGCTCGCATCAGCCGATCGCGTGGGGTCACATAGCTGGGGCTTGCTTGACGGGGCGATCGAGTTGGTGGATGGCGGGGAGTAGCTCATTGAGAGTCATCGCATATCTGGATGTGCCTACGGACGACACTTGCTTAATCATGCTCAGAGATTATTCTTTCAGCTTCTTGCTCATAATATTCACTCAGCTCTCGCAGTGTGACAGCTAATCGCTGAAAGCCAGAGTTCTCAACTTCTTCAGCCTTTTCATAGTACTCTCTTGCCAATTCCTTCTCAGTCTCTCCCATATCTTCCATAAGATAAGCGCCACGCAGATTGAATATACCTGTATGAAAGCCGCTACGCATTGACTCAGAATCACGTTCATTCAATGCTCTCGCTACGGCTTTGTGTATCCATAATCCAGTTGGATCGGGTGGAGTATGAACTAGCACTTTCCCTACCTGGCTAAGCACAATGTCTAGATAGTCGGAACCAGAACAAAGCTCTCTCACGTGGTTCAACCATTCCTCGAAATGCTGTGCGTCAAATGTCCCATTCTTTCTTAATCCCGGAGGAGTTTGCCATGCTTCAAGAACTCTGTAGGCATTCACAGCTCGCTCTTTCACAACCTCTGAAGATTTTTGAGAGGTTCCCGCTTCATGTTTCGAGCCGTAGACCATCTGGAAAAACTCCCAGAAAAAAGTCGGATCTTGACTCAGTTCACTCACAAAGTTTCCAATCTTGGAATCTCCATAGCGTTCTAACAACGGAAAGTATGACCACTCTAGTCTAATGAGTTCATCGCGTGAAGTATCAGATTGTGACTGAAGGAACTCAAAGATTTTGACAATGCTGTGATCGTCTAATTCTTCGCGAACTTCGCTAGAGGATGTAGCTGCACTTAATGCTTGTATACATAGTGCTATGCCGACTGCTTGTTTGCTATTTAGTAAATGACTCAGACAACGAATGGCAGCAAATGGCCTGTTGTGATCGATCAGTTTTGAAATAGCAGTAAATCTTTGTTCTTCTTCTATATTAAGATATGCTTTAGCTTTAGACCAGTACTCACCCTCCTCCCCGCCAATCGAGGCTTGGACACGTTTCCAGGTTTCTTGTGTAAATGGATGGCAAGCGAGGAACTCTCCTATCTCTTCAGCTGTCCAGGCAGACACATCAATGCGATCGCTCCAGTCCCAGCCTTCAAGTTGATGTTTCCCCCAAATAAATCCTCTAACAAAATTTGATTGCTTCACATCTTTGATGGTCAGATATGCGGGCAGAATTTTTCCTGTAACAGAGTCGCCTGCGATACGACCGAGGTGATAACCAACACGGTCTGCAAAAGATACTGTTTGAGAAAATTCCAGAACGCTTTCAAAATCACCCCGTTGAAAAATACTTAAAACAGCCTCTCCTCGCATTGTATCGAGTCTTGCAGATAAATCCGTCCAAGGCTCTCCTTGTTTGCGAAACCTGAAGTCTCCATTATCGAACAAGTCCCGATATTCATGCATTGGGTCGCTTGGAGCCAAGCAATTTGCCACTTGTTCGAGCTCAGCGATACGCTCATCGGGCATTACCCATTTCGCATCGGAGAATCTTCGATGATTTGCTATTTGGTCTGTTGTTTTTCTCCAAATAGCAAAGATTTCGTCTTCTGAAAGGTTGGATAGAGGAATATTGTTTAGGTTGACTACGAGCTGCGAAAAACTTGTGTCGGGCAAGTCACCACAGACAGAAATTAGCGTCAATATTTTATCTAATTCATTGCCAGCTTTAGATACTGCAAGGTCTGAACAGAAGTTGACCTGCTCCCAATACTCGCCCGTCTTAACCTCGTTTTTCCATCCAGCAGGAATAGTCTGTCTCCACTTAGGCTTATGCGATCTGCTTGACACTTGATGTTGGCTAGGCAGCAGTTGAATAATGAGCCTCCAGCCTATATCTGGATAGTCGTCAAATATTTTGCTTATAGTGGCTTTTCTTTTTTTGACAGACGCTAGTGTCTGTGGCAGCCAAGGAAGCAAGATTGTTCTCAAAGAATCTTGGGGGCGGTTGGCCCATATGCCGCCTGGGTCTCGATTAGATAAATTCGCAAGGGCAAGGGCAGCTTGCATCAAGTACTTAGAGTCCCAAGCTAATGTTTCTAGTGCCCACATCAAGCCGACCATATAGTAGGGGGAAGTTGTATCTCCTCCCTCTTCCGCAAATAGCCGATCAAATGAACGGTTCTCGGGATGTAAGGTTTTGTCAACTACCTGGAGAAATTGATCGGGAGAGGCTTCTGCTAGGGTTGGTAGTAGCTCATAGAGACTTGCCCACATACGCCAGTCCGCATCAGAAAAGACCTTACGTATCACCTCTCTGCAAACTCGTTCTACTTTTCCAGTTCGGGAACTTCCAAAAGACTTGGGGTGGCTACCCATGATAGCCAGGGCTTCCGCAATTCCTCGGCGCAGATTTTTTGAATATTTTGCTGACTTCCTAAAAATACTGGAAGCGAATCTTTGCTCTCGTGGCAATTCTAAGGCCGGATCGATTTCCCGTAGAACTTTTATAGCTAAAGACTTAAATATATCTAGGTCGGCATCAATAATGTATGAGCCTAATCGTTCAAGAATATGGGTGCGGTTTGCAATTAACCAGACACCGTTATTAAGTGACAAGCTACCATCTCGTATATTAAGTAGCTCTCTCCCTTTTTGCTCCCAGGTCGAATAGCTGATTTTGAAGAGATCAGAGATGAAATCTCTATCTTTTTCACTCTTATCGTCCCAAGAACCAATGAGCGCCAGTAAAGAAAAAACGGTATTGTCAGACTTTTGCAGCCAATTGAGAGAGGACTGATGAGGATTAGATAGATATTCTGGGATTCGCTCTATAGAAGACTCTCCAAATATATCTTTCAGACTCTCATCCAAAGATTCCCATGTGATGTGGCCTGCGTGTTGATTTCTGTGGCTCGTGAAGACCCAAATTCGGTTCCAGACATCACCTGCCGAGTTTGGTTGAAATTGTGAAATATGAGATTGAATCAGTGAGAGTACCACTCCTTCCTGCTCGTCCAGGTCGTAGCACAGCAAATAAAAGTGGCATAGGAATTCATGAACCTCTCGATTTGATGGTACTCTACCGGAATTCGCTGCCGTCAAATGCTCTCGAAATACATCCAGTTTGTCTATCTTATTTCGAGAACCAAAATTCGCTTTCTTTATGTTCTCAAAAAATCTATGTGGATCGTGAGGATTAGAGCGTGCATCACTCAAGAGCGATCGTACTTCAGAGTCCGTCTTTGTCATGGCGCTAGTAATTAGGCCGATCACATCCTTTCCTCTTTGGAAGATCCTCGGATTATTGAAGTCGTCCCATGCCGCTTGAATAACCTCCTGGAATTTCTCGCTACTTTTTGTGATGGGAACAGAACGCTTGACTTGAGCTAGGATGCTCCGCTCTTCACGACTTCCGGGATTCCTGACGGTAACAATAAAGTCATCGGTTCCAAAACCATCTACTTTTCCCTGAAGCTTAATCTTGGAGATAGGCCATGGAGGGAGACAGGGTGCAAAGCCTCCAGTCAGAAGTAGAGTAACGAAAGAGGCTTGCACCTTTTCCTCAAAATGAGTGCCGATGCCACCAGTTGAGGATGGATTACTCAGATTTTTACCCGACATTTGAGAGAATCTCTGGAGTGGGTTTACGCAGCACGCGAACCATGGAGCTAGCAGAGGTGCGCTTAACGCACAGCGCTCTATTATACTCGAACGCAATCGACACTTTCTACTTCAAGCTTGTCGATGCAGCAATTCTCAATATGAAAATTTCAGCGACTTTATTGAGAATCTCGATCAATAAGATCCTCCGTAATGCTCATTCTCTCGTTCGATAGTTCATACCGTGGAATGCTACAAAGCCCAGAAAAGGCCAAATTAAGAATTGCTGTATGAAAAAGCCTGTGCTGTTTTGATTGGCGCAGGCTTTTCAGTGGTTGATTTTTTACGTTTTTTCACTTCCTATTTCAATCCAACAACGCCTTTTTAGAC
>CAZFJL010000075.1:0-17829 GCA_964518905.1 uncultured Geitlerinema sp. | reverse complement strand
CTGTACACAAAGCCGTCCTCAAGGGACGGGGTTTTAGACCCAGGAGTTTGATAAACCAAGGTCAAATACTCATAGCGCAGGCATCCTGGCCTGCCCCGAACTTCCCGTCTGCAATCAGGCCAAAATAAATTTATGGCAAAGTTGCGAAAAAACGAGCCACAGACCCCGATGTAGTTAATAGCGTCGGTGTAGGCATCATTAACAAGATCAATCCAAAATCACGGATTTTAGCTATCTGAATGCCCACCGAAACTGTTGTTGATCGTCGAAGCTTATACATGTCAACGCATCTAACTGAGTTTGATGATGAACTCCCATCGAACGCTAGCCCGCTTGATCGCGAATTGCATTATCTCATTCGTAAAGCCCAGCAGGAACCCCATCCGAGTCCACGGCGAGGATACTACGTGACACGCCTCCTAACGACGCTGTACCGATCCGGTCAACTGGCTCGCCCGCAACGCGGCTGTTATGGTCAATCCTATGAGGAAATTTATGCAGTCGCTTGGTCAATGACAGCGGAATATATTTCCAAAAAAGTAGATGACTATCATCCAACCAAAGGGCATATTCTTCACTTGACCAACAATACCTTGAAGTTCCGCTTTTGCACCGCAGTTACGGAATTTTTCAAGCTTCATGGTGCTCCAAAAAACTTCAAAGCCATACCGATCGAAGATCTCTATGGTAAAGAGTCATTCATCCATGAAGCCAATGAACATAGCGGTCTCTGGGAAGATTTAATTCAACTAATCGAAGAAGATCCAGACGATAGGTTTAAATCTGTTCATCTCAAAGGTAAGCCAGAAGCGACCTATCAACGAATTTTTCTGCTGAAGTGGCGAGACAAATACAAATTACGCGAAATCGCCGAAAAATTTGATACACGGATCACAACAGTACAAACTCATTTAGATCGAAACAACCTAAAATTCAGAGACTATATTTGTAATTATTTTCAATCCTAGCTGTTGCGTAAGATTTACTGAATCACTGCGATTAATATATAAAGGCAAACGTCCTATCAAGATTTGTCTTTAAACCTTAACCAACCCTGCGCTAGATAAAATTGATGCCCTTAAATATGTCTCCCGAATTACCTAAAAACAATGATCTTAGATCTGAATCTCGTGATATGAACTCTGGATTTTTTGACTCAGAACCGACGACATTTGAATTGCCGATTACGTTTCTCGATCGCAACCGTGCCGCCGAGTTGACGTTGAATTGTGATCGTGAGGATCAAGCCGAGCAACTGTATCTCAATGCCCTTGCGACGCTGGCCGTGGCTCAGTATTGTAAATATGTTGGGCTTGTACCAAATTTAGACCGTAGCCAACTCTGGAATACGATAGATTTCTCGCAGTTTAGTGCCCAAGAGATTCGCGATTACCACAATATTGCAGATCTAACCTTAGCAGACGGTCGTTGTCTTGAATGTCGTCCCTATTGGGCTGGTCAATCTGAGGTTTTTGTCCCACATGCAAGCTGGAGAAAACGAGATGGATTTCTCGCGATCGAGATATCAGAGGAGTTAGATCAGGCCAAGATTACCGGCTTTTTAACAAGTGTCAGTCGTGAATTTATCCCTGTAACTGAATGGTCAGATCTCAAGGCATTTTTCGAGGTGTTGCTACCGACTCCAGAAACCGAAACATCACCGGCGGAAATAGGGACGAATCGCCTCGATGATTGGTTCTCCGGCCTGATGCGATCGGGATGGCAGGCATTATCAGAGATTGAGACACAGTTGGGGTGGTCACAGCCGGAGTTCACGCCGAGTTTCCGATCGCCGCGTGACCAATCAGATAACGCAGAACAGGCTTCTGGACAAGGCGCAAGACAGGCTTCAGAAGATACTTTAGTGCAAGCCAAACTGCTCAAATTTCCGGATATTGCGGAGATCGAGACCGATCACGATCGTCAACCCGGAACACATGAGCCGATACCGACAAATCCTAATCCTGTGCGAACGTCGATCGACCCAGCCCCTGCGACCGCTTCAATCTTGCTCGGGCTGTGTGTCAAAACGCGAAAACTGCGGGAAGGCTTGCGAGAAGTCTGGCTGCAAGTGGTTCCGCCCGCGAACTGTCAAACATTGCCGAAAGCCTTAACCCTGTCATTGCTCGATGCGTCGGGTGATGTGATCAATCATGCGAAACCGAAGGGAGGCGACTCGTTTGGCTTTCGGTTGGCCGTGGAACTGGGCGAACACTTCAGCATCCGTATCGCTCTGGGCGGCACTGAATATACTGAGCATTTTTTGGGTTGATTTTTTTGGGTTAAATACACTGTAGTGGCGCGACTTAACTAAATGTGTATATTTGAAAATCCTTGAGATTCTTGCCTAGTAAGCAATAGAGGAAAATACTAAACCACCATTTTAGCTAGGTCGCGCCAGTAGGGGTGAACTTGTCTCGGGTCGGATCGTTCCCAGGCCAAGGTCTACATTGCTAATCATGAAGTGTAATGCCATCAAATTCGACCAAACCATCGTCATCTGCGTTAGCTGATATACGTGTTCGCCTGGAATTTACCGGTCAGTTGGCGGCGGGGGCCTATGTTGCGCTCTTGATCACTCGTGACGGCAAGACTGAGCGCTGGCCGTTCAAGCTACCGTCGTTCCAGACGTTGGACTCCGACATAACCGAGCATTGGCAGACGTATCGTCAATTAACTATGGGCGAGGAGCAATGTTCGCGGATGCAACTGATGGAGGTGTTTTACGAGAAGCCCTATAGCGCTCGGGTGCAAGAGTGCCACCAGTCGGCGGAGCGCTTGGTGTCGGGGTTTAATCGCTGGTGTGCGGGTGCAGAGATGCAGCAGCTCGTGGATAGATTGCGAACGTGTCTGAGTCCAGACGATCGCGTCCAGCTTTCGATCATGACGACCGATCCTCAGATCGGGCAACTACCGTGGCAAAAATGGACGTTTCTCGACGATTACCAATACATCGAACCGACGTTCAGTTCGCCCCAACTCCCGAAATGTCCCTCTTTTGATCTGTCCAGGCAGGATCGATCGTCGGCTCGTATTTTGGCGGTGTTTGGTGATGGTCGCAATCTTGATATGACCGCCGATCGCCAAGCCTTAGAGCGGATCGTCAGTGACGTTAATCGTGGTTCGGAGGCCGAAGATCAACGCCTGATCGAGCTTGAATTTTTGGTTGAGCCGACTCGCGCCGAGCTTGAGGATGCTCTGCATGACCAGGATTGGGACATCCTGTTTTTCGCTGGTCACAGCAAAACCGAAGCCGACTCGGGACATATCTTCATCAGCGCCACGGAAGAGGTGGAAATCCAGCATCTGTGGTACTCCCTGCAAACGGCAGCCGATCGCGGGTTACGCTTGGCGATCTTCAATTCTTGCGAGGGGTTGGGGATTGCCAAGGGGCTGAACACGGCTCGCATTCCCCAAATGGTGATCATGCGCGAAGCCGTACCCGATCGGGTAGCACAAAAATTTCTCCAGTATTTCCTCCACGGGTTCGCCCGCCAGCGGCTGCCACTGACGGAGGCGGTGCGTCATGCGCGACAACGTCTCGCCCACCTGGAGCAAGACCATCCCTGCGCGACCTGGCTACCGACGCTATACCAGCACCCGGAAGCTGATGTGTTGACCTTGGAGCAGCTCCTTCCGATTCGGGTTGCGGCGGAGGCTCCAGCCCGATCGTCTCCACAACCTGTGCGATCACAGCGCCAAAGCGTTCGGCGAATACAAATTAGGGTCATGGCGGGTTTGATCGGGCTGTCATTGGGCTGGCTCCTGACCGCAAAGCTGGCTCAGACGATTGGTATAAAAGCATTTCAGGCGCAAAAGTTCGCCCTTGCGATCCAGGCTTTTCAACTGGATGCGGTACTACGACCACTGGCGGGAGAGCCACGCTACAACCTGGCACAGATTTACGATCGTCGGGCGTATGAGCGCGATCGAGCGATTGAGCTGATGAAGGGAGCGGCGACGCGCGGATTTGCGATGGCTTATTCCGAATGGGCGCGAATGTTGATGGATCGCAATGGTGATGATGATTTGGAGATGGCGATCGCTGTGATTGAGCAGGGATTCGCAAGCTTGGAAACGCTACCACCGGAGACGCCCAATATCGACACCATCCGTGAGGGATTGTATGTCCAGCAAGCCTGGTGGTTGTTGTACAACGACAAGCTAGATGATGCAGAACGCGATGCCCGCGAGGTGATTCGGACGTATTCGAGGAGTGCGAAAGCCTGGTGTGTATTAGCAAAAGTTCAAATGGCTCAACAGCGAGACGCCCGTGAAGCTTGGCAAAACGTCTATCAATATGCGGATCGTCGTCTGAAGGGTCAAAAAAACTGTTGGTTAGAGGCCGACACATACTTGAAAGAGCATCCTCTCGAAAGTTTGATCGAAAAAAATAACCAAAACCCATGATGAGACAGGTAAAGCCGCTCACGCATTGCCCACTGACTCAGATCCTTCAGCTTAAATTCATGCGCCTTAGACTATTCCGAACGGCCATCGATCGAACCGTCGTTGATCGCACCGTCATGCTCACCATTCTGACCGCGATCATCTCCGGTGGTCTGCTCCAGGCTCCCCTTCCATCCAGAGCTGAAGCGCAATCGGACTGTTTTGAAAGCGGCGTAATCATCTGTCCTGAGCGCGGTGGTGATCTCGACTGGAATGCGGCGGCACTTCCATACATTGTGCAGCCGCGCTTGACGAACCTAATTGATCGCCGTCCCACGCTGGAATGGGCGGCGGTTCCCGAAGCCGAAAGCTACGCGATCGAACTAACGGACGGAGTGACGGGCGATGTGATCCTCTCGCTGCCCGCCGTCACCAAGACCCGCATGGCCTATCCCGAGGATGCACCCGACCTCGAACCCGGAACCTACTACGAACTAGAGGTCACGGCGAATACCGGGGCGGCGTCCTGGCAGGCGGCGATTAATGATGGTGTTGCGTTTGAAGTATTACCCGGCGATCGCGCCGCAGACTACGCCACGCAAGCTAACACGCAAGCCACCTCGCCCAACGTATTGCCCAGTCCGGGATCGGCGGCGATCGCACAAGCCGAGCTTCAACAGCAATTTGGCTTAAATCAGTTGGCCGCTGAAACCTATCGTGAGGCGCTGGAACGGTCCGATCTCGACAGCGAGGAGCGTTTTGCGCTGTGGCAGCAGCTCGGAAACCTGTACTGGAATAAGCTTGAACTCGTGCCGGAGGCGGCGATCGCCTACGAGCAGGCGTATGCGATCCAGCCCACGGGCGTTTTAGCGGAGCAGCTTGGTACGGCCATGCGATCGCTGAATGAGCGCGAGCAGGCGCTCGCCTACTGGGATGTGGCGATCGCGATCTATACCGCGAACGGTGATGCGACGGCGGTGCAGCGGGTTAACCTGAAGCGCGATCGGCTGCTCGATTAATCGATTGGCGCGATCGGGACTGGCGTTTACCAAGGACTGCCGACCAAACTAAACGCCGCCCAATAGTACGGATGGGAGAACTCACCGGAAAAACCGTGGTAGGCGGGCGGGAGCGGCACACGACGACCGTCAACTATAATCGCATCCCCCTCCGGTGTAATCTCACCGCGCAACATCGCCAGTTGTGCCGCTTGTACTGCCTCCGCCTTCAACGGCACATCCGGTAACGCGTGGTAAAAACCAGCCATCATCGCCAGCGTCCCGATATCAGAAACACTCCATAAACTCGCCAGTGCCGATTTAACACCCGATCGTACCGCTAATCCCGCAAAGCCCCGCTCGGCTTCCTCACTACCTCTTGCTGTTTGGCAGGCACTCAACACCAGCAGTTCCACTGTTGGCGGCGCGTACCATTCCGCTTCCCGAAACTCATCGAGCGATCGCGGACTGTCCCACAGTTCAATATACGCATCACTTCCTTGAAAACTAGCGTGGGTGGCGAGGTGGACGATGTCGTAGGGTTGAGTGTTGCGCTGTTTGATCAGGTTGTCGAAGGTGAAGTCTTCATTAAGGAAAGTCTGACCGGGCCAGATACCGACGGGGTCTAAGGTGTTGATTTCGGTGGGACGATCGGCGACGATCGCGTCTAGCTCGAATGGGACGGCGGGCAGTGCGGCTTGATTCGTCAGCGGAAATTGATCGGCTCCCATTGCGAGGGCGCGACCTTCGCGCAGTCGTCGGTAGCGCGTGTCGGTGAGTCCCAAGCTCGGGATCGATCCGATACTGTAGCGTTCAATCAGGAATTGGTCGCCGTCGTGGAGTGCGGCGAGGGGAATATGGCGCAATCCGGCATCGACGGCGTAGATCAGTAGGTCGAGGTCGAGGCTATCCAGGTCGTCTTCGATCGGGCGTACCAAAATGTCGTAGAGCTTTTGTGCCGGTCGTTTATAGCCATCAAAGCGTCGGGCGCGAGGATCGAGTAACTGGGTCTGAAAGTCTTGAACAAGTTCTTCGAGGGTTTGGTCATCATCCAGGGTGACGGTGCGGACGATCGTGGCTTCGTAGGGGGTAACGAGAGCCAGAATGACGTGTTCGCGGCCATCCTCGTTTTGTTGGATGGTGGAGGCGTAGACGATCGCGCCGCGCCGTCCGGTTTCGGCTTCGAGTCCTTGTAGGGTTTCTTTGATTTGAGCCACGGTGAGGCGTTCGTCGCCGTCGTCGTTGAGGTCGTCGTCGGCGTCGTTTTCAAATTCGGCTTCGAGATCGGCCTCGATCGTTTCGGCGATTTCGTCCGGTGTGCCGAGGGCGAGTGGGTCGAAGGTGGTGGCGTCGAGATTGGTCGGGACGAAAGTGGTGGTTGAGTTGGTGTCGGAGTTGGTGGTATCGGTGTTTTGCGTTGGGGTTGGGTCTGCGGGGGGATCTAGGGTTGGGTCTGCGGGTTCGATTTCGTTGGGGATGGGGACATTATTGTTGGATGGGTTGGGATTATTGGCGATCGGGGTTTGCGGGCTGGTTTCTGAGGCGGGATCGCTCGGGGTTAGGGTGGGTTCGGATGGTGTTGATGTGGGGGCTGCGGCGATCGTGACGGGTTCAGAAATCGTGGTTTCGGGTTCAAGGGTGGGGATGGTTTGCTCGATGTTGAAGATGTTGCCGTCTTCGTCGGGTACGCTCCAAAGCACTTCGGTATTGCCGGTGTCGGGGTTCGTGCCGATCGTGGTTTCTGCGCCGATGGTTTCGCCGATCAGGAGGGCGAGTTGGACGATCGGGTCGTTGAGGTCGAGGGTGGTTTCGTTGTCGGGTTCTGGGGTCGGCTCGGGTTCGCTCGTGGCGATTTCGGTTTCGCTGGCAGGTGCGGTGGGAGTGATCGGGCTAACTTCGCCTTCGGGGGTAGTATCCCCTTCGATTATTTCGCTGGGGATGACGGGGCTAGCTTCGTTGGCTGGGGTGGTTTTGCCGTCGAGTTCGGATGGGACGGTAACGTTGGGCGGATTGGTTGAGACGTTGGTGAGGTTTGGGGTGAGGGGTTCGGGTTCTTCTAGCTCGGGTTCGTCAGGTTTGATTTCTGGTTGAGCGGGTTCGTTTGTGCTGCTGGAGTTTGTGGAGGGGGTGGGATTATTCTGTGCGGGTGGAGTTGGTTCGGGTGGAGTTGGTTCGGGTGGGATGGGTTCGGGTGGGATAGGTGCGGGGATGGTGTCGAGGGTAAGGCGGGAGGTGTCTTGCTCGAAGTCTTGTTCGTGAAGGTTGGGGTAGTTGGCGAAGGCGATCGTGTTTTCGTCTTCTAATCCGCGTGTGATGGCGGCGGCGCTACCGTTGCGGGCAGCGTTGCCGACGACGAAGGGGATGATGCCGCCGCCACCGTGGAAGATATAAACTGTGCCGCCGTCGATCGCGCCTGCGGTGGAGATGCTGGCGTTGGTTCCGTTTCGATCGGTGAAGCTGTTGGTGATGCGAACGTTGCCGGTTGGGGCTTCGATGCGGATGTTGCCGCCAATATCGTTGAGGCTTTGGAGGTTGGCGCTGGCGATCGTGGTGTTTTCGCCGCTGTCGATGGTGATGTTTCCGGCGGGATTGTCGGGGTTGGTGGTGCTGAGGTGTCTGGCTTGGATGTTGCCGTTGGGAGCGGTGAGGGTGATGCCTGCGGGGGTGGTGATGTCTCCGGTGGTGATGTCGCCGGTGTTGCTGGTTAGGGAGATGGGAGCGATCGAATCTAGGTTATCGACGAGGATATTTTCTTCGGTAACAACTTCTAAACCAAGGTCGGAAATCTGGGCATTACCATTGCGAATTGTAAAACTATTGAGCGGAAAACGAGTCCCAACGTCTTCTAGAATACTCACGCTACCGTTTTCAGCATTAACAATCAGGTCGTGGTAGCTATTAGCAGTTGTTGGGGAATCTGAATCAGAGCTTAATCTGGAATAGTCAAAGCTATCAATTCTTTCGCCGAATACTATATTCCCAGATTCTTCTACAGAAAAAATGGATGGAGAATTGAGTTCTCCACTCGCATCATAGAAAATCTCACGTAGCGTTACTCCCTCCACTTTAAAGTTTAGTGAGTTTGCCAACATCAAATCACCACTGTAGACGATATTGTTATTGTTTGTTGTCGAATTCCCAATTTGAACGATGTCTCCCTCTGAGGTGATTGTTATTAAACCACCTACTCCGTCAAAAGAATACGCATTGACCTCATTCAAATAAACTCCATTATTGCCAAATACATCAATACTGCCACCTCGCCCCAAGGCTGATGCTCCAATCAAAGCTTCAGAAGATATAACAGAGCCATTTACACTCGTGAGGCTGATATCTCCACTGTCGCCACTAAAGCCGGGAGTCATCATCGTAATAGTTTCAGTGTAGATGTCTCTATTAGCTTCGAGTGATATGTCACCACCATTAATTCCACCTGAAGCATTGATGACGCCAAACGAGGCTATTCCTCCAGCCGTGATACTAATCGAACCAGCGTTTGCAGGGCTTGCAGTCGAAATTACAGATGGATTGGCGTCGTATCCTAGTCGAAGACTACCAGGAGTATTAATAACTATATCTCCAGAATCCGTGCTCCCTTCTCCTAGAGTACTAATGTCTCCAATAATTACGTTTACTGCACCGGAGCCGGAAGAAGCTTCAAATCTTCCACCATTTGTTGTAATCCGAAAACTTTCTCCAACATCAGAAAGAGGAGACGGTCTTAGATTTAGTTCTGGAACTCTACCAATATTTAGTCCTCCAGACGGGTTCAGTAGAATATCTCCGCCATTTGTCTCCATCAAAAATGTCGTATTTTGAACACTTGCTCGTCCTACATAAAAATTACCAGCATTTGAAACAGAGATATTTCCAGACTGAGTCCTTGCTGAAAAACCACCTCCAGACCATAGTATTCTTACGCCAGCAGGACTGATTACAGGATCTTGAAAAAAACGAATATTACCAGATCCTGTTGCTTCAAGTGTTGCATCTCCACCAAGTTGTAAGTCGCCAAAGGTATTATTTTCACCTCGGCCACCTAGGTGAAAGTTGATATTGCCATCATGTACTTGAACTTGAATGCGAGTTAAGTCAATAACTCCTGTCTCTTCTCCTCCAATAGTAATACTCCCATCACCAAAAGCTTGCAAAGAGCCACCCGATGATATTTGTAATCCCTTGTAATCTTGAGTCTGGATTTGAAGATTTCCGTTATTAACTGATATATTTGCGCCTCCCTGAATAAAATGATTAGATGTGATATTAATGTTTCCGATTCCACTAGAATTTAAATTTAAATTTCCACTTATCCCATAATAGCTTTCATGAAAATCGTCTAATAGAGAAATTTCTATATTTCCATCTTCTGTATAAAAATCGGCATTGCTCATGGAAACTCCTCTCAAATATAACGGCTCCACTCCACCTTCGGGTAATGCAAAACCATCACGGATCTCCACATTGATATCACCAAGACCGCTGGTTCTTATTTCAGAAAATACGCCAAATCTAATTCCATGAATGGGCATCTCATTAATTTCTATGCCATTGCGGATTGCAAATTCGCCTGTTGGAGTTACGGTTGTGAACAGAGAGATATCGCCGCCGCCTGCATCAATATTCCCAGCTTCTATACCTGCAGCTATTCTTCTTGAAGAGTTATTGCTCAAGCTTCGATGTGTTGGCATACCAAAGTACTCTGAGTTTAAGAAAGGTCTGCTTGCAGTAACAATAATATCTCCGCCATTGGAATCGACCTGATCGACTATCGCTCCTCCGTAAGTGTCTCTATCAAAATCAGCATAGATTTCTATATTGCCACCGTTTGTTGTTACTCTTTGCGCTTCGATGTTATTGCCTGCTCTTGCGGTCAAAGAAACTCCAGGCTGAGCAATATTGACATCCAGAATTAAGATTGTATTCTCTGCCTGCAATTCAATATTAGATGTTGCTGAATTGAGTGTTTCACTACTAATGTAAGTCCATCTATCATCTCCAATATCAGGGTCGCCAAATTCATCTACATGACTTAGATCATCAGTTTCTACAAGACTTTCTGTAGCCTCTGTGAATTTTCTAACTAATATATTTGTCGGATCGAGCAAAAGCGTACCAAACTCCCCATTCACCGCCGAAGTATCAACCCACCCTACAAAATCCAAAAACCGCTTCCCCGAAACCTCCACAAACCCACCATCACCCCCCTCACGACCACCCCGCGCCAAAACCTCTCCACTAAACCGCGTCGAACCATCCGCCCAAACGATCGCCCGACCCCCATCCCCCAACACCACCCCATCCAACACGATCAACGATCCCCCATCCACCACCGTCAACTCCGCATTCGGCAACACCCCCACCCCCTGAAAATTCCCGCCAATATTGACCGAACCGCCACCATCTCGCCCCGACCCATCGATCGCGCCCGCCAATAACCCCACACGCTCCCCCAACACCAACGCCGAACCACCCACACCCAACGCCGACGACACATCGATCACCCCCGACACCAACGCATCCCCCACCAACGGATTTACGTTAATCGGCGACGAACTTAACCGCACCGACCCATCCGGATTACGCACGATCGCCCCCGCCGACTCCACCGCCCCCGCTAACAACTCCGGCAACACCAACGCCGTCGCATCCTCGTGAATCGCCTCCCGATCCACCTCCAAACTCAACACATTCCCCGGAATCTCCAACCGCAACCGATCGCCCGTCTCATTCGCCACGATCGCCACAGTCCCACCAGCCGCCGACAGCGACCCCGTATTAATCACCGTGTCGCCCAACAAGCCGATCGACTGTCCCGGCTCGACCGCCAACTCACCCAAATTAACGATCGCCCCCGAACCGCCAAACCCAAACCCCGACGGATCGCCCACCAAACTCGCCCAATTATTCCCGCCCATCACCTCCAGCCAGCGATCGCCAAACCCGATCGACGTTGCTGTTGTCGCCACAAAATCCCCCGCCACATCCAGCCGCGCATTTTCGCCAAACACGATCCCCGCCGGATCAATCAAATATAAATTCGCCCCGCCACCGCTAACCCGCATCACCCCATCAATCACCGATCCCGACCCGCCAACCACCCGACCCAACACATTTTCAATACTCGGCAACACCTGAAAATCCGCGATCTGATCCACACCCAGCCTGAATGCCTCGAACGAATGAAATAGATTCGCGTTATCTCCCGAAAACTGCCCGCCCGTAATCTCAACACGATCGCCAATCTGGATCACCTGCGTCCCCACCCCATCCGCAGCCGGAATCACCTGCGCGATCGCCGGAAGCGCAGCAAAAATAGAGAGGAAACCACTAACAGCACTCAGGACAAAAGGTTTCATGGACTAAGAAGCCAAATTGAGACTCAATAGGATCGTCAGTCGGGAAGCATCAGGTTTACGCAATTCATTATGACGCTATTTCGCAGCGGGTCAGGCCACGGTCGCCAAACTATCCTCCAAGCTCGACATCACCGATAGGTCAGAAGATTAGATTGTTACGGTTTTACACCGATCGGTGCCGAAAATTCTTGAATATCAAAGACCGTGACTCGCAAGAAAACCGGCTGATCCAATAACTCTTGCAATTCGGATTGAATGCTCTGCACATTATCAGCCGTCATTTGTTGATCATCTTTAACGCTAACTTCAACCTCGACAAGCAGCACACGATCGCGCTCAGAGAGCTGGATTGATCGGACGTCATAGGACGCCATCGCGAGTTGAGTTTCCACCGCATACCGAACGATTTGGCGGTCTTTAGATTTCGATAGTAGCCGCTCAAATGAAATCCCCAAGGGAATACAAACCAAGAGAACAACGCCCAGCGAAAGAATCAGCCCACCTTTTGCACGCTTGAATGAACCGTATCCTTGCCATAGAAAAATCAGGACGCCGCTCAGAATAATACCGGTCAAATTGGCGATCCACAGTGTTCCTGCACCGAGCCAAACGCTTGTGTTGCCGAGCGCTAATCCGATACCGACAATACTCAGCGGCGGAACCAGGGCGACGGAGATCGCCACCCCTGGAAAGGCATTGGAAATACGCGGCGTGAGTTTGGCATACGCGCCCGCTGCGCCTGCCGCGATCGCGACCAGCAGATCGAGCAGGGTCGGTTCTGTTCGCGCAAAAATTTCTGGCGTGAGGGTTTGTAGTCCTGTGAGCTTACAAATTAAAATCGCACTTAAAATAGTTGCGATCGTGCCCAAAACAATCGTTAAAAACGATCGTCGAATTAATCGACGATTGCCGACCGAAAATGCATAGGAAATTCCGATGATCGGCCCCATTAACGGTGCAATAATCATCGCTCCGATCACGGTAGCGGTACTACCTGACAACAGTCCAGCGGTGGCAATAATCCCCGACAATACAAGCATCGTAAAGAATGCCAGCGAGGGAACTGATTCTTGCCAGAGGAGACGATTTAAACTCGTTATACTTAATCGTTTGGCATCAAGCCAGCGCCACTCACCGCTGCTGTGATACCAGAATTTCTGGATCGCGTGATTGAACTTGGCTATTTTTCGGAGAGTTTTAAATCGCATGAGGTTGATGATCCATCGCGATATCGTGTTGCACTCTTCGATCTATAGCCTTTAAAGCAAGATTTAAGCCAAAACAGTGGCTCGTTTACCCATATCTGCCACGATCGCATCGACCGCTTCCCGCGCCCAACGATCGACCGCCAAAATATCCTCCAGACTCGGCGTCGCCATCAGATCATTACGGTGACGATCGCACACCGCCTCGATCGTTTGGGGAATCTCCAAAAAGCTAATTTTCTCCTCTAAGAACAGCGCCACGGCCTGCTCATTGGCCGCATTCAATACCGCCGTCATCGAACCGCCCGCACGACCCGCCGCGTAGGCCAAATCCATACAGGGATACTTCGCCCGATCGGGAGCCCGGAACGTCAGATCCCCCGATTTCACAAAATCAAATTTTTCCAGCGGCGCAGGCACACGCTCCGGCCAGGAAATCGCATAGAGCAGCGGCAAACGCATATCCGGCCAGCCGATTTGCGCCAACACCGATGTATCTTGCAGCTCGATCGCCGAATGGATAATACTTTGCGGATGCACCACGATCTCAATATCGTCGTAGTCCACCCCGAAGAGATAGTGCGCCTCGATCACCTCCAGTCCCTTATTCATCAACGTCGCCGAATCCACCGTAATCTTGCGACCCATCGACCAGTTCGGATGGGTGATCGCATCGGCGACCGTGACGTCTGATAATTTCTCCACCGGCCAATCGCGGAACGCGCCGCCCGATGCCGTCAGGATTATCCGACGCAGCCCGCCCGCTGGGATGCCCTGCAAACATTGAAAAATTGCCGAATGCTCTGAATCCGCCGGGAGCAGCTTAACGCCATGTTTTTCGATCAGCGGGTTAACAACCGGCCCCCCAGCGATCAGCGTTTCCTTGTTCGCCAGCGCGATATCCTTACCCGCCTCGATCGCCGCGATCGTCGGCAACAGTCCCGCACAGCCGACGATCCCCGTCACGACCGCCTCCGCATCCCCGTACCGCGCCACCTCGACAATCCCGTCTGCTCCCGCGAGTAACTGTGGCTTTTCGTCGAGATCAGCGATCGCGGCCTCCAGTTCCGGCAACTTATCCGCGTTATGAATCGCGGCAATTTCCGGCTTAAACTGACGAATCTGCTGCGCCAGCAGCTCTACGTTATTCCCCGCCGCGATCCCTACCAAACGAAACCGTTCAGGATTGTGCTCAAGAATATCAAGGGTTTGCGTTCCGATCGAGCCGGTCGATCCGAGGAGGGTAATTGCTTTCACGGCAGATAAGGTCTGGGATAGGTCAGAGTTTTCGGTCTGTGTTGCAGTATCTCACAGTGATTTCAGTTTTCTCGTCGGTTGTTCGTCTGGATTGTCTGCACGATCGGCAACTCTCCAGGTCGGTTTTAATCCAAAAGTAAACTCCATCGCAGCAACACCATCGCCATCAATGACCTGATTCCGACTCAGGAAATACCCACTAAACAGGCCACGGCTGCTCCTAAAATCGCCCCAATGATGACCTGAAACGGCGTATGCCCCAACAGCTCCTTGAGCTTTTCCTCGCTGAGGTGGGGATCTTCCTGAAACAGCTCCTCGACGATTTGATTAAGAACTTTCGCCTGCTTGCCCGCAGCCTGCCGCACACCAGCAGCGTCGTACATGACGATAAACGCGAACGTCATTGAAATGGCGAACGCGGCACTCTGCCAGCCCGACCCACGACCGATCGCGATCGCCAAAGCCGTTACGAGCGCTGAGTGGGAACTCGGCATACCACCCGAGCCGAACAGGACACGAAAATCGAGCTGTTTACGCTGTGCCAAACTCACGAGTAGCTTTGAGAGTTGAGCGATAAAACAAGCCGCAAGTGCAACCATCAGCGGTTGGTTCCCGAAAATTGGCGCGAACTCTTGCATTCTGTCTCCTAGCTAATTCGAGAAGGTTAGGGGATACCAGTATCCACCTTAGTGATTACGGCTGCCGATAAAGTCGGCGATCGCTTTGAGCGGCATGGCTCGATCACCATAGGGGTTCAGCTCGGCCTTCGCGGTATCCAATAGCTCCGTTGCCCGACGCTTCGACTCTTCCAATCCCAGCAGGCTCGGATAGGTTGTTTTTTGCGCCGCTAAATCTTTACCGGCGGTTTTACCCAGCTCCTCCGATGAAGCCGTGATATCGAGAATATCGTCGATAATCTGGAATGCGAGACCAATATTACGAGCATAGCGACTCAGGCGTGATGTGTCGTCTGCATTCGCACCCGCGATCGACCCACCACAAACCACGCTCGCCTCTAGCAATGCTGCCGTCTTGTGATTGTGAATAAAATTGAGCGTCTCGATCGGCACATTGCTTTTGCCCTCGCATTCGAGATCCACAACCTGACCGCCCACCAGCCCCGCAGCACCCACCGCACGACCCAAGCGCATCACCACATCGAGCAGGCGATCCGCCGGTACATTCTGCGTTTGTAGCACGATGAACTCGAAGGCATAGGCCAGCAAGCCATCACCGGCCAGAATCGCGACATCATCGCCGTATACCTTGTGATTCGTCAAGCGACCCCGACGATAATCGTCGTTATCCATCGCAGGCAGATCGTCGTGAATCAGCGACATGGTATGCACCATTTCCAGAGCGCACGCCGTCGGCATCGCCATCTCACGCGTGCCACCCATCATTTCGCACGTCGCCAGACATAAAATTGGCCGCAACCGCTTCCCACCCGCCAGCAGCGAATAGCGCATCGACTCATAGATTTTTTCTGGGTAGATCACCGGTAGCGATCGATCCAGCGCGGCCTCGACTTCGGTCTTGCCGATCTGTAAAAAAACTTGAAGATCGAACTCTTGCTGGGAAGACATAGGTTGAGCCGCATCGATCTCGTTCGTCAGTACCATTCCCGAATCCTTGCGTTGTAAACGTTTTAATACTATCGATTACGCAATGCCTGCTCGACGAGATCGAAACACACATTGCAAAAAACTGTCATTAGGCTACCAGACCAATCCGACTTCACTCAAAAATCCTACATCGTGCGGTGATCTTGAGCCTTTCATCTTCACGAATCGAGCCGATTCATCAAGACTAAAACATTACAGTACTCGGAATAAAAAAGCCTCCACAACGGGTGGAGGCTTCTTTAAATACTTTGTCAGCGAGAAGCCAGTTTAAGTGTGAACTAACCCCGCCTTCAGTACTGATACATCGCTCTTAGTCTAGCGGTGTCATATCGAGTACAGCTTCGGTCTTGCGATCGATGCCTTTCTCAAAACCGGCAGCAGCAGCGCGAGCGCGGCCAGCGTGCCAGAGGTGACCCACCAGGAAGAAGAAGGCCATGATGAAGTGGAAACCAGCCAGCCAAGCACGGGGGTTAACGTAGTTAAAGCCCGAGTTCGGCTCGGTGATGATGCCACCCACCGAGTTGATCGAACCGTTCGGCGCGTGCGTCATGTATTCAGCAGCACGACGAATTTGCCACGGTTGGATGTCGTTCTTGAGCTTGTTAAGGTCGAGGCCATTGGGACCGCGTAGCGGCTCCAGCCAAGGACCACGGAAGTCCCAGAAACGCATCGTTTCACCACCGAAGATGATCTCACCGGTCGGCGATCGCATCAGGTATTTACCCAGACCGGTCGGGCCTTGCGCCGAACCGATGTTTGCACCGAGTTTTTGGTCACGAGCGAGGAAGACGAAGGACTGAGCCTGCGATGCTTCCGCGTTGGTCGGGCCGTAGAACTCACTGGGGTAAACAGTATTGTTAAACCAGATGAACGCCGAGCAGATGAACGCCATCAGCGACAGCGAACCAACGCTGTAAGACAGGTAGGCTTCACCATTCCAGACGAACGCACGACGCGCCCAGCCAAACGGTTTGGTGAGAATGTGCCAGATACCGCCGCCAATGCAGAGGAGACCGACCCAAATGTGACCGCCGATAACATCTTCCATGTTGTCAACGCCGATCAGCCAACCTTCGCCACCGAAAGGAGCTTTGAACAGATAACCAAAGATAATTGCAGGGTTCAGCGTCGGATTGGTGATGATGCGCACATCACCGCCACCCGGAGCCCAGGTGTCGTAGACACCACCAACAAACATCGCTTTGATCACGAGCAGCAACGCACCGCAACCCAACAGGATCAGGTGGAAGCCGATGATGTTGGTCATCTGGTTTTTGTCTTTCCAGTCATAACCAAAGAAAGACGAGTACTCTTCGAGGCGCTCGGGACCGCGAACGGCGTGGTAAATACCACCGAAACCCAGAACAGCCGAAGAAATCAGGTGAAGAACACCGACCACGAAGTACGGGAAGGTATCAATCACTTCACCGCCGGGACCAATGCCCCAACCTTGAGAAGCCAAGTGAGGAATCAGGATCAGACCCTGTTCGTACATCGGCTTTTCGGGGACGAAGTGAGCGACTTCAAACAGGCACATTGCGCCTGCCCAGAAGACGATCAGACCTGCGTGAGCGACGTGAGCGCCCAGCAGTTTTCCAGACAGATTAATCAGGCGAGCATTACCAGACCACCAGGCAAAGCCGGTAGATTCTTGGTCGCGACCCGCACCGACAATCGCACCATTAAAGGGCGTTTCCACGGGGGCAAACCTCCATCGTTAATGTAGAAACTTTTCGATCGGTTAGATCTTAAAAACGAGCTGCGTTCAGACACGTTACACGTTAACTGAAAACGACCCGTGACGATCGATCTAGATCGTCGCGTATCTTTGAGGGTTTGCTTGAATTGGTCGTCGTCCATACAGGATCTCGACCAATCAGCTATGCAACGGGACAGTACAGACACAAGAGATGAATATCTGCACTATCTACGATGTTGCAAACACAAAAATCTTAGAGCGCGTTACCACGGGGAAGAACTTCCTCGGGGAACTCGAAGT
>CAZFJL010000074.1:0-17910 GCA_964518905.1 uncultured Geitlerinema sp. | reverse complement strand
CCTGCTTGGGAGAAGGGGCTGGGGGATGAGGGCGATTCATGCAAGAGGTCTAATATCTGCCGATTGCCCGCGATGCAACCTGTAAGTGATATCAACTCGTAAGTGATATCAACATCATCAGCATCAGGAGATGATGATCCAAAACCGATCTAGCGAGATCCACAGACCTTAACCATGACCGACAATCCTGCTTCCCCGCCGCATACATCAATTGTTCCGTCTAGTTCTACGGACGAAACTGTCCCGAGCTGGGCGCACGCGTCGGTGATTGCCCTACTGGATTTGTGGTGTATTGCAACCATTCGTACGGATGAGACCTCAGCAGACACCGATCACCCGCAACAGGGCTTACCGTTCAAGCTGAAGTGGATTGACAGTAGCCCAAATTGGTCGCGTATTTTGGGGGATCTTGATCGTGATCAACGGGATGAGCCTGTCGAAAACGGTCACAAAGAGGACGACGATCGGACGGATCAAGCCGACGTGACGATGCCTCTAACGCCTTTAACGCCTCTAACGTTAGATCGTGTGCATCCTGACGATCGTGACACCGTGATTGCAGCGATTGATCGCCTGTATCGAGGTGAGGTGATCGCCAATTTTGAGCATCGTTATCAGCACACGGAGGGTCACTATCTGGCGTTAGTCTGGAACGCCTATTGTGATGGTGAGTATATCTACGGCATTGCTCGTGATACAACGCGTTGCAAACAAACGGAGCGAGCCCTACAGGCTAGCCAGCAACGTTTTGAAGATATTGCCCAAGCGGCGGGCGTGTCGATCGAATACCTCTGGGAGACGGATACCGATGGTCTCTATACCTTTCTCAGTGAACCGGTGTCGGCGGTCAAAGGGCGTCTAGCTTCAGAACTGATGGGACATCATCTGGCTGATTTTGTTCACCCTGAAGATCTCGATGTTTTCCAGGATGTACTCAGAGATGCGATCAAGCGCCAGCAGCGCTTTCGTCTTGATCTGCGGCATATTACGCCGACGGGCGAGGTGTTGTGGGAAGCGCTGAACGGTGTCCCGGCGATCGATATCGCGGGCAACTTTACGGGGTTTCGCGGCGTTGGCCTGAGTATTACGGAACGGAAGGAAGCCGAGTTTTCGCTCTCGCGTGTTCACCGAGAACTCAACGGGATCGTTGAAGTTTTCCCGGATCTGATGTTTCGCCTCGATCGCGAGGGGATAATTTTAGACTGTCGCGCGGGGAAACACGCGGGGCTCGCCGTCATGCCGAATAATCTGGTGGGCGAATCCCTGGCGATCGTCCTGCCCGAATCGACGTTGACGATCGCCTCTGCCTGCATCACGCGGACGCTGCACAGTGGCCGACCCGAAGTGTGCGAATACGTCCTCACATCCGCATCGGGCGAGCCGGAGCGCTACCAGGAAATGCGCTGTATGCCCCTCGGTGACGGTGAAGTTTTGGCGATCGTGCGCGATATTTCTCGCCTGAAGCAGTCAGAGATCGAACTGCAACAGCAGTTGCAGCGCGAAAAACTGATGACGGAGATTTCGCAGCGCATCCGGGCGTCTCTAAATCTGCAAGAAGTGCTAGAACGAGCGGTGCAGGGTGTGCGCGAATTGTTGGACGTCGATCGAGCCATTATCTATCGGTTTAACGATGATTGGAGCGGCCAGCCGATCGCCGAGAGCGTTCGCGATGATTTCCCCCAGATCCTCGGCCTAAATATCCATGACACCTGCTTTGAGACGAGTCTATGGGTCGATCGATTTCGATCGGGCGAGATTGTACGCCGCAACGATCTCGAACAAGTCAATCCCTGTTATCGCAAATTTCTAGTCTCATTAGAGATTGCGGCTAATCTAGCCTGCCCAATTCTGATTTTTGACGATACCGATACCGACCCGAGCCGGTCCAATCAACTCTGGGGTCTGCTGATCGTTCACCAATGTGATGGAGCGCGGCATTGGACCGATTTTGAGGTCGAATTGCTCCAGCAACTGAGCGTTCACCTGGCGATCGCCATTCGCCAATCCAACCTCTTTAGCGCCCTCAAACATGAGCTAAACGTACGCCAAAAGGCCGAAAAGCGCGTGCGTCAAAGTGAAGCAACCATCCGCACGCTCTATCAAATCGGTGCGTCTTCGGAACTCGACTATCAGGGACGCCTAACCCAAATTCTTCAGTTGGGCTGTGAATCGTTTGGGATGGATTTTGGCACAATTGGCCGAATTAATGGCGATTTTTACGAAATTGTGGCCGTCCATTGTAATGACGCCGCCAGTGTTCCCTGTATCGTCGGTGATGCGTTCCGCCTGGAAACGACCTTTGACGACATCCTCTTCAACAATATCAATCAGCCGAATACCGAGCATGTGCTGACGATTCCCGATGCGGTCGCGTCTCCCTACTGCGAACATAAGGCTTATTTCATTCGCCGGATTCAGGCGTATTTGGGTGTAACGCTTGTGACCGGTGATGGTCTCTACGGTTCGCTGAGTTTTTGGCATCCGAACTCACGACCCGAATTTAGCGTGACAGAAACGGAGCTTTTGGGGTTGATGATGCAGTGGGTGACGAGCGAGCTGGAGCGGCATGATAGCCAAGTGGCGTTGGAGCGATCGCTGCAACGATCGCTCTTGCTTAAGCAGATTTCTCAGCAGATTCGAGCCAAGCTGGACACCAAAGATATTTTCAAAACGACCTGTAAGCTGCTCGGAGATACGCTCCAAGCCAGCCGTTGCATCCTGTGGCGCTACGATCCCGAAGAATCGAGTAACGTGATCGAAGCTTTGATGGAGTCACGGGCGCTGGGAATCGATGCACCGATCGAGTATCAGTTAACGTCGGATATGCCCCATATTCAGCAGGTGCTGAATCGAGATCGGGCGGTGGTCGCTTCCAATGTTTATGATGATCCACTGTTTTCCTCCGTTACTGCGTCGCTGATACGCTACGGGATCAAGTCGCTAGTCGCGATTCGCACCTCCTATCAAGGCCAGGTGAACGGCATTATCGGGATTTACCAGTGCGATCGCTATCGAAAATGGACGGTCAACGATGTTGAACTGGTCGAAGCGGTGGCTGACCAGGCTGGGATCGCGATCGCCCAGGCGCAAATGTTCGAGCGCGAAACCCAACAGCGCCAGCAGCTCGTCGAGCGCAACCTCGAACTCGAAGCGGCGCGTCAGGCCGCAGAGGTGGCCAATCGATCGAAGGGTGATTTTTTGGCCACGATGAGCCATGAAATCCGGACGCCGATGAATGCGGTCATTGGCATGACGAGCCTGTTGCTCGATATGGATTTACCGGATCAGCAGCGTGATCTGATCGAGACGATTCGGACAAGCGGCGATGCCCTGCTGACGTTAATTAACGATATTCTCGATTTCTCGAAAATTGAGTCCCAGCGCCTCGAACTGGAGCATAACCCATTTCAATTGCGCGAATGTTTGGAAGACGCGATCGAGCTGTTCGCGCAAAATGCAGCAGCGAAAAATATTGCTCTGATCTGCGATATTGATCCGAGTGTTCCTCCGGCGATCGTCGGTGATGCCACACGTCTACGACAAATTCTCGTTAACTTGCTGGGCAATGCGCTGAAATTCACCGAAACGGGCGAGATTACACTTTCGGTTGCGTCACGCCGTTTAAATGCATCCCCTCTGTTGTCCGAGCATTTGGAGATAGCTGCTCCCAAGCTCGAATCCTCGGTCTATGAGCTAGAAATCGCCGTCTCCGATACCGGGATTGGTATTCCAGCCGATCAAATCCCCCAGTTGTTTCAGCCCTTTCAGCAGGCCGATACAACCATCAGTCGGAAATACGGCGGTTCGGGGCTGGGGTTGGCGATCTCTCGGCGCTTAAGTGAGTTGATGGGTGGGCGGATGTGGATCAAAAGCCAGGTGGGGCAAGGATCGACGTTCTCCTTTTCGCTAATTGCTCCAGCTCATGTATCCCTACGCGACAATGACCTCTGTGGCGAACAGTCGATCCTCAGTGACCGATCGGTGCTGTTTCTCGATCAATACGCGAGCAACTGCCACAGCTTTTTTAATCTGGTCAGTCCTTGGGGTGTCCAAGTTACGACCTTCTACTCGATCGAAGCGGCTCAGGCTTATCTCAAGCAAGAGTCTGATGTGGATGTGATCTTTTGTGATGCCAGTTTCGCCCCGACAGCCCTGGCTCAGTTTGGGCAAACCTTAAAGACGCGGCGACCAAATGTCCCAATAGTGCTGTGTAAATCCATTTCGCACACGGTGCTGTCACAGGAGATGCTAGCGCAATTGGGTACGCCCTACTTTTTGACGAAGCCCTTCAAGCAGCATCAGGTTTATAACGTGATGCTTGAAGCCATGAACGCCGACCTCAGCGATCGCATCTCCCGAAAAGCTCTATTACCCCATTCGTTCAAATCCCAGGCGGCAAGTCTACCGACCCATTTACATATCTTGCTGGTTGAAGACAATGTCATTAACCAAAAAGTTGCGGTCAGTATACTGAAGCGTCTTGGCTATCGTGCAGACGTTGCTGGAAATGGTTTTGAGGCGATCGCAGCTCTACAGCGCCAGAGCTATGATTTAGTCTTCATGGATGTGCAAATGCCAGAGCTGGACGGCTATGAGACAACGAAGCGGATTAAGCGTGATTTAGCGCCGCAGTTGGGTGATGCCCTGCCGCCGATCGTGGCGATGACGGCGAATGCGATGGTGGGCGATCGTGAAGCCTGTCTGGAAGCGGGGATGGATGATTATCTGAGTAAGCCGATCCGTCCCGAGGAAATTATTCGAGTTTTAACCAAGTGGTGCTGCCCAAAACCGATCGAAGCGATCGAGGCGATCGAGGCGACGATCTCGGGGGGATATACACCCATCTCGAATTCTGCTCTCAATTCTCGCGCCACTCAAATGAATGATCAGGACTCCGTTCGGGTTGTGGCTAACTCGGTCACGGAATCGGCGGCTGAACCGATCGTCTCGAACCAAAGATCTGCCCCCCAAGTTGAAGATGTCGCACTAACGATCGTTCCTAGTTCTGGGGATATTCAAGCTGTCAATCTTCGCTCAGTTCACGCGCCGACTGAAGCGATCAAGGTTGAGCCTGATGCGCGAGCAGATCGATCGTGGGCATCACCGAACGCGATCACCTCGACGATACAAACGTCATGGCGTACAGAACGTCAGGCCGATCAGCCTGTGGGCAATATTCTGGGTCATGTGAGCGACGATCGCCTGCGAGACACCCATCAGCAGGTCTCATCTAGTGAGGAGTCTCCAGACTCTTCAGAGAATGTGATTAATGCCGCCGCAATTCAAACGCTACGAGAGATACTTGGCCCGGACGATATCGAAACATTCCAGGAGGTGATCCACACCTACATGTTCCAGAGTCCGCAGTCGATCGCAGCCATGCGTGCAGCTCTGGCCATGCGAGATCGTGAAGAACTGATCATAGCCGCTCAGAACCTTCGCAGCACGAGCCAGACTCTCGGAGCCTTTGAATTCGGTCATTGCTGCCTTGAACTCGAAACGCAAGTGGAGTCAGGAGCATCTTGGCATCGCATTGCAGCTTCACTACAGATTGTCGAGGCCAGCTATATCGAGGCGCGACAGTCACTCGAACACCTCTAGAGCCCGGTTTGATCCGGTTTAATCCGGTTTAATCCGGGTTAATTCTTGCCTGGTTCTCGATGCGCTCTTGATTTGCTAGTCGATGACGATCGTGGTCGAAGCTGCGATCGGTTCACCGTTATGGATTAGCGTTTGATGCTGATTAGAGTTCAGGACGACTTCTAGATCCACCTCGCCAGTGGGCAGGGTGGGGATGTGATACCAGTTGCCGTAAACGCGGGCAATTTTCACGCCATTGGCGTAGAGGTGAGCGTGACCTTGATCGGGGCTGTTGGCTTGTCCTGCGGTTGCGCCGGTGAGCTCAAAATCGGTGGTGATGATTTCGAGGTTCCAGCCGCTGGCGCTGTCGGGTGCGATCGCGATCGCGACTTGCGGGATCGGCAGGGTGGCATCGACTTCGATCGAGCTGTGACCGTGGTGGCCGTCATGCATCTCATCATGCATTTCATCATGCTGCATGTCGTGCATGTCGTGCATGTCGCTGTCATGCATATCGCCGTCGTGCATGTCATGCATATCCGAGCCATCTTCCGGCTCGTGATGATCGCTCGATCCGTGATTATGGGCGATCACCGGGTAGGATTCAGCACCGAGAGGCCGCGCCGTTACGGACAATAGCGAGGCCATTACTAGAGGAGCGGCGATCGTAAGGCGCAAACCCCAAACCCCGCACAGGCGAGAGAGGTTCAACACGCGGTTGGAAACATTCATGAAATTCGGGGCGAGGATTAAAACTAAAAACACAAGCCCCTTAACGATGAAATTTCACGATAAACCACGTCAACCGACGGCCTGTCGTAGATTGAACGAGACCGATTGAACGAGACCGATTGAACGAGACCTTTGAGGTTTCCAAACCCTCAAAGGTCTAAAGTCGCCGTTTAGTATCTTGGCCGCCTTAGCGCGTGCCACTGCCCAAAATCACCAGACTTAAAAGCGTATTGCTATTCCACAGGGCATGGAGCAACATCACGGCGAATAAACTGCGCGATCGGGTGTAAACCAAGCCCAGAACAATCCCGAGGGTCGTGAGCGGCAACACTTCTGACAGGCTCAGGTGAGCGCAGGCAAAGATCAAGGCGCTCAGGGCGATCGCGCCGTTGACGGAGACGTAGCGCGTCAGTGAAGGTAGGAGAAAGCCACGGAAGACGATTTCTTCAAAAATAGGCGCGGCGACCGCAGCCGTTAGCAGAAAAAAGCCGATCGCCCACCAGTCTTGACTCGCTAGAGCCACCTCCAAAATGGGATTGCTGCCGCCCTGACCGTTCCAGATATATTGATTCACCAGTGAGACGCCAATCACTGCCGGAATCGCGCAGAGATAACCACCCACGCCCCAAGCCAACGATCGCCAGTCCGGGCGAAACTTGAGCCAGTCCGAACCTAGGGGAAAGAAGGGCTTGATTGTGACGTAAATCACGCTCAAAGCTGCGATCGCCGACAGCACGTAGCTCACAAAAATCGAAGCCGCCTGACCCCGTGCTGTCGCCGCAAACTCATTCGCTCCCGCCCACGCAAAAATCTGCGGTAACAGCACACCGCCGCTGAAAAACTGCCCGAAGAAAAAGACGACAAAAAAGCCGCCAACCACCGCCTGGGTGATCTCTTCCCAATCCCATGCCACCGTCCAAGCCGTTTCGCCATTCTGCGCCAGGATTGCGGTTTCGCCTTTGCGCCACCGCTGCACGATCAGGCCAATGCTCAACAGCAAACCCGCAAACAAGCCCAGCAGCGAGGAGCCACTCAGAAATGCCAGTTTCTGCACGGCTTGCTCGGCACTCAGCGCCACCGTATCGTTGAGCGCATCGAGCCGATCGCGATCACCTTGAAGCTCATAGAGCCGTGCCAGAGCGCGATCGCGAAACCAGCCGTGAAACTCAGTGCGAATCGACTCTTCCGCATTGGGCAAGACCAGCGGCGGCGTATCCCAGAGGCCGATCATCACATCTGCCGTCGTCGTAATGTCCGAATCGGGGCGAGCATCGCGATCGCGTCCGATGCCCGTGCGCGTCAGCAATCGCCAGTTTTCTAGCGCCGCATCAATCTGCGCGGCCTGAGTTTGCAGGATACCGATATTGAGTTCAAGTTCGTCGCTTTGGCGCTGAAGCTGATCGATCGTCGTTTCGATTTGAACCAGTTGTTCCCCGGCGACTTCGGGATTGACGCGCAACAGATCGCTTTGTTGCGATCGGACGGTTTCGAGGCTCCGAGAGGTTTGGCGTCGGGTCTGCTCATATTGCTTGAGCGCAGAACTCAGAAAATCCTCGCCCAATAGTTGCGCCTGGAGCAGCTCAAATTCCGAGGGTGACACCTGCCATTCGATCGGCGGATTCCAGTCCGACGCCTGCAATAACAAATCAGTTTGCGCCAATTCCAGCCGACCCTGAATTTGTGGTCGCTGCAAACTGCTGATCAGGGTTAACCCGACCAAGGAAACGACCAATGCAGTTAACACCGCCAGCAAGCCTTGCTTAGTAGTCATAAGTAGTTTTATTCAACACCGGCTTGCGATACCGGGGTGTGGTTCGTCCAAAGTTTTATTAGCTTAACGGATGAGATTTCAAGCACATAGATTTCGATCGCCCCACTAGCCCCGCGTGACGTAGGGCAGCGGGTCGCTCAGACCCAAATCCGCAAACGCTTTGAGTCGCAACAAACACGAATCGCACTTGCCACAGGCCGCCTCACCGCCTGCATAGCACGACCAGGTATGCTCCCACGGCACGCCCAGCCGGTTGCCCATTTCGATAATTTCGGTCTTTTTCAGGTGAATGAGCGGCTTGAGGATCGTCGTGGGATTCCCCTCGCGGCCTCGCTTGGTTCCCAGACGAAACACCTCTTGCATCGCGTCGGTATAGTCCGGGCGACAGTCGGGATAGCCGGAATAGTCCAGAGCGTTAACGCCGATGTAGACCCAGTCGGCTTCGATCGCCTCAGCGTAGGACAAACCAAAACTCAGGAAAATCGTATTGCGAGCCGGGACATAGGTCGTCGGGACTTCGCTGGCCATCGCCGACAGGGGACGCCCCTCGGGCAGCGCCATCGTCGCATCGGTCAGGGACGATCCGCCCCACTGAGCCATATCAAACGAGACCAGACGATGCTCAACGACGCCGACGAGATTGGCGATCGTCTTGGCTGCATCCAACTCCCGGCGATGTCGCTGGCCATAGTCGAACGATAGTGCGTAGCAGTCGCAGCCATCGGCCTTGGCCTGGTAGAGCACAGTAGAGGAGTCGAGACCACCAGAGAGCAGGATGAGAGCTTTCGCGTTCACGTTGACAGAAAATTCAAACTAAATGAGGGCTTTAGTATAGACCCGCTCCCGGTTTACGACCGATCGCGGCGGTTTGATACACCTTAACGATCCGGCCTGAGACGAAGATAATCGCAGCATTGATCGAAAAATCTTGCGCGTTCAGAGCAAATACATGGACGATTGACCGTAAGATGGGCATACGATCGCATTTCTTCGTGATACGTAATCTAAATTCAATTTATCTTAACTTATCTTAATATTAGCTCCACTGACGCCTTAACGGCCTCCAGTCGGTTCAGTCCTCGATCGATCTAGCTCACCGTTTGATCACGATTCCGCTCGTTAATCACCCATCACCATGACCACCCAATCCGCCGCTTCCACCTCAGCCCAAGACAGCTTGATCGCAACCACGACCTGGGACGCCATTGTCATCGGTTCTGGCATGGGTGGCTTGGTCACCGCGACCCAGCTTGCTAGCAAGGGAGCCAAGGTGCTGGTGCTTGAGCGCTACACGATTCCTGGCGGCAGCGGTGGTTATTTTGAGCGCAACGGCTATCGCTTCGATTCCGGCGCGTCGATGATTTTTGGCTTTGGCACGGAGGGGACGACCAATCTGCTGACCCGAGCGCTGGCGGCGGTGGATGCCACGATCGAGACGATCCCCGACCCGGTGCAGATTCATTACCACCTGCCCAACGACCTCAAGGTCAAGGTGCATCGCGACTACGAGCAATTTATCCAGGAACTCGGCGATCGTTTTCCCCACGAGCGCCAGGGCATCCGCCAGTTTTACGACGAATGTTGGAGCATCTTCAACAGCCTCAACGCGATGGAACTCCTCTCGCTCGAAGAGCTGGGCTACCTGATGCGCGTCTTTTTTAGCCACCCCTTCGCTTGCCTAAATCTGGCGAAATACCTGCCGCAAAACGCCGGTGACATCGCCCGCCGCTACATCACCGATCCCGAGCTGCTCAAATTCATCGATATCGAATGCTACTGCTGGTCGGTGGTTCCCGCCGATCTGACGCCCGCGATTAATGCCGGGATGGTGTTTAGCGATCGGCACTATGGCGGGATCAACTATCCCAAGGGCGGAGTCGGCCAAATTGCGATCGAACTCGCCAATGGCTTGGAGCGTCACGGCGGCACGATTCGGTATAAATCCCGCGTCACGGAAATCTTGATGGACGGCAACCGCGCGATCGGAGCCAAGCTCGCCACCGGCGAAGAATTCCGCGCCCGCCGCGTCATCTCCAACGCCACACGCTGGGACACCTTCGACAAGCTCCTACCGAGCACAGCTCTGCCCCCCGCCGAACAAAAATGGCGCACCCGCTATCAAAAATCTCCCAGTTTCCTGAGCCTCCACCTGGGCGTTACCGCCGACCTGCTGCCCCCCGGCACCGAATGTCATCACATCCTGGTCGAAGACTGGGAAAAAATGGAAGACCCCGAAGGCACAATTTTTGTCTCGATCCCGACCCTGCTTGACCCGAGCCTTGCGCCCGAGGGTCATCACATCATCCATGCCTTTACGCCGGACTGGATCGATCGCTGGCAAAATCTCAGCCCAACGGAATACGAACAAAAAAAAGAAGCCGCCGCCTGGAATTTAATCGCACGGCTTGAAGTCATCTTTCCCGGCATCAACAATGCGATCGACTATATGGAAGTCGGTACTGCCCGCACCCACCGCCGCTTTCTCGGGCGCGTCGATGGCTCCTACGGCCCGATTCCCCAGCGCAAGCTGCTCGGCCTGCTCGGGATGCCATTTAACCGTACCGCCATCCCCGGTCTGTACTGTGTCGGTGATAGTACCTTCCCCGGCCAAGGCTTAAACGCGGTCGCCTTTTCTGGCTTTGCCTGCGCCCATCGCGTGGCGGTCGATTTGGGAATATAGTCGTAAGTCCCGCCGCTGTATTCGCAAAATGTAAATGAGTTAATCGCCACGTTCCAGAATTCGGGTGTTATCCTGAACCGACACGACTTGGTGAGGACGACAAGATCACAATCTGCGATCGAACCAAAAATCATGGAATGATGAGCCATTCAAGCAAATCTTTAAACCGATGAAAACCATCGTTTTGCTTGGTGGTAACTATCCGTAAAGGAGCATATTTCGATTCATCAGGTCAGTGAATGTCACCCGTTTTTTTCTATGTTTAAGCCAGATTTAGCGACCCTCAATGCTGAAATCTATACAAATTAAAGGTTTCAAGCATCCACAGCAGACTTGCAACCTTTAGAATAATCCAGTAAAACTTTGAAGGTAAGGGCATTCCAGCGATTTTCGTCGTTGCGCTTACCCTAAACTAAACACCGAGTGTTTTCCACGATCGATTTTTCGTTCGTTTTTAGCACTCACCCACCCAAATACTCAGGAGATAAGGTAATGAATAAAGGAGAACTGGTTGATAAGGTCGCAGAAAAGGCCAATGTGACCAAGAAAGAGGCTGACGCCGTGCTGTCAGCAGCGCTCGAAACCATCATGGAAGCCGTGTCCGAGGGAGACAAGGTTACGCTCGTCGGCTTCGGCTCGTTTGAATCACGTGAACGCAAAGCTCGGGAAGGCCGCAATCCCAAAACTGGACAAAAAATGACGATTCCCGAAACGAAAGTACCGGCCTTCTCGGCTGGTAAATTGTTTAAGGATAAAGTCGCTCCTAACAAGTAATATTTCCATACAAGATCGATCGATTCTACGATAATCATCTCAATCTTTCTTGATGAGTAATTCGAGAACGTTATGAGCTCTTGATGATGAGTTTCGGTCGGTTTTCATGTAGATGAAATTACAATAAAAAACGTCTGTCTTTGCTCGTCTGTTATTCATGACTCACGAGCAGGGCGGAGTTTTTCGTTTGACTTTTAGCCGCTTTTCGTGAGTTCACGCGACTCGTTCAGAGGGGTGAACCGTAAAATGAGAGCGGCACGATCGAGTTTGCCGCGATCGTTTCGGGGCAGTTGCTCGATCGCCTGCCAGTGCTTCGGGATTTTATAGCGTGCCAGTGTCGAGGCGAGCCGATCGCGAAGTTGTTCGATGAGCCGATCGTGATCATTTCTTCGGTCAGCGCTAACCGGTTGTTCCCACGTCACATAAGCCGCCGCCAGACATTGACCCCACTCGCGATCGGGCAATCCAATCACGGCCACATCACGGACTAGACCCGTCTCACGGATTGCCGCTTCGACTTCCTCGGGGTAGACATTTTCGCCACCCGTAATCACCTTTTGGCTAGCGCGTCCCACGATGTGCAGGAAGCCGTCGGGATCAAAGTAGCCGAGATCGTCGCTCTGCCAAGGGATCGGTGCGGTTGCGGGATTCGCCATCCCCAGGCTGGCATCGTAGTAGCCGTGAAAGAGCGATCGGGCGCGAATGGTGATTAAGCCAGTGTTATGAAGTGGCTCAGATGGGTTGTGCGTCTGGCTCTGAGTTGAGTCGGGTTTGGGCGGAATATCTAGATTGGCATGGGGTAGAACGCGACCGCAACCGGTGCGACCGGCGAGGAAATCATCGGGATGTAGGGTCGCGACTTGGGAAGCGGTTTCGGTCATGCCAAACGTCGGCGCGAGTCGTAGGCCATGCGATCGGGCAGCGTCGAGCAGTTCCGCCCAGGCGGGAGCGCCACCGAGGAAAATCACGTCGAATTGCTGGAGCCAGGTGAGCCAGTCCGGGCGATCGATCAGGCGCTGAAGTTGGGTCGGGACGAGAGAGAGCCAGAAGCTATGAAGGTCACGATCGGGGGGCGTTCGATCGGGTCGCAGTGCCGCCGGTTGGGTTAAGGCGAGCTGTCCGCCGCTGATGATCGCGCGGATAACTTGAGCCAAGCCGCTGACGTGAAACACGGGCAGGCAACAAAACGAGTTGAGGCGATCGCGCTGAAAGAAATCACGTACACCGATCGCTGAAGCGGTCAGGGTGCGCCAGGTGTGACAGGCAAAGCGGATGCGCCCGGAGGTTCCGCCGGTCGGAATTGCCCAGTAGGGATCGCGATCGGGTTCGCTGATTAATCGATCACTCTGGGATGTTACCTTCCTGGATGTTGCATAGCAGCGATCAGCGATCGGGCTCTCAATCGTTAAACCGCGAGCAGTTGCGGTCGGTTGAACGCTCGATCGGCTTGAGGCGCGATCGTGAACCATAACAGCCGGTTGAATCTGGGCGAAAACGGCGGCGCGTTCGGCCTCTGACCAGTTCGGATCACACAGAAAAACATCGCACCCCAGAGTATGAACCGCGATCGCCGACACCAGACACTCCCACGGATCAGCGACGAGAATCGCGACGCGCTTACATGTTGCGGTTTGAGTCATGTTTGCGTCTGTCAAATTCTGGTCAGCGCCAGCTTGAAATGAGCGCAAAATGTCGTGTTGTCGATCGCGGACAGCGGACTGCATCGCGATCGGTAATGCACCGAATGGCAGCGCCCGGATGTCGGCGGGGCGATCGAAGTTCAGCCAGCGGATCGGCGATACAAAACGTGGCGTTGAGGCCGTCGTCATCAGAGAAAAGGATCGTACAGGATTGGCTTTCAATCTTACGATGTGGACTCTCAAAGCCCGAACATTACGTTTCGTCCTGCGAATTCAGCTCAAAGATATTCGCGCAAAATCGAGCAAATAGGCTAAAATAGCGAACGCTTGGAGAGATGGCAGAGTGGTCGATTGCGTCCGACTTGAAATCGGATGAGGCGAAAGCTTCCGGGAGTTCGAATCTCCCTCTCTCCGTTTAACGCCCGCCTCGAACGATCGCACTGCCGATACCAATCCCGGCTAATCCTAATAACGCACTTCCCAGCCAATACACTAACGCTGTCCAACCGCGCCCCGTTAGCCACAGCGTCACCGACTCCAACGCATAGGTCGAAAACGTCGTGTACGAGCCTAAAAACCCCGTACCGATCGCCAATCTCAGCTCCGGCGACAGATCTCGCGCAGTAAACGAAGCCAGCATTCCCATGGCGATCGAACCGCTGAAATTAATGATGATCGTCCCGTAGGGAAAGGCGTTTCCCCACTGCCCGATCGCCTGCGATAGGTAATAACGTGCGAGCGACCCTCCCACAGCTCCCAAAGCGATCGCCACCGGTGGGCGCACTGCATTCCAATCCACCATGTCATGTTTAATACTGTGATGTGGGTTGAACTGCTGCTCATTTTTGCACGGGCCACGCCATCTTTGGTACCGAAATTTAAGCGGAATGGATCAGCCGCTCGAACTGACGCCGGGGAGTTTCGATAGTTGTCACATCTAAGGCAATAGGCAGGATAAACGTGAACTCCGTGCCAATATCAAGCTGCGATCGGACACGCATCGTGCCGCCATGCCGCTCAATGATGGCAAAACAAATGGATAAACCGAGTCCTGTCCCCTTGCCGATCGGCTTGGTGGTGAAAAATGGATCGAAGATATTAGTGAGTAAATCCTCTGAGATGCCCGCGCCATTATCACGAATTTTGATCGTCACCGTCTGAGCCTGCGCCAGGGTCTCGATCGTGATCTTGGGTGATGACAGCGCCCCATCAAACCGCTCCACAACCTCTTCCAGCGCATCGATCGCATTCGTGAGGATATTCATCCACACCTGATTGAGCTGCGCCGGACAGCATTCAATCGCGGGGATTTCGCCGTATTTCTTGATAATTTCAATGTTCGCTTTGAGACGATGCGCCAGAAGCGTCAGAGTACTATCGATGCCGTCATGTAGGTTCACATGCTTCGTCGCAGCTTCGTCCAAGCGCGAAAAGTTACGCAGAGATAGGACAATCTGGCGGATGCGTTCGGCTCCCATCCGCATCGAGCTGATTTGTTTGGGAATATCCTCACGCAGGTAGTCGAATTCCACCTCTTCTAGTAAGTCTGCAATCTCATCGACAGGCTCCGGATATGTCGCTTGATAGCGATCAATGACCTCGATCACATCCTGAACACTGCTTTCTAGATGGGCAAGATTGCCATAGATAAAATTCACCGGATTATTAATTTCGTGAGCAACTCCGGCCACCATCTGGCCTAAACTCGACATCTTTTCCGCCTGAATCAGATGGGTTTGCGCGTCCTTGATATTCTGGTGATCCGTTTCAACTTGTTGCACAAGCGTACCGATCGCCTCTGACAACGTGCCGATTTCGTCATTAGAAAGCTTGGGGAGGCGCAAGCTATAGTTGGACTCCTCGGTGATGCGTCGCGCAATACTTGTCGCACACACCAAAGGGTAAGAAATAATGCCGCTGAGATAGACGATCGCGCCCGCCGTCACGGCGATCGACAGACACAGACTCACCAGCCAAATCCTTAAGCTCAGGCGATCGGCACGTTCAGTATTTGCCACCAGCCAGCCATTAATCTCATCTAACTGAGCGCTAAACTCACTGAGCTGATAAGCAGACTGGCTAAACACCTGATACTCAGAGCTTTCAATGAACTTGGATAGCTCGCTCAATAGTTGTGCGCGTCCGGCGATCGTTAGCCCGGTATTTGTTTCTAGCGGTTCGATAATCGATTCAATGCGGCGATCATAATCGCGGATAGCAGTTTCATAGTCTTGCCACTGCGCTTGCAAAGCCTGGATTTTGGACTGTGATGGATCGTTGACCGGCTCTGGCAGACGTAAGCCGTTGAGCGGCAGAGATATCGGGACTTGGTCTGCGATGGCCTGACGAGTTTGGCTCATGATTGTGGGGCTAACATCGTCAGCCATCGTCTTTGCCATCTTGGCCGACTCGTCCCCGGCTCCCGGTAACCGCTGAAGTAACGCCAAACAGGTTTCGATTTGTCTGTGGAGCTCTGTTAGCTGACCGTCGAGGTCGTCCGATTGCAGTGAGGCGATCGCGAGTTCTGCCGTATAAGCTCGAACGAGCAGCATTTGAACTTGTAGGCGTTCAATCTGTAGCTGCTGAGTCGCAATCTCAACGGTTCGGAGATTGGCCTCTCGTCGATTGGCATGATCGATCCCCACACCGATCGCCGTACCCAGCAAAGTCACGCCCACCACGATCGCGTAGCCCCAACCAATCTTTTGCCGCACACTGGTCAGCGAACTTAACGCCAAACCGTCAGGCAAGACGTTATACAAACGCGCAAAGAACGACGATCGGGTCGCGATCGGATCTGACGGATCTGACGTTTGGGTTGTCGAGTTTTGAGAGGAACGATTCGTCATGGACGAGGGAAGACAGCGGAGGTAGAGCAATGAGATAACTCACAAATCGAGATAGGACGACAACGGTCAATCAGAACAATCGTCTGGGCTTAGTGCTCTGGACTAGCATCGATATTGGGAATATATAGGTAATCTTAAATGTATATTCGCAAAATGATAAGATGCTTTGATCTTGCCTTGCTGGTTAAGCAATTTAAATCGGGAGGCGATCGGCTTCCTTGCGCGTTTTTACTTAGAAAGAATCAGTGTAAATCTACGTCCTATCTTGATGCTCATCTTTTGTCCTGTCGGTAGTTAAAGACACGTTTTGTCAGTTTGAAAAAGTCGGACTTCTCGCCCTCTCCAGGGATGTTTATTGAGTTGTTCCGCTCTTTCGGTCTTAGAAACGAACTAAACACAATCAAGATCGTCAGACTTAGCGCATCACAACAGACTTGATAATCTTGAGCTTTTTCAAATACGGTGCATAGAGTAGGTCTGAATTAAGCCAAGTTGCTTTCTTTAGCACGCTCTTGTGATGAGAAAAGGTGTCAAAACTTGCTTTTCCGTGGTAAGAGCCGAGGCCGCTATTGCCGACGCCGCCAAACGGTAGGTCGGGGCAGGCAACATGGGAAATGGTGTCGTTGAGGCTGACGCCGCCGGAGGAGGTCGCGTTGAGGACGTGTTTTTGGGTGGGTTTATGTTCGGAGAAGAGATAGAGTGCGAGCGGTTTGGGCCGATCGTTGATTAAGGCGATCGCGTCGTCGAGGCGATCGTAGGTCAGGATCGGCAAGATCGGCCCGAAGATTTCGTCTTGCATGATCGTATCGGTGGTCGTGATGTCATCGAGAATCGTCGGCGCGATGTAGCGATCGGCGCGATCGTGCTGGCCGCCGCAGATCGTTCGCCCGTCGCCGAGGAGTCCCACCAGCCGATCAAACTGAGCCTGATTGATGATGCGCCCGTAGTCGGGACTGGCTTGGGGGTTATCGCCGTAAAAGTTGTGTAGACAGGTTTGCAGGCGATCGATCAAGTCGTCTTTGATGGCGCGATCAACGAGCAAGTAGTCCGGCGCGATACAGGTCTGGCCGTTGTTGAGCCACTTTCCCCAGGCGATCCGCTTGGCGGCGATATCGAGCTTTGCGGTGTGATCGACAATGCAGGGGCTTTTACCGCCGAGTTCGAGGGTGACAGGCGTTAGGTGTTGGGCGGCGGCGGCCATCACGAGGCGTCCGACGCGCGTACTGCCGGTAAAAAAGATGTGGTCGAATTTTTGAGCGAGTAGATCTTGGCTCGTGCTGGCGTCGCCTTCGATCGCCCAGATGTAATCCGAGTCAAACGTTTCGGTCAGGATTTTGACGGCAAGTTTGGCGGTGCTAGGGGCGACTTCCGAGGGTTTGACGATCGCGCAGTTGCCCGCCGCGATCGCGCCGACGAGGGGCTGGAAAATGAGCTGAAACGGATAGTTCCAGGCGCCGAGAATGAGCGTGCAGCCCAGCGGATCGGGTTGCTGCCACGCGGAGGCGGGTTGCTGCTCAAACGGGACGCTGGCGCGTCGGGGTTTCATCCAGCGTTTGAGATGTTTCAGGGCAAAGTTCACATCGGAGATCGCCGCGAGTTCAATATAGGCTTCAAATTCGGGACGGCCTAAATCTGCCTGAACCGCAGCCACAATTTGCGTTTGGTGATTAATAATCGCGTCTTTCAGCGCTTGAAGTTGGGCGCGGCGAAAAGCGTAGTCTTTGGTTTTACCGGTGGCGAAAAAGGCGCGTTGAGCAGCGAGATGATCGGCGATCAAGGTTGGGGTTATGGTCAATGTAGGCATGATGATTTAAGAATTAATTTTTCAGGTATAGCAATTTCACAAGTAATGAGTGACACTATAGTAGTGGATTCAGTCACCTA
>CAZFJL010000073.1:280-18539 GCA_964518905.1 uncultured Geitlerinema sp. | reverse complement strand
GCCAGTCATCGAGGGCGTCAAATAGCCCCCGCTGTGGCACGCGATCTACTGCGATAGTCATGAGATAACGTTTTCCTTAATAAGGAGCCGTAGGCTGACGCAAACATCCTGTCATGCGAAGTACGCAGGGATTGCGAGGGCGGCGATGAATCTTGACCCTGGCGATCGCCCGAGAATAATAAATTGCGTGGTTGACAGAAAGTTTACGTTTCTTTACTAGAAACTCATTATAGGGGATTAATTTCGGTTTTCAACACCGAACGTAAGGATCAATACATAACTTGGATCGAAGTGGGAGAGGTACGATCGCGATGCTCCCGCCATTGTGAACATCCCTCAAGCAGACTCGTAAACCATACGCTGGGGTTGTGATCACGCAGATTACGGCGAGCGTCAGTAGCATGAACCGATCCCAGTAGATCGGTCGAGAGAGCGAATCTTCCTCACCTGTGCGAAAAGAAGTTGATACATTAGTGTGGTTGCCATGCCGTGGTTGTCACGCCCATGTTGAGCCTGTCTAATTCCAAGGACGCTACACAACAGCGCTGACGGCACGTTGCGACTGCTCGGTTCTACACAATTCAGGTAAATTTCTCGCGATGTACGATATCGATCTGATCGTTAAGTCCACTCCCGTACCGCTATCGATTCAACGGAAATCGGAAGAGGACGCCAAGGCTGTATTTGCACAAGTTCAAAGCGCGATCGAGACGGGTGAGCCGAAGCTGCTTTCGCTGACCTGCGAGGGCAAAACGGATAAGCAGCTCGCGATCGTCACTAGTGAGCTGTCGGCGGTGCAGCTTTCCCAAAAATCAATGGGCGCCGGCGACGGCAAGCGTACGGGATTCTTTTCCGTAGCGGCTGGTGACGACTAAGCCTGAGATGATGACGGCGTCGATCGATTCAGCGATCGCAGTGCGCGATCTCAACTTTCAGTGGCCAAGTGGCAAGACGGTGCTCGATAGCTGCTCGCTCGACGTGCCGCGCGGTGAATTTTGGATGCTGCTCGGCACGAACGGTTGCGGTAAATCAACGCTGTTGCGACTGCTGGCGGGCTTGTTACCCCTGGCCGATCGCGAGGCTGCTCAGGTTTCGGGTCGGGTGGGGTTTGTGTTTCAAAATCCCGATCATCAGTTGGTCATGCCGACCGTGGGAGCCGATGTGGCCTTTGGTCTGGTTGAGCAAGGTTTGTCGTATCGCGAGGTGCGCGATCGTGTCGAAGATGCGCTGACTTTGGTGAATCTTGCCCACCTGATCGAACGCCCGATCTATGCCTTGAGCGGCGGCCAAAAACAGCGCGTCGCGATCGCCGGAGCGATCGCCCAACATTGTGACGTGCTGCTACTCGATGAACCTACTGCATTGCTCGACCCCGAGGGGCAAATCGACCTGGTCGAACGTGTCCGCGATATCGTTCGCGATCGCGGCATGACTGCCCTTTGGGTGACGCACCGACTCGACGAACTCGACTACTGCAACGGCGCATTTTTAATCGAAAATGGCCAAACGGTCGATCGTGGCGATCCCGATCGGCTGAAGGCTCGATTTCTCCAAGGTCAAATTTAGATGTTCTGATCACAGCATAGACTGACATAAAAAATTACAATGAGTCGAATGCCGTCATTTTGTTTGGTTACTCATGTAGCTAAACAAAGACGGTGATCCATTACTGGAAGCCAATCGCTTGACTCACACCCATGTCACCTTCACCCAACCCTGCCGTCTTACTGGTAGACGGCTACAACACGATCGGACGCTGGACAAACCTACGCCAAGTTCGCGATTTTGACGGCTATGAAGACGCACGCCGATCACTGACCGAACAGCTCGTTAACTACACGTCTCTTAAAGGCGTTCAAACGCACATTGTGTTTGACGCCCAATTCCGCGACGTACGAGCCACCCGCGAACAGGTTACCCCCACCTGTTTTGTGCATTTCACGGATTTTGACTGCACTGCCGATACCTACATCGAAAAGTTTTGCGCTCGAAGACGCTACGAAGGATCACGCCACGATCGCACAATTGTCGCGACATCCGATCGAGCGCAACAGTTAACGGTGATTGGCTACGGAGCCGAATGGATGTCCGCCGAACAGCTAGAGGCCGATGTCAAACTGATCATGCAGCGCAGCAACCGCAAACGAAAGGCGGCTCCTAAGCGATCGGCCAAGGGCCTACTCGCCAGTCAGCTCAACCCCGAGGCTCACGCCAAGCTGACCGCCCTACGATTTGGTCGTTAGCTGTATTTCCCTTTCTTTTCAGCTTCTTTTCAGCCCTAATAACGCAGCACAAAAGGGGAGAGCTATCGAAAACCTCCCCTTTTGTGCTTTTGTGTGCGCGAATCCCCAGAAATTGAGCTATCGTGCTCAATTTCAGATCAGAAACGCTAGAGTTCAGACCGAGGCAGACCGCATCTAGGCCAGAACACCTTCGATGAGCCGGGTGATTTCGTCTTTAGTCAACGCGCCTTCACTGCGTTCTACTTCCTCGCCCGCTTTAAAAAATCGCAGCGCCGGAACGCCTTCGACTTTGTAGTTCTTAACGCTAAGTGGATTTGGATCAACTTCCAGCTTCACGACCTTTAGACGATCGGCGTAGATTGCCGTGAGCGCATCGATCGAGGGTGAAACCAGACGACAAGGCCCGCACCATGTGGCCCAAAAGTAGGCGAGTACCGGCTTGTCGGCCTTGAGGACTTCCGTTTCAAAGTTGGCATCGGAGATAACAAGCGGGCTAGTCATAGCGGTGACAATCGAGGCGTTGTGTGGCGTTTCAAATCATGCCTGCACGTGATATGCAGTCAAAGTAGTGTAGCGCTTTACACGATTTTGGGATCGATGATTTTCAGTTTTGGTTTTAGATCTAAAATCAATTTAGATTTGTCTAAGGTTCGTTCAGCAAAGGCGTTGCGATTTCGGGAGCGTTCTGGCCGCTGTACGCGCGAGTCAAACGCAGAAGACGATCGCGATCGAAACTGCGCGGATCGGATCGTTCACCACCGCGATCAACCGCTGCATGGGTGGTGATACGCCCTTCAGGAACCCCGAGATTGTCGATCAACCAGGCGAGGGATTGGTATTGCAGCTCGGTATAGCCACTATGGTTTAGGTCGTAATTAAATCCATCGGAGGGGGATTCGAGCGAGATATGGTAGGCGAAATTGTTGACCGATGAAGCCAAATTGGGGTTGGTTTGAACCGTTTCGATCTGGCCACTAGCAGTTACAAATTCAGAATTTCCAGCGCCAAATGCTCGCATATTCTCCGGGACGATATAGACGATCGTGCCGTTGCGTCGAATGAGGGCGTGGTAGCTGACTTGATCTTCGTCGTACGGATGGTAGTTCTGAAATAAAGCGAGGGCACTATCCGCCGATCCCACCGTTTCGTGTAGCACGATCAGTCGCGCATATTGAGCGGGTTTACCATCGACATCGACAGTCTCGCGTTTGTCATAGTTCGAGGGATCGGCGGGAGAGTTCTCAAACAAGGGCATGTAAGAGGGTCGCCAGCTTGGAGGAACGGGCAAAAAATCATCGCTGTCCAGAATCGGTAGTGAGGGGGGCAGGAGAAAGCTAGACAGGAGCAGCGGCGTCTCGAATCGGTTATGAAAGGAGCCTGACGAGAGGAACGGGATGCGAGCACGCATCACGGGAGACTGGAGCAGGACGAGAAATACGAGCAAACCGCTACGACGAGAGGCCCACCGACGCAAGGATCTGATCGCGCTGACTGCTGCTTGGGTTTCGGCGGGAAGATTGTTCACGATGTTAGACGAAGCCGCAATCGACGTTTGTTTGAGATGGAGTCACAAAGCGGGGGGGATTGGGCGTAGAAAGCAAGCCTGTATGAAAATCTAGGCTAAAACGATACAACCGTTCCGCTATCTTCGTTACTTCAGAGCATCGAAGTCGGGATTTTTTCAGGCTGGGGAATGAGAATAGACCCGATCGCGTTCAAGCAGTCGGCTAGCGACAAACGGTACAATTTGATTGAATTTTGATCATATTAATCGTGCAATTGATCGGTCTACTCGTAGCGTATTCAGCGTGATACGTCTTTTGGTGCGGGCCTTAGTATGCATTTCCCACGATCATCAGAAACAGTTCGGAGATTGCCCCATGCATGATCCATGCGGAGAGGCACGTATTCAGCGACAGATCTTCAGGAGCGACCTGTGTCTTCTCGCCCAGTTCCAGGAGTGGTTTGAAGACTTTTGCCAACGGCATCCTTTGCTGGTGCAGTGGGATACAACTCAACGTTATCGCTTCAAGCTTGCGATGGTAGAAGGGTTTACCAATACGGTACGTCATGCGCATCAAAATTTGCCGCCGGAGACCGAAATTGAGGCTGAAATTGCGTTTCGGGTGACTCCACAGGCGGCGCAGCTCACGTTTCGGATTTGGGATCGTGGTGCGCCATTTGATCCCACTGAACTGGAAGAACCGGAGCCGGGGACGTTGCAGCTTGGTGGTTATGGTTGGTTTTTGCTGCGTCGATTGTGCGATCGTGTCACGTACGATCGCGGCGAGGATAATCGCAACTGCCTGACGATTTGCAACCATGTGCCGATCTCGTTTGAGAGTCAGGCTTAGGGTTGAGGCACGAGTTGAGAGGCGAGTTGAGAGTTAGGGATCACGATCGCTCAAGGAAGATCGGGTCTTGATCGAATTGCGGTATCTGGACTAATCGGGCTGAAATCTGGATGTGACTGAGGGCATCAATCAGACGGCGAGCCTGATCAGGGTAAAGCGTGATCGGCACGATCGCTGGAAGCACCTCGAAGAGAATGCGGGTTTGTGTCAAGGTACAGCCGGTAATCCGGGAGATGGCATTAGCCCCTTCAAACGACGCAACGGTGGATTGGGTTCCAAGGACTTCGACGTGACAGCTCGGCGCACAGCGATCGCCATTTTCGATGCGGCTCAAACCGGCTCGGGTGGCGAGAACGACCAGCCGATCGCCCACGTTCATCAGGCTGTCGGGGGATGGGAAGAGGCGATCGGGCTTGAGGTCTTGTTGATGCAAGATCGGGATGACGCCATAGCCTTCGGTGATTTCCGAGAGCAACAGGCCATTGAGCGTGTCGATGTCTTCGATGCGATATTCCGTAACCGTGACGGTTTCACCATACCAACGCCACAGGCTAATAATTTTCTCGCCAAAGGCTGCTCCAGCGAAGGCTTCGGCGGCTACCGCGTAGGTGCAAAACACATGAGCGCCTGGAAGGAGCCGCAACAGGTCAGTACCAAGACGATGCTTGCCGGTGCGGATCACGATCCGGGTGCGTGGATTGTAGCGGCGAGCAATTAGGGCAATTTCGAGGTTGAGAATGTCGTCATTGGTGACGGCGAGAACGCTGCTGGCCTGACTGAGTCCGGCGCGATCGAGGGCGCGTCGGTAATCGAGATCGATCAGCGGCAGTAGCGGATAGTCGCTACGTTCGGGCAGGGTTCCGCGCGAAATGCCGACCATCGGCACATCTAGCTGACGCAGCAGGCGTGCGACCCCTTCGCCGACCCGACCCCAGCCGACGATGATGGCTCGATCGCCATCTGGCAAGGTCGTCAGCTTGGGAACCAGTTGAAACTTGGTCGAAAGCAGCGCCTGGGTCAGCCGAGCGTACAGCACTCCGACAAAGGCGGTTCCCATTAGGGTGAGCATGAGCGCAAAGGCTCGCAACAATGGCCTGACGCTAGCATCCGGCGAAGTTGTGCCGAACAGATCGCTATAGCCTCCCAGCAGTAGCACAACCGTGGTGTAGAACGCGGCTTCCCAGGAGGTGGGCAGCCCGTAGCGAAACAGGATTGTTCCGATCGCAATTAAGGACAAGACGATCGCCCCGATCGCCCCAAATACCCGCCGCTCCTGGGCAAAAAATGAGCCGATCCACTGGCGTAGCTTGGCACGGCGGCGACCTCGTTTCCGGCGGGGGCGTCGATCCCTGACGTGCATACTGATTTCATTCGGATCGACTTCATGCAGACCGGCTTCATGCAGACCGACTTCACTTAAGTGCAACGCATCGCGCAGTTCGGCATAGACCAGGACATCGCCCGATCGCAGGACGCGATCGCCGATGAGCTGTCCAAACTCGCTCAACTCTCCAGAGATGGTTTGATGGCTCAACACATGACGGTGTTGAGTATTCAGGTCACAGAGACGGTAACCGCACCACTCGGGGCCCACAACATGACGAACGATCCGAATCCCGATCCCTTCTAGATCAAACCAGCCGAGAATTTCGTCCGAGATGGCCGCGAGTGCAAAGGAGGACGCCGTGAGCTGGGTCGGCTCAAAGGCGATGAAGTTTCCGAGGGTTTCTTCGAGCAGGGTGTTGAGGTTATCCTGCACCGATCGCACCACAATGCGTACATCGGGGTTGAGGCGTCGTGCGGTCAGCGCGGTTTCGATATTGACCCCTTCGTCACTGGTAACAATCAAAACTGCGCGGCAAAAATCGATCCCCGCGTCGGTTAAAACATTGGGCTCGCGGCAGTCGCCGATCACCGTGCCATCGAGAGCATTGGGTAATTCCGGCATCTCCCACTGATGTGGCCGTTCCAGGTCGATGCCGATCGTACTAATGCCAAATCCTTTTAGTACAGCGATGCAGTGCTGACCGAGGCTACCCAAGCCGCAGACGATCGCGCATTCAGAGGTTGACGGTAACGAAAAGAGTGGATCTAGCACGACATTACATCAAGGGTTCATCGTCACATCAAAATTATCCGTGATCATTCCCGCGACTCAGTAGCCCAAGAAAATTAAACTGACTTAAACCACGTAACTCAACCCTCTGGGTTGCAGGCAAGCTAGAAGCTTGTGCTACGCATGATGTCTAATCTTCCGAATCTTCTAATCTAATATTGCCTTCGAGTTCGTTATTTTTAGCCTATTTATGTTTGATCGCCTGACCCAATTTGCCGATCGCCTCGCCCGCGAAACCGGCGCCGCCATCCAACGCGACTACGCCAGCGTCATCCCCGAAATCAAGCCCGACGGCTCCCTCGTCACCCGCGCCGATCGCTTCGCCGATGCCAAACTCCACGCCGCGATCCGCGCCGAATTTCCCGATCACGGCATCCTCACCGAAGAGGGCGATCGCACCCTACCCGACACCGAATTTTGCTGGATCGTCGATCCGATCGACGGCACAACCAACTTCACCCGCAGCATTCCCGTCTGGGGCGTCTCCCTCGGCCTGCTCTATCGCGGCACGCCCGTCTTCGGCCTCGTGCATTTTCCGCCCCTAGCCCAAACGTTCTACGGCAGCTACCCCGGCGATACCGGTCTCGATTTACCGACGGCAGCGTTCCTCAACGGCGAGCCCATTCGTGCGGCTCAAGACGACCTCAGCGGCCAGCATTTCTTTAGTGTGTGTACGCGCAGTGTGGATAAAGTCCGTCATCCGTTGCCCTGCAAGGTGCGGATGTTGGGCGCTTCGACCTATAACTTTTTGACGGTGGCGCTCGGAAGTTGTCTCGGCGCGATCGAGGCGACGCCGAAAATTTGGGATATTGCAGCGGTCTGGCCGATCGTCTGCGCCAGTGGTGCAACGTGGCGATTTCTCGACACAACGGGCGAGACGATCGAACGGTTTCCGCTGGTAGCTGAACGCGACTATACGAACGAGACCTTTCCCGCTTTGGCGCTAGCTCGTCCAGAGTTTTATGCGGCCTTTGCCGATCGGTTAGAACTAGCGGCGATCGCTAGCCTGTAGCTGTTCGGCAAGCTCGAAGGTGGAGGGTTCAGTGACCACGATCGGTCGGGCAATGAGCGGATCGTAGCCAAGTTGCTCCGTAATCCGCTCCCGTGCCAATACCCGATACTCCCAAAAATGACCACCCACGGCGCAGATTCCCAGGTAAAGGCTCAGAAATTGCGGCTTCGTGCGAAAAATAACCCAGAGCTGACGCCAAAACTGCCCGCGAATCTCCTTCATTTGGATACCCTGCGTCCAGATTAGTTTAGTCGCGAGTCGGAATGCTTTACGAATTGGGAAATTTACTTTCTGTTGTGAATACCGGTTTGGCGTAATGTTCAAGCAATGTTGAAAACAACGATTTAAGTAGGCCGTTGGTTCATACATCGCCCACAGCGCATCGAGATATTCATGGGCGATTTCGGCCAGCGGGCGCGTCGGCACAAAATTCATCAGCGTATTTTGCTCCCCGGCTCCCATAATACCCAGTAATCGCCCTTCTTTTTCGAGGCGATTCCAGAGCGCCGTATTCGGCAGTGCCTGCAATATTCCGAGCATCGGCTGCGGGATCGATGTGGCTTCGATAAACTCTTGGATTCGTTTGCCCGCGCCGGGTTGCTCGTCATCAAATCCGATGATGAAACCGGCGTAAATCATCAGTCCGGCTTGGTTGATGCGATCGCAGGCCGCCGTCAAAGGATGACGTGTATTTTGATTTTTTCCGGTCATTTTTAGGCTGTCTTGATCGGGCGTTTCAATCCCTAGGAAAACGCCGTAAAATCCAGCTTTCGCCATAAGTTCGAGTAGCTCTATATCTTCAGCTAAATTCACCGAGGCTTCGGTCAAAAATGTAAACGGGTAATCGCGCTCTTCCATCCAGGGGATCAGCGATCGCAGCAAGAGTTTGACGTTACGCTGATTGCCAATAAAATTATCATCGACGATGAAGATCGATCCACGCCACCCTAAATCATAGAGGGTCTGCAACTCTCGCAAGGTTTGGTCAATGTCTTTCGTACGCGGCTTGCGACCGTAGAGGGTGATGATGTCGCAAAATTCGCAGTTAAAGGGACAGCCTCGGGAAAACTGGATCGCCATCATCAAGTAATCGTCACGTTTGAGCAAGTCAAAACGCGGTACGGGGCTGGTGCTGACATCGGGTTTTTCGGCTGCACGAAAAATGCCGCGTTCGTCTCCCGCTTCGATCGCATCAATGAAGAGCGGAATCGTGATTTCCCCTTCATCTAAAATCAAGTAATGAGCGCCTGAATCCAGCGCAGCATCTGGGATTGAGGTGGGATAAGGGCCACCGACGGCGACTTTTTTACCGTTGGCGACGGCTTTGCGGATTAACGAGTGAAAATCATCTTGTTGCACCAGCATCGATGACAAAATAACGATGTCGCACCATTCCCAGTCGGCTTCGGATTCCGGGTTGACGTTGCGATCGAAGAAGCGAATTGTCCATTCGGGTGGGAGCAATGCCGCGACGGTAATGATCCCCAGGGGTGGAATGGAGGCTTTTAGGTCTGCCATTTCCATGAAGTGGTCATAGGACCAAAATGTTTTGGGGAAGAGGGGATAGAGCAATAATACGTTCATTTTATTTGACTTGAGTGTTGGCTAAAATTGAGCGACTGATCAAGGTTTTATTTTTTTAGTACTATTTTGATTTCGCTCGTGGTGCTATCAAATTTGAAGACCATGGCCCGACGGCGGTCTAAGGCATTGCAAAATTTGCCCGTGCCTCGTGGTTTTGGCAGTGGGTGAAGGATTTTTCTGTACGATCGAGGCTACAGAATCCGCTTTGACTAGCGCGATCGATTGTCAAAAATTGGGAGCATCCCGTTTGTGCAACTTGCCCCTCATCCCCCAGCCCCTTCTCCCAAAAAAGGGAGAAGGGGAGACCGATTCAAAGTCCCTCTCCCGACTTGGGAGAGGGATTTAGGGTGAGGGTGACACAAATGGGATGCTCCCCAAAAATTAGACACTAGAGGGCTAAAATGCTAGTTTATGGCTGTTTAAAACGTATTTTGGTTGCATTTCAATTAGGTTGACGATTTTGAGAAAGCTTAATATATATAAGTATTAGAAAAACCCTACTTAGTCACTCTAGAATCTTTTTTCTGAGAATATGGCTTGTGTATCAACACTTTACATACTGCGAAATGGCTCTTTCTTGAGTAGATCAAGATAATAAATGGTGACTTTAGACCTTTGAGATTTTAGAAGCCTCAAAGGTCTCGCTGTCTCGCTCCTTGCGAGCTATCCATTTTTTGACCTGAGCTGGTTAGAGTGCGATAATCAAATAAAAATTCTTGAGGACGGTCAGAAGTCTGACTTTTTTTAAAAGTCAGACTTCTCGGATGGAAGATTATTTTCGGACACTACTCTTCGGCGCTATGTCTAGGTGCAGGAAAAGTTGTTCTAGAAAGACGGGGTGTTAAACCCAAAATTTTTGATAAATTGATACCCGGTCTCTTCGCATCTGCTCATGAATCTACGCATTGGTAATGGTTACGATATTCACTGTCTTGGTAGCGATCGCCCGCTAATTCTGGGGGGTATCAAGATCGAGCATGAACTGGGTTTGGTCGGCCATAGCGATGCTGACGTGCTGACCCACGCGATCATGGATGCCATGCTCGGGGCGCTGGCGTTGGGAGATATCGGCCACTATTTTCCGCCGACGGATGATCAATGGAAAGGAGCCGACAGCGTCGTCTTGCTGAAAAGTGTGAATCAGTTGGTGTGTGATCGCGGCTGGCAGGTAGTCAATATTGATTCGGTGATTGTGGCAGAACGTCCGAAGCTCAAGCCACACATCAACGCCATGCGCGATCGGCTTGGAGCTGCGATCGGCCTTGATCCAGGCTGCGTCGGGGTCAAGGCCACGACGAACGAAAAGCTCGGCCCAGAGGGTCGCGAGGAAGGCATTTCGGCCTATGCGGTGGTGTTACTCTCGGCGATCGCGGCAGGATGATCTAACGCGATCTGGCCAGGATAGAACTTACGCAAAAGGGGTGAGAAGTCAGACTTCTCACCCCTTTTGCCGAGAACCAGAACCGTGACGGCTCATTCAGAAGTCGGACTTCTGGGGGTTAAGACCAAAGGCCGAAATTAGCGGGTTCTACCTGGGTTTCTGAACCGGAGCGGACGTGACGATCTACGCCATAACAGACGTCGGTAGCTTCGCGAAAATCATCCGCCCCGCTGAGGTTTGCAGCGCACTGGTCACAATCACCCGTAGCTCCGTCCCCAACGATTCCGCTGCTTCCTCAACCACGACCATCGTGCCGTCATCGAGATAGCCCACCCCTTGCGAGGCTTCCTTGCCCAGCTTGACGATTTTGAGATCGATCGCATCGCCGGGAACGTAGGACAACCGCACCGCCTGTGCTAGATCATTCACGTTTAGCACGATCACTTTTTGCAGTGTCGCGACCTTACTGAGGTTGAAATCGTTGGTTAGCAGCATCGCCTTAATTTCCGAGGCGAGGCGTACCAGTTTGGTATCGACTTCGGTCAGATCGGCGTAATCGGCGGGGTGAATTTTGATCCGATCGGGGAAATCTTCCTGCATCTGGTTGAGAATATCGAGACCGCGACGCCCGCGAATTCGCTTGCGATCGTTCGAGGAATCCGCCACCTGCTGCAATTCATTCAGCACAAATTGCGGAATCAGAATCGGCCCCTCCAGGAAACCCGTTTCAATTAAGCTCGCGATCCGTCCGTCAATAATGCAGCTCGTATCCACCAGCTTTGCCCGCGTCGGCTGTAGTGTCCCCTCGGCCACCATGAGCGAGTCGATCCCGTTGGGATTGATCAAGCGCAAAAACGCGCGTCCGTGGGTATCCGCCAGGGCAATCCCGAGAAAGGCGAACATCAAACTGCCCATGATCGCAATCAGGGGTTTGATAAACGAGAAATCCTTGGGAATGGGAACCAGAAACAGCGGCGCGAGCATTAAGTTCACCACCAGTAGCCCCAGCATTAACCCCACCGATCGCGTGATCAAGACCTCCAGCGGCATCTGGCGAATATTTTGCTCGATGCGCCGATAGCTGACCTGAACCGCAATACCGACTGCGCCGCCGAGCAGTGCGCCAAAGCCAGAGATCACCCAGCGGAGTGCCTCCAGGTTGCTGACTTGCGCGAGTGCGGTGTCTGGCAGGAAATCGCTGCTGTAAAAGCCGATTCCGGCTCCAGCAAAGATAAACGAAAGAATAATCAGGGCGTCGAGCATGACGGGTCCAGAGGTGGGGATAAAACAGGGGATGAAGCAGATAGAGTCAGACGATCGCCAGAAACGAAACTGCGCGATCGCGCCAACTTTCACTTAGACCTCATTATAGGTGGCAGCTTTCAGCGGGAAATTGCGAGCTTTCCGCCCTAACCGAACCGTATCTCAGGAACATGGCAAAATCTCTGGTACTAATAGCGAGAATTGATACCGGCAGTCTCAGAATGTTACGGAGCGATATGTATCTTTAGAAATATTCATCTTGGGGGCGGTGCATTCTATCGATACACTCCGCGCTCAAATCAAACCTCGATCGTCAACGCCGATCGCTCGCTTGAATGAGTCTGTGTGGTTTCGTGAAATCAAATTGCCAAAACCTAAATCTAAAACCAGTTCGCTAGGATTGAGACGCAATACAGGGTGGCCAGCAATTAGGATTACGAGCAATACCCTAACGATGATTTAACCTGTTTCGGAACTATTTCAGAACTATTACCCATTCACCATGCTTTCAAACTTGCGACGCCCACCTTGTCAACACGTATCCCGTATGGCTGGGATTTTAGCTCTCGGAACCTTGCTCGTTCCGTGGCTGATAGCGAATCCAGTCCAGGCAAATCGTATCAACGACAATACCTGCCGCCTCGTGGATGCCAATGCCAGACCTGATTTACTCGTCGTGCGCGAAGAGGCCAGCGTCGATGCGGATGCGGTTGATATCCTAGTTCCGAGCGAACGGGTCACCCTCGCTGACAACTGGCGATCGATATTCGGTCCCTACGGCTATTACTGGATTGAAATCACCGAGCCAGCCCGTGGTTTTATCGCCAATCGTCCGGCGGACGATGATACCTACAGCACTCTCCGCAACTGCCCGAACCCAACCTATACTCCCAACGCAAGCGACCCTAGTCGCGTTCCCTATCCCGGACAAACGAGCTACACCACCACGCCGAACAATCCCCTCTATACCTACTGTCAAGAGGTTGTTGAAACTGGGGGCTTGACCATTCGATCGCGCCCGAGTGACGAAGCGGAACGGGTTGGTGGGGTAGCCGAGGGGCGTCGTGTTTTAGTGGCATCCGATACCGATCCCGTTCTGGATACAACGGGGCGTTATTGGATTGCGATCGATCAACCGACACCGGGTTATATCTCGGGGGGATACAGCGAAAATTTCGAGAATATCGAGCCCTGTCGTGATGGTTTCCGTCGTTAATTTGGATTTGCCATCAGTACAGTTTTGCTGATGTTCTCACCACCATAAACACAAAAAAGCTCGCGATCGTTAAATGTTCGATCGCGAGCTTTTTTGTTTTAAATCCTGCCTTGAATTGCTGAATCAATCATTCAACTCATCAAAGCCGAAAGGGATTATGTACCCGACTTCCAGGAGTTGATGTACTCGGTTTGTTCCGGTGTCAGCTCCTCAAGGTTAATGCCCATTGCTTTGAGCTTGAGCGCAGCGATCTCGCGATCGATGTCAGCCGGGATCGAGTGAATACCGGGCTCCAGCGTGCCTTTGTTTTTGACGAGATATTCGCAAGCCAGCGCTTGGTTAGCGAAGCTCATGTCCATCACGGCGCTGGGGTGACCTTCAGCGGCGGCCAGGTTGATCAGGCGACCTTCACCGAGGACGATGATCGACTTATCGGCGAGCTTGTATTCCTGGGTGAACGGGCGCACGGTGCTGACGTCCGATGCGAGCGAGCCGAGGGCTTTAAGGTCGATTTCGATGTCGAAGTGACCAGAGTTGGCGACCATCGCGCCGTCTTTCATCGCCTCGAAGTGCTCGCGACGGATGACGTGCTTGTTGCCGGTGACGGTGATGAAGATATCGCCTTGGGGCGCAGCTTCGGCCATCGTCATGACGCGGAAACCGTCCATTGCCGCTTCGATCGCGCGAACCGGGTCGATTTCGGTGACGATCACGTTGGAACCCAGGCCGCGACCACGCATGGCGACGCCTTTACCACACCAACCGTAACCGGCAACAACCATCGTTTTACCGGCAAGCAAAACGTTGGTCGCACGGATGACGCCATCGAGGGTCGATTGGCCGGTTCCGTAGCGGTTATCGAAGAAGTGTTTCGTGTCAGCGTCGTTGACGTTCATCGCCGGGAAGGTCAACACGCCGTCGTTCAGCATCGCTTGGAGGCGAACGATTCCGGTGGTGGTTTCTTCGTTGATGCCGATGACTTCGGGCAGTTGATCTTGGCGCTCTTGCAGCAAGGTTGCGACAACATCGCAGCCATCATCGATGATGACGTTCGGGCGGAAATCAAGCGCGGTGTTGACGTGGCGCTTGTAGGTTTCGGCGTCTTCGCCTTTGATGGCGTAAACGGGGATGCCGTAATCGACGACGAGGCTAGCGGCGACGTCATCTTGGGTCGAAAGCGGGTTGCTCGCGATCAGCAGCGATTCGGCTCCAGCGGCCTTGAGGGCGATCGCCAGGTTTGCCGTTTCGGTGGTGACGTGGCAGCACGCGATCAGACGCACGCCAGCGAGGGGCTTTTCTGCCGCAAACCGATCGCGGATCAGCTTGAGCACGGGCATTTCGCGGCCTGCCCATTCGATGCGCTGTTTGCCCAGGGGCGCAAGTCCAATGTCTTTGACGTCGTACTGAATACGTTCTGCCGTTGCCGTCATATCTGCTTCACAAAGAGTAATAGTCACACCAGGATAACGGCTCGATCGCCTGTTGGCTAGGTCGGTTTTGTTTCGGTTTCCCGGTGCGTCAGAGAACTGAGAGATGCCGAATGGCAATTAGGCCGATAGGTGGGGTTTGGCGAGCAAAAAGCTAGAGATCGATTTGGCATCGACGGGTTCTCCAGCCAAGATTGCGGCTTCGAGTTCGGCGGGGGTCATTAATATGACTTCGATATCTTCGTCGTCGTCTTGGTCGGGTGGGGTTTCGAGTTTCGTCAAGCCACGGGCTAGGTAGGCGTAGATCATTTCATCGGAGTAGCCCGGAGCGAGGATGAAGTCGCCGAGATGTGTCCACTCGCTGGCGCTGTAGCCGGTTTCTTCTGCGATTTCGCGATCGACGGTACTCGCCGGATCTTCGCCCGGTTCGACGGTTCCGGCGGGGAATTCGAGGATGCGGCCTTCGACGGCGAAGCGATATTGCCGTACGAGGACGAGTTTGCCGTCGTCGGTGACGGGGACGGCCAGAGCGCCACCGGGGTGACGGATGCATTCCCAGTCGCCGACCACGCCGTTGGGGAGGCGGATTTGGTTAACGTCGAAGTTAAATTTTCGGCCTTTGTAGAAGAGTTTTTGTTCGAGGATTTCGGGCGGTTCGCGATCGAGCGGCATGGTTTTTATGTTTGTTGGCGTTTGCGTTTGGGTTTACTGTACGGCGCGATCGGCTTTAGAGGTTCCGTGATGGATCGTGCGAGTCGGGGTTACGTCGCGAGGCCAGCCCGCTCAAATAGCTGATTCGGCGTCAGGCTTAAGCCTGGAAAGTCGTCAGCCTCGATCGCCCGATCGCCCCGATAGGTCACCGGCAGTGAACCCGCTTGAAAGACCGTCACCGTCTGCGATCGCGTATCCACAACCCACACGTACGTTACGCCTGCGGTGAGATAGGCCACCGCTTTCTCGGTCATCTCTCCAAAACTTTGATTGGGCGAAATGATCTCGATCGCCAAATCTGGCGGCACGGGACAGGCTTCATCACCGAGATCGGCGGGGAGGCGATCGTGAGCAATAAAGGAAACATCCGGTACGGGAACCCAGGGTTTGCCGTCGCGTTCTAGCACCACAGCCCATTCGACTCCCACTTCTCCAAGGGCTTCCCCCCAGGCATCGAGGAGATACAGAAGGGCGCGTTGGGTTTTGGAGTGAAAGCGTTTCGGTGACATTTTTTCGACGATCGTGCCATCGATTAGCTCGTAGCGTCCGTGGCTCTGGGGGGAGGTTAAAAAGTCGGCGAGGCGAATGCGGGCGGAGGTCGTGACCATGATGCATTTGCAGGGAACGGGTCAGGCTTTCATTATCGAACACTAGAGATCGAGTAAACGAGCCATGTCGATCGGGTCGGGTTCGTCGGGGCTGATTTCGCCTTCGTCCTCCAGTGCGCCGCGTGTGGCTTCGACGATGACGTTTAGCGTGGCGGCGGCGGCGGCTCCGGTAAATCCCAGGGGCGCAAGGGTGATCGCGGCTCCGCTTTTCAGGAACTCGGGGGCAGCGTTTTTCAGGGCTGACCAGAGGCGTTTTTGCCAGTCGAGGTCTTGTTTGGCGATTCTGGTGTTGATGCGGCTATCGGTGATGTCGGGGGTGAGTTTGAGTTGGGTGAGTAGGTCTTGGATTTCTTGGGCGGCTTCGGCGGGTGTTTTGGGGGCGGTGTTATTAACGATGTCGCGTTCGGCGTATTGGGCGTTGCCGCTGTTGTGGGTTTCGCGGTAGTCGCCGCCGCCGGTGTTGATGGTGCGTCCGGTGTTGTTGGTCATGGTGTGTTGGGGTTGTTGGTAAATAACGTTGATGTTGGGGCTGAAGGGGGACGATCGCGCCGCCGGGTCGATGAATCGATCCATATCCATGTCCCCGTTGCGGCTCATGGCTTGCGGTACGGCGATATCGTCGAGCAGGCTACGCACATTAACTTTGGCATAGCTCAATTCACACTCCACGTCGTAGCGTTTGTTTTGCAGGCGGCGGCGCAGGTTTTCCCAGGTGTAGGCGTGGGGTTTGGGGCTGGTTTTGCAGGTGGCGCAGTTGCAGGGGATGAAGGTTTCGTAGTCGATGCGATCGTAGGTGTTCGAGATTTTTTCGAGTTCGCGGGCGACGTAGGACACTAAATCGCGTTTGTTTGTGCCGGAGACGCGGATGGTGATTTCGGCTTTGTGGTAGCGGTCTTCTTCGATGATTTCGGCGCGGGCGTAGCCGTCGGTTAAGACGACGCCGTGTCGCCAAACGAGGGCTTGATTTTCGATAATTTCATGGACAGCGACGACGAAGCGAGGAAAGATGTCTTTGGGTTTAAAGGTGTATTCGTAGCGCAGTATTAAATTGTCGCGATCATCCCAGGCGTAATCCAGGCTTTCTTTTTCGAGCAGTTGCGGCGAAATGTAGTGGCCGCGCCGGTTGGGGATTTCGTAGCACAGCCCGAAGTGCATCATCAAATCGAGCAGTTCGTCGCGCATTTTGGCGGTGTCGCCGCTGTCCCAAATAGTTTCGAGGTCGTCATCATTGAATCGTCCAAAATCAGCTTTGATTTGTTTGTGATCGAGGATTTTGTAAATTGAGCCGGTTGCCCAGGTGGGTTTGAGAATCAGGAGTTTTCGCAGGCCGCGTACGTTTTGAAAGTGGAGGCAAATGCCGAGGTCGTGGAGGAATTTGCTGGCGGCAAGCATCTCTTTTTCGGTATTAAATCCGTTGTTACGGCATAGCTCAAAGTAGCGATCGCGGGTAATGAAGTTTTGGTTTTGCGAGATGTTTTCGAGGACGGCGCGGATGTTTGCCCAGGGGAGGGGGATGTTTGTGCCGATGTGGGGCAGGTTGCAAAGGTAGGTTTGCAGGGTGGTTTGGAGTTGTTCGAGGCCGCGATCGGTGGCGAGGTTAACGGCGAGGATTTCGCGCAAGTTCAGGAATTCGGCGCGGAGGCTACGTTCATCGAGGTCGCATTGACGGTTTTGTTTTTCGTTTTTGACGATGATGACGGGGCTACCGTTGCTGAGGGTTTCGATGACGCGGAGCCAGTAGTAAAAGTCGGTGTTTTCTTTGCGGGTGTCGGCGACGAGAATGTAGACCGATCGTTCGGTGAGGAAAAATTGGTGGGTGGAGTGATAGATTTGTTGGCCGCCGAAGTCCCAGATGTTGGTGCGGAGGGTGTTGCCGCTGGGGTGTGGGGTTTCCCAGGGGATGAGGTCGATGCCTTCGGTGGATTTTTCTTCGGGTTGGAGTTGGTAGTCGGGGTTTTGGAGTTTGTTGGCGAGGCTGGTTTTGCCTGCGCCGCCGTCGCCGACGATTAGGAGTTTGGTTTCGTAGAGGGGTTGGGTTTCGGTGGGTGGGGTGAAGGCGAATTTGAGGATGGTTTCGAGGTCGCCGAATCCTAATGCATTACCCAAGATTTCAGGTGGGATAGCAATCGGGTTACCGAGTAAATACAAATACAGCTCTTCCGGGTTCCGCAAATCGCGAATCCATTCAGGGACGCTGCTCAGTTGGTTATCGCTGAGGTCAAGTTCGATGAGCTGTGAGAGTTGTCCGATTTCCGCCGGGACGCTGCTCAGTTGGTTTCTGCTGAGGTTAAGTTCGATGAGCTGTGAGAGTTGTCCGATTTCCGCCGGGACGCTGCTCAGTTGG
>CAZFJL010000073.1:0-180 GCA_964518905.1 uncultured Geitlerinema sp. | reverse complement strand
TTTCTGCTGAGGTTAAGTTCGATGAGCTGTGAGAGTTGTCCGATTTCCGGCGGCAGGCTGCTCAGTTGGTTATCGCCGAGGTCAAGCCCGACGAGTTGTGAGAGTTGTCCGATCTCCGGCGGCAGGCTGCTCAGTTGGTTATCGCTGAGGTCTAGCGTGGTGAGCTGTGAGAGTTGTCCG
>CAZFJL010000072.1:0-18791 GCA_964518905.1 uncultured Geitlerinema sp. | reverse complement strand
CAGTGCTCTCAGCTTTTTTTGATACGTCCTAAGCAAATCGTTTTTTGCTATAGATCGGCAGGTCGGCAGATCAGCTCGTCAGGATGACGCATATCATCACCCATAATCGCCGATCAAAAGCTCACAGCAGAGCCGCTTGGCCTAATTTGTAGCCCCAGCCTGCCAGTCCCGAACGTACCAGCGATCGTTCCGTTGTTCGAGTTCGTAGCGCACCTGCAACGTATCGTCCGTCTGGCGCACCTCCGTATCACCCTCAAATAACGTGCCGCGCTCGATGATGGTGGCCGTGACGATCGCGATCGGAGCCTCACCGCGATCGGCTAACGGAATCTGCGCGGATGCGGCCTCATCCGTTGCGGAGTCATTACCGGTTGGCGAATCTGCTTCACTGTCTGGGTTTGCCGTACTGTTGGCTGTCCCTTCGGGCGCACGTTCGATTACAACGCCGCTAACTTCGTGCTCATAGTCCCAGTACCAACCACTGGCTTCCGCGTCAATCGCGAGATTTTCGATCGAGGCCAGCGCCGGAGCCACTAAAATTTCGCCGAGGGCGTCGATTTCTCGATCTTTACCCATCGCTCGGCGTTTGATCTCAAGCCAGGTTGTAATGGTGGCTTGGGCGCGATCATCGGTGAGCTGACCGCGCGTTTTGTCTTCTGGCGCAGCTTCCTCCGGTGTGGGTTCCGGCAGCGTGAAGACCGGGCGATCGAGCGCAACGGCGAGCGGTGTCCCCTCTAGTTTGGGCGCACCAAAATTACTAAACACACCGGCAATTCCTGCAAATACGCGCCCGAGTAGCCACAACATCAGCAGCAGCGCTACGACGCCACCGGCTCCGAGCATCAGCAGCCGATCGATGCGAAGGCGGGGCTGACGGCGTACACGTTTACGCGGCGGGGGAGAGGTCGCAGGATGATCGCTCGGGGCGATCGGTCGGGGCAACATCGGCGCGGGCTGATCAGCGGCGGCGGCTTCGGTGAAGGCATCGCGATCAATCGTCCACGAAACCGGCTCATCGCTAGGCATCAGAGCGGGTGCGGCTTGCGCGGTTGCGGCGGCCATGACGGGCATCGGCGGCGCTGGAATTGTGCTGCGCGTATCGGGTTGCAGCGGCGGAAGCTGTCGATAGCCGACTTCCATCCAGCGATCGGATACCTGAGTATCGGGCGGCAAACTTTCGAGATAGGTTTGCACCTGCGGATCGGCGAAGTAATCCTTGAGCGAGGCGGTGCGGTCTTTCAGGTCGCGGAAATGCGGAAAAATATCGTCCTGAAGCCACTGCTCGCTGTATAGGCAAAGACCCGGCAACAGATCGGGCGATCCTTCCGAATTCTCGCGAATGACTCGCAGCGCTTCATCATCCTGGCTGAGATCGAGCGATCGCGTCGCCCGATCGCTTTGCCCCAACAGCAACGCACAGATCGCCTGTTCGAGATGCACATCCTGGCGACGTCCGAGCTGGATTAGCATCGATTTCGCGCGATAGACCGAAGCGGGCTGATGCTGCACAAAGCCCCGCGCGATCGCCGCATAGGCCGCAAGATAGGTCGCCACCGCCGAAGGCCGACGCGCCTCCATTTCAAACAAAAGCTGCTGTTCGGCAACGGTCGTATATTGCCGCAACTGCTGGATAAACCGGAGAAAACCTTCGACGCTCAAACCCGATCGATCATCGCCCGCACCATCGATGCCGCCACGATCCTGGAGCATATCGCGCAGCAACTGAAACCCGCGCTGGCGCGGCACATCGCGATCGAGCGGTAGCGACAACAGCTCCAGCACGCGATAGGGGCGCAGCTTCCGCAAATCGGTTTGCATCTCGCCCCGCACCTGGGGAAGCAGCCCCTCGCGCAACAGCATCGCCTGACCCGCTTCGAGCGACGCCGCCGCTTTTTCGTACAGCTTTTGCTGCCACTGCTCGCGACCAATTTCCAGATAGGCCGTCGCCACCGACAGCACCACATCCGCCCGCTGGACAGTCTGACTGGCCGAATCGCGAATCGACTGGGGCTGACTCAAGAGCGGTCGTCCCAGCTTCAGCACCGTTTCGTATTCGCCCAACTCCAGCAAAATCGGCAATGCGCCGACCAGGTTCGCCTCGGAAATCTCCAGGGTCGGCGGATTGGGATTCGGATCGTCACTCTCGCCGACCTTAGACGCGCCGGGGAGGGTGGAATTTAAAAACTTTGTATCGTAGCGATCGCGCAGCACATCATTCGCCAACGTCTCAAACGCCTCGTTGATCAGCGCAACACGAGCCGCGATCGCCGTTTCGGAATACTCACGACGGGGCGACTGTTGCAGGCGATCGCGATAGGCCTGTTGCAGCCGTTCGGGCGTCGCCTGAATCGGCAATCCAAGTATGCGGTAGTAGTCGAGCGGAATTTGCACGGCGATCTACGTCAGGACGGCGGCGAATAGGACTGGTCTAACATATCCTATCTGACAAACTCGACGATGCTGCATCGGGATGATCGGGCGCCAAAGTTGCGAGACCCATCAATGGGCAAATTTGTCAGTTTTGTCTGGCCTGTTTGGAATGACGTCTTGCTACTACAATGTCTAGAGTGAATTTTTGGTAAAGCGCCCACATCGCAGCATTTCCATGGCCTCAGAACGTACGATTCCCGCTAGCAATACGGCAGCCGCCGAAATCGATCGCGATGCCGCCCTCGCGGTCTATCAGGACATGGTACTGGGGCGCTTTTTTGAAGATAAATGCGCCGAGATGTACTATCGCGGCAAAATGTTCGGCTTCGTCCACTTATATAACGGACAAGAAGCCGTTTCCAGTGGCATCGTGCGTGGCGCGATGAAACCGGGGCATGACTATGTCTGTAGCACCTACCGCGACCACGTCCACGCCCTCAGCGCTGGTGTACCGGCTCGCCAGGTGATGGCCGAGCTATTTGGTAAAGAAACCGGCTGTAGTAAAGGACGTGGCGGATCGATGCACATGTTCTCCAGCGAGCATAATGTGCTCGGAGGCTATGCATTTGTCGCTGAGGGTATCCCGGTGGCGGCGGGTGCGGCGTTCCAAAGCCGGTATCGTCGCGATGTGATGGGTGATGAGTCATCCGATCGCGTGGTGGCCTGTTTCTTCGGCGATGGCGCGAGCAATAACGGTCAGTTTTTCGAGACGCTCAATATGGCGTCGCTCTGGAAGCTGCCGATTATTTTCGTCGTAGAAAATAACAAGTGGGCGATCGGCATGGCGCACGAGCGTGCCACCTCACAGCCGGAAATCTACAAAAAAGCCAGCGTCTTCAACATGGTTGGTGTTGAAGTTGACGGCATGGACGTGATGGCGGTGCGGGAAGCGGCGATGGCTGCCGTGAAGCGTGCCCGAGCCGGTGAAGGCCCGACGCTGATCGAAGCGCTGACCTACCGTTTTCGCGGTCACTCCCTGGCTGATCCGGACGAGCTGCGATCGCAGGAAGAGAAAGACATCTGGTTCGCTCGTGACCCGATCACGCGCTTCGAGAACTACATGCTCGAACACAACCTCGCAACGGAAGCTGACTTCAAAGAAGTGAAGCAGAAGATCCAAGCCGAGGTCGATGAGTCGGTCGAGTTCGCGGAAAATAGCCCCGAGCCTGATCCGAGCGAACTGCGTCGCTATATCTTCGCGGAAGACGAGTAAGTCGTCTTAGTCTTGGCTCGATTTGAGTCAATGATTCACGTTGAGAAGTTTGAGAAGTTGAGAAAGGGAGCGCCACACACTGCGTTCCCTTTTTTTTACCCTCGCGTTTTGGCGGTGGACTTCGGAGGAGAGACATCCAAATCAGGATCAATATCGATCGTTGCGGCTTCAATCACCTCATCGACCGTCACAATCTCCGGCTCATCTGCTCCATCCGCGCGAATAATCTCCAGCACCAGGCGAGCATTGCCGCTCATGGCCTCGCGAAAGCGGGCGAGATCGGCGCAGGTGCTCGCCACCTTTTGCAGAATTTTGCCAGTTTTACGATCGCTCGCCAAATCCAGCTCCGTCGGCGTCAGCGATCGCTCCTCATCCAGAACCGCCTGGACGAGCGACACGAGGGGGCGTGCTTCGGTACAGGCGTGCTGGTGAGCCACCTGGCAGGCCAAGAGCTGACAGAGTTCGATCGCACCCTGCTCGACGGGCAGCAGGCTCGGTCCAGGCGCGTCAGCCTTTTCAGAAACAGTTTCAGACAAAGACATAATCGATTCTTCGGTAATTCCGTTAGCAAAACGTTCGGCAGGCAGGCGGCCATCTTCCCAAAGGATACGAGCCAGTTCGATCGCCCGCGTTTGCGATCGGCGCGATGGCGTCACCCCTCGCAAAATTATGAGTGTTCCCTGACGGGCGATCGGCTCGCGATCGAGGTCATCAACAATCAGATAGCAAAGACGGTGGGGAAACACATAGAGCCTCGTGATTTGATTTACGTTCAATAAGTTTAATCACCTTACCCTAGGATTGAACGCCCATTTTCGACCTACACGCTTTCTTAAGCTCACAGACTCACCACACAAAACATCGATCAAGACACAATTTCAAGGCTCAGAGCGTCGATGACAGCGTTTCCAAGCAGAGCGTCGGAACGAACGGGCAGGAACGATACGGGTCAGTCTGGGCAGAAGGAAAGCTCTTCGGTACGATCTCTCTAAAATGTTGGAAAACTTTAGACTAGATCCCTGAGGACAGTTTTCGGACTGGATTCTTGCCGTGATGATTGCACTGCATTACTTGCCGTGATTCCAGCCGATCTCGACGTTTTAATCTCCCTCAATTCAGCATCTCTGAGTCTATTGCCGCATGTGTTTGAGTTTTCGTCGCCCATTTTGCCAGCTCAACCCGCCGCGAGTCCTTGCCAAGCTAACGATCGTCTTGGTGTTAGGCGAAACGATGCTCGATCCCCAGATCGCCGCCGCGACCTCGTCGCCCCCGTGGGCAGCCTTCGAGCCGATACCGACGGCCTCTGCTGTCAGCGCGATCGCCTCCACGGTCGTCACGCCTCCCTCCAGTGAGCAGTTCGGTAGTCCGAGGCGCTGCGGTGACCAGCCCAGCGGTCTGGGATTTCCAGGGTTTCCGCTCGGGTCTTCGCGATCGTCGGTCGAGTCCATGCTGGGCGCTCCCCATGATTCATTTCGTGGTTATTGGGGAGATACGACGGCTCTGGTGTACCACTTGATCCCCGGTGAAGTCAGTTTGGGGCTACTGTTCGATCGCCAGTCGCAGCAGCTCCAGCAAACCGAAGCCTCATTTGTCCTCAGTATTGGCATTGATGTGGTGTTCGAGACACTGGACACGATGCTGGGCTGTCGGTTGAATGATGGTATCCGCGAGGGCGTTCGTCAGGTGTGGAGTGGTGAACGTTGGAGCTATCGCTTTAGCAATGAGACTTTACTGGGGCTGGTGCAGTGGGAGAGCGCCGATCGGCTTTATATCGGGGTCTGGCTCGCCAATTTTCATGGCTATTAGTTGCGTAGGGTGGGCATTGCCCACCATCACGGAAATGCGCCCAAAGTTGCGTAGCCCGAAGTTGGGTAGGGTGGGCATTGCCTACCATCATGAAAATGCGCCCGAAGATTGTCGAGATCTTGCCCTGCATTGATCGTGGTGGGCAGTGCCCACCCTACCGGTTCGGCTATTAGTTGAATCGGCGTTAATAGTGTTGGGAGACAAGAGCCGATTTTAGGGAGAAATGATGACCAAACGGAGCTATGCCATTCTCGGAACGGGAGCGATCGGCGGACTGTACGGGGCGCGACTGCACGCCGCAGGTTTTCCCGTTCGTTTTTTGCTGCATCGCGATTATGAACAGGTGCGCGATCATGGCTTGCGGGTAGATTCCATTTGGGGCGATCTGCATTTGCGCGATCTCGATATTTATCAAGACGCCGCCGAGATGCCGCCCGCTGACGTGACGATCATCGCCCTCAAAACGACGCAAAATGCCGTCTTGCCGCAACTATTACCGCCACTCGTCGGCGATCGCGGTCTCGTCCTGGTGCTGCAAAATGGCCTGGGGGGCGAGGATGAGATTGCCCGCATGATTGGCGATCGCGTGCTGGGCGGCCTGTGTTTCACCTGCTCGAATAAAATTGCGCCGGGACATATTCATCATCTCGATGAAGGCAAAATCGCCCTGGGTGAATTTCGCCCCGATGGTCAGCCCAGCGGCATCACCGATCGCCTCAATGCGATCGCCACCGATCTCGAAACCGCCGGTATCCCGATCGATCGCCAAGCCGATTTGATCCTGGCACGCTGGAAAAAACTGATGTGGAATATCCCGTTTAACGGGCTATCGGCGATTCTCGATGCCAAAACCGATGCCCTGGTCGCCGATCCGGCCATTCGGACACTCGCGATCGAACTCATGCAGGAAATTCGCGCCGCCGCCGCCGCCGCCGATCGCCACATTCCCGCCGACTTCATCGACACAATGCTGACAACCACCGATGCGATGCGCCCCTACCTCACCAGCATGAAACTCGATCTGGATCACGATCGTCCCCTCGAACTCGAAGCGATCTTTGGCAACCCGATCCGATCCGCCCAAGCGTCCGGCGTGGCGATGCCCCAAACCTTGACCCTATATCGACAGTTAAAGTTTCTCGCCGATCGTCGATCAAGCTAAGTCTAGAGTCCGAAAACGTAGATTTCCGGAAGACGGTTTGATCGCGCTGCTTGTCAATACAGAGAGTGTCAGTGTAGAAAATAGAACAGTCATTGCTTCGGATCTTCGAGTTCGCTCGGTGTATCCCGTCTGGCACGGCTGTTTCGTATACCCCAACGCAAGTCAGGCGGTTCGACGGTGGTTAGTTTCTTTAAAAACCTGTTTTCGCGTTCAAAGAACGGCATTGGCCTAGAGATTTGTCCCGATCGTGTCAATCTGATTAAGCTCAAAAAGCAGGGCAGCTCCGGCTACAAACTTGACCTATTCGCAACCGAAGAAGTCCCCGAGGGTATCTTTTCCGAAGGCGAAATTATCGATCGCCCCGCGATGGCGTCATTGCTCGATGGCTTTGTGACCGCCAACAAAATTAACACTAAGAATATCGCCACGGCGATCCCCGGACGCGAGTCGATCGTGCGGCTTGTCCCGGTTCCTGCCGAACTCGAAGACGAAAACGAACTGCGCGACTATATCAACCAAGAGGCGGGGCTATACCTACCGTTTCCACGCGAAGAGGCCGATGTTGACTATCAGCGGCTCGGCTCGTTTGTCGATGAGGATGATGTGGAGAAAGTGCAGGTCTTGCTTGTTGCAACGCGCAAAGATGTAACCGATAGCTACATTGCTACGTTTCAAGAAGCGGGTTTATCGCTTGATATTATCGAGGTCAGTAGCTTTTCGATTTTACGGATCATCCGCGAGCAGCTCCAGCAGTTCACGCCCTCGGAAGCTTCGGTGCTGGTCGATCTAGAATTTGATAGTACCGAACTCGTGGTGATGGTTGACGGTGTACCGCAATTTTCGCGCACCATCCCGATCGGCTGTTTTCAGATTCAAAGCGCCCTATCGGAAGCGATGAATTTGCCACCATCGCGTAATATCGAACTACTTCAGGGTATGACCTTGCCGATCGACGGCGTAGATACGATGACGATGGGTACGATGGGGGGGAATAATCCCGGAACAACGGCCATGATGAAAGTACTCGGTGAACTGGCGGACGAAGTCCGACGCTCGATCGACTTCTATCTCAATCAAAGCGACGGACTCGAAGTCGCGCAGATTTTTATGGTGGGGCCTGGCAGCTCGATCGGGCAGCTCGATGAGTTCTTTATGCAGCGATTAAGTATCCCAACGACCCAGATCGATCCCGTCGATAGTTTGGGGCTTGAGATTAGCGAAGAGCAACTTCCCCCAGTCCAGCGACCTGGGCTTGGTGTGGTTCTCGGCCTTAGCCTACGGGAGGTATAGCGATGTATAGCATTGAAATTAACTTCCTCGACGATCGCCCGGAGTACAATCCCGAGGTGTTTGCCGCAGCGGAGGGACCGGGCGCTCCGCCGATCAGCATCGAGGGTCAGACGATGCTGATCATCGGTGGTGCTGTCGCGGCGACGGCTCTCGCTCTGGTCGGTGGCGCGTGGGTTTATCTGACTCGCATTTCGATCCCGCAGCTCGAAGCCCGACAACGAGATCTCGATGGCGAGCTCGCGGTCTACCTCCAAAAGGAAAATGAGCTTCAGGCGCTGAAGGACGAAACCACGCAAATTACGGGGCAAACGGAATCTTTGGCCGGGGTCTTTAACTTTGTGACGCCCTGGTCGGCGGTACTGCAAGATTTGCGCGATCGCACTCCGCCCGGTGTACGCATCGACGGTGTCGAACAAAGTGAACCGAAACAGGGTGGATCGGCTGCTCCTCCGGAGGGAGCGAGCAGCGAAGGAACAACATCGATCGTTGTGATCAGCGGGATTGCCAGCTCCTTTGGTGAGGTGAGCGATTTGATCGTGGTCTTACAACAATCGAGCTTTTTTGACGGATCGACGACACGTCTACTCCGCTCGGAGATTGCGGCCAATCCCAGTAAGGTCATCCAAGCCGCCGAGACTCAGTTCAAAGGTGAGCTCGAACAGGTGGTTACGTTTGAGATTGAAACGCAGCTTGCTAGCGTGGCGGCGTCGAGTATCTTAGGCGAATTGGAAGCGAAAGGTGCAACGGGTCTCGTTAGCCGCATTCGTCGATTGCAAAACCGAGGAGTTATCGAGTAATGAGTCAAGCAGACGAGTTTTTGGAAGAGAAGGAAGGCGTTGCCCTGTTTGGGATTTCCATGTCGCCGACGATTCTTGGGGCGATCATTGCCGTGATCGGGATCGCCGGAGCCGGTTGGCTGGGATTCAAGCTGGTCAAGCCTGCGATCGATGCGCGATCGTTGCTCGTCACGGATATCTCTGCGAAGGAAGATCAGCTCAGTCAACAGGGTGACATCCAGAAGCGGATCGAAACGGCTCAGGAGGAGCGAAGCGCCGCACAGACCGTCCAGCGCGAGGTACTCAGTATGTTTGCTAGCAAGGATAGTCTCAGTACGCTCCTGCTCGATTTAAACCAACAAATTGAACAGCGCAATACCGAACAAGCGACGCCGCTGGCGGATCGCTTGGCCGCCCGTCAATGTCCGGACTACGTCGTCAATAAGTTTCAAGAGGTCAAAAATAAGACCAATGGTTTTTTTGCCGTCGCAGAAATGCGCGGGTTTGATCCCGTTATCCTAAATACCAACTCGGCGAATGCGAATGCAGCGGCGGTTTCCGCTGATGGGTTCGAGCTAGTGCAGGACGGATCGCTCGGTTCTGCCGCCAATGGTCAGGTCAAGCGCCAAACGTACACGGTGTCGTTCGCGGGCAGTTTTCCGCAAACCCAGGCGATTTTTCGTCAGCTTGAGCAGCTTCAGCCGTTGCTGACGGTTAAGGATGTCGAGATGCAGGTGGTCGAGCGTCCCATTCTGTTTGGCGGTGCGGGAGCGCTGGAAACCTGTCAGCCGGACTTGCCGCTAGAGACGACGTTTACCTTGCAGGCGTTGTTACCACTCTCTGCGGAGGAGCTAGCACAAAAGGCGGATGAGGCTAAAGCGGCTGAGGAAGCGGCTGATGGAACGGCTCCGGAGGGGGCGGCTCCGGCGGAATAGTTGCGCGATCGTGCATCATCAAGGAGACCTAAGCTCCAGACGAAGACTCGGGCGGTGCAGCTATCTTGTTTGTCCGCAGGTTCGACGTTTGCGTGACACGGGGTCTGGCTGGTGCTGCTGTCGGTTTCGCAAATTTGCGGTTAAATTGGGTCAGGTTGTGATGGTGCAGGGTCGGGGTTGATTCAACGAAGGGTGTGCGACATTCGTGACACCGTCGTGAGTTTCGATCATGTACCGATCGATTTTTGGTTTAAGCGGCTAAACTCGATCGCGACCCTGCCATTCAGGGGCAGACTGTGGCACAGATGAGGAGTAATGCGGTGAAACATGTTTTAAAGTTGGGTGGACTCGGTTTGAGTGCGGCGTTAATCGGCCTTGCGCCGGAGATCGCCCAGGCGGAACCGACCCAGGTCACGAATGTCGAGGTGGTCTCGACGGCGAGCGGATTGCAGCTTGTCCTGGAGACGGCGGCGGGCGATCGTCCGCAGATCTTTTTGGTGAAGCGCGGTTCGGATCTGGTCGCGGATCTGATCAATACGCAGCTCAGTTTGCCCCAGGGGAATAGTTTTAGTCAGGCGAATCCGGCGCGGGGGATTGCGTCGATTTCGGTTTCGGCGTTGGATACGAATAGTACGCGGGTCGTGGTTTCGGGCTACGGGGTCGCGCCGGAGGGTCGCGCGATCGATGATGCGGCATCGGGTGGCATTGTTCTGAGTTATGCGGCGGGTGAGGGTGCGGCGCTCGGTAGCGCGGTCGCGCCGCCGGGGTTATCGGGGATGCCGATCGCGCAGGCTCAGTCGCCGGGGATGCGTTCGCCGTCTCGCAATTCGCCGGATGTGTTGATCCCGAATCCGGATATTCGTGTTGATGGTGTGCCGGTGAATGGTCTCGGGCCGATCAATCCGGTTCCGCCGTTTCAGCAGCGGGCGGTTGCGCCGCCGGTGGGTGATATCGCGATTTCTTCGACGGATGTGTCGGGGTTCGTGTTGAATTTACGGACGGCGGAACGGGTTCCGCGTTTGGTGCTGCGTGAGGCTCCGGTGGAGGATGTGTTGGCGCTGTTGGCGCGGGCTGCGGGGCTGAATTTGGCTTATGTGGCGGAGGGTCAGGCGGATTCTGGCGCGGGGACGTCTGGGCAACGGACGATTTCGCTGGATGTGGAAAATGAGTCGGTGCAGGAGGTGTTTAACAATGTGTTGCGTTTGAGTGGGCTTGAGGCCAACTTGATGGGCAATACGGTGGTTGTGGGCAATAGTTTGCCGGATGAGGCGCGGAATGTCATCACGCGGACGATTCGTTTAAATCAAACAGAGGTCTTAACCGCTCGCGATTTTTTGCTATCGTATGGCGCTGAGGCGGCTTTACTCTCAACTCAGATTCAAAGTCAAACGATTCGAGAAGGTCAGCCCGGTGAGCTGTCCTCTGTGAGTTCAACCACTACAACCTCCCGCACACGGTTAGAGCAACTAGGCTTAGATACCAAGGATCAACCTTACACTGGCTATGCTACGCTCCCTCTCCGTGGTCTTTTGGTTTCGATCGCGCCTCGTGCCACAGGCATTGATGAAGTGGCGAACGAAATTTCGTTAACGGGTGATCCGCGTAAGGTTGAAATTGCGACACAGCTTTTAAGCCAGCTTGAAACACGTCGCCGTCAGGTCGCGGTTAATGTGAAAATCGTTGATGTTTCATTGAGTAATCAAGACAATTACAACTCCAGTTTTTCATTTGGAGTTGGAGATACCTTTATCTCGATGGATCAGGGTTCAGCCGTTGTAAACTTTGGTGGAGCTAATCCTGCAACCAATTCTAGTGTTCAAAATAGCCTCACTACTCCACCGATTATTGCAAATCCTCTGGGGAATGGGGAAGTCTTTCTAGATCCCAATCAATTCTTAGGTATCGATGGTGGTGCTTCCGATACTGTAATTGTCGGGGTGGATGGGAGCGTCACCCGAATTCCTGGTGGGCAGGGGCGAACTTATGTCCCTAGTGCATCCATATCAGGCGATCCTACAGATACAGGATTCACACAAATTGATCCTGCTACAGATACTGTTCTGGCACGCAATGCAGATGGGACGACCTCCGTTACTTTAGGTAGTGCGGGTACTGTTGCAACAAGTGTTGTTGACTTTTTCCAATACCCAACTCGTTTTCTCTCGACTTTGCAAGCCCAGATTGTTAATGGAAACGCTAAAATTTTGACCGATCCAACGCTTGTTATCCAGGAAGGTCAAACAACATCGGTTAACTTGACGACGGAAGTCATTTCAGGTGATACAGTTACCTTTAGTGATACCAATGGAGCCAGCCGTGAAACTCGCTCAACAACGAAAGAAGATGTTGGGCTTCAGATGGCGATCACCGTAAATCGTATTGATGATAATGGCTTTGTCACCATTCAAGCCAACCCACAAGTCAGTGCTCCATCCAGTGTGATTGATCGCGGCGGACAAATCACAACTTTAATTCAGCGACGGTCTATAGAATCGGGTCAAATTCGTATGCGTGATGGTCAAACGCTTATCTTGTCTGGAATTATTCAAGATACAGATCGTACGACAGTGAGCAAAGTCCCCATTCTCGGTGATATTCCGCTGTTAGGTGCTTTGTTCCGTAGTACCCAGCGCGAAAATCAACGCAATGAAGTTATTGTCATCGTTACCCCCAATATCCTCGACGACTCCGACTACAACACCTTCGGCTACGGCTACACCCCCAGCCGCGAAGCCCGCGACGTCCTCGAACAACAAGGCAACTTCCGCTACCCCGGAAACTAAACCTTAACCAACAAAACCTCATCAAAAACGCCGCATTTTCCAAGCAACGGAAATGCGGCTTTTTTTGTAGAATCATCAGAAATCGCACCCACCACCCAGCACACCATGCAACGCAAACTCCACCAAGGCAAACTGATTAACTGGAAAGACGATAGGGGATTCGGCTTTATTCAAGACAAGAATAGCCGAGAACAAATCTTTATCCACATCTCAGAACTCAAAGACAGCACCCGACGCCCCGAACCCGGCGACACCATCTTTTCTATACCGCCATTGACAAAGAACGCGGCAAAACCAAAGCCATACAAGCCTTCATCTCCGGCCACAGAGACCGATCGCCAAACACCCGCAAATCAAGCAAATCACTCTTCCCGATCGGCATCAAAAACCCCACCACCTTCATCACCAAACTATCCCTCGTCCTAGCCCTACCCGCCTGGACGATCCTCCAACTGCCCAACCTCGTAACCCTGCTCCTCCTCCTCACCTACCTCACCAGCATCAACATCATCACCTTCGCCGCCTACTGGGACGACAAAACACGCGCCAAACGAGACAAACAACGCATCCCAGAAAACACCTTGCACCTGCTAGAACTCGCCGGAGGCTGGATCGGCGGACTGATCGCCCAAGAACTCATCCGCCACAAAAGCAGCAAACTCAGCTATCAAATCACATTCTAGGCGATCGTTGGCCTACATCAAGCCTTTTTGCTATTTAGCCTGAGCTTATGAGGTTAAGCCCCGATCGCCTCCTGTGGTTGCGGGCTAGGGCAAGCCTGCACGAAAGTAGGCGACCAGACGATCGGGCTTGGCATCTCACGATCACGATCGTCCGAACTCATCGACGCCATTACCGGCAGATCGCCCAGCCGCTTCAGCTCACCTTCGGGACGCACCGGCTCCAGACAATCCAGCTCATTCGGTGCGCTCAAAAACTCGACAAACGTAAACCAAGAATGGATATTCGGAGCCAACCGAATTAACTTCACCAGAATAGCGTCACTCATCCACCAAATCAGCGGACAGTGAAACACCTTGCGTAATTCGTCGCGCACAGTGTCGGCACTCGATAGCAAAGTGTCAATGTGGCTCACCCCTTCAAAACCGGAAATGGCGATCGCGCCCGATCCAGAATGTTGAAAACTGAAATGTTGCGAGTCGTGAATATTGCCGTCGCAGCGGGCAAGCTCAAGAGAAATCGAAGAGAACATCAACTCGGCGTCCGACTGAAGCGAAACCGTATAAAGCGGAAAAGCTTCGCAATGTTCGAGATCATCAAGCGCTCTTTTGCGAATCTTAGGTGAGTTGCAATGCGCCAAAATCAACGAAAATTGTCCCTGCCCCCACTCAATCGCCTGGGTCAGCTCGCATAGGGAACTCTGGTAGCTGGAATTAACGTCTTGATCGACAAGAGATACAGACATATGGCGTTATCTTTCGCTTCAGTTTGCCAACGTGAAGTAGATGCAATCGGGCGATCGGTTCATCACCACAAAACGAGCAAAACCAACGTAATCTTTTGGCTTGCCTTTACAGGCCGAAATCCAAATAAGCCGGAATATCCTGAAACATCCCCAGATTTATTTTGATTGTAATCCGTAGTATCACGGTTGTTATTTGCATTGTACCGGATACTTTCATCGAGTTTTTAGTTCCCTCGGTTCGCGACCAGAGGTTTACGGCCCATCCATCACGATCGAGCGTGAGTCGCGATCGTCAAGATGCTTCTCGAATTGTTAACCAATACTCAGGCGGTGAAAGCCTTTCACTACAATAAATCTAGGCACGAAATTCTACCTAGATGATCGGCTTTCTAGGGACTCAACTCTTTAAAAAAAATGTAGATTTAAATGTAGATCTACGTGAAGCATGACTTTTTGTCATGGGCTGTTCACGTCATCAACTTAGAAAGTCGTCGCTAGTCCGTAATGTTAGTGCCTTTGATCGATGGCTTGAGGCAAACGTGAGCAAGTCATGTCAGTAATTTAACTGGGGCGTAACGAACGATGACGAACTTTAGCAAGATCTTGGTCGCGATCGATGATTCCGATGCGGCGATGCGCGTGTTTGACCGCGCCCTCGACCTGGCCCAACAAAACAACGCCAGCCTCGTCATCTTTCACGGCATGAATGTTCAGAGCATCACGGAAGCGATGCCGCTGATGGGAACCGGCATTGGTATCGATCTCGCCAGCAGCAAGGCCATCTTTGAATTTCAGCAAAAACAGTTTCAGGAACGCACCCATCAACTGAAAGCCTCATTGGAAAAACTGTCCCAACGTGCGGCAGAAAGCAATGTCGCCGCCGAAACCGCCTATCGGATTGGCGATCCGGGGACGTGGATTTGTGAGCTAGCGCGGACGACGGCGAGCGATTTGATCGTCATGGGACGGCGCGGGTTTTGCGGCATCAAAGAGGTGCTGCTCGGTAGCGTCAGTAATTATGTGATGCACCAGGCGCATTGCTCGGTGATGGTTGTTCAGGGAACCAATAGCCCCGACCCCAAAACGGAAGACGCAGCCAGCTAGCTAGCTCGGTGCGGGTTGAGATTTTCCCGAACGACTCGCCAACGGCGATCGATGGGTCTTTCTCCAGCGTTGAGCGACGGCGGGTCTAATCGGCGTCCGGGTTTGCGATGCGGTATTCGATATTCTCAAAGGTTTGGAGCAACAGCCGTTTGGCCTGAAGTTTCCAGCCTGCGCGTTGAATCGCGATCGCCGCTGCACCACCGCCAAACATCGCAATAAAATCGAGGGGTTGCGAGAGCGAAATCCCGAATAATAAGCCCAGTCCGGCAATGCCCCAAAACGGCAGGGCTGCGCTTTGGCGTTGGGATTCGAGGATTTTTTGCCACATATTGCCCGCCGCCATTTCAGCATCGAGCTGTGCCTTGATCGCTTCCTGCTCTTTGCGCGAGACCGAAAGGCCAATCTTGCGGCGCAGTTTTTCGATTTTACGAGCTACCGTACTGTATTCGGTTAACTCGTCTTCTGCCATCAGCAGCAAGCGTTCGTATTGAGACATATCGTTTCGATCGGCGCGATGGAGTGCTGACGATCGCTGATTTCGCGGCGATCGTGATTAGCCCCCTAGTGTACGCGATCGCGATCGCCCCTAATCGACGATCGCGCCTCTGGTCGTGAGCTGATGACGCAGCGTTGCCGTCAAACCTTTTGCGCCGCGAAGATCGCACCCATCAACGATCGTCGCTTGCCAAACGGTTTGATTGAGGGTTGCCCCGCTGAGATCGGCATAGCTGAGATCGGCGTTGCTAAGGTTGGCAAAAATCAGGTCGGCATCGCGCAATTTTGCGTTTTTCAGAGTGGCGTGATGAAGCTGCGCCCGAATGAGATTAACGCCTGTCAAGTCTAAGCCGGAGAGATCCATGCTGCGGAGGTCGGGGAATTTGACGCGATCGGGATGGGTGAGAAAGCGGGCGACGCCGGTGATGTTGGCGGGGGTATGGGTGAGGTGGGCGAGCAGGGGGGCGTAGCGTCCGAGGCCGAGGGTGCGGAGCCAGTGGCGGCGATCGTCGGGTGTGGCGTTGAGAAAGGCGATCGGATCGGTGGCGTCGGTTAGGGTCTCTAGATTGGCTGAGGTGTCGGTGGTGGGCTCAAATCGATCGGGCATGTATGGCAGGAAATGAGGGGTATGAGCAAGGATATTTTAGAGAAGGATCGGCTCGAATCTTGAGGGAATATTTACGGACATTCTCGGAGCGTTGAGCGCTGCGTTTCCGGGTCGATCGCAAGCATATAGCCACGATTGCCGATGCTGTCTTCGATCTCGTGCCAAAGATGATCATCGCCGTCAACACCGGCTTGATTGGCGTTGAGCAGAGCTACTTGCTCGCGATCGAACAGTAACGTGATCTGATTATTATCAGTCTGAGTGGTTTGGATCGACGTCGAGTTTCCCAATCTTTGCTGCGGGCGATCGGGTGATCGATCGCGCGGATTATTGATGACGATCGGACGAGCATAGAGCATCAGATCGGTTGTGTCGTTGGTGTCATCGATCGCGATTACGCGGCAGGTGTCGCCGATACGATCGCCGACATGTTGAGCCGTGCTGGGCGTTCGGAGGCTCCAGAACGTCAGGGCGAGGCTCGCGATCGCAATTCGTCGGGACAACATAAATAGGCGAGAGATGGTAAGTGGTGAGTGATTGGATGGGTCGCGAATTTCGGCTGATTTGCGATGAATCGGTGATTGATCGCTGGGGACGTGTGAGAGAGTTTGCAATGGACGTGGCGCGATCGCGCTAGTCCAGTGGTTCCACAGCGCTAGAATAGTCCCAGCATCCGTGGTACGGCTGCGCTGACGACCCGATCGCCTAACTGTTGATTGAAATTATGGCTGAAGACACGAGCAAAGAGCCAACCGCGACTCCCGCTAAGGCTGCCGTAAAACCCAAGAAAGAAAAACCGCCTGCGGTTGAAGACAAGCCGTTTGCTGACTTCATGCACCAAGACTATCTCCCGGCGCTGAAAACGGCTCTGGAAGAACATGGCATCGAAGATCTCGAACTCAACTTTGAAAAGCAGCGCGTTCCACTCCTCGGCCCTGGCAATGAGTGCTGGCAGACGATCGGCACGTGGAGCGGCGGCACACGGCGATTTAATATCTACTTTCCCAAAGCGGATATCAAAGGGCCGCGTGCGTTTTCCTGTGTCTCCAATGGCACGCAACCCAGTACGATCGAGCCATTCTTGATGGATGAACGCCGTATTACTCTTGATTTGCTGGTTTACGGTGCACTCAAACGCTTAAGAGCGCAAAAGTGGATCGATCGAAATTAGCGAATTTTAGGTAAATTTCTGATCAACACAAAAAACGAAAGGCATAACAATCTGTGCCTTTCGTTTTTGTGTGTTTAGGGAAATGTTGAAAGCGGGTCGTAAAACTGGTGTTTAGACTTTGTATTGACGCGCCCGATCGGCGATCGCACCATCTAGCGGCGTTTGTAGAGCAGCAGCGGCGGCGAGTTCGGCCTCACGCTCGGCGGCTTCGCGATCGAGCTGATCGAGCGTATTCCACACCTCGCGCAACAAACGATCCAATTCCGTACGCGCCACCGCCGAAACGGCGAAGACAGTATCCGTTCCAGACTGTGCTTGCAGCTCGGCCATCAGGGCATTCAGCTCGTCCTCATCGCGATCGCACGCATCCATTTTATTGAACGCGACAATCTGCGGACGCAAATCGAGACCGTGACCGTAGGCCGATAGCTCGCCCTGAATCGTTTCGTAATCGGCGATCGGATCGTCTGCCGTGACGTCCACGAGATGCAACAGCAGGCGAGTGCGTTCAATGTGGCGCAGGAAATCATGACCGAGACCCGCGCCGGTATGCGCTCCCTCAATCAGGCCAGGAATATCCGCGAAGACCGTGCCGTCGCCCGTCGGTTTGCGGACAACGCCAAGATTCGGGATCAGCGTTGTGAAGGGATAATCCGCAATCTTGGGCTTCGCGGCTGAAACCGATGAAATCAGCGTTGATTTGCCCGCATTCGGCAAGCCGATAATCCCCACCTCCGCCAACAGCTTCAACTCAAGCCGCAGCTCGCGTAGCCGACCCGGTGCGCCCTCTTGGCTATACTCCGGGGCGCGGTTGCGATTGCTCAGATAGTGCCGGTTGCCGTTGCCGCCCTTGCCACCGGCTGCGACACAGGCCGTTTGTCCGTCTGAAATCAAATCGCAGACCACTTCGTCCGTCGCCAGGTCGTAGGCGATCGTGCCGCAGGGAACTTCGAGAATCAGATCTTCGCCGGATGCACCCGTGCAATTTTTTGTGCCGCCCCGTTTGCCATCATCGGCTTTGATCACTCGCTTGTACTTAAAATCAAGCAGCGTTTGCAGCCGATCGGTCGCCCGAAAAATCACCGACCCACCGTGCCCTCCATCGCCACCAGCAGGCCCACCCGCCGGGACATACTTCTCGCGACGCCATGCCGTGATGCCGTCACCGCCTTTGCCACCTTCAACTTCAATTTCAACGCGATCAATAAACTGCATAATCTTCCTGCTAACCCGCGATCGGTAACGATCAAAAACCCTGGGACGAAGGCCCCGAAGCTCACTCAAATCTAGCGTTTCAAACGCTAGCATCAAACACTTTAGATACTACGAAAATATGACGAAAACAACGCTAGAGACCTACCTAAACAGGACTTACGCAGAAGTCGGACTTCTGAATGAGCCGTCGCTGTTCTAAATCTCAGGACAATGTGAGAAGTCCGACTTCTAATCCATCTCGCGTAAGTTCTGCCAAAACTCGCCTTAAGACAATCTACTTTAAAACAGATTAGGCCGATTTGAGCATTGGACAAACCGACCTAACAGGGCAAACGCATACTCGGCAGACCCTCACCCTAAATCCCTCTCCCAGGCCGG
>CAZFJL010000071.1:0-18864 GCA_964518905.1 uncultured Geitlerinema sp. | reverse complement strand
AATCCCTGTCGCCTCCGTGAAAGGGAGGTGTCCTAGGCCTCTAGACGATGGGGGCCTGGTTTGTTTTTGGCGCTCTTTTATTTGAGCGCCTTAATACGTTAGCTAAGTTTTTTTTGCATGTCAACACCTTTCTTGAAAAAAACTAAACAAAGTTTGTAGGATGTTGGCAGTAGGCAGTTAAAAGCTCGGCACAGTGGGCGATCGCGCCGAGGTGGGCGACTTCATAGCCGTGGGTATTTTGGGTGGGGAAGCTGAGACAGGCGGCGCGGGCAACGTGGCCGAATTTCATGGCGATCGAGGCATCGCTGCCAAAACCATCGAGGAGGGCGAGCTGTAGGGGCAGGTCGATCGCGGCGGCGGTGGCGCGGAGGTCGTGGTTTAGCCCTTCGTCGTAAACGCCGTAACCATCCTGGGTGAGGAGGACGGGTTGATCGCCGTCGTCGATCGGGTATTCCGCAGACAGCGGGCAGATTTCCAGGGCGATCAGCGCTTCGAGTCGGGTGCGGTTGCTGAAGTAGAGCGCTCCGATCGCGCCGATTTCTTCCTTGGCGGAGGCGACGAGGTAGACGGTGACCTCGGGGGTGCGGATGGTGCGGGCGAGTTCGAGCAAGATCGCGACGGAGGCTTTGTTGTCGAGGGTGTAACTGGCGATCCAGTCTTTGAGGCGAAGCGGGGCTTTGCGGTGTTTGCCAACGACGGCGCGAGTACCGGGACGAATGCCGATCGCGGCGAGTTCGTCGGCGCTGCATTTGGTCTCGACCCAGGCGTCTTCCCAGGTGACGGGGCGATCGATTTGCTGGGCTTTTTGGGGCGAGGCGTGGGAGACGTGGCGCGATCCGAAGCTGAGGATACCGGTGAGCGTGCCGTGGTCGCCGATCAGGTCGATCGCTCCTTCGCCATAGACCCAGGGAAACGCGCCGCCCAATTTACGTAAAATTACCCGTCCACCGTCTTCGACCTGTTTGACGATCGCGCCGATCTCGTCCTTATGCGCCGTAATCGCGATCGCCCGATCCGCCTGCCGTCCCGCGATTTTGGCGATCACATTCCCCGCCTCATCCTGCCAAACCTCCAGCCCCAGCGCCGCGAACTCGTCGAGCAACCAGCGATCGATCTCCGTTTCCACACCGCTCGGCGAATGATGCATCACCAAGGTCTCGATCGCGGTAAACCAGCGATCGTAATCGGCTCCGTTTGGAGAACGTGGCTCGTGTATCTGGCTCATGGTGGTACAAATTGGGTCGATCAAGAACGATCATGGCTGACCCCTAGCTTTGAGACCGCTTGGATCAAGCTGGATCAGTAGCAATTGATTTTTAGTTTCACTATTGTAGGCATCAGCCTCTACTTCTGCGGGCTTACTGGGCAGATCTCAAAAATACTATTGATAAAGACTTGCATTAGTGAGCGACTACCGTTAGTCTAGTGTTCACCTTGCAGCCAGCCGATCAATCTACTCGTGTCAAAATTTTATTGACTGAAGAGGTTAAGGGCTAAAGCTTAGAGAACTAAGCTCAATCTGCTGGGTTGGCTGGAATCCATTGCAAATGTACTCAAAAATACTTGCCACTTTCTAAATAGATTCTCGTTTATTAAATTCATGTTCAATACTGTTCGACGTTGGAAATATCAAGCTCTAGCAGTGTGCAGCGCCCTATTCGTCGTGGCCTGTTCTACTGGTGATGTGACTCAACCGGGTTCTGAGAATTCGACGACCGGTGGTGATGCCGTTAGCTCAGAGATCAACCTTTACTCGTCGCGGCACTACGACACCGATCGCGCCCTGTACGACAACTTCACGACCGAGACGGGCATCGAAGTTAACCTGATCGAAGCCGGTGGTGACGAGTTGATCGAGCGGGTGAACAGTGAAGGCGAAAACAGTCCGGCGGACGTAATTTTGACGGTGGATGCGGGTCGTCTCTGGCGGGCGCAGGAAATCGGAATTTTTCAGCCGATCGAGTCTGAGGTGTTGACGACAGCTATTCCCGAAAATTTCCGCCAGCCGGATGGCTTGTGGTTTGGGTTTTCATCCCGCGCTCGCGTCATTATCTATAACAAAGACAAGGTTGATCCGTCCGAACTTTCGACCTATGAAGCGCTCACCGATCCCAAATGGAAAGGCCGCATCGCGATTCGATCGTCGAGCAATCTTTACAATCAATCGCTGGTGGCATCGATGATTGATGCCGATGGTCTGGAAGCGACCGAAGCCTGGGCGAAGGGTCTGGTGGCGAATTTTGCTCGCGACCCTGAGGGCAACGATACGGATCAAATCAGCGCTGTGGCTGATGGCATTGCAGATATTGGGGTTGTGAATAGCTATTACGTCGCGCGTCTGGCTAACTCTAGCGATCCTGCCGATCGCGAAGTGGCGAGCAAAGTCGGGATATTCTTCCCGAATCAAGACGATCGCGGTACGCATATCAATATCAGTGGCGGTGGTGTTGCAGTTCATGCCCCCAATCGTGAGAATGCGATCGCCTTCTTGGAATATCTCGCCAGCCCAGAAGCTCAAGCTTTATTCGCCGATGGTAATAATGAATTCCCGGTCGTGGAAGGCACACCGCTCACCAATGAGTATCTAGAACAAGTGCTCGATCGCAAAGTTGATCCGGTTCACGCCGAAATCATCGGTAAGAATAATGCAGCGGCTTTGCAGTTGATGGATCGTGCCGGTTGGCGCTAACCACGATCGGGTTGATCCTCCCGAATTGTTCAGCCCAGTTTTAGCTTTCCCTCGTTATCTAACGCCCGTCTTTGACGGGCTTTTTTTTGCTCTATCCCTCTTTTGTCACTCTTCATCAAGAATCGCTGTAAGGCTGATTCCTTCGTTGCTATTCTCATTTAGTTAATGCTTGAAACAACGCAAATTCGTTGAGTTATCGGAAACTGACAAAAGAGGGCTATAGCAAAAACCGATTTAGTTAGGACGTATAAAAAAAGCTGAGAGCACTGAGCGGAGTCGAAGTGCGGTTTTCGGCTTGGATTAGGGTGTCCTAACCTGATCGCTCTTTGCTATATCACAACTCCAGCGCCGCCATCGCCGCCTTGATCAAGCCAAAGAAATGGGGCTGTGACACCACCACCTCTTTCGCATCGTCTCGACTTGTTCCCAATAGCCCCGTTTTGCTACCCTTGACCACCGACAACACCTGACCGCGATCGTTGCGAATCCGCAGTTCGCGACCTTGATCGCCCGCATATAGCCCGCAATTATACGTGCGGGATTCGTGGCGAAAGGAGGTGTGTTTGAGGCGTTTCGGCGGGGTTGGTACGGGTGGTGTTTGAGGTGGAGGGATTGACTGAGACGGATCGGGGTCAGGATCGAGATCGGTGGTGGGCGGTGTCGGTATTGGTGGAGTTGATGGCGTGATCGGTGTCGGTATTGTCTCGGCGCGATCGGCGCGATCGGCGTCATCCGTGCGATCAAACGTCATGCTTTGGGTTTGATCCGTCAGCCGCACGCCCAACAACTCCAGCTCGACGCTCACTTTGCCATTCCACTCATTCTCACGCAGCTTAAACGCCACATCTAGCGGCGACGGCAGCGGGCAATATTCCGCCCAGCCCCAGGCGATCGCCTTTAGGTCTCGCATTCCAGATAGTGTTTCCTGTTGGAGCTGTAGTTTTAGACCGTCTTTCCCGACTTTACTTTGTTCGGCGATCGTCACATTCGACGCCCAAAATACCGGGTTAGCATTGCCAATGCCGCAGGGATGCAGGCGATCGATCTCGCGATATAAATCCAGATCGATTTCGTCAAAACCGGCTTCGGCATCGATCGCGATCAGCGGTTTGAGATCTTCTGGTTTGAGGCAATCGTGGGCAAATTGGCTCAGGCGATCGCGAAACGCCGTCAAGTTTTCCCCGGCCATCGAAAAGCCGCCCGCCGCCGGATGTCCGCCATATTTTCCTAGCAAATCACCGCAGGCATTAAGTCCGTCAAACACATTAAACTCCGGAATACCCCGCGCCGATCCACGAATTTCGGTCTGTCCCACATCTTCGTACGTCCCGATAAACACCGGCACACCGTAGCGCTCCACCAACCGCGACGCGACGATACCAATCACGCCGTGATGCCATCCCGGCTGTACCACCACCAGCACCCGATCGCGCCGAATCTGCTCGATCCCATAAGACTCACACCAGGCGATCGCCTCGGTCTGAATTGCGGCACACATCTCCTGTCGTTCCTTATTGGTCTGCTCGCACACCATCGCCTGCTCCAGCGCGACGCCCTCGTCATCGGTGGTCAGCAGTTCGATCACGGCTTTCGGATCGCCGATGCGACCGATCGCATTAATCCGGGGGCCCAAGCGAAAGCCGATCGCGTCGGGCTTCAGCGCTTTTTTACTGGTGGAGCCGGAAACCTGGGTCAGGGCTTGAATGCCGGGGATTTGCGAGTGGGGAATAAGTTTTAAGCCTTGCTGCACCCAACGACGGTTAACACCGACAAGGGGAGCGAGGTCGGCGATCGTGCCGAGGGTCAGCAGTTCGAGCATGGGGAGCTGGAGCTGTTGTACTTGTCCGTAGACTTCCGCCAGGGTCATCGCCAAGAGATAGGCGACGCCGACACCGGCCATGCCGCAATAGGGCGAGGCGGTGTCGATCATCTTCGGGTTGAGGATGGCGGAGGCGGGGGGGAGTTTGGCGGGGAGGTCGTGGTGGTCGGTGATGATGACGTGGAGGCCGCGATCGCGGGCGTGTTTGATGGCGTCGTAGGCGGCGATGCCGTTATCGACTGTGATGATCAAACTGACGCCGTCGTCGGCAAGGCGATCGACGATCCGCGAGTTAATGCCGTAGCCGTCGTTCATGCGGCTGGGGATGGCGTAGTCGATGTCAGCCTTGAAGCTACGCAGTGCTCGCAGCAGTAGCGCGGTGCTGGTCATGCCGTCGGCGTCGTAGTCGCCGCAAATGGCGATTTTTTGATTGTTGGTGATCGCGTCGTGAATCAGGTCGATCGCAACCTGTAGATCGGCGAAGTCGTCGAGCGGGTCAGTGAGGTCACTGCGATCGGGGTTCAGGAAGTGTTGGGCGCGATCGGCGTCGCTGTGGCCGCGATTGTGGAGGACGCGGGCGAGCAGGGCGGGGAGGCCGGTGGCGAGGCTAAGTTCGGCGATCGCCCAGCCCGGTGGGTCGGCAATCTGCCAACGTTGTTCGGGGATGCGGGGAGTGGGGCTGGGCATGGTTCGATCGGCTCGGGGTCATCGTGGTCTACGACGATCTTAGGCGGCGCTTTGAGTTAGCGGCAAGGGGATTGTTTATTGTTTGGCGGATCGGCTGATTGGGTGGCAGGGTTCTGTTTGTCGTGGCGGTTTGTTTGATCGCGGCGTCTGTTGCGCGGCTTGGGTTTGGCGAGTAGAGTAGCGGGTAGAAATTTTAGTGCTGCTGGGTATCACAAAGAATGTCGATCGAACGCGTTTCGCTAAGTGACGCGGGCATAGAGGCCAACAGCTTTTCCGATAGCCCTTCGATTTCGAGCGATGGGCGTTTTATTGCATTTGATTCCCTCGCCGATAACCTGGTCGCTGGGGACACGAATGGCGCGATCGATATTTTTGTGGTCGATCGACAGACCAATACGATCAAGCGGGTTTCGGTTGACGGAATGGGTACAGAGGGAAATGGCGGCTCCGTCGCCCCCTCAATTTCTGGTAATGGGCGTTTTGTGGCCTTTCGCTCAGAAGCGACGAACCTCGTGGCGGGCGACACAAATGGTAAGCGCGATATTTTCGTATTTGATCGCGAGTTCGACTCAATCGAGCGGATTTCGATCACCAGTTTCGGCACAGAAAGTGATGGTGATTCGCAACGTCCTGCGATTTCAATCGATGGGAGGTTTGTTGCTTTTCAGTCTGAGGCAACCAACCTTGTATCAACGGATAGCGATAGTCTGAACGATATTTTCTTAGTTGATCGTGATCTCGATGCGATCGAGCATCTCTCCGTAAATGCGACGGTGTTGAGTGGCAATGGTGACTCTACTTTGCCCGCAATTTCTGACGATGGTCGATTTGTGGCCTTTGAATCGACGGCGGATAATCTTGTTCCCGACGACAGCAACGGGCGAATCGATATTTTCCTGGTCGATCGCGATCTCGACTCGATCGAGCGAGTGTCGGTCACAAGTTCTGGCGCAGAAAGCGATGGGGATTCGCGTTTTGTTTCTCTCTCCAGTGACGGACAATTTGTCGCGTTTGAGTCATTCGCCGGAAATCTCGTGACGAATGATGCCAATGGTGCAGGAGACATTTTTGTCGTTGATCGCAACACCACAACGATCAAACGAGTTTCGCTCGGCGTAGCCGGTAGTGAGGGGAATGGCAGTTCGTTTTTTTCCTCTCTCTCGGGAGATGGACGCTTCGTCACGTTTTATTCCGATGCTTCTAACCTCGTCCTCAATGACACAAACGGTGTCCAGGATGTTTTCGTATTTGATCGCAACACCACTACAACTGTGCGAGCTTCGATCTCGAATACTGGCAGCGACGGCAACGGTAACTCTGTACGCCCGGTTCTCTCCCACGACGGAAACTTCACCACTTTTGCATCCGCTGCCAGCGGTCTTGTCCCCGGCGACACTAACGGTATTCAGGATCTTTTCGTCGTCTCCCGCCTCCTAACCGAAGACTTCCCCAACATCAAACTCATCCAAATCGGCGGCACAACCCGCAGCTTCGAGAACTACGCCACCGACACCTATCAATTCGTCCTCACCGCCACCCCCCTCGACGACGTCACCATCTCCCTCACCGCAGATACCGACCTCACCATCGACCCCGCCGAACTCATCTTCACCCCCGAAAACTTCGACACCGTCCAAACCGTCACCGTCACCGGCCAAGCCAACAGCACGATCGCCGATCGCACCCTAACGATCAACCACACCGTCAACAGCCTCGACACCAACTACGAAATCATCGCCATCGAACCCGTCACCGTCACCCTGACCGACACCGACGATCGTAGCGACCTCCCAGACCAAGCCAACATCCGCGCCCGCGTCCTCAGCCCCACCACCGACGTGATCACCGCGCTTGATACCGGCAGCTTCATCCTCGGCAAAGCCGGTAACGACGTCCTCCTCGGCAACAGCGGCCAAGATAAACTCTACGGCCAGGACGGCGACGACTACCTCAGCGGCGGCGACGAACACGACTATCTCAACGGCAACGCAGGCGATGATTTGCTCGACGGTGGCGATGGATTCGACGTGCTGTACGGCAGCGGTGGTAATGACATTCTCAACGGTGATGGCGGTAATGATTCGCTGTTTGGCGGTCGGGGGCAAGACGAGTTGTTTGGCGGTGCGGGCGACGATACGTTAACTGGTGGTTTTGATCAGGATGTGTTTGTCTTGGGCAAGAGTCGCGGCGTGGATACGTTTGCGGATTTTGATGCTGGGTTCGATCGCATCAATCTCATCGACGGGCTACAGTTTGCGGACTTGACGATCGAGCAGGGCGACAACAGCAACGCATCGCATATTCTGGACGCCACTACCGGGACATTGCTCGCGATTTTGACGGCAACACCGAACAATACGATCGCGGCCAGCGACTTTTTTTAGTAGCCACGCGGGTCACATATATATGGTGATGCGATCGGGGTTGTCGTGGTCTATGGCGATCTTGGGTGGCGCTTCGAGTTGAGACAGGCACCGCGATCGTGCGTTCTCCAGCAAGACTACGCACATCAGGCTACGTATTTATACGTACATACTGCAAATAGAAAACTAGTTTCTGGTGATCGTTCTCGGTGAAATGTATTTCAAAGCACCATAAAACAGAATCTTTTTTTGGCTCTACGCGACATCCGCTACATGCTAGCTTCACAAAGCAGTGTTTTTGATGAGTTTTGATGAGTGCTTTTTTAAAGTTTAGATGAAGTTACGGATAAAGACTGGACTTTGTCTGATTAATACCGCTACATTAGATACATAAGCAAAGAGGACCTGCACAGATTCACTCGGGTACTGGCCTCTGAAAATCCTGAATTATACTGACTCTCGATTTCGGAGAGCTAAAACCATGAAAGCAACGACTCTCAAACTTCTCGCCGCAGTGACTGCTACGGCTTCGCTAGCATTTGTTGCGCCGAAAGCGATAGCAGCACCACCACCGCCGGGTCCAACGCTACTAAGTCCGGGGTACGATTGCAGCCTGGGTGTTGTTACCGGAACTGTCGATTGTGCAGGAGCTTTTGAAGGTAACAACAGTAATCAAGATATTGATGGCGGTCCTGAGTCTCCACTCTTCGGTATTAATTGGGGTGAGGAAATCCTCAAAGCCGAAACTGAAACAGGTTGGAATGATAGTTCTCTATCAATCGGTGGTGGTGGGGCAAACAGTGGTTCTTGGAGTTTGACTCAAGATTTTGTGGATGCCTATGATTCGCTGATGTTCGTGATCAAAGGCGGCACAAGCTATAGCGCTTATCTCTGGGATGGAGTGTCAATAGCCGGAACGTGGAACACCGATGGAATTATCAATAACAGTGGCAACAACCCTGGAATTTCTCACTTTTCCGTTTATGGTGTGGCTTGCACCAGCGATTGTGAGCCTAATACAGATGTCCCCGAACCCGGTCTAGCGATCGCCCTCGGTGCAATGGCACTCGGCGCAATCAAAGCTCGCAAACGTGGCTAAATTGCACAGCGCTGCAAAAAATGCCTGAGTTAAGTACAAGGTAAAAACAAGAAGGGTTCCCAGGAATGGGAGCCCTTTTTGCTGTGTCAAAACCCCATAGTGCAGGTGTTCCGCCTACTCGATCGCCAAGCCGATCGCCCCGATCGCATCCACATTCTGAAACGTCGCCTCCAATAACACCACCCCCGAAAAATCCACATAGCGGACGATCGCCCCATCCAACACCGCCTGCGTTAGATCCGCCTCGCGTACCACCGTCTCCCACAGCCGCGCCGACGTTAAATTCGCCGAATATAAATACGTCCGCGACAAATTCGCCCCCGTCAAATCCGCCCCCACCAGCTCACTTTCCGACATCACCGCCCCCGACAAATCCGCAAACTCCAAATTTGCTCCCGAGAGATCCGCCAAATTCAAGCTCACCCCGGACAAATCCGCATCACCAAAATCCGCCCCGATCGCCAACGCCCCTGTCAAACTCGCCCCGCTCAACACTGCCCGATTTGCCCGCACCCCCGTTAGCGTCGCCCGACGTAGATTCGCCTCCCAGAGGAAAGCATCCACCAGCCGCGCATTGGTAAAATTCGCCTCGATCGCCGAAATGCTATCGAGCCGTGCATTCTCGCCGCTCACATCATTGAGCAGCGCCCCATCAAACACGGCCTGCTGCAAATTCGCATAGCGCCAGTTCGCAAACGACAGCTTCGCCCCAGTGAAATCCGCCCGCACGAAATCGCTTTCCCGCAGATTCACCCGCCCCATCAAGGCATAGCGAAAACTCGCATCCGTCGCATCCGCACCAAACCAGTAACTGCCGCCCAGTTTCGCGCCATCGAATGAGGCACGGCGGACATAGCTGGCGGAAAAGTCCGCGAGGGCGAAGTTGGCCTCCTCGGCGATCGCATTGCGCAGGTCGGCGCGGCGGAAGATGGCGTTGATGCCGTCAGCGCGATCGAGTTCGGCGCGATCGAGGATGGCGTCCGTGAAATTTGTGCGGGTTAGGGTGGTGTCGCTGAGGATTGCGCCGGTGAGATTCGAGCCGGACAGATCCGCACCGCTGAGGTCGGATTCGCGCAGGGTTACACCAGCAAGATTAAGGCTGGACAGGTCAGCATCGCTGAGATCGCAGCGCACGCAAACGCCAGTCGCGGCAAAATCGCGTAGGTCACGATCGCTCGCTGCGATCGCGGGCGTAAGGGTTGATGCCAGTGAGGCGATCGCGCCTAGGAATGCCACCGCCGTCGATCGTCTCGCCATTCGTCTCAATTCCGCTAACTCTTGCATATTGTCTAACTTACATGAAATACGGAAGTGAATCCTGAAAATACGAGTTTTCGGGATGAATTTTAGCGTGAATTCTGGTGTCTTTTTTGGGAACTTAATTCGTGACCCAATTCACGACGATCGTACCCGTCCGAGAACACCCTGACCCTACTCATTCATATTGCGATAGGTCGCCACCGCAGACGGCGAAATACGGTTGAGATAGCGGAAAATCCAATATTTCATCACCGTATCGAGAATAACCGGGAAGGTCGCAATAAACAGAAAGTTAAACTGACGATTTTCGGCTAAACCAAAATGATTAAATACACCCTCTAGAACAATTTCCCAGCCATGCGGTGAGTGATACCCAACGAAAATATCAGTAAACAGAATAATAATAAAAGCCTTGGCGCTATCGCTGAGACCGTAGACCAAATCATCAATAAAAGATTTAACAATCTCGACTTCGCGCCGACTCGCAATCAAGACAATGCAAAAGGCGAAGAAGGAAAAGAGATCCGAAAAAACATTTTCAACCGCGTTTCCACTGCGTGATTCAAACTCTTCGGCAATCTCAAATGCTTTCTCTTTAACTGCTTTTTCCCGCTCCTCATCTGACAGGGTAGGCGCACGGCCAATCATCGCTTGAAACTGGATCATCTCTTCATAGTGACGCAGCTCCATAAAGGCTTCTTCTTCAAAGTCTTTATTGATAAAAACACTGGTTTTTTCTTCCCAGAAGTTTTCATAAATGGGCTTGATGATCAGATTTTTAGAGACCTGATGAACCAGTAGCGGGATCAGAATCAGTGTCAAGATAAACTTGAGTGAAATGACCGTTTTGCTTTTGGAATCGCGAAACTTGGCGACCACATCTTCTTCGGCTTCTGGGTCTAGCTCGCGTCGAATCCGATCGAGTGTCCGCAAAATGGATCGCGGTAACAAACTGGCTGACCCCGAGAGCGATTCGATCTCCTTACTGCCATCCGATCGCAGCCGGGGCATCCCCGTCGATGATGATCCTGGCTTGCCATCGATGCTGAGGAAGGACGATGGCGGGGAGGCGCTGGTGATGACGGTGACGGGTCGATCGAGGTCGCGGTAGCGCTTGAGGACGGTGTCGATGAAGCGGAGGCGATCGAGGATTTCGGCGAAATCGTAGTCCGGCGTGTAGCGATCGTCGGGGGAATATTCGTAGCCGCTGGCGTCGCTGGCTTCGAGCGGGATGGCGGGGAGCGATCGTTCGTTGAGAAAATTTAGGGTCGATCGGCTGGCGTTAAATTCGGTGAGGCGACCCCGAACATCGTTGAGCAGGCGATCAACTTCGGCGCGAAATTGCCCGAGTTCCAGGTTGCTATATTGCGGCGATCGTCGTGGAACCGGCTGGCCATCAAAATAGCGCTGCTCGATCTGTTCGATTTTCTGGGCTGCGACATAGGCCGCATCGAGGGCGCGTTCGGGGGTTTTGCAGTACCAGCGATGCAGGTTGTAGAGCGGTGCGAGAATGCCGCGCGAGCGATTAGAAGAGTTCATCGGATCAAGCTCGGTGCGGTAAGCGTGGGCGGAAGCATGGATTGTGTTTCGGCACGTGAGAGGAAACGCAACGGGTCAGCTTTGATGGCTTTGTATGGTAGCAAATTTACATCGGTTGTCCGGTATCACGGTTGACTGACCGCTCCGGGTGCTATTTGGCTGTTACTGTTTCGACGATTTAATTGTCTGGCTTGGGATCGCGATCGCGTTCAAACATATCGAGATTCATCGCGTCGCTTTCGGTTGGGCGCGGGCTGCGATCGTTGGATTGCGGGTCTAGTGGTTGATCGGTCGGCAAGGGATTGGCTGTCGGTTCGTTCGGAGCCAGGGGATCGCGGGGATCGCGCAAATTGCGTAGAGTTTCGTCGGGGTTGCCGAAATCGATCTGATTTTCGGGGTTGGCGCGTAGCCGATCGAGCGGCGAGAGTAGCGGCTGGCGGAGATCGCTGTTGCGATCGAGTGCTGATCGCGAGCTGGGCGTGATCCCGAGGGTGGCACGCTCGCCGCCAACTTCGCGGATCAGGTCGAGAACTTGCATGACGCGATCGTACTCAACGCTCGGGTTGGCATACAGCACGATCGATTCATTCGGGCGAGCCTGCTGATGGCGAGCGAGCCGCGCGGCCAGGTCTTGGAAGCTGATCGGCTGGGTTTCGCGATTGAGGTAGATTTGACCACCGGCATCGATGCTCACCGGTAGCATCTGGCTCATGAACGAATCGCCGGTGCTAGCCTGGGGGAGGTTTTGCGTCAGGGCTTGCTGTCGCGTTAGACCCACCGCGCCCAGGATAAAGAACGTCAAAATGCAAAAAATGACGTCCATCAAGGGCAGGATCTCGATGCGGGCGTTATCAGCGGGGGTCTCGAAGTTGAGTTTCATATTGACCGGTTCAGCGGTTACTGAGGCGTCTCGGACGGGGTTTTGTCCAGGGTTTTGTCCAGGGTTTTATCCGAGGTTTCATTCGGAGTTTCATTCAGGGCGTCATCGTTGGCGATCGCTGCGATCGAACCCGCTGCCCACGCCTGACGGTACATCAGCTCTAGATCGTTCCCGGCCTTGCGAAAAATCCGCGCTTGGTTCGAGATAAAGAGTTGAAACAGGCGATAAAACGACAAGCTGACGATCGCTACGATCAAGCCTGTGGCCGTACTGATCAGCGATTCGCCGATCCCCAAGGTGACGCCCGTGGTCGCCTGGGTTCCAAGATCGCTAATCTGAATCGAACTGAGCGATTCGATCAAACCGGATACCGTACCGAGCAAACCCAGCAACGGCGAAATCGCGATCGTTCCTTCCAGTACCTTGTCACCCCGCCGCATATTCGCCAGCTCATCATCCGCCGCCGCTTCGAGGGCAAGCTGAAACAGCTCGGGAGCCGGTTTGTCGAGCTTGAGCGCAGAAAAGAGGAACCGCCCGATCGGCTGTTCTCGTCCCTGACGCGCCACCTCCTGCGCCGCCTTCCAATCACGCGGAGCCGTTTCGAGAATCCGACTCACCACCTCGCGCTCTTTTAGCAACACCTGTGACCAAAACCACAGCCGCTCTGCCACCGTTCCCACAGCCAGGATCGACAACAGCAGCAGCGGATACATCGTCAATCCGCCCTTTTCGAGCAACTCTCCAATATTCACGCAGTTTGGCTCCTCTCGGAATCGTTATAGACAAGACATCCAGACACTTGGCGATCGTGTGAGTCACGCCAAAAAGACGCAACCACAAGCGATTTAATACTGTAGGATCGCCACACAGTACAGTAGATCAGTCAATCGATCCGTAGATCAATCAAGACGAAAACATTTTGGACGTTGGATTGTGCGATGGTCGGAACTGATTGTAGCCAAGTTTTGATCCTGCATTAAGAAAAAACACGGGAAACCTTAGGGTTTACGTTGTTTGTCGGGACAAACTGATGGCACTCATAAAATTAGTAGGGTCTCTCGTGACGCTCCTGATTTTCTCTGTGAGTTTTACTGAACCGCCCGCGATCGCCCCAATCAACGCATCCCCACGTCTCCGATGATCGATTCACCGAACGCTAATCGTCCCGCCGCTCACGATGCATCGCTCGTTTTGCCGTGGAAGCAAGCATTCAAGGAATGGCGAGGGATGTTGTTGGGCGGGCCGGTAACGGCCTTAGTTGTGTTGCTGATCCGAGCCACGGGATTACTACAGCCGCTCGAATGGTTTTTGCTCGATCGATTCTTTACCCTGCGCCCCCCGGAACCGATCGACTCGCGCATCACGATCGTCGGCCAAACCGAAAGCGACATCGCCCGCTACAACTCGCCGCTCTCCGATGACACCCTCGCCGACCTGCTCGACACGCTGCTGGCCGCAGATCCCCGCGTTGTCGGGCTTGACTTTTATCGCAATGTCCCGGTAGCACCGGGCACAGAGCGCCTCGAAACACTCTTCGCAGACGAAGACAAAATCTTCGGCATCACGAAGCGGATTGCCGACCTGAGCGGTACGCCGGTCGAACCCCATCCGATCCTGGCCGAGAATGGACGCATCGGCTCGAACGATATCCCGATCGATGCCGATGGTATTGCGCGTCGTGGCCTCTTCTTTTTGATCGATCCCGATACCGGCGACAGTACGTTCAGCCTTGCTGCGAATCTCGCCTGGACGTATCTGCTCGCCGAACCCGACGTCAACCCTAACGACCAAATCAATCCCGACGAATATCTTCAGCTCGGTCAGCAGAAATATTTCAAACTGTCGCCCAATGCCGGAGGCTACGTCCGCGCCGATGCCGGAGGCTATCAGCTTATTGTTAACTATCGCGGCCCTGCGGGTAGTTTCGAGATGATCTCGGTAAGCGATATTCTCGATGGCAAGTTTGATCCGGAGCAGATCCGCGATCGCATTATCCTGATCGGCCCCTTTGCTGACAGCTTGAACGATACCTTCGAGACGCCCTACAGCAGCAACCCGCTGGGTTCTCTGATCGCCTCGCCCGAGAGGATGTTTGGGGTCGAACTCCAAGCTCAGATTGCCAGCCAATTTATTAGTTCAGCGCTCGACGATCGCCCCGCGATCCGCGTTTGGTCTGATCCGTTAGAAATGACCTGGATCGCGGCCTGGACGATCGCCGGGGCGATCCTGTTTTGGCGCGTGCGGCTCCGGCGCTGGACGCTCGTAGCTCCGGCAGCTCTGGCGATCGTGTCTGCCAGTGTTGGTTTTATGGCCTTCATCTTGGGGCTGTGGATTCCGGTCGCGCCGATTTGGGTGGGGCTGGCGGCGATGTCGATCGTGATGACGAGCTATATCGCCCGCAATGAGCGCCAAGACCGGAAAATCATGATGCACCTGTTTGGTCGTCACGTAACGCCCCAGGTGGCCGAGGAAATTTGGCGGCAGCGCGAATTAATTATGGCCGAGGGACGCTTGGTTGGGCGTCGAGCAACGGCGACGGTGCTGTTCACCGATATCAAAAACTTCAGCACGATCGCCGAGGATCTCGATCCCGAGCCGCTGATGGAATGGCTCAATGAGTACATGGAAGGCATGGCCGAGGTGGTGCTAGATCACGGCGGCACGATCGATAAATTTATCGGCGATGCGGTGATGGCTGTGTTTGGCGTGCCGATCCTGCGCGAAACCGAAGCGGAAATCGCCGCCGATGCGGTGGATGCGGTCAGTTGTGCGATCGCCATGGGACGCCGTTTGGCCGAGCTAAATAAAAAATGGCAAACGACGGGACAGCCGATTATCTCGATGCGGGCGGGACTGGCAACGGGGCCGCTGGTCGTCGGAAGTCTCGGCAGTTCCCAGCGCGAGGACTACACGATTATTGGTGATAGCGTCAACGTCGCGGCGCGGCTCGAAGGCTACGAAAAATCGATCGAGGGCGGAATTTGCCGCGTGCTGATCGATGAAACGGCCCACAACTACATTCAGGGAAAATTTGCGACCAAGGTGCTGGGCAGTGCGCTGCTCAAAGGACGCGGCAAGCCGGTGATGATTTATCAGGTGGAAGATCGCGTGCTGGAGGAGCCGACAGAGGCTTAAAAAACACCTAAAAATGTTGGCTGTTCTGAAGCGTTCGTCACGGCTTGCTAAAATCAAGCATTAGATTAAGAAATATAACAGCCGCATGAATCCCCTCCTGACCTTGGGTGCGATCGCCGCCGTCCCCGCGATCGGTCTCGCCGCCTACGTCCTGTTTCCGCGCAAATATCAATCCGCCGATTCCGTCGCCACCTCCTACGACGAATGGACCGACGACGGCATCCTCGAATTTTATTGGGGCGAGCATATTCACCTGGGTCACTACGGTTCGCCACCGCAGCGCAAGGATTTCCTCGCGGCGAAGGCTGATTTTGTCCATGAGATGGTGCGCTGGGGCAAGCTTGACACGTTGCCGCGCGGGACGACGGTGCTGGATGTGGGCTGCGGCATTGGGGGCAGTAGCCGGATTTTGGCGCGGGATTATGGCTTTGACGTCACGGGGATCACGATCAGCCCGCAGCAGGTGGCGCGGGCGACGGAACTGACCACCGAGGGCGTAACGGCCAAGTTTGCCGTCGATGATGCGATGGCGCTGTCGTTCCCCGATGCGAGTTTTGATGTGGTCTGGTCGATCGAGGCAGGCCCCCACATGCCCGACAAAGCCGTCTTTGCCCGCGAGCTGTTGCGCGTCCTCAAGCCCGGTGGCATCCTCGTGGTCGCCGACTGGAACCAACGCGACGATCGTCAGGTTCCGCTCAACGCCTGGGAGCGCCCGGTGATGAAACAATTGCTCGACCAGTGGGCGCATCCGGCCTTTGCGAGCATCGAAGGGTTCGCTGAAGAGCTAGCGAAAACGGGACTAGCGGCGGGTGATGTGCTTACGGCAGACTGGACGCCAGAAACTTTGCCGTCGTGGCTCGATTCGATTTGGCAGGGCGTGGCGCGACCGGCGGGCTTGGTGAAATTTGGTGTGCCGGGATTGGTGAAGTCGCTACGGGAAGTGCCGACGTTGTTGCTGATGCGTTTGGCCTTTGGGGCGGGGCTGTGCCGGTTTGGCATGTTTCGGGCGGTGCGATCGGAGGTTAAAACAGAGGTGAAGCAAGGCGCGATCGAGACCGCCACAGCAGACGTATAGCAGCAATCTCCGTAGGGTGGGCATTGCCCACCACGATCAATATGTAGCAGAAACCGATCGTATTAGGACGCTCTTGTTTAAGCTAAAAACCGCACTTCGACTCCGCTCAGTGCTCTCAGTTTTTTTTGAGAAGTCCTAACCAAATCGTTTTTTGCTATACCAGCAAAGTATCCGTCTCAATTCGGTTCCACCTTGCATAGCGTAACCATCAATCCAGAGTTGATTTTGGGGTGATTTTTGTCGAGTCACACCGCTCATTGAGTCCCGCGTTTTATAAAAAGTTTCGTGACAGATTTCGTAGCATCGCTTACGCAGCGTCAGGTGCGGGCGATCTATGCTTCGATCGATAGGACGGTTATCAAAATAACCGAACCTAGATCTCACTACGAACCGGATCGATGGCGGCTTGGGGAACGGCTTGATTGACGATTGATCGTAATCAGTGATCAAAGTGCTCAAGTTATACCTTCTCTGGCGTCATGGGTTCCGGCGATCGCACTCGTAATCCGGCCTACAGACGTATAAGGATTGCGAGACCTGTTCGACTTCATTTTTACGGGGAAAAGACGCTATGAGTACGGCAACAACGCTGTGGGAACGCTATCAAACTTGGTTGTACTACAACGAAGCCCTGGGGCTCTATCTCGACATTAGCCGCATGGGTTTCGACGATGGCTTTGTGGCCTCGATGCGCCCGAAGTTCGATCGCGCCTTTGCAGAGATGGCCGAACTCGAAGGCGGCGCGATCGCCAATCCCGACGAAAATCGCATGGTCGGTCACTACTGGCTGCGGGATGCTGACCTCGCGCCCACAGCGGAGATCAAAGCCGAAGTCACCACGACGCTGGATCAGATCGAACACTTCGTCAGCCAGGTGCATTCCGGCGCGATCGTCGCGCCCAACGGCCAGAAATTTACCGACGTTTTGTCGATCGGCATCGGCGGATCAGCCCTCGGCCCCCAGTTCGTCGCCGAAGCGATCGCCCCGGTCGATGCACCAATGGCCATCCATTTCGTCGATAACACCGATCCCGCTGGCATTGATCGCACGATCGCCCGCATCGGTGATCGTCTCGCCACCACCCTGGCGATCGTCATCTCCAAATCCGGCGGCACACCCGAAACCCGCAACGGAATGCTCGAAGTGCAGGCCATTTTTGCCGATCGCGGTTTGGACTTTGCGAAACAGGCGATCGCGGTTACCGGTGTTGGCAGCAAGCTCGATCACGTTGCCAAAACCGAAGGCTGGCTCGATCGTCTGCCGATGGCGGACTGGGTCGGTGGCCGTACCTCGGAGCTATCCGCCGTCGGTCTGCCCGCCGCTGCCTTCCAGGGGATCGACATCCGGGCGATGCTCGACGGCGCCAAAGCGATGGACATCGCCACGCGCATCCCCGAGCTGGAAAATAACCCCGCCGCGCTGTTGGCCTTGGCCTGGTATCACGGCTGCAACGGCAAGGGCGAAAAGGACATGGTGATTTTGCCCTACAAAGATTCGCTGCTGCTGTTTAGCCGCTACCTGCAACAGCTCGTGATGGAGTCGCTCGGCAAAGAAAAAGATTTGGACGGCAACACGGTCTATCAAGGTATCGCGGTTTATGGCAACAAAGGATCGACCGACCAGCACGCCTATGTTCAGCAGCTTCGCGAAGGTGTGCCGAACTTTTTCGCGACGTTTATCGAGGTGTTGAGCGATCGCGATGGCGTCTCGCCGGAAGTCGAACCGGGCGTCACGGCGGGCGACTATCTCTCGGGCTTGCTGCAAGGAACCCGCAGCGCTCTGTTTGAAAACAAGCGCGACTCGATTACGCTCACGGTCGAAACGGTAGACGCCTTTACGGTGGGTTTGCTGATTGCTCTGTACGAGCGAGCGGTTGGTCTCTACGCCTCGCTGGTGAATATCAACGCCTACCACCAGCCGGGAGTTGAAGCGGGCAAAAAAGCGGCGGCGGCGGTGTTGGACTTACAAACCCAGATCACAACCGCGCTCAAGGCGGCCACGAAACCGTTAACGCTGGAGGAGTTGGCGATCGCGATCGGGCAGCCCGACGAAATCGAAGCGATTTATAAAATTCTGCGTCACCTCCACGCGAACGATCGTGGCGTGACGATCGTCGGCAATCTGGGCAAACCGAGTACGCTTCAGGTGTCGTTCGCCGGTTAGATTCTGTGAGAAGTCGGGGTTTTTTGAAAACTCCGACTTCTGGGATAACTTCTGGGATAACTTCTGAAATAAAACAGTTCCGATCGGAATTTGCCAAGATGATATAGCAGAAGCCGATTAAATTAGGACACTCTCGTCTAAGTTGAAAACCGCA
>CAZFJL010000070.1:0-21191 GCA_964518905.1 uncultured Geitlerinema sp. | reverse complement strand
TTCTCCCGGCCTGGGAGAGGGATTTAGGGTGAGGGTCTGCCGAGTATGCGTTTGCGCTAGGTGCGATCGAATCATCGTCGGTCTAACCTGAATTTTTGCAATCTTGAAGACCCGAGAATCCTCCAAGGGGATAATCTAGAGCGTATTGGGATATGAGTATTTTCTCGTATAGAAATAGTGTTGCGTGCATACATCTCCATCGATATCAGACATTCCACGACCAAACGCTAGATTCCCGGTACATTGCTTCAGACTTTCGTATTCTTAAGCTAGATATCGTGAGGTATCGTGTTTTATCTCTTCCTGTTGCGCTCGTTCTTGCCTTTGCGATCTATGTTTTCTTCGCCTTTCTCTCTGCTTCCGAGCTCACTGTGTTGGTTACAACGAGCGGGTGTTGTGTCTTCGATGATGATGGCTGCAACGCTAGGCGAGATGGTGTTTTCCCCGATCGCGCAGTCGCTCGATCACGCTTCGATCCCGCAGACAGGTCGCTTGGATACTGAATTTCGGTCTGCGAGTTCCCTGGTGGATGCAGGTTTAGCCGCCTATGAACGGGGGGAATTTATCACGGCGATCGAGACTTGGCAACAGGCGCTAGACACGCCGCTAGCGGCGGCAGACGTGGCCACTGTCTATGGCAACTTAGCGGCGGCCTACCAAGCGATCGGCCAACCGGAACGTGCGGCGATCGCCTGGAATAGTGCGATTGATTATTACGAGACGCAGCCGGATAACGATCTCATCGTCGCGCAGCTATTAGTCGAGCAGGCACAGTCCTTCGATACCCTCGGTCAGCACAAGCGAGCGATCGAACTCCTCGAACGTGCTATTGCCCTGGCGGATAGCGCCGATGATGCCGAGACGCTGGCGGCGGCCAATGGTGCATTGGGTAATGCTCAATGGGCGGCGGGGGATTATGAAAAAGCAATTCAGGCGCATCGCGCGAGCCTTGAGATTGCTCGCGAGACGGAGAATGTCTTATTTTCGGCGATCGCTTACAACAATCTGGGTAATGTTTACGAAAGCCAGGTGCAGCGCTTTCAGTATCAGCTCAGTGTGGCCGAAGCGGAGGGCGAAATCGCCGATGCCGAACGCTTTCAGTCCAATCTGACGCGATCGATCGCCAGCGCGATCGACGCCGCCCAACGCAGTGTCGCCGTCAGTCAGCAAATCGGCGGTATCGTCGAAGCCCGCGCGTTGCTGAATCTCAATCGGATTGTGGCATTGCGTATTGATAATCGCGATGATGCCACACTCTCCCGTGCCACGATCGCCGAGATTGAAGCCAATCGCGATCGGGCGATCACCCTGCTAGAGCGTGAACCGGCCTCGCGTAATAAAGCCTTTGCGCTGATCAATGCTGCAACCGATACCAACAATCGCCTCAAGGCCCAACGCCAAGCGCTGATTTTGCGCGACGCGGTGTCCGTCTCGCGAGAGATTGGCGATCGGCGTGCCGAATCCTTTGCTCTGGGGTCTCTTGGGTCGGTGTACGAGCGCAACCGTGCCTATGACGAGGCCATGGCGCTGACGCAACAGGCGCAAATTGCCGCCCAGGAGGTAGACGCCACCGATAGTCTCTACCGCTGGCAGTGGCAGGCGGGTCGCATTCGTCTAGCGACGGGTGATGAAAGTGGGGCGATCGAGTCCTATCGTGCCGCGATCGATTCGCTGCAAAGCATTCGAGGGGACATCGTCGCCGCCAATAAAGACATTCAGTTCGACTTTCGCGATACCGTCGAGCCCGTTTACCGTGAATTGATTTCGCAGCTCCTGAGCGCCGAGGTTGAACCCGCTCAAAAGCAGGCCAATCTGCGCGAAGTACTCGATGTGCTGGAACTGCTCAAGATCGCCGAGCTGCAAAACTTTTTTGGTGATGACTGTGTCGAAGTCGCCCAATCCGTGGTCGAAGCGGATGGGCAGCTTACCGATCGCAATGCTGCCGCTGTGTATAGCATTATCCTCGGCGATCGCACAGAACTGATCGTTCGCCTTGCCGACGGATCACTGGTACAACGCACGGTTAATTTGAGCCAGTCGGAACTCGAAGCCAAAGTCGATGAATTTCGTCGCCTGCTCGAAAAGCGCGGCACGAACGAATACTTGACCTATGCCCAAGCCCTCTATCGCAACCTATTTGAACCGATCGCTGCGGACGTCAAAGCAGCGGCTCCCCAAACTCTCGTCTTCATTCAAGATGGCGTCCTGCGAAAAATTCCGATGGCGGCATTGCACAACGGCGATCGCTTCCTGATTGAAGACTATGCGATCGCCACGACTCCGAGCCTTCAGCTCACCAGCCAATCCGATCTCAAAAAAGACGAAATCAACGCACTGATCCTGGGACTAACCGTCGCGCGTCCGCCGTTTGCAGCGCTTGCCGGTGTTGCCCAGGAAACCCAGGATGTTTACAACCGTCTCGGCGGCGAGGTCTTGCTCGATCGCGAATTTACCCTCGAAAATTTCGAGGCAGAGCTGGGCGACGATGCCTATTCGATCGTCCACATGGCGACCCATGGGCGCTTCGGTGTCGATTCTGACACGACCTTTTTGCTGGCGTACGACGATAAAATCACGATCGACAGCATCGATACGCTCCTGCGATCGCGAGCTGTGCGATCGGGCAGCGCTCGCCGCCAGCCGATCGAGCTGCTCACCCTAAGCGCCTGCCAGACCGCCGCCGGAGACAACCGCGCCGCCCTCGGTATTGCCGGAGTCGCCGTCCGCGCCGGAGCCAAAAGCGCACTTGCCAGCCTCTGGTTTATCAACGACGCATCCACCGTCGCGCTGATCGACACGTTCTACACCGAACTTTCAAAACCGGGCGTCAGCAAAGCCCAAGCCCTCCAGCGTGCCCAAATTGAGGCCATCAACGACTACGCCTACGAACACCCCGCCGTATGGTCACCGTTTATCATGATCGGCAACTGGCTCTAGGGGCTGTCATCAATTAAATTTGTAGCCTTGATTCAGCAAGGGTTTCAGCCCCTTTTGTGTTTTGTTGGTTCGGGCGTTTAATAGCTTGCCCCGTAAGGGGTCTGGTGCTACTGATGACACGCCCTAAGACGGGTGTATCTACGTTGCCAAGACCTACGCACGATGGGTTAAGCAGTTCGACGTCTCGCATTGTCCTGATACGAAATCCGGTTCTGCATTAGAAAAATAAAGAACGCCTATGAGCACTGAGCGGAGTCGTTGGCATAGCCTTTGCGAAGCAAATAGTGCGGTGTTCGCTCAGGGCGGCGATCTAAGTCTGTACACAGCCGGATTTCGGATGAGATCTGGAACGGCGATGATACATTCAGCCGCCGGACGGTTGCGATCGTCCCGTTATTGCGACTCGTAGGACTATCAAGAGACAGAGTACTGAGGACTTTAGATTGATGAATGATTATCAATCGGATCGGCAAAACGCCTCAAAGCCGTAGCGGTCTACACAATCAACCCAAATCTAGTCCCCGCAAACCTGTACATTAAGACGAAACGAGGCTCTGACTCGAAACGATTTGATAGTGCAGTAATGACGACAATCTCTCTCTCACCCATTAATTGGCTTGGATCGCCGATCGCGCCACTGCTCGCGACGACGGGCGAAGCCGAAGCTGATAGCAGCCTTGTCCTTGCGGGCGTACTCCTCAGTCTCGTTGTGGTTTACTTCGCCAGTAAATTGTTTGGCGAACTCTGCGTACGGATTAACCTGCCGCCCGTCCTCGGCGATCTGATCGGCGGGGTCATTGTCGGTGTATCCGCATTTAACCTGCTCGTCTTCCCCGAAGGCGGCGTTACGGCTGATACTTCGGTCATCATGACGTTCTTGCAATCGACGGCGCATTTATCTGCCGAAAGTCTTGCAGCGACGTTTTCAGCGCAAAGTGAAGTGATTTCGGTGCTATCCGAACTCGGGGTCATCATTTTGCTGTTTGAGATCGGCCTCGAATCCGAACTCGAAGAACTGATTAAATACGGCCCACAGGCGGCAGTTGTTGCCGTCGTGGGTGTTGTGTTTCCGTTTGCCTTGGGAACGATCGGCCTGATGACATTCTTCGATGTGCCTGCAATCCCGTCAATTTTTGCGGGGGCGGCACTCACGGCCACCAGTATCGGAATTACGGCCAAGGTTTTGGCCGAAATCGGCAAACTCAGCTCCAAAGAAGGTCAAATTATTGTTGGTGCGGCGGTGCTCGATGACGTGCTCGGGATTATTGTCCTGGCCGTGGTCGCCAGCCTGGTCAAAACCGGCGAAGTCGAAGTCACCAATATTTTGTATTTGACCATCAGCGCAGCGGCGTTTCTGGTGGGTACGATCATCCTGGGTCGTTTGCTCAATCCCTACTTTGTCAGCCTAGTTCGCAGCTTCAAAACGCGGGGGCCGCTGCTGATTTCCGCGCTGGTTGTGACGTTTGTTTTGTCCTACGTCGCGTCGGCAATCCAACTTGAAGGCATTCTCGGGGCGTTCGCTGCGGGTCTCATTCTTGGAGAGAACGAACTCCAGCGCGATCTCGAAGAGCAGGTCGTACCGATCGCCGATATGCTCGTGCCGGTGTTTTTCGTGGTAGTGGGTGCGCGTACTGATATTTCGGTGCTCAATCCCTTTGAGCCTTCCAATCGCGAAGGTCTGATCATCGCGGCCTTTCTAATCGTCGTGGCCATCATCGGTAAGGTCGCGACCAGCTTGACGATCTTCCAGCCCGGTATCAATCGCTTGGCGATCGGCGTCGGCATGATTCCGCGTGGCGAAGTTGGCCTGGTGTTCGCCGGGGTTGGCGCGGCGAGCGGCGTGCTCTCCGAATCGCTCGATGCGGCCATTATTGCCATGGTGATCGTGACGACGTTTATCGCGCCGCCGTGGTTGCGTAGCGTTCTGGAAAAAGGCGATGCGACCGAAAAGGCCGAAGAGACGGCCTAATCGTCATCGCGACGATCGGTACAATCACGATCAGCAGCGAGTTTATGGCACTCAATGGTTCGGATTAGTCCAGCGGGTTTAGCCGATAATCCGTCACGGATTGCGAGATAAAACCAGGAAACATTTAGTACGAATTGATCATGATTGAAGGGGCAAAATGAACCGTGCCCCTTTTTTTATGGAAAAATCGCGAGCAATCGTTGATCGCACGCTTCGCGCAATACGATACGATCGACGCATCTACTGACGCAGTGGGCCATCATGTTTACGCTGTCGCAATCTGCTGTAGGCATCTACTGAACCGATCTCGCTCCATCCGTTTTAGGCTGTCGATTGTCTTTCACGATCGCTTAAAAACGGCTCTTCCAGGTTTCGCCTCTACCCGAAGTCGGGACTTCGGTACTCGTCACCATGCATTATCCCGGTTCATCTTCCCCGCCCCAATACGCAGTCCTACGCCAACAGTTGCGCGATATTGCCGATATTGAGGCGATTCTTGCGATTTTGTCGTGGGATCGGACAACCTATATGCCCGACGGCGGCGCGATCGATCGCGGACGCCAAAGTGCGACGCTTCAGCGCCTGCTCCACCAAAAAGCAACGGTTCCAGAGTTGGGCGAACTGCTCGACAATCTACAAGACTTCGAGGCCAGCCGTCCCTATAGCTCGATCGAGGCCAGCACCATTCGGATTGCGCGTCGCGACTATCAGCGTCGCGTGGCGGTTCCTAGCGAATTTACGGCGCGTCTCACCGAACATCAAACCAAAACCTATGGCGATTGGGCGCGGGCTCGCGAGGCCAATGATTTTAAGATCGTCCGGCCTGCCCTGGAAAAAATGCTCGATTTGAGCCGCGAATTTTCCAGCTTTTTTCCCCAGGCACAACATCCCGCTGATCCGGCGATCGCCCGCGCCGATCGTGATATCAATACGCAACAATTACGCGAACTGTTTAGCCATCTGCGCGTGCAGCTACTGCCGCTGATTGACGAAATTAACGCTTCGGCGATGCCGGTCAGTGATGCGCTTCTCCGCCAGGAATTTGACGTCACCGTGCAGCAGGATTTTTGCCGCAAGCTGATCGAACGGATCGGCTACGACTTTAAGCGAGGTCGCATCGACACCACGATTCACCCGTTTACCGTCGGCTTTGGAACCGGCGACGTTCGCATCACCAATCGCGCCTTTTCTCACGATTTGCGCGAGTCTATATTCAGCACGCTTCACGAAATGGGTCACGGACTCTACGAGCAGGGCCTTGACCCAGCACTGAGCGGGACCCCCCTAGCCAACGGCGCATCGTCGGGAATGCATGAGTCTCAGTCGCGACTTTGGGAAAATATCGTCGGGCGCAGTCGTGCGTTTTGGGAATGCTGCTTTCCCTGGCTACAAGGCGCATTTATTCGCCAGTTGGGAAAATCTTCGGTGCGTGATTTTTACGCAGCGGTCAATACCGTCAGCCGCACGCCCATTCGGACGAGTGCCGACGAGGTGACCTACAATTTGCACATCATCATTCGGTTTGAACTCGAACTGGCGATGCTGGAAGGCAAGCTGACGATCGCCGATTTACCTGAAGCCTGGAACGCGGCTTATCAACGGGATTTAGGCATTACGCCCACCAGCGATCGAGACGGTGTACTTCAGGATGTTCACTGGTACGCCGATCGCATTGGCGGTCAGTTTCAAGGCTATGCCCTCGGCAATCTCATTGCTGCGCAACTCTACGAAACCGCCCTGCGTACCCATCCAGAAATCCCGGTAGATCTCGAACGCGGGCGTTTTTCGACGCTGCATCAGTGGCTCCAGAGCAATATTTATCGCCACGGGTGCAAGTTCTCCAGCGCGGAGCTGCTCGAACGGGTGACGGGGCGATCACTTCAGGTTGAACCATTCATCGACTTCTTGCGCGAAAAATACACGCAGCTCTACCGGCTCTAGGCGACAATTCACGCCGATAGCAATTGCTGAGGTGTATTCGTCGCGCCACTAGGAACGATCGCGATCGCCCCGGCGACGTTTTTCGCTGTCCTGCTGCGCCCGATCGTCCGCACTAAACGCCACGTCCGGACTGCGAGCCGCACGATAATTAGCGATCTGATCCGACACCGCTCCCCAGGCAGCGGCTGCACCCTTCGCGGTTTTATCAAACGCCATCGCCGAGGACGCCTTCACGCCGCCCGCGATCGCCTCACTAATCGCCCCGAGATCTGCACTCAAAAAGACAAATTGCCAATCGGCGGCCTGTTTTTCGCGGATCATTTGCTTAATCGTGGCCTGATCAAATTCACGGCTCGCGTTTTCCTGGCCGTCGGTGACGATCGCGATTACGATGCGTGCCGGTCGATTGGCTTCGGGCTGTTTGGCTAGCGTCGCGTCGAGGTCGTTGATGCCGCGCCCGATCGCGTCGAGCAGGGGCGTGCTGGCACGGGGGACGAAGGTTTCGCGGGTGAGGTCGGGAATTTCGGCGATCGGTCGGAAGTGGTGGATCACTTCGTAGGGATCTTGCGAATCAAACTGAACCAGGGTCAGGGTCGCGCGTCCGGGTTCGCGTTGCTGTGCGTTTAAAAAGGCATTGAAACCGCCGATCGTATCGTCGCGGATACTTTGCATCGAGCCGGTGCGATCAAGAATAACGGTGATGTGTGTGGAGTCAGGCTGCATTATTTTGAGAGACTGATTATCAATGGTTTTAACTTCAGGATACTCTCCCTGATTCCTGGTGAGTTTCTTCTAGAGGTTAGGTTAGATTGGCGATCAGGCGACAATAGATATAGCCCCTCAACCCGATCGCCATGCTTGCCCAAGATTCTCCACTTACCCCCGACGAATACCTCACCCTCGAAGCCAGCAGCCTCACCAAACACGAATACCTCGACGGCCATATCGTCGCCATGGCCGGAGCTACCGACGCCCACGTCACGATCGCCGGAAACCTGTTCGCCGAACTGCGATCGCACCTGCGCGGTTCCGGCTGCCGCGTCTACATCTCCGACATGAAAGCCCGCATCGAGGCGCGAAACCGCTTTTTCTACCCCGACCTCCTGATCACCTGCGACCCGCGCGACACCGAAACCACCACCTATAAAGCCTTTCCCAAACTGATCATCGAAGTCCTCTCCGACTCAACCGCATCCTTCGATCGCGGCTCAAAATTCAACGACTACCAAACCCTCGATTCGCTCGACGAATACGTCCTCATTAGCAGTCAGCACCGCCAGGTTGAACTGTTTCGCCGCCACACCGACGACCTCTGGATCTATCAAAACTACGCCGAAACTGACACCTTTGAGCTCAAAAGCATCAACTACACCGGTAGATTCGACACCCTTTACGAAGACGTCAGCTTCGCATCATCGAGTGCCTAACCCTTGGCCTACCGTAAATAAAAGATCTGGATTGACCCGCCAAGTCTGAGAAACCGGGTTTTTATCAAGCGTTGGCAAGGTGCGCCCATTGACTCAACAAAAACCCAGTTCCGTGTCAGACCAATCTTACGAAACGGCGATCGGTGCTTTTTGTTCCAGGAAGAACGCCTTACGCACCGTCTCGGCCATTTGCGGCGGCAACAGACCCAGATCCGCTTTCGACTCGTCCGGCGAGGCATGATCCACCAGGATATCCGGCACACCGATGCGCTTCACCGGAACCGTCACACCCCGATCGGCCAGCCCTTCCAGTACCGCCGAACCAAAGCCACCCATCAAGCAGCCCTCTTCCAGCGTCACGACCTTACCGATCGATTCCGCGAGCGGCGCGATCGTGTCGAGATCCAGCGGCTTGACGAAACGGGCGTTCACGACCGTGGCGCTGATGCCATGCTCGCTAAGGATTTCCGCGATTTGCATCGCCGGATGTACCATCGTGCCGTAGCCGATCAGCATCACGTCGTCACCGTGGCGCAACACTTCACTTTTGCCGATCTCGATCGGCTCCCAGCCCTCATCGGCCAGCGCCACACCGTAGCCGCTGCCGCGTGGGTAGCGCATGACGATCGGGCCGTTATACTCAACCCCGGTCACGATCATGCGTTGCAATTCGGCTTCGTCTTTCGGAGCCATGACGACGAGATTGGGGATGCAACGCATGTAGGCGATGTCGTAGAGCCCTTGGTGGGTGGGGCCGTCCGCGCCGACGATACCGGCGCGATCGAGACACATGAACACCGGCAGCTTTTGGATGCAGATGTCGTGTACCACCTGGTCAAAGGCGCGTTGCATGAAGGTCGAATAGATCGCCGCCACGGGCTTCATGCCATCGCAGGCCATACCCGCCGCCAGGGTCATCGCGTGCTGCTCGGCGATGCCCACGTCAACGTATTGCTTCGGTAGTTTTTGCTGGAGCTTATCGAGGCCGGTTCCCGTGGCCATCGCGGCGGTGATGCCGATGATGGTCGAATCTGCTTCGGCGAGCTTGATCAGGGTTTCGACGAAGACTTTGGAATAGCTCGGCGGTTTGGGTTTTTTCGAGGGGTAGGCTTTGCCCGTGGCGAGGTCAAAGGGCGATTGGGCGTGGTAGCCGACTTGATCGTTTTCGGCGATCGCGTAGCCCTTGCCTTTCACCGTAGCCACGTGAACCAGTACCGGCCCTTCGATGTGGTGCGCTTGCTCGAAGGTTTCGATTAGCTCTTTAATGTTGTGACCATCCACTGGTCCCATGTAGGTGAAGCCCAGCTCTTCAAACACCGCGCCGACTTTCGAGACCGCGAGGCGCTTCATGCCTTCCTTGAGGCGTTCCATTTCCGGCGTGAAGTTTTCGCCGAAAAAGGGTAGATGTTTAAACTGCTCTTCGAGGTTGTCGGCGAGGAACTGCACCGGGTCGCTGAGGCGCATTTTGTTGAGATAACGCGGGATTGCGCCGACGTTGGGCGAAATCGACATTTCGTTATCGTTGAGCACGACCATCAGGCGCGTATGCGGCAGATGTCCGGCATGGTTGATCGCTTCGAGGGACATGCCGCCGGTCAGCGCACCATCGCCAATCACGGCCACACATTTATAGTCGTCGCCTTTGTTGTCGCGAGCGATCGCCATGCCCAACGCTGCCGAGATACTGGTCGAAGCGTGACCCGCGCCGAAGTGGTCGAATTTATTTTCGGTGCGTTTGAGATAACCGGCGACACCGTCTTTTTGGCGCAGGGTATGGAATTGGTCGTAGCGTCCGGTGAGGAGTTTGTGCGGATAGGCTTGGTGGCCGACATCCCAGGTGACTTTGTCGCGATCGAGATCCAAGGTCTGATACAGCGCGATCGTCAGTTCCACCACGCCGAGTCCGGGGCCGAGGTGTCCGCCACTGGCGGCGATCGTTTGTAGGTGCTTTTCGCGAATTTGGCGGGCGATTTCTTCCAGTTGTGGAATGCTCAGGCCGTGAAGCTGATTGGGATGAGTTACGTCACTCAAATGCATATCAATTAACCCTCGTCGATCGGGGAAGTAAGGCGGTGCGGCGGGCGTCGGTCGATAGAATTTGGATTAAGGCCAGATTTGGTCTGGATTTAACCCGAGAATCCGACAGCATGAAAACGGCAAATGCGAGATGCTGCGGAGGCGGGGAACGCCGTACAAAAGCTTCAGAGAAAAGCTTAATTAAGTTTTGTTAACTATCTTTAGTTTGACTTAGTATTCCAAAATAGTACAAGCCTCGATGGGTTATCCCCGCGTTGTTACAGATCGCAATTGCCTGTAATGGGCAATGATCGCGGTGCGTGCGAAACGTTCGCGGTTTGGGGTGACGCAATTGAGGGATCGCACGATCGCGCTAGGAACGATTTTCGGTTGGGGAAAGATGGGAAAGACGGGGGAAGATGGAGGTAGCGCTCCGATGTTTTATGGAGGAGAGAGGCGAATGGTACGTGTAACCGAAGTGTTTGTGGCGATCGCGAGCATCGATCTGATGCGGTTGGTCGGTTTTTATCAAGGGCTTTTCGAGTGTGAACCGGTGATTTGCGATGTGGAACGCTACGCCGAGTTTCACCTACCGGGTTTACGCTTGGCGATGTTTTGCCCCAATGTCACCCACCGATCGGAGTTTGATCATCCGGCGCGATCGGCGATCAGTTTGTGCGTGGAGGTGGCCAGTCTGGATGCGGCGATCGATCGGTTAACGGCGATCGGCTATCCACCACCGGGGATGATCATTACGGCGTCTCACGGTCGCGAAATTTACGCCTACGATCCCGATGGCAATCGTTTAATTTTGCACGATCTCCAGTCCTAGAACGGGTTCTACATCATGCCAGACACTGCATCTTAAACCGTCAGCGTCCGCAACGATAGCACCACATAGCGCACTAGCCCCAAGGTACTGACCAATTCCTGGCCAGCGGCGACGCTTTCGGCTTCGTTTAGCTCAAATTGGCGACAGATTTGCTTGAGGATGGGGTAGGTCGGCAGGGTGTTGCGGGTGATGTCGCGGTTGGTTTCGATCGTCAGGCCGATCGTGTTGGCGAGACGTTCGTAGGCGGGGATCGTGAAATCGGTGCTGCCCACATCGCCGTAGAGTCGTTCGACGGAGCCGTTGGAAAAGAGCGAGAGAAGTTTAAACAGCGGTACGGTGATCGGCCAGAGGGTAAAGTCGCTCAGTGCGAGGGTTCCGCCCGGTTTGAGGACGCGTTTAACTTCGCGTAAAAATTGTTCGCGGCTGGGGAAATGGAAGATGCATTCGACGGCGAGGATGCGATCGAAGCTGTTGTCCGCAAATGGTAGTTCGCAGGCGTTGGCGCAGACCCAGTCGATCGTGTTGTTATTTTGCGGTGTGACGAGGGTGGCGGCGCGATCGAGTTGGCGTTGGTCGATGTTCAGGCCGGTGATGTGCAAGTCGTGATAGCGCTCGTTGAGGCAGGCGGTGGTTCCGCCGAAGCCGCAACCGGCATCGAGGACGCGATCGCCGTCTTGGATTTCGCCTGCTTCGTAGACGCATTCGCTCAGGCGTTTCGCGGCGATCGCGAAGTCGGGGATTGATCCGTCGGCTTGGTTGGGTTCTGGCCAGTAGCCCCAGTGGACGTGGGTTCCGAAGGCGTCGATTGTCGGGCGATCGTTCCGGGCGATCGCGTCGAGGATCATGTCGAAGTAGGGAAGTTTGATGTCCATGGGGTCGTCTGTCTGGCTTGCGCGTTATGGGTCGCCAAATGCTAGCAAGATTTCGGGGTGAGCGTTGATACTGTAGTTGGTGTTGATAGAGAAGAGTATGGGCGAACAGCGCAATATCAATACGGGTGGCGGTGATGCTCGTGAGACTCACAACCAAGGCCAGTATGCCGAGGGAAATATCGACAATCGGCGTTATCAGCAGGGCATTATTGCCAACGACAACGCGACGATTAATATCGAAACGCTGTATCAGCATTTTCACTTTGAGAACCCTTTCCCCGATGGGGTTCCGTTCAAAGCGCCGCCGATTCCAAAACACTTCGTACCGCGTCCGCTGTATTCCGATGTGATTCGCGAGCAGTTGCTATCGGCAGAGGCAAATCAGCTGGGGACGTTGGTGGTCAGTGCAATTCAAGGGTTGGGCGGGATTGGAAAATCGGTAATGGCGGCAGCTCTAGCGCACGAACCGGCGATCGCCAAGCATTTCCCAAATGGTGTTCTTTGGGTCACATTAGGTCAGAAGCCGGATTTATTGCCGCTGTTGGGCGACTGGATTTTTAAGCTGGGTGATCGACAGTACAAGCCCACGACGGTTGAGGCGGCGTCGGATTATCTGCGATCGCTTCTTGCTGACAAGACGATGCTGCTGGTCGTTGACGATCTGTGGAATGCGTCGCATTTCGAGCCGTTTCGTTTGGCGGGGAAAGGCTGTCGGGTGTTGGTCACGACGCGGGAAGTGCGGCTAAAGGATTCGCAGCGGATCGAGCTGGCGGAAATGTCGCTGGTGGAAAGTGTGGCGCTGGTGCAAAAGCGGCTTGATCGGGAGTTGGACGAAGCGGAGCGAGAAGAGTTTGTAGCGTTTGCGCAGGCTGTCGGGTATTTGCCGTTGGCGCTGGAGCTGGGCGCGGTTCAAATTGAGGATGGGTATTATGACTGGCACACGTTGCTAGAGGCGTTTGAGGAAGAGTTCGACATTCTCGACTTGGAGGGGGACGAGATTTCGGAGAACGATCGCCGAAAGTATAGTTTGCGGGCTTGTTTTAACTTGAGTTTGAAGCGGCTCAAGCCGGAACAGGTGCGGCAGTTTGCTTGGTTGGGGGTGTTGCCGGAGGATGTGTCGGTGGATGCGCGATCTGTCGCGACGCTTTGGGATACGAAGCCGGGTGCTGCGAAGAAGGGTTTGATCGGGCTGCATCGGCGGGCGCTGTTGTTGGCTGGTGTGCCGGTGTCGGTGAACGGGCGATCGGAGCCAACGTTTCGGCAGCATGATTTATTGCACGATTTGGCGGTGGAGCTGGTGGCGGCATCTCCGTCGGCGGCGTTGACGGGGTTGGGGTTATCGATCGAGGCGGCACATGGTGAGCTTTTGGAGCGATATCGTCCGGGGTCGGGGCATTGGTGGGAACTCAATGATGATGGCTATATTCATCGGCGGTTGACGTGGCATCTGGAGAAGGCGGGGCGGATTCGCGAGATGCACGAGTTGATTCGGGCAGTGGATGAGAATGGTCGAAATGCTTGGATGGAAGTGTGTGAGCAAACGGGTTCGTTGACCGTGTTTGTGGAGGATGTGGCGCGGGCTTGGCGCTGTGCGGAGGAGGTTTATGGGGTGATTCCGACTGAGGCGGAAGGGTGGCGGTGGCAGTTTTGGTGTGCGTTTGCGATGGGGTCGATGAATAGTTTGGTAGGGGATATTCCAGGAGAGCTGTTGGCGACAGCGGTGCGGCAGGGGCATTGGAGCGAGGCGCGGGCGGTGGCTTATGCGTTGCAAAAGCGAGAAGGAACAGGTAAATCACAAGCTTTTGCCAACTTAGTACAAGAGTTACGCCATGAAGAGTCTATCAATAAGGTGATTCAGTCCGCTCAAGAAATGGTTCAGGCAAAAGACCGCGACCGTATATTTGTTGCGGCAGTCAAGAGTCTACAACAGAGTTCTTCCATCAAAAAAAAGCTACAACTTGTCAATGAAATCTCTGAGCATTCTGAACGAGCTTCAGCATTAATGGTACTCGTTGGTTATCTACCAGATGAATCCCTTGCTAAAGTACAAAAAATCATCCAAGGATTCCCTAAAGATTTGCACAAAGCACAAGTACTAAGCAGCATGGCTGAAAAACTTCCTTCTCGGACTTATGGAGAGGTTTTAGAGCTGACTCATCAGATCTCTTGTGAATATTTTCGGGTTATGCCACTCAAAGCTTTTACAGAAATATTGCCCAACAAACTTATAGATAAAGCAATAGAAGTCATTCAAAGTTTCTCTAATGATTCCAACAAAGTTTTAGCATTAATTGCAATAGCAAAAAACATGCATACTGGCAGACATGAAGATCTAGTAAATATAATTCAAAAAATACCCAACAAGTATCAAAAGGCTTGGGCTCTTAGTGAATTTCCAAGAAAATCGAATGAGCTACTTACAGAGACTTTGAAGTTAGCATCGGAGATAAAAAGAGAAGATAATAGAGCAACAATACTAAAAAGAATAGCTAAAGAAAATCCAGAAATGACGAGAGAGGCGCTAGAGCTGACTCAATGTATTCAACATAAAGTAATTCGAGCCGATGTTTTAAGCTCTTTGTTGAGTGAAGAACTAAACCTAGAAGAACCAAGTATATTTGAAGATATTTTAAATATACTTGATGAACTAAAAATCAATACCTACAACAATCACAAAAAAATCAATATTCTAATAAATCTAGCAAGAACAAATTCATCCATAATTGGTCAAACTCTGGAGCTAATTTCGAGAGAATTTAGTCGTAGACTATACTTAGTTAAATTAATAGAAAATGTCCCAGACACTTCATTTGCAAGACTACTTGATATAGCCCAGAGTGTGGCCAATGAGTCATATCGACAAGAAATAGTTAGTGCCTTAGCTGAAAAAATATCGCATGATCTTCAGGGTGAAATACTAGATATGATTTTAAATTTTTCTAATAAAAAACATATTGCTAATACTCTTCGGGCGTTTTTAAAACATTTACCTAACTCACATATAGAAAAGATATTAGATTCTTTTCTATTAGCGCCAGGCCTATATCCACCGGGAGACTATCATGGGAGTATTTTAATTTCATTGTGTGAGAGGTTTGAGGAAAGCCAGTTTAAAAAGATACTTGGGGTTGTCGAGAAAATACCGAATGCTTGTGAGAAAGCTGAGATCTTAAAAAAACTTGCAAGTAACAAAGCTTTCTTATTTAATGCGGCACTACAAGCTCATCAGCGCATCTTCGATAAGTATGAGCAAGCACAAACTCAAAACCTCTTGTGTTGTCACGGAGTGAAAGATTCAAAAGAAATACTAGATATTGCCCAGGAGATCTCAAATTCATATCAAAAATCAAAAGTTCTAATAGCTTTTTTGAAGAACAGAAAAGATTCTCATTATGCTGTTTTGAAGATAGCAAATCAAATGTCTGATTACTGTAAATTCCATATTTACCAAGCATTCATAAACAAAAAATCTAAGCTGTTTGAACAAGAAATAGATCTTATATATCAAATCAAAGATGAATCATACAGAGTTTGGCTTCAAGTTGTATTTGCAATACAGTATTCCAAGTTAAGTCCTGAAGTATTCAAGTCTGCCCGACGGATACCCGATGCGCACTATCGTGCTGGTGCCTTATTCATGTTGGCAGAAAAACAGCCAGCTATATATGAAGAGGTGCTGGAATCTATTTGTGAAATCACTCGTGAAGCGGATAAAGCTCAATCATTAATTTTTTTGGCGAGTAAGTTGCCAGACGAATTGCACGGGCGAGCCTTGGATATTGTCTGCTCACTTCCGCATGAATTCAATCGATCTATTGCTCTGAGTTCGTTGATCCCAAGTCTTCCACCTAAACTTATTCAAAGATCTTTCTATATTGCTAGTCGTATCTCAAATGAGAGTAGTAGAGCAAGAGTGTTCAGCGTACTAATTCCTAAACTAAAGTCAAATCTACTACAGCAAATGTCAAACCTAGTTAACCAAATCTCAGATCCATTTGCTCGCTCCATTGCATTAATTGCATTCGCAGAGAGGCAACCTAAACCTTCTTTCAAGGTGCTTGAAACTTGTCGGGAAATTTCCAACGAGTTTTACCGAGCAAAAGCGTTAGTCGAGTTTGCTAAAAAACTACCATTAGAACTACTCGCAGCACCCCGAAGCCTAGCGATCGCCATCCGTGACCCCTACCACCGCGCCCAAGCCCTCACCGGCTTCACCGACCCCACCTCCTGGCAAACGATCGCCACCGACCACAACCAAAACCTCCTCCGCCTCCTCTCCACCCGCGATCGCAAACACCTGATCGAACTCCTCCCCAAACTCCACCCCACCCTCCTCCAACTCGGCGGCCAACCCGCCGTCGATGCCGCGATCGAAGCCATGCGCGACGCCTGCAACCAATGGCCATAAACCCCACCCCATAAAACCATGACCCTCACCGACCTCCTCCCCGCCCTGCAAAACCTCCCCCGCCCCGACAAACTCCGCGCCATGCAATTCCTCCTCGCCGAACTCGCCCGCGACGAAGGACTCGCCCTCATTCCCGACGCCACCTACGAAATCTGGTCACCCCTCGACTCACACCAAGCCGCACACCAACTCACCGCACTGCTCGACGAAGCCGAGAACTGATGCAAAACGCCCAACACTTCCCCTTTGTTGAAGTCCGCGATCGCTTTGGCATCATCGATGCGTTGCCCCAGATTCCGTTACAACTGACCTACCGCGATCGTTCAATTACCGCCGTGGGATTGCTCGATACTGGCGCAAGCGTTAATGTTTTGCCGCATAAACTCGGTCTTGAACTGGGACTCGTTTGGGATGAGCAAACAACATCCATCAAGCTTGGTGGCAACCTTGCGGCGACGGAAGCACGCGGTCTTGTCATGCAAGCAAAAATCGGAGAATTTCAACCCGTACGATTTGTCTTTGCGTGGAGTCGTAGCGATAACGTTCCTCTATTGCTTGGACGTACCAACTTCTTTCAAGAATTCGATGTGTGCATCTACGGCGCACAAAAACGTTTAGAAATTCGACCCAAATTATAAAACTCCATCCCACCCTCCTCCAACTCGGCGGCCAACCCGCCATCGATGCCGCGATCGATGCCATGCGCGACGCCTGTAACCAATGGCTGCAACCCCCTAACCTCCGCACCCAACTCGCCCAAACCCGACTCGAACAGACAGGGTCGCATCGGCAGTCTTCATCTAACCTCTCCTCCAGGTGTTCTAGCACCGCACTTGTGAAATTGCTGTATTTTTAAGCCTCACAATATATGTTCAAGTTAATTGTCAGGCAGCACCTCAACTTTGAGCGTATCGCCGTGAAAATCCTGCAAAAAACGCGGCTTTAGCTTGAGATTGACCATCTCCGCCGGAAGCACGAAGCGAATCTTTTTCTCGTAGACCACACCCGCCGCACCACCGCTCAAACGTAACCGACAGTTTTCCAACGGCTGACGCACCCGCAAATACACCGTATGCTCCCGATCGCTGGCGATCGACTGCGGCACACAGTAGGCGACGTTGTCCCCCGGCACGAGGCGAATATTATCCGCCGGGCGCGTCTGCCCGATCGCGTACTGTCCCGCACTGTGACCCGCGAGCATCGCCTCCTGACTGACGAAATCCACCAGATCGTGAATATGCACCACGTTACCGCAGGCGAACACACCCGCCATCGAGGTTTCCATCTGGCTATCGACGATCGGGCCGCTCGTCACCGGATCGATCCGTAACCCCAGGGTGCGCGACAGTTCATTATCGGGAATTAGGCCGATCGATAGTAGCAGCGTGTCGCACTCGATATCCCAACCGCGCGACGGGTCGGGCGTAAACCCATCCACCGGCGCGACGGTCACTTTTTCGACGCGATCGTGTCCGTGAATTTCCGCCACCGTGGTCGAAAGATGTAGCGGAATGTCGTAATCCTGCAAACACTGGACGATGTTGCGATTCAGACCGTTCGCGTGGGGCATAATCTCAAACACGCCCGCCACCTCCACCCCCTCCAGCGTCAGCCGCCGCGCCATAATCAGCCCGATATCGCCTGACCCGAGGATCACGGCACGTTTTCCCGGCAAGATGCCCATCAGATTGACGAAGCGTTGCGCCAAACCTGCGGTCATCACCCCGGCGGGACGGGTTCCCGGCGTGCGAATCGCGCCGCGTGTGCGTTCCCGTGCGCCCATCGCCAAGACCGTGGCGGTGGTGGTGATCAGCTTGACGCCGTGCTGGGCGGAGAGCAGCTTGACGCATAATTTTTCGGGCGATCGCGATGCGGGCGTGCTGGAGTTTGGCGCAAAGGTGGTGAATCCGGTGCTGCGGGCGATGTCGATGACGTAACTGTCGGTAATCACGTCGATTTCGGTTTCGACCACCTGTTCATAGACGCGCTGGGCGTATTCCGGCCCCGTGAGTTCTTCTTTGAAATGCTGCAAACCAAAGCCGGGATGGATGCATTGCAGCAAAATTCCGCCCGGTTCGACCTCCCGATCGACGATCAGCACGCGATCGGCTCCGGCCACCCGCGCCGCGATCGCTGCGCCCATCCCCGCCGGTCCACCACCGATCACGAGGACATCGTAGTCTGATTGGAGATGGCTAGTATTGGCGGTTAGCATGGCAGATTCTCGATAAGAACTCGATGGGAAATGGTCGCGTGTGGTGTGTCGTGGTCGTCTTGACGGTGGCTATGGCTGCGCTGCCGGTGCGACATCGACCCGATCGCAGGCGATCCACGAGGCATCCCCGCGTTTGGTGACCGCCGTCAGCGGGATATCGTATTTTTCCGCGATCAGCTCCATACAGCGCCCCGAACAGAACCCGCCCTGACAGCGCCCCATCCCCGCCCGCGTGCGGAACTTCAGGCCATCAAGACACCGCGCCCCGCGATCAAGCGCCTCGCGGATTTCGCCCTCGGTGACTAGCTCGCAGCGGCAGACCATCCGCGCAAAACTCGGATCGCGATCGGCGAGGGCGATTTGCTCCTCGGTCGAGAGCGAAATGAAGTGGATCGGATGGGGAATCGTAGGCTCGAAGTCGTCGCGGCGATCGGTGGTTAGTCCTGCGTTGTGCAAAATGTCGATTACGTGCCGCGCGATCGCTGGCGCTGCGGTCAATCCCGGCGACTGAATCCCGGCCACGTTGATAAAACCGGGTTTCGCCGTGGTTCCAATGATGAAATCTTCGGTATCGGCCACCGCCCGCAGTCCGGCAAATTCGGCGATGCAGTCGCGGGCGCTAATCCCCGGCACAAGGCGCGTCACCGACTCGAACACCTGGGTCGCGCCGTCGGCGGAGGTGGTGTCGTCTTCTTTGTCTTCGACAAAATGCGCCGTTGGGCCAACCATCAGCGTGCCATCGTAGGTGGGGATGACGAGAATCCCTTTTGACACCGGTGTCGGACAGGGGAAAATCACCCGCGAAATGTAGCCATTCAGCCGTTTATCGAGCAAATATTCTTCACCTTTACGCGGTCGGATCGTGAACGTACGCACCCCGGCCAGATCGGCGATCGCATCGGCATAGACGCCCGCTGCATTGATCACGAATCGCGCCGTGAGCTGACCGCGTGGGGTGGAAATCAGCCACCGATCGCCCTCCGATTCAAGATGCTCCAAACCTGTCACCGGACTTTCGCCACGAAATTCGACCCCGTTGCGGCAGGCATTTTCGAGCATCAAAAAACAGGCTTCGTAGGGATTGACGACGCCGGTGGTCGGGGCGAATACTGCCGCGATCGCCTCGGGTGATAGGTTCGGCTCTTCGCGGCGCAGGCGATCGCGATCCCAGCGTTCCAGCCCCGGTACGCCCTTGGTTTTCCCGTTGGCTTCGAGGCGATCGAGCGTTTCGAGTTGCGCCGCGTCAAAGGCTACGGTCAGCTCGCCGATCCGCGCAAATCCAAAGCCGAGATCGCGGCTCAGGTCATCCCAAAGCTGATTGCCTTCCCATTCGAGCTGACCTTTGAGGGTGTTCGGGTCGCTATGGTGGCCGCCGTGAATAATGCCGCTATTGGCTTTGCTCGTGCCGAAGCCGACTTCGATATCGCGTTCGAGCAGGGTGGTTTTGGCGGTGGTGCGGCTCAGTTCGCGGGCGATCGCGCAGCCCGCCGCGCCCCCGCCGATGATCGCTACGTCATAGTGAGTATGTTGAGAAAAAACGTCGTTCGGCATGGGCTGCGCGACCTCCAAGCTAGGGGTGAACCTGTCTCTAGCCTAGATCGCGGGTTTGCTTCGTTTCGGGCGCGATCGTGAGTCGTATCGCTTTGTCATATCTCGCAACTAAGCCATAACCCCAGAAGTCCGAGTTCTTGGAGGACTCGGACTTCTCACACCCCTCAGACTTCTCACACCCCCACGAGCCAGCCAACCCCGCCTATTCCCCGATCGACGTTTCCCCCTAACTGAGCCGCAACACCACCGCCAAAACTGGCGACACCGTCTCGCCTCATCGGTGGTGCGACTGAGCGATGAAACCGCGCTACGATCGCACCATCCCCACTGCGACTCACCCCCATGCTCGCCACCAACCCCCTCTACATCACCCCCGAAGACTACCTCGCCGCCGAAGAAATCAGCCCCATCCGTCACGAATACCGCGACGGCGAAGTCTTCGCCATGACTGGCGGCACGCAAAACCACAGTATTGTCATCGGTAACCTCTTCGCCGCGCTCAAAAATCATCTACGCGGTTCCGGCTGTCGAACGTTTGCTGAAGGAATGAAAACTTATGCACACGAGAGCAATGCCTATTACTACCCTGATCTTGTGGTCACCTGCGACGATCGCGATCGCAATCCTAAAAGTAACTTTATCAAGCATCCTTGCCTAATCATCGAAGTTCTTTCACCCAGCACAGCACACTTCGATCGCACCGAAAAATTCGCCGACTACCGCACCATTCCCAGTCTGAACGAATACGTTTTAGTTTCAACCGATCGCCAACAGATCGAACACTTCCAACAGGACGATCGCGGTAACTGGGAGCGTATTCCCAGCGCGGAAACCCTCCAGCTTGCCAGCGTTCAGACCACGATCGCGATCGATGAAATTTACGACGATACCGATATCCCATCGGGGTAATCCCGTTCTTGGGAGGAGAAACCGGAGCGCTGCCAGAACTGTGATTTCGGGTGATGTCTAAACCAGGGCAAACGCATACTCGGCAGACCCTCACCCTAAATCCCTCTCCCAGGC
>CAZFJL010000069.1:0-21275 GCA_964518905.1 uncultured Geitlerinema sp. | reverse complement strand
TTTCGGCTGCCTTCCCTCTCTCACCTTCCACTTCTCTTTACCTGAGTAGTTACGAGGGGTCTTGTTCGTAGCGGGTTTTCTTGGCAAGGAAGAAGGTGGCGTTGGTGCGATCGCGATCGATGGCTGGTTTCATGGCTTCATCGTTCATCGTTCCCATGCTCTGCGTGGGAATGCAGTGGGGACGCTCTGCGTCCAGTATGAGTGGAGGCGACGCGGAGCGTCTGGGGATTGCGTTGCCCACGCAGAGCGTGGGAACGATGGCGGGATTTTCAGCATTTCAGCAACTTCTTCGGGGGTTGCCTGAGTGCGGATGATATGGATGGGCATGGGTGTTTTTGGTAGGGTTTGTTTGGTCGTCGGTTAATGATGTTTTTTGTGATGATGTGGTATCGACCAAACGCACCGCTGGATGTGGGGGAAGCGCAATGGTATCGAGGTGCATTACAACGGATTTGTAATTGGTTCTGTTTTTGTCTGGCGATCGTCCGTCTAACGCACCCTAACACTTTGACAATGCAGAGCTTCTGGGGATTGCGTTGCCCACGCAGAGCATGGGAACGATGCAAAAAATTACGGATTTACTGTTATCAGGATCGCAACCAAAGGAGCGCACTCTGGCAAGATTTGCTGCGATTCCGCCGAGTTGGATGTTTGGGGGGTCTTGTTTGTAGCGGGTTTTCTTGGTCAGGAAGAAGGACAACTCATTCCCATGCTCTGTCTGGGAGCCTGGTGAACGCTCTGCGTCCCGTGGTGGCGACGCGGAGCGTCTGGGTCTTACCTTACCTACGCTCCGAGTGGAAACGAGGAAGAGTGTGGTAATGAGAAATGATAGCCTTTGGTATCCTTTATGGCATTTTTTGAAGTAGCTTCGTCACCGACTGTAGCTCCTCCACCCAGTTCGCTACAACATCATCTCGCCACTCTATGAGATTGAGAATATTGTTGTAGTCTTCTAATAGATCTCTCTGAAATATAGGCTCATGATGAGCAATTCTATTTCTCAGTCTTCTAACACTACTTATCTTGGCGTAAATTTCAGAACGAACTTGTTGGTAGCTTAGTCCAGATTCTGCATTTGGAAAAGCAAACATGATGTTGTCTTTCCATAGACGTGTATCATGCCTGCTTGTGAACATCTTTTCCCAAAAAAAGAGCTTCAAGTTTGCAATCACTTGTCCCGTTGTTGACTGCTCTCGTCTTGTGGAGTGAAGATTGCTACGTGGACTACCTCGACCACCTGGCAAGCTGCAATAGAAACTGCTATCCCAGGGCCATTGAGGTGTATACACTCTTTCCAAAACCTCAGATACCGCATTCCGAGCGCTTATCTCAAAAAAATGTAGTGGGAGGAGAAAAGCAGCGGAGATTTGTATATTCCACTGATATAGGAGAAGAGCCTTTTCCCAATCATCATCGCAATAGCTAAGATAAGCGTCAAAACGGGGCTGTGAAATCGTGCGGGTTACGTTCGGTAAAGACTCAATGCGTATGGGCATTCTATTGGATTCTTACTTTTTCTATTGACTCAAGCCGATTACCAAACTATAGTATAAGAAGATGCCATGAAATTCGAGGGCGCACAGCAGCCTCCATTCGTGTGCGATATGAGAATCACGGGAGAGTCTGTTTATTCAGGCTCTCCCGTTGTCATTACTGACACTACGAGTAGTAGGGTGTATTTAGTCGTTGGTGGGTGATATTTTCGTGATGATGCGGCGATTAACAAAACGCACCGCTGGGTGTGGGTGAAGCGTAACGATCTAGTGGTGCGTTACGACGGATTTTCAATTGGTTCTGTCTTTCCATAGGTGATCGCCCGTCTAACGCACCCTAACCCTCAAGCCACTCCATCACATCCCCAGGGCAAACGCATACTCCCAAATTTGGTACCGATCACAGTCGATTGAAGACTAGACCGGTTGTGAAACAGCGTTAAGCAAGCCGGTTCCGTAGGCGAGTGAGCTGGAAGTGAGGTTAAGCCGCCATCAAATAGAAATTCCACAAACCCGCAGCCGTTCTCATGGAGCGGTCGTCGAAATCATCGACTCGGTTGCGATACACATGGTGAATAATGCCGTAGCGCTTCACACCAGCAAAAGCGTGTTCACACACGACCCGTTCGCTGGCTAAAGCTCGATTCTCTTCCTTCTGCTCTGGACTGAGTTCTCCACCCCTCGGTTTCTTGTGTGGGATGCGTGCGTTGCCATGTTCTTTGGCGACTCCCTGAAATCCCGAGTCCGCCTGAATCTCTACGTCCTCGGGAATGCACCTCGCCCACTGCTCGCGATTCCACATCCCCTTGTCATTCGTTTTACCTGGGTAAGCTTTGCTGATTACCGCAACACGTCTGTCTCTCGTCACCACTGCCAGATGAGTCCGGGTATGTCGCTTCTTCTTTCCCGAGTAGTTCTCCCGTTGCTGTTCTCGGTCTTTGGCGCGTTGAATCGGTCGCTCTGTTCCATCAAGCATCACTCGCTTCACCCCAGGAAAGCGCTCGACGAACTCCTCAATGCTGCTGAGCTTGCGCTCCGGCAGCGCCATTTCTCGACCCAGAGCTTCTTCCAGCACTGGCTGTAGTCGGTGCATCCACCGGTTCGCTTGGGAACGGTTGAGGCCAAACAACAGTCCTGCCAAGTCGAAGGTTGGATAGCATTTGAAGTAGAACAGGATATAAATCAGCTTGTCCTCGACGCTTGCCAAGCGTGGTTTTCGGCCACCACCGGCTTTTCGCTGTCTCGGCGCTTGACTACGGCGAGGAACCTCGGCTGTCAGCAGAGCTGCCTCAAAAGCTAGTTTCAGAGGACTTCTGAAAAGGTATTTATACTCAGAAAAAAAGCGTTCAAAGAAAGGAGGGCTGAGAGTAATCTGAAAGTGAAACCAAACACTAACGACGACCTCAACCCATGCGCAAATCATACCCAAGTGACCTGACCGATAGCCAATGGCAGGTGCTCGAACCACTCCTGCCTCAACACAAGCTCGGTCGTCCTCGCATCGTAGACCTGCGTGAAGTTATCAACGCTATCCTTTACGTCCTCTGTACCGGCTGTGGCTGGGAGTACCTGCCTCATAATTTCCCGAAGTGTAAAACGGTCTACTACTACTTTGCCCGCTGGCGTGATGATGGAAGCTGGACAGCAATTCATGAGCAATTGCGGGTCTGGACGCGAGCGGTGGAAGAAGCTCGCCCTCCTCACCGAGTCTGGCGGTGGCCGATAGTCAGTCTGTGGCTACAGCCCCGATGGTATCTGAATCCGTGGGCTACGACGGAGGCAAGAAGGTGAAGGGGCGCAAGCGCCATATCCTGGTCGATAGCCTCGGTTATTTACTCGTGGCGGTCGTTACGGCGGCAAATGTTTCGGAAGGAGCTGGTTTGCATCTTTTGCTCGAACGAGCAGCTCAACTGGGGGTGGATTTGACCCGCCTCTGGACAATTGTGGTCGATGGCGGCTACGTGGGCGAAAAGCTGGTGCGTTGGGTTATGGATACCTGGGGCTGGATTTTGGAGAAAGTTCTGCGCCCGAAGGAGAAACGTGGATTTTGCCTGGTTCCAAAACGCTGGGTTGTGGAAAGGACGTTTGGTTGGTTTCGTTGGTGTCGTCGCTTCGGTCGCGATTATGAGCGCAAACCTCTCACGGCCGAGTCTTGGCTTTACATTGCCTCGATTCGCTTGCTTTTGAGGCGATTGGTCTAGGTATTTATACTTTTTCAGAAGTCCTCTCAGAGCTTCCAAGGCTTTCCTGTTGAGGCCGGTCACGGCTCGCAGCAGCCGGTCGTCTTTTAGCAGTCGGTCTCGGTCGAGCATCGTTTTTGCTTTCCTGGTCTTCTCTATCCTAATCTCGCAGTAGACCTGTTTCACAACAGGTCTACTGAGCAGAGTCGAAGCCTGGGGGGATCGCGAAAGGTGACCGCACTCCGACTCCGCTCAGTGCTCGAAATATCGTTTTTGGACTATCCAAATTTAGTACGCGTTTGCCCTGATCACATTCCGATCAAGATAAACCGTAACCGGAACCTTCATTGATCGATCCTCAACACGCCGACGAACCACAGCCTTTGAAAACAAATCAGGCGTAATTTCTGGACAATCCGATAGATCAATATCGTCATCAGTCATCGCATCCAGCCGTTGCCAATCAGTTTGAGAATTGCTCGAAATAGAATCGTTGTTCATATTGCGTCGCCCTTCGTGCAATAAGGTGGGCAAAGCCCACCCTACTGATCGCTAAAAAACTAGCTCACCAACGCCTCACCGCGACGATAAAGCTCCCGCGCATAATCCGTCCACGTACCCTGACCCCAGTAACGGAAACAACTCGTCTCCACCAACATCACGTACAACAACGCCTCCGTATACTCGCGAGACTGCGTCACACTCGGATCTTCCGCCACCGCACGATCGAACTTCTCGTGGAACTTCGCACTGAGCTGATTCATCGGCTCCAGCACATTCTCATAACCACGCACCCAGCTCAGATCATTCGTCCACGACGCACCATCCATGCTGAACTGATGATCATTTTCGTTCAGATCCGCGATCGCCGCATCCACCGCACCCGGAGCCGGATTATCACGATCGACCCGCGCCCAGATCTTGTGCTGCTGAATCGCCTGACACACCGGGTAACGATCCTCCGAAATACCCGCCGCGTCTAACAGCTCCAGATACTCCGTACCATTGACCCCCACCGTGCTGCCATCACCCACAATCTGCGGCCACGCTTGCTTGTAGCCATCCGGGAACTCATTCATCATCACGCCGCCATTCTCGCCATCCGCGATCTGCGTCACGCAACCCGGAACCGACTTGCCGCCCAGCTCCTGACGACCCCGGCTCTTCGCCTCGTAATAGGGCTGCATCTGCGCCACCAGCTTGGTGTCAGAACCCTGAGTTTTGATCAGCGCCGTCATGCTGATGGTGTCACCGCGCGAATTGGTCGCCACCAAGCGCTGCGGTAGGTATTTTTCATCGCGATCGTACACCGGTGTACCATCAAGCGTCTCGACCGATCCCTCCTGCACCATCAACCAACGATAACCACAATCCTTCAGCGCTTTGATGTATTCATACAGCGTGTCGGGGTTGTTCGGCAAGTGCATCTCCGGCGGCGAAAAACCCTTCACGCGAGCTAGCGCTTCCGTACCGAACACCGCCGCAAAATAGTGCTGCCATGCCTGGATTTGTAACTTCAGATCCGGGATCGGCGTCGAAGGCGCGACGGCGTGGCTCCACATCGTACCGAGCCATTCCACGTGCGGCCAGTAGCGATCGTTTAGCGTGATTTTCTTGAGATTGTCGATCACATCCTGGCGACCCATCTGGATCAAACCCCAGAGCAAATTACCCGAATAGTCGAGCATGATGCGCGGATTACAGCCCTGATCGATCAGCTCAGGGATGAAATCGCCCATGCGACTGTAGCAGTAGGCGAAGACACTGGCGTTATGGTTGTCGCCGTCGTGAGGATTCTCCATCATGTGCTGGAGATTGCAAATCAGTTCGCCATTCGCCCCCGCCGGAATCGTCGGCTGGTGCATGTGGAGCGCACAGGCAAAACTGGCCTTAAATGAATCTAAATTAAGATTCGTACGAGGCAAAAATACTGGATTGTTGTGGTTCGTAATCGCAGCTAATTCGGCCTCAGAACCACAAACATTCGGCAAGCCGTTGCGTTCGAGGCTGAAGTGACTATTTTGTGTAGGAGCGGTCGCAATCATAAAAGCGTTCCTTGGAAACGTTCAAGACATGAAGCCGGTGATGTAAGTCGGTCAGAAAGGCAGTTTCGCGAGTCGTTATCTGCGATTCGCGATCGCCAATCCAAAGCTTTCACCGTCATCAATTCATTCGTTCCCAAATCGTAAACCGTGCGATCGGCACCCGCTCTGTAAGTTATTTAAAGAAATATCAAGCTAGGATCGATCCCCGTCATGCTTCGTTGTATTAAGGCTCAATATCTCTTAGTTTTCTTCAGAATTTAATCTAATCCCAACTCGCGTTTTAACAAAGCGATCGAATCTTGATTAATGTAATTTTCAAAGCACATAATCTGGGGCGCACGAATAATATCTTCTCGCGCTCCGTGAATCGCCTCTTTCACCGCCTCAAAACTCGCCTGATCGCAAATAATATGCCGCGCACTGCGTACCATCGCATTTAGTTTGTACGAGTTGCCAAGCTGGGTAGAAATCACCAAAATTTCATCCCCGCGCAAGCTGTGAACAATCACCTCGCCCGCTCGTAAGATTCCCGAACTCAAACAGACCAAGCCCAAGCAGGTATCCTTTGGCAGCGACTGGACGAGCTCCATTTCACGAGCGTAATCGTAAATATCGATCGGGATCACCCGAACCGACTTAGGAGCCGCGATCGCCTGGGCATCCCCGATAAAATACCGACTCGTGACCACCGTGCCCGAGACCGCCTTATCCAGCGTCTCGGCCAGTTCCTCCATCGGCACGAGCTGCACCGGCATATTTAGCGATTCCTCTAGCTCCTGCATCATCAGTTGCCCCGCCCCGATATCCTGCATCGGAGCCGTCACCAACAGTCGCGCACTACAGCGCAACCGCCAGTCAATTTCCCCCAAAAACATCTCCCGCGCCTTACTCAGCGAGCAACCCTGTTTGAGCAATTCATCGAGGCTCGACTTGACGATTTTTTCCAGCTCGGGGCTATCGCGCAAGATCGGCGCACCGGATGACGCGCCCCCTTCATGGCCGAGCGCTCGGACGTAGATCCCCGATCCCGCCTGCGCTTCGACGAGGCCGTCTTCTTCGAGCTGGCGGTAGACCTTGCCGATCGTGTTGCGGTGTAGGCCGGTTTGCATGGCGAGCTGGCGGGTGCTGGGCAGTCGATGTCCGGGGGGAAACTGGCGCGAGGCGATCGCGAGGCGAATTTGATTGAAAAGCTGATTCGAGGCGGGAATATCGCTATCGGGTTGAATATGAAATTTCATCAATGCTGGTAGCTCCTAAGCTTGACGCTATCGAGTGCAAATACGAAGGCGGTTAACGATTGTATTTATGGCCGGATGAATCTTGGGATTGATATGGCTTGATTTTACGCTGTCGGTGGTTTGGCCGATTAATGCGTTTCCTGACGTTAAGACGGCGGCGCAAGATCCTGGCGAGCTTGGTCGAGGTTGCCGCGCAGGATGGCAAGAACGCCGCGCAGGGTGTGAAATTCGGGGATCGTTGGTGCGATCGCGATCGCGCGATCAATGGAACGGTAGGCCGCGTGGGGATGCAGGCCAATGGTTTCGACGACGGCACGATAAGCCCAGCCGTAGGGGTTAGCCGGATCGAGCTGCGTGACGCGATCGAAGGCAGCGATCGCCGGTTCGACCCGCTTTTTTAAAAGCTGCGCGAGGGCGACGGTATACGCCCAGTCGATGCGGGGATCGCTGGGGGAGGGATCACTCTGAAGGCGAAATTCGAGTGCAGCGATCGTCCGATTGAGATAGTCCTGGGTGGGATCGTACTGGTTGATGCGGGCGATTTCACTAAAAACGCGATCGAGCGGATCGAGTCCTTGGGGCATGAGTGCGGCGAGTTGACGGAGCTGTTGGCTGAGATCCAGTTCAGGTGATCGGGGATCAGACGCTGTTTCAAACGTTATGACTGAATTCGCCGACTTGGGGAGAATCTCGATCGTGATTGTAGATGTCGGGATGATTTCGGTGATGGCAGCTTGGGGATCGCGATCGCGGGGATCAAGCGATCGCGCTCGCAACTGATAGCGACCGGGAGCGATATCGGCGGGGATTTGCATCGCCGTGCGATCAATAATCGCAAACCCACAGCGATCAGGCTGCGATCGGCACGACTGGAGATCGCCATCGGTGAACGGTTTCAGCGTCAAGTTTCCCGCTGCTACGGCGCGATCATGAATCCAGGCCGGTCGTTGTTCCGGTTTAGATTCGGGAGCTTTGGGAGACTCGGAAGATTCGAGAGATTCGAGAGATTCGCCTTCGGATCGATACCAACCCAGCAGCATGACCCGATCGCGCAACACTTCCCATGATCCCCGCCAGCGGTAGGTCATGGGAACGATCGAACCCGGTGTCGCCTGCTCCGGCAGGTCAACGGCTAAGGAAAGCGTCGCGGGCGAACTCGGCTGTAACTTAGGGACAACCTCAACCGATCGCGCCAGTTTCCGATAGACCTCGATCGTCTCCCCGTCCGGCAAGTCCCACGCGCCAAAACGTTCAAATTCGCCACCATGACGCACCTGTTCAACCATCGCCGCGTAGGATTCCGGAACCGAGCCGGGATCGCCCGTTTTGAGCAAAAACCACGATAAAGCGCCGATATCTGCCGGAACCTGTGCGGCGATCGTCCCGACTTGTCTCCCATACACCGCGAAATCAGCAATCACCCCGTAAAAATTCAGATTGTGCTGATTCACTGTTTTCGTTGAGGGCAACACGCCGATCGTCTGCCGTGTAAATGGTTCCGCTGCCCGCATTGCTGTAACGATCGCCGCGTGGGGATAGTCTGCGCCGATATAGGCGCGATCGGGCGATGCTTGGGGATCGCTCGTCGGCCAGGTTTGGACGATATTGGCTGTTAATGCGAGGGCGATCGCGATCGTGCGAATTTTCCATGACCAAACTGACAGCCCCAAGGCCAGCCAAATCGCCAAAACCGAGATCTCGGGCAAAATATAGCGCGGGTCTTTATTTGGACTCAGCGCACCGAGGACGTAAATTCCGATCGTGATCACGCCAAGCCAGCGATAGGAATCTGAGCGCGTTGGTTGATGGGATTGTTTAGGTTTTTTAAGTCTTTCAGGCTGTTCGAGCTTGGGTAGCGATTCGATCCGAGGACTCGTCTGGGTTTGTACATATTGAGACCCCATGAATCTAGAGCTTGATCGCGATCGCCAGACCGCAACGCAAGCACCCACGATCGCCAACCCTAACAGCCAGGGATAGACGCGATCGGGCAAGCCATCTAAGTAATACGTCCAGGCTCGCCAGCTCCAGATACTCGGATCACCCTCCGCGATCGCCGAATCCACCGTCGCCCGCTTGCCCGACGTCAAAATCAGCAGCCAATTCGTCCCATACCAGCCGCCCCAGACCCAGCTCGATACCCAGATCGCCGCGATCGTCTGCATCACCCGCGCCCAGCGCCGCCGCCACAGCGCCGCCAGCACAATCCATAGCACCGGCACGATCGTAAACAGCACCACCGTTTGTTTCACCATCAACCCCAGACCGCCGATCAGCCCAACCGCGATCGCCCAGAGCCACCCGTCCCGATCGCGCCAACCATCGCCCGATCCCCGCCACCGCGTCAGCCCCCAGACGATCGCCGCCACCGCCGCACACACCGCATAATCCAGCACAAAAATCCGCCGTACCGTCAGCACTCCCGGCAACACCAACACCAGCAGCGCCGCCCAAAATCCGACCCCAAATTTTCGGCGGTGTGACTCCGGTTCTGATTCCCCGTCATCGAACAAATACCGCCCCAAACCATAGGTCGCCATTAGCAGCACCAACGCCGCGATCGTATTCACCCACAGCGCCGCATCTGCTGATCGTCCCACCCCATTCGTAATTCCCCCCGCGACCAAATACACCAGCGGTGGAATCTTCGACGACAGCAGCCACAGCGACGTCAACCACTCACTCGACATCAAATCACCCCAAGACCCTGACGCGATCGCCCGACCATAATTCAGCGCCCCAGTTAAGTAGTCCGCCTCATCCCAATCCGGCACATGACGATCGATCGCCAGCCAAACCCGATCCCACACCGCGATCGCCAGCCATGCCAGCCCCAACACACCGCCTTCCCAGTGCCGCCAATGACCTTTCCCCCCACGCTTCATCAATCGACGCCCAAACGCAACAATTCACGATCGTTTCCTTCCCCGGAAAGCGACCACCCGTGAACGTAGGTATCTTGGAGAGTAAACTTGCAGAAGTTCGAGCTGAGTTCCCCGCAACTTCGCGACAACCATGCAAACGCGCTAATCCTTAGACTCATCAAACGATTTTCATGAATAACCTTTTCGGACGTGTGAGCCGTACAATCGCCGCCACTGCCGCGATCGCCTGCGTCGGATTTGCCTCCAGCGCCCGCGCTGACGAGCTGTATAACCCGCAGACGTTCCCCAGCAGCGGTAGCATCAACGGCGTCCTCTCCGAAGCTGGGATTCCCACCGGCATGGGCGGCTATGCCTACGATTACGTCGTGAACCTGAACGAAGGCGATCGGATCGAAATCGAAGCCTTCTCCGATAGTTTCGACACGATTTTGACACTGATCGGCCCCGACGGATCGACGATCGCCGAAAATGACGACGGCCCCGGCGGCTCCACCAACTCGCTGATGTACACACGGCTCACCGAATCTGGACGCTACACCATCCGCGTACGCGCCTTTGGAGCCGCAGGCGAAGGCCCCTTCACCATCGATCTCGTTCGTTTACGACCCATCTAACTTGATCAGCTTTCCTAAAGACTCAGACACTCGGGGACAGGAGCGATCGGCCATTCATGCGGGACATTTCAAAAAAACTTTCCCGAATGGTTGTCAATCCTCAAAACATACGATAAGCTTTCTAAGCGTTAAAAAACGCGCCGGGATAGCTCAGTCGGTAGAGCAGAGGATTGAAAATCCTCGTGTCCCCGGTTCAAGTCCGGGTCCTGGCATATACCAGATTGTTGTCGAGTGTTTTCATTAAGCCAAAACTTAGTGCAGGCCGATACTAATAGCTTCTCTAGAGGTATCAAGTCTCGTGGGGCAAAGCTCGTTTACCATCGCTGTAAGTTAAGCTAGCTGTGTTGAAATAGACGCCGTAGGTTAATCCTGCAAAATGTCTGATTAGCCTATGAGATCTCAGCTCTAAAAAACACCACGAAACTATCTTGTGAGAGGTGGATCACACAGAAACAGTTGTGATGCGTGATAATGTGATTCGATCGCTCACCCCTTGAACTTAAATGAATACTTTAAAGCCGCAAAACCTTTAGATAGCATGACTAACCATGGAATTTTTCTGGAATTATGGAAAGACACCTTAGATTATCTAATCCTGATTTCTTAGTTGTTCTAGGTCATAAGCGGACAAAACAAAGTAAGTAGACCAAGGTAAATAATCGTGGTTGCACTTTGGTGCTGTTCTCCGGCGCTAAAGTCCAACAACGTTTTTACGGAGATTAAAACAGCATTTTGTTTTATCTTGGGTTACTTAGCTAATTGCCAGCAATAAATTTTTCGTCAAGAATTTTCAGATCTCTAGCTTCCCCAATGCTCAGCTTCAGCAGCTCCAAATAAGATCCAAGTGTCTCAACTTAGCGACACAAGAATTTGAGTTCTTATAGGCTTGAGCCATCATCAACCCGAAGTATCACTGTCAATATTTTACTTGAGTTACTTTCAATTTGGGTCACTTTCAATCACGAATCAAAATAGTCAATGCGGAACCTAAACACTCAGTTGCTTAATATGCTGGAGACTATCACCAAGCTCAAAAAAGCTTACTTAATCCTTGGCCTTAGACGGTACGACTTCATTCTTATGTGTTCAACCTAAGTGAAATAATTTCATGACTCCCTACAAATTTATTTTAAGTATCGTCAAGCAATATCCTACCCTAGTATTTTTTGCTTTACTGTCGAGTTTCTCCGGCGCTATTTTTAGTAGCGTTAGTATTGCGCTGATTGTCCCTGTTGTCCTCAAGCTTTTAAACTTTGGGGACGATATGTTTAAAGGTGGGCCACCAATTCTATCCAAGATTTTGGCATTGGCGGATCCATTCCCAGAACAGTGGCAAGGGCTTATCCTAATCACCATTATATTAGGGATGATCGGCCTCAAAAATTTAGCAGTCTACTCTACAGAATATGTTAATGGGCTGTTGACCCGTCATGCCGTTGTTAACTTACAAACTTCAGCATTACGTCTACTGCTTAAAGTCGATCTAGACTTTTTTACAAAGTTTCAAGTTGGCGATATTACCAACCGTTTTGGCAATGAGATTACCCGAGCAGCGGGAGCCTTGACCTCCAGCGTTAGCTTAGTTTCGATCGCAATTACAATTCTTGGCTTTGCCGTACTACTTGTCTCAATTTCCTGGCAACTCACTATTGTTGCAGTAATTTCGTTAACCGTGGCGGCACTTCTTAATCAAGCGGCCATTCGACGAGCCAAAGAGTATGGAACTGTCTTATCGACAAAGTCACGCCAACAAACATCACGTTTTATTGAGCTGATGCGCGGTATCCGTCTGCTCAAAACAGTAGGAGAAGAAGAACGTGAGATTAAGGGAGTTTCAGAATTAGTTTTTGCTCGAAGTCAAGCTTCGTTTCAATCGCAAATGAATTTTGCATTGATAAATCCAATTAACGAGCTTGCTGGTGTTACTTCACTACTTATTATCGTTCTTTGGGGCCGCACATTTTTTGCTGAGAGCATAGAATCTCTCTCCGGAATTATCTTGACCTACCTGGTGCTTTTATTCCGCCTTCTCCCTTGTATTTCTCAGCTTAACCGAACTCGTAGCCAGCTTTCAAACTATATCGCAAGTATTGATATTGTTGCAGATTTTCTCGATGTGTCGAACAAGCCGTTCATGAAAGAAGGAGACCTTGAGTATCTCGGACTTCAGCGCAGAATTCGCTTTGAAAATGTGAGTTTTTTCTATCCAGGTTCAGACGAAAAGGCATTAAGTGAAATCTCGCTTGAGGTGAAACGAGGTGAGACGGTTGCTTTAGTCGGAAGTTCAGGAGCTGGAAAATCGACGTTAGCGGATCTTTTGCCGCGCTTTTATGACCCAGACGAGGGGCGTATTACCTTCGATGGTAAAGACCTGCGCGAATTTTCCTTGCGATCGGTGCGTCGTGCGATGGGTGTTGTGAGTCAGGATACGTTTCTATTTAACGACTCTGTTCGCTACAACTTGATGTATGGCAGCGAGGAGAAAACGGAGGCGGATCTCATCGATGCGGCCAAGCGTGCCAATGCCTATGAATTTATTGTGAATATGCCGGAAGGTTTCGATACCCAGGTGGGAGAGCGTGGCGTAATGCTTTCCGGTGGTCAACGCCAGCGTCTGGCGATCGCACGGGCGTTGCTGCGTAACCCAGATATCTTAATTCTTGATGAAGCAACCAGTGCGCTGGATACGGTTTCGGAGCGTTTGGTGCAGCAGGCGATCGAAGAGCTTTGCCACGATCGTACAACTCTCGTTATCGCTCACCGCTTATCCACGATTCGCAATGCTGACAAAATTGTAGTGATGGCAAAAGGCCGCATCGTAGAGGTTGGTTCACACAATGAACTGATTGAAAAAGGATCGGCTTATGCAAATCTTTATGATGCGCAGTTCTCCCAAGAGAATAAGGATGCGCTGCAACGTGCACGGGTTGAAACCTTAATGGACATGTCGTACGAAGTTCGTACACGTCTGAATCCAATGATTGGTTTTTTGAACTTGTTGGTTGATGATGATGTGGAATCCCCTGAAGAACGTCAGGAGTTGATTGAGGATTCTTACGATGCGTCAGTTCGCTTACTCAGAACGTTGCAATACATGGAAAATAGTGCAAAATCTGCTGCGAAATCGAGTTAAAGGATTTCTCGGAAATAGTTGCCCATCCCAGAAGTCCGACTTTGCGGAAAAGTTGGACTTCTGGCCTTGAAAATTGCTAAACGAATGACGTTATCTCCGCTTATTTCCCCTAAAGATCTAGCTCAAGTCTTGGCTGAATCGGATCGGGTCAGTATTGTTGTTGACTGCCGTTTTAGTTTGCAAGATCCCGATCGCGGTGAGCGTGACTATCGGGCATCCCATGTTGCTGGTGCGGTTTATTTCAGTCTCGATCGCGACCTAGCCGCACCGATCGCGCCGCAGGGTCAGGGGGGACGCCACCCGCTGCCGTCGATCGCGGCTATGGAGGCGACGTTTTCGAGACTGGGGATCGAGCGTGGCGTGACGGATGTATTTGTCTACGATGATGCTCGGTTTGCGTTTGCGTCGCGGTTGTGGTGGATGTTGCGCTACTGCGGGCATGAGCGCGTGTTTATTTTGGATGGTGGCTTTCCGGGGTGGGTTGCGGCAGGATTGCCGGTAACGTCTGAGGCTAGGGATCGGGGTGTAGAGCCAAAAGCGAGTTCGCCTCGATCGTTTGTCGCACAGGTGCAGCCACATTGGGCGGTGGATCGTGTGCAGGTGGTGGCTGCGATCGATCGGGCGAATCAGGCGAATCAGGCGACAACGGTGATTGTCGATTCGCGAAGTCCGGAACGCTATCGCGGCGAGGTTGAGCCGATCGATCCCTACGCGGGTCATATTCCAGGGGCGATCGAGCGGTTTTGGCAGGGGGTCACCGAGGAGGCGGGGTTTGCCCAGTCCCCGGATGTGCAAGTGCAGCGCTGGCAGGCGATCGCCGATCTCAGTCCTGATCGTGTCATTGTCTATTGCGGTTCGGGTGTGACGGCCTGCGTGAATTTACTCTCGATCGAACTGGCTCGTCAGCATGATCCGAGTCTGTCGATCGTCCCTCAACTGTACGCCGGAAGCTGGAGCGACTGGTGTGCCCATGCCACTGGTGCGAATGATCCAACCATTGCTCGTGGTGCGTGATCTCGCCGTGTTACTGTTCCCTCTCTTTGGTGTTTCGCAGCAATTTTTGAGGGATTTTATGAGCATTTTTTCGGTCTGTAAGTTTAAGACTGTAAGTTTAGCTAGGCGCACGGATCTTAATTATCTGACCCGCGATCGGCCTGAACTGCATTAAACTAAGGTCTGCCAGAAATAAGGTTTGCCAGAAATACCGATTCTGTTTTCACGTATTTCACGTTTAACCGATTCTGTTTTCACGTATTTCACGTTTAAACGAACTATTTTTGAGCCTTAACCTCAGACTTTTTCCGCTCACCCTCGCCCATCCGAACGATGACGATTACGCTCAACACTCTCGAAACTCAGCTCGAAGACCTGCAACAGGCCGCCCTCGCTGCAATTGCTGACGCGGCAGATCTCGACGCTCTCGAATCGTTGCGTGTCGCCTATCTCGGTAAAAAAGGGCAGCTTTCCAAAATTCTCGGCGGTATGGGCAAGCTCGATCCGAGCGATCGCCCCAAGGTCGGCAAACTGACCAATGAAGTCAAAGCCGCCATTCAAACAGCGCTAGATACGGCACGCGAGGCGCTACAGCTTGCCCGCGTTCAGGCTCAGATCGCCGCCGAGACGATCGACGTCACCATGCCCGGAACCCTGCGCCCCCAAGGTCGCCGTCATCCCTTGGCCAGCACGATCGATCGCGCCCTCGATATTTTCGTCGGTCTCGGCTACACCGTCGCCACGGGGCCAGAAATGGAAAGCGATCACTACAATTTTTCGTCGCTGAACATGCCCGAAGATCACCCAGCGCGGGACATGCAGGACACGTTTTATCTGCCCAACGGTCATCTGCTTCGCACCCATACTTCGCCCGTACAAATCCGCTACATGGAGCAAAATGATCCGCCGATTCGGGTCGTGGCTCCGGGTCGGGTCTATCGTCGCGATACGGTGGATGCAACCCATTCGGCGGTGTTTCACCAAGTGGAGCTACTGGCCGTCGATAAGGGTCTGACGTTTACGGATTTGAAAGGCACGATCGGCGAGTTTATCCAGCAAATGTTTGGCGATGTTGAAATTCGCTTTCGTCCGAGCTATTTTCCGTTTACGGAGCCGAGTGCGGAAGTGGATGTCCGCTGGAAGGAAAATTGGCTCGAAGTGTTGGGCTGCGGCATGGTTGACCCGAATGTGTTGAAGGCGGTGGGTTACGATCCCGAGGTGTATACCGGGTTCGCCGCCGGTTTCGGGATCGAGCGTTTTGCGATGGTGCTGCACCAGATTGACGATATTCGTCGGGTATACGCGAGCGATCTACGCTTCTTGCGTCAGTTTTAGGCGCAGTCTCGATCGAGTAACGGGTTCAATGACTTTAGACCTTTGAGGTTTTATACGAAATCCGGCTGTGTACAGACTTAGATCGCCGCTCTGAGCGAACACCGCACTATTTGCTTCGCAAAGGCTATGCCAACGACTCCGCTCAGTGCTCATAGGCGTTCTTTATTTTTCTAATACAGAACCGGATTTCGTATTAGAAACCTCAAAGGTCTCGCTGCCTAACGATCCAGCCAATTTTTGAGTGGGGCGATTTTCCCTAACCTCCGTGTCCCTTGCCCTCGCCTGTAACCTGAACCAACTGATCGAGATTATCGCCGCTGACATTGTAGGCTGCGCCAAAACCGATCACGAAGCGACCCGATGACGGCACGAGCTGCACGATGCGAAAATCGGCAAGGGGACGAAAGACGTCGATAATTTTGCCAAAGCGATCGGCAAAACGATCGGCGATCGCCTCCCAGTGCGGTGTTTCGCGCTCCAATTCCTGCGCCGTACACTCAAACGTCAACCGCGCCCGTGCGAACAGTTGCGCGGTTTTGGCCTCGTCTTCGATCGCCATGATGCTGGCTTTGCCGGTGGCGGCCAGATTTTGCGTGTGGGTCGAGAGACCGCTGATGTAGATGTAGAAGTTGCGATCGTCGTCGGTCACGAAAGGGGCGTAACTGGCATTCGGGATGCCCTCGGCGCTACAGGTTGCTAGAGTGAGGCTCGAAATCTCGTCGAGAAATGTGGCGTAGGCGGCTTGGGCTTGTTCAAATTTATTCATAGCTTCATCGTACAGGAATCATACTGAGATTGATTTTAAGACGAGTACTGACCGCTAATCGAAGCCTTACGATCGCCGATCGGCAGCTTCGCGCAAGCGTTTCGTTTCCTGCACGACCAGCTCAACATCGTTGGTCATAGAGCGGCGAACATAGTTGACTTTTGCCTCTTCTAAAAAGGCAACGAGTAGATCTTCAATCTCTTTAAGATTGACGGGTTTTTCAACTTCGAGTTTGAGAGCGGTCGCAAAGTTTTGGGTGAGGTTTTGGGTTAATTCGGCTCCGATCGGATCTTCGATCGCGCCGATAATGCCGTCATATAGCGCCCCGACCAATTGAGTCACGATGTCTTGCGATAGTCGCTTTGGTAACTCTTGCATTCCCGGTAAAAATTTAACGCTTTGATAGGCCGGGAGTGACTCTACCGTGCTAAAAATAGTGTGATTTAGTAGGGCTTCAAGATCCGGTCGAATCTTCGGAAAAACGTCGTAGACACTGACATTTATCAAACGTTTGGAGAGTTCACTTACTTCGTCAATATCATTTAAATCAATATAGGAATCTTGCTGTTTCTCAATATTTTTCAAAATGCTAACGATGGCATCCTGTCGGATCGACATTTGAAACTGATCAAGCACTTGAATGACAACCGTTTCCGTGATTTCACCGGCAACACTGGCGATCGCAAAATCACTAGCTTGACGGCGAATGGGCGATAGATTGAGGATCTCGGCGCGATCGAGCCGAACTGCGACGGGAATAACTCGCAGCCAACGAAACGCCGGTAACAGTAAGAATAAATCAAACCAACGCCACAGCATGGCTTCGCGCCAGCCAATGCCAATTCGACGTGAAATCGTCCAGGTGCGTGCGAGATATTCCACACTAAAGAAAGCGATAAAAATTAAATCGATCCGCCAAAAGTGATCAATAAACTCGCTGTTTTCGCCAATCTGACGAAAGTAATTTGTCCGAAAGTTTGGTAGTAGTTCTTCTTCGTAGAATGTAATAGAAGCATCCCAATTTTGCTTTAGGTAGTCCTGCGACCAAAATATCTGAAATGAGTCTTTGGCGGAGTCATTTTCGATATAGGCGCGAACTTCATTCTTGATACGTTCAAGGTTTCCCGTTTTATTGGCGAGCTGAAACGGATTTTCTTCGATCATATCGATGCTGCGCTGACGCAAATCGGCCAAGATCGCCTCGACTTGCGGAGATTCAATGCCAGTTAGCGCGACCTGAGTTTCGAGATCCTCAACGCGATCGATGTATTGCTGCGTGTCTCGATAGGGTTCGATACCTTTGAGCTGATCGTAGGTTTCGTGCAGGGCTGCGGGGGCTTTGAGGACGTAGAAGTCTCGCCAGGGGATATAGCTCAGGTCGAAAAAGACAAGGCCGAGATCGGCAGCGGCGATCGCGGTGAGAACACGCTCAAACCAGAGTGAAGCGCGACTGCGGACTTTTCGCGTGTGGGATGACATAGGCTAGGTGGCGTGTTGATTAATCTCACGATTTTGCACGAGATGGAGTTAAAACCCTTAAAACCCTTAAAACCCAAAGAGGGAAAACGGATTGAATTCGGGCTGATCGGTGAGACGTACTGCGTTCAGAGCTTGATCTATTTGGATTTTTGTATCGTCAAGGTGGGCTTGAGTATAAGTATCAAGCTGGCTCGATCGATTCAAAGCGGTTTCGAGCCGATCGCGGGTGCGCTTGAGGCTGCGTCGTGCCAAGGTGCGGGCGTCTTCGGGGGCATAGGTGCGTTCGAGCAGCATGTCCACTTGCATCTTGACGTAGTTTCGCTGTAGCTCGCGGCGTAGACCGGTGACATTGTTCGGGATGGCGGCCTGGATTTCGTTCCAGATATTGAGATCGAGGCGATCGAACAAATCCGGTAGGGTGAGCGCTGTGCCAGGGGCGGATTTAAACTCGATTTCGCGTAATTTTTCCAGCCGCGCGGGTGACATTAAGCTGGCCAGGGTGGCGTATTGGATGAACGAAATGCGATCGAAGGCAGGGTATTCAAGCTGAGACGACCAGGGCATTCCCCAGTGTGACCAGCGAGGAGGAACGAGACGATTGAGTAAATCATCGTCAAATTCAAAGGCGTCGGGCGCGAAGATGTAGTCCATCACCACGTCCAGGCTTTCGAGTTGCCGATCGCGGGAAATGGGCGTCAGGGGGACGCGACGATCGCCGGTTGCGGGAGCGGTGCGCGTAAAGGATTGACCGCCAATCTGCTCTAGCAGGATCGAGGTTTGACGGAAGTAGTACATCAGGATGAGGTCGAAACGCTGGCGCAGTTCTTCCGCTGCGCCGCTGGCGTTGGGATAGCTCGAATCCAGCCGATCCCACATCAGTCGTGCATTGTCGTACTGATCTTTGGCAAAGGCGACGGGATCGTCACTCAGGTCAAATAGGTTGATCTCTGGGTCGTTGCCGCTCCAGGCATCTTCGTCGGTGCCATAGGCCAGTTCGGGGTTCGTTTGGGCGCGATTGGCGATCGCACCGAGGGCGTTACGCTCGTTGGTTGGGGTTTGATCGCCAAAATCACGGTAGCCGTATTCGATCGCCCAGCGATCGTACGATCCGACATCCGTGGCGTAAAATTTGCCCTGCTCGATTCCCGGCGGTGCAATATTCACGGGGGTGTAATCCATCACGGAGGCGATCAGGCCACGTTCGGCGACGATCGCCGGATCGTTGAGTTCCGCCGGGGAGAGATGAGTACTGCCGTGGAAGTTATGGCGCAGTCCCAGGGTGTGACCGACTTCGTGGGACACCACATGGGTGATGTACTGACGGACATATTCCTCGAAATTTTCGCGATAGGGCAAGGTTCCCTGAAGTAAGGGCAGCGCCATCGCGCCGATCGCTGCTTGGGGATTCGTGACATTGCACGAACTGCTGAGGCCGCTGCGTTGGCTCCAACCGCGCGGTACAAAGGCCGGAATTTCGGCCAGACGCTGACACTGGTCGCCTTCACAGCGGGCTTGGAGTTGGGAGAGATTGATCGGTAGAGCCTGGACGGATTGCGATCCTGACTGCGATCGCGATCGGGGTGCGAACAACTCGGCGGCCATGCGTTCGAGACCAAGTTCGTCGCCGCCAAAATAGGCCGCGACTTGGGAGGACGCCAGACGAGCAATATCGCCATCAATCAAAATATCCGCGTCCAGGATTTCGCCGGTCAGCGGGTTGACGCGCGAGGGGCCAATCCCCGCAAAACTGGTGCTTGCGGTGGTGAGCCAGCGGACGGTGTTGTAGCGCACGTCCTCCGGGTCCCAGTCGGCATTGTCGGGCATTTGCCGCACTTCGATCGCGTCGATAAATCCGGCCTGTTCAAAGGCAGCATTCCAGGACAAAATGCCGTCACGTACAGCTTGCCGATGTTCGGGGGGGACTGTGTTTTCAATCCAGAAGATGATCGGTTTTTCTGGCGGCGATAGTTCCGCTTCGGGGTCACGTTTTTTCAGATCCCAGCGCTGAATTAAGCGCACAAATCGATCGGGCTCACGAGTCTCGTCTAGATTTTGGTACGCCGAAAGAAAGTAGCCGACGCGGTTGTCGGCTTCGCGGGGTCGAAAATCGCGATTGTTCGGTAGCTCCGAGAGGCTGTAACGAAACCCGAGAGACAATTGGCGATAGTCCGGCAGGGTTTCGAGCCAGACCCACGGTTCACCGGTAAATCCGACGATCGATTCAAATTCGAGGTTCTTGGGATACGCCCGTACATCGTGCAGATAGGAGGTCGCAAAATCAGGGGTGTAGCCTAGAAATCCGAGCCAGCCTTGAAACCCAGAAATATCGCTCGTGACCAGCAAATCCGTGAGGTCGATTAGGTAGGAATCGCGATCGGGGTGCGTCGCAATAATGGGGAAGGAGTGGAGAGTTGAATCGCTAAATGAACGATCGAGGATGGCTTGATTGACGCCGCGATCGCCGGATTGGTCATAGCGAAAATTGATATTGGGCAGCACCAGATGGATGTTTTCGCCTTGCTTCTGAAACTTGAAGGTGAAATCCCCCATCGGCATCCCGTTGACGAGACCCAATTCGCCAATGCCGCGCGATAGGGTTGCGATTAATAGATAGAACCGATCGAGCTGGTCGGGGTCAATCTCGGCCAAGATCGTTCCCTGTTCTTCGTTGTAGTACAGGTCAATCAGGCCGTTGAGTTTGTCGGTATCCTCGATCGCCAGCTCGAACGCTTCCTCCTCCGAGATCTCGGCCTCGTCGTCGCTCGTTTCATCGTCCTCCGTCGCCGTCTCGGTCTCGCTGGCGGTTTCTTCGCTTAGACTCTCTTCCACCGCTTCCGATGTCTCACTTTCACCATCCTCCGCCGGGACATCTTCAGACAAGACGACGGGAATCCAGCCCAGCATCAAGCTCAGTGTAAAGACCCACAATCCTGTCCACAGCTCGAAGCGCTTCATAACGTAATTCCACCAATTCTTTGGGTGTGATGCTCTGGTTGTTGATTTCGGACGATCGCGAGGACTGCTACCAAGACCGATGACCCATGATTCACGACTGGGTGGCAGGGCAAACGCATACTCCCAATGAATGCCCTCATCCCCCAACCCCTTCTCCCA
>CAZFJL010000068.1:0-21470 GCA_964518905.1 uncultured Geitlerinema sp. | reverse complement strand
AACCCACCAAAAGCCGTCCTAGAAGGACGGGGTTTTAAACCCAGTTTTTCGATAAACCGAACCGTCAAAACAAACTTAACTGCGAGGGTTGAACGATCGGCGCGGCGATCGCAGGCCAATCCAGAGGCGGTACATCAATCCCTGCCTCGGTCAGCATCGTGTGAAACTTTCGCGCGGTGTGGGGCGAATGTTCCTCGATCGGGCAATGCACGAAAAAATAGACCCGTTTCCCCGCTGCGAGCCAACCCCCGACGCAATCGACCCATTCCCGTAAAAACGGCAGATTCACATCAAACTCTGGATGGCTGATAAACCGCACAAAGGCGTAGTCACCGATCGCGATCGGCTGTAGCGGCAATTGAGGCTTTTTGCGTTTCGAGTGTTTTTGCGGGTCGTCCTCGGTGCTGTAGATCGGGCGGGTATCGAGCAGGACGCGCCCGACGTTGAGCCGATCGAGCATGGCGTTCAGCGTGTCGGCGCGAGCGGTCTGGAACCAGGCGGGGTGACGCACTTCGACGGCGATCGGGGCGCGATCGCGCGGCCATGCGGTGAGAAAAATTTCGAGGTCATGCAGGGAAGCGGGGCCATAGCGGGGCGGCAGTTGCAGGAAACTGACACCGAGCCGATCGCCCAGTCCGGCGATCGTTTGGTGAAACCGTTGGGCAAGCTCAATTTGCGGCACGAGCAAACCCGCGTGGGTGATATCGCGATGCAGCTTCAGGCAAAACTCGAACTCGTCCGGGGTGTGATCGACCCAGCGGGCGATCGTCTCCGAACTGGGAACGGAGTAAAACGTGGTGTTGCCTTCGACCGTGGTGAAGCGCTGGCCGTAGTGGTCGAGAAAAGTTTTGGAGTTGCTGCCCTTGGGATAAAAGTCGCCGATCCAGCCGGGAAATGACCACACCGCTAGGCCAAGCTGTAGGGTTGGGCGTTGTTGTTTGGAAGAATTGATCGGTGGAAAGGGGGGAGCAGGATGGGTCACGGTGGTAGCAGCGTGTCAGAGGCGATCGCGATCGACCTTACCGGAATTTTGGCCTCATCGTTCGTTGTGATCGTTTCAATGTCCAGACCAACATCAAGACCAATACTGGGACAAATGCCCACGAGCCGATCCAGCCCCAAAAATATCGCTAAAGTGGTTGAACTCAGATCTGCCGATCAACCGATTTACTGATCGAGCGATTCCCGCAGGACGAACGCATACTCCCCGTTAATGCCCTCATCCCCCAACCCCTTCTCCCAAAATGGGAGAAGGGGAGCAAGATTTAGGGATCAAAGTCCATCTCCCGACCTGGGAGAGGGATTTAGGGTGAGGGTCTGCTGAGTATGCGTTTGCCCAGGCGATTCACGCCCAACACCGCACGCCCTCAACGCCATGAATATTCTGGATCAGATCGCCCAGCGACAACAGGACAATTTCGCCCTGCATGAGCAATACCTGAACCCCCAGATGGTCAACGTCCTGAAGACCATCGGCTTCGATCGGCACTACGTCAAAGCCGAGGGCGCGTACCTATTGGACGATCGCGGCGATCGCTACCTCGATTTACTCAGCGGCTTCGGCGTCTTCGTCATTGGGCGCAACCATCCCACCGTCGTTAAAACACTTCAGGATGTCCTCGCCGCCGATTTACCCAACCTCGTCCAGCTCGATGTCTCGGTGCTGTCCGGACTGCTCGCCGAAAAACTCCAGACATTAACGCCGCCGGGACTCGATCGCCTCTTTTTCGCCAACTCCGGCACGGAAAGCGTCGAAGCCGCGATTAAATTCAGCCGCTGCGCCACCGGGCGATCGAAAATCGTCTACTGTCACGGCGGCTATCACGGCCTGACGATGGGATCGCTATCCGCCACCGGGGATGAACACTTTCGCGCCGGATTTGGCCCCTTTTTACCGGACTTTATCGAAGTGCCGTTCGGGGATTTGGCCGCACTCGATCGCGCCCTCTCCCGCAAAGATGTTGCCGCCTTCATCACCGAGCCAATCCAAGGCCACGGCGTGAACATCCCTCAGCCCAACTATTTGCCGGACGCGCTCGCATTGTGTCGTAAATACGGCAGCTTATTTATCGCTGATGAGGTACAAACCGGGCTAGGACGTACCGGCAAATGGTGGGCGGTGGAGCATTTTGGCGTCGAGCCGGATTTGCTCTGTATGGCGAAAGCGCTATCGGGCGGGCTGGTTCCGGTGGGGGCGGTGGCTTGCCGATCGTGGATTTTCGATAAGGTCTTTAACCGCATGGATCGCGCCGTTGTCCACGGCAGCACCTTCGGTAAAAATAACCTGGCAATGGCGGCAGGACTCGCCACCCTGGAGGTACTCGAAACCGAGGGCTGGATCGACCACGCCGCCAAGATGGGACGCCAAATCGTTGATGATTTACAGCCCCTCGTCGCGCAATACGACTGCCTCAAAGAGGTACGAGGCAAGGGCATGATGATGGCGCTGGAATTTGGCAAGCCGGAGAGTATGCGTCTAAAATTAGCCTGGAAAATGCTAGAAACGGCGAATCGAGGGCTATTTTCGCAAATTATTACCGTGCCGCTGTTCACCCGTCATCGTATCCTGTCCCAGGTGGCGGGCTACGGCATGAACGTGGTGAAGTTTATTCCGCCGTTGACTTTGACCGAGGACGATCGCCGCTGGATTGTGGACGCCGTTACCGACGTGGTGGCCGATGCCCATCGAATTCCCGGCGCGGCCTGGGATTTTGGTAAAACTCTTGCGACCCAGGCCATGCGATCGAAAGCAGGCAGCCGTTAAACGCGATCGACGCGATCCCTTCCATCATTTCCCGAACCTATGGCCAGCCTGTTTCATCCTCTCTGTGGCAGCAATCCCGATACGCTACTCAAACTGTTACTGAGCAATGGGGTAACGTCGATCAATCGCTGGCCGCAGGTGTCGATCGCGCTAGCGGTGTCGATCGCGCGGTGGCCGTTTTCGACGATCGAGCGGGTCGCGTTTGGGTTAACCCAGTCTCGCGCCGAGCCGATGCCCGATCCGGTGTTCATCGTCGGCTACTGGCGATCGGGGACGACCCATTTACATAATCTGCTGGCGCAGTCGCCCAGCTTCGGCTACATCACGCCCCTGGCGACGGGCTTACCCTGGGACGTGTTGGGCATTGTTCGCACCTTTGAGCCGCTGCTCGAACAGGCGCTACCGAGCGATCGCTTCGTTGATAACGTCGCCGTGACGCCCACTTCGCCCCAGGAGGATTCGATCCCGCTGGCGACGATGGGCGCGGCCTCGTACTATCACGGGATGTATTTCCCGCAGCAGTTTGAGGCGCACTTTCGGCGGGATGTGTTTCAGACGGGCGATCGCGTCCAGGCGGATGATTTCGATCGCTGGCAGCGGCTCCATCGCCATTTTCTCCAGGCTGTCTCGATCCAGCAGGGGCGCAAACCGTTGCTGATTAAAAATCCGGTCTATACGGGCTACATTCGCCATCTGCGCAGCCTCTGGCCGACGGCGAAATTCATCCACATTTATCGCAATCCTTACCGCGTTTTTCCCTCGACGCGCCACTACTTCACGCGCCTATTGCCCGAGTTGGCCTTGCAGTCCTATGATGACCTGCCGATCGAGCCACTGGTGTTAGAAAGCTATCTACATTTGATGCAAACGCTCAAAGCCGACACCGCCGATTTACCGTCCGACCAATTCATCGAGCTACGGTTTGAAGATTTGCAAACAAACCCGCTCCAAGAACTCGAAACCATTTTTGCTCAATTAAACCTGCCCGATTTTGCGGCGTCTCGGCCTCACTTGGAGCGCTACCTCACCGACCTCGGTGACTATCGCCAAAATCAGTACACGATCGACCCGGAGACGATCGCCACGATCGAGCGTCACTGGTCGCCCTACATCCAACAGTGGGGATATAAACCCACATAACCCGCGAACTCACCAGAATGCTCGCTAGAATGAGGGTCGTTCGCGCCGCCCTTTGTCTCTCCTTCATGCGTAGCTTTTTAAAATCTGTCCTGGCCTCTTTTACGGCTCTCGTCCTCTTCTCCGGGCTGGGTATCGTCTCGCTCACAGCGGTACTGATCCTGTCGGTCGCCTCTGCATCTAAAGACGTTCGCCCCGAAGTCGAAAACAACACAATCCTGACGATCGATCTATCCATCCCGATTCAGGATGCCAAAGCCGAGGTCAATCCCGGCGAAGCGCTGCAACAACTGTTCGCTGATCGCGACACCAGCAGCATCAGCCTACGCATGGTCACGGGCGCGATCGAACAGGCCGCCGAAGATCCCAATATTGTCGGCCTCTACCTGGACGGGGCAAGCGGCGGCTTTGCAACAGGATTAGCCAACGCCCTGGAAGTGCGACGCGCGATCGACACCTTTCGAGCCTCCGGCAAACCGATCATTGCCTACAATCGCGACTGGTCGGAACGCGCCCTTGTCCTCGGGACGGCGGCCACGGAGCTGGCGATCGATCCCCTCGGCACGGTGGAACTCAATGGCCTGCGATCGGAATCGCTCTTCCTCGGTGGGACATTTGAAAAGTACGGTGTTGGCGTACAAGTGGTGCGCGTCGGTGACTATAAATCTGCCGTTGAACCGTTAACCCGCACAGATTTCAGCCCCGAAAACCGCGAGCAAACCACCGCTTTACTCAACGATTTATGGGGGACATTTGTAGAGACGATCGCAGCGGATCGTCAAGTGGATGCCGCTGCAATTCAGGCGATCGCCGACAACACGGGGATGCTGATGGCAGAGGAAGCCGTCAGTCAAAAAATCGTCGATCGTGTCGCCTACACCGACGAAATTGAAGCGCGGCTGAAGGAGTTAACCGAGGTCACCGAACTCGACGAGCCGTTCCGTGATATCAGCCCGAAAGCCTACGCGAAGGCGATCCGACTCAATGAAGGCGATCGCGATGCGGATGAAATTGCGGTGGTGTATGCCCAAGGGTCGATCGTCAGCGGTGAGGGCGATGGCGATCAAATTGGTGGCGATCGACTGGCGAAAGAGCTGCGAGATTTACGCTTAGATGAGGATGTTAAAGCGGTGGTGTTGCGGGTCAATAGCCCCGGTGGTAGTGCCGCTGCTTCGGAGGTGATCAAACGGGAGGTGGCGCTCATTTCTGAAACCAAGCCGATCGTCGTCTCGATGGGCAACGTTGCTGCCTCCGGTGGTTACTGGATTTCGATGGTGGCCGATGAAATCGTTGCCGAACCGAATACGATCACCGGCTCGATCGGTGTTTTCGGTCTACTGTTCAATCTGGAACAACTGGCCGCTAATAACGACGCGGCCTGGGACGGCGTGCAAACGGCTCCCTTTGCGAACCTCGATACGGTCTCCCGCCCGAAAAACGCCGCTGAACTAGCGTTAATCCAGAAATTTATCGATCGCATTTACAGCCAATTTGTCGGCGAAGTGGCGCAGGGTCGCGACCTGCCCGAGGCGAAAGTTCGCGAGATCGCACGCGGTCGCGTTTGGTCGGGAACCGCAGCGCTCGATAATGGCTTGGTCGATCGCCTCGGGGGTCTCGACACCGCGATCGCCAGTGCTGCCGAACGCGCCCAGCTCGAATCCTGGTCTGTGGAAGAATACCCCCGTACCAAAACGCTTGAAGAAAAAATCATTGAGCGCCTTGAAGGCATTCGTATCGGTGGCGATCGACGATCGGCTTTGATCGCGAACGGCAACACCTCGGCGATCGAACGCGAATGGCAGCGCCTCCAAACCGAACTGAGCGATTTAGCCAGCTTCAACGATCCGATCGGAGCCTATACCCGCCTTCCCCAATCGTTCGAGATTGATTAATCGGGATACTTTCCCTAATACCAAATCCGTTTGTGTCTAGGCTCAGATCATCGCGCTCAGTGAAAACCGCACTTCGACTCCGCTCAGTGCTCATTGGAGTTTTTCATTATCTCCACAAGCCGAGCCGGATTTTGTATAAGACTCTCTTTACTCTTACAACACCATGACAGACCTACACGGAAAATGCGCCCTGATCACCGGAGCGAGCAGCGGCATTGGTCGCGTGACTGCGATCGCCCTCGCGAAACTCGGGGTTAACCTCATCCTCGTTAGCCGATCGCTGGAAAAACTGGCGGTAGTGGCCGAGGAAGTCAAAGCTTACGGCGTCAACGCGAATATTTATGCCGTCGATTTATCCCAGGTCGCCACCGTACGCGAAAAAATCGCCGCGATCGCCGAACGCCACCTGATCGACATCCTGATCAACAACGCCGGGATGGCCTACACCGGCAACCTCGACACCATGCCACTCGACGACTGGCAAACCCTGATGAACCTCAACGTCACCAGCGTGTTTTTGTGCGTTCAGGCGATATTACCGGCGCTGCGTGAACGCGGCGGCGCGATCGTCAATATCGTTTCCGTTGCCGGTCAGCAAGTGTTTCCCGGCTGGGTGGGCTACTGCACCAGCAAATTTGCGCTGATGGCCTTAACGCGGGGCATCGCCGCCGAGGAACGCGCCAACGGCATTCGCGTCACGGCAGTATGTCCCGGTTCGGTCAATACGTCGATTTGGGATACCGAAACGGTGAATGCCGACTTCGATCGCGCGGCAATGCTCACACCGGAAACAATCGCCGAGACGATCGTCAACGTCCTGTCGCTGCCCGAGTCCGCCGTCGTCGAAGAAATCACCGTGATGCCCAGTGCAGGCGTTTTGTAGCGCTAGAGCGAAAAATTGGCCTCAAAGGTCTCGCGCGTGATCGGATACGGAACCTCTAGCCCCTCGCCACCGAGCAGCGTCAGGGGTTCTCCCGCGATCGACAACCAAACCGGCGTCTCTGCCTCGCCCTCCGTCACCGTATAAACCACCTGCGCTAGTCGCCCCTGCATCGAGGCACTGCCGCCCCCCGAGGTAAATTCCGGCGATAGATCGAGGTAAATCCCATCCGCTTGACGTTCGAGCCGATTCACCGTCACACCTGCGGGGATCGCTTGACCGGCATTGTTTGGGGCGACCTGCGACAACAGGCGATCCAACGCGATCGTCGCTGTGGTCAAGTCGCCTGACGTAGTTGTTGGATCGATCGCCACCGTCTCCGTCATCGGCATCAGCTCGAAGTTTGTGCCGGTGTCCTGCAACCAGTAAGTCACAATTTGGGTCTGGCGATCAATGGCCTCGCCGCTGCCTGCCGTGGGATTTTGCTCGGTTGGGACGGACGAAATCGGCGCCTCGATCGCCGGGTCGATCGCGGGCGTCATCGTTTGCACCTCAACACCGGTCTCAATTCGGCGCGACACCCCAAACGCAGCGATCGCGCCACAGGCAATCAGAACACTACAGACGATCGCCGTAATTAGCGTAGAGCGATCGCGATCGGGTAAATCGGGAAAATCTGAAGTCATAATTAATTCGACGATCGTTACTTTTTTATAGATATTTGCGAAGGTACTTATACTCACAAAGCGAGTCAATCCTAATTATTGAATTAGAACCATCTAGCACAAGCTTCTAGCTTGTAAGCCCCTGAGATACTCACAGGAGTATTCATTGCGTTCCCAGTGTTCTTTTTAACTTAAGTCTATAAATTGCGACAGACTTTCACTAAACGTTAAGTAAATCATCACCATTTTGGATCAAGATACAACAACAACAGGAAACAATGGATGCTTTTTCAACCATCTTGATCAAACAACGTTATCAAGCCGGATGAAATCATAAATCTGAATAAAAGCTAAGGAATAAGAGTTTAAGCAAGCGAGTAACAGGCGTTACAGACTCATGACAGTTAGGTTGTTAATGTTACTCAAAGCCACTTGACAAACAGGACTGAAGCTACTGTGAATCCATCTTGCATTCAAATTGTTGAGGCCAACCCTCAACTTCGCTCACTCCTCGGCTGGCACTTGCAGCAAACGGGTTACAGCGTTTGTCAGTCCCCGAGTTTGCGCCATGCTCGTGAGTTATGTATGCAGCGAAAGCCCTCGCTGGTCATGCTTGATGTTGATTTACCCGATGGTAACGGTCTCGAATTTTGTAAGTGGCTGAAGCAATACGATTGCGCGATCATGATCGTGTCCGCCCGCTGCACGGAAGGCGAGATTGTTGCCGGACTTCAAGCGGGAGCCGATGACTACATTCGCAAGCCGTTTGGAATGCAGGAGCTGCTGGCAAGAGTTGAAGCCGTTTTACGGCGTCAGAAGAATCCTGCGCCGACGTCGCAGTTGACCTACGGTCCGCTTGAAATTGATCTGGTTCAGCGTCGAGTCAAGGTTCAAGAGCAGCTCATTGAGCTGACGCCTCAAGAATTTAGTTTACTTTACGTTTTGGCTCAATCGGAAGGCGTGCCGCTGACCCGATCGGAGCTGCTAAAGCGAGCATGGCCAGACGCGATCGACAATCCTCGGACGATCGACACTCACGTGCTCTCACTCCGCAAAAAGATCGAATTCGAGCCGCGCCAGCCCGCCTTTATCCAAACTGTTCGGAATGTTGGCTATCGCTTTAATGTTCCACCCGCTCAAGCCTTTGTCCCCGAAGACTACGCGACCGAACATCTGCCAATGGCAGTTTCGTCATCCTAGGAAAGCGACAAAAATCAGATAAATCCAATAAATCAAATTGCCAAATATTAGGGCGTTGCACAGTAAAGTTGCGGCGTCCTATTTCTTTTAGGAATCAAGCCGAACTAGGCGAATTTCAGTACGTTGATTACGTATGTCAGTCGGCGCAATGTTAGGCAACGTTTCACTATAGCCTTTGCCTTCTGCAATGATTTTGCGACTGATGCCGCGTGATTCTAAATACGTCACCACGGCCTGGGCTCGCTGCTGACTCAAGGTTTGATTGAGTTGAGCTGAACCGGTTTGGGATGTATGACCAATCACGCGAACGGCGACGGTGTCTGTGTTGAATTCGCCAATCTCTGTGGCGAGTCGATCGAGGGTTTGGAGACTGTCCGGCGTAAGCTGGGCAGAACCGGTGGTAAATTTCACCTCGCCTCGTATATTGAGGTTGCCGATCGGGGTGGCTGTTTGTACCTCTTTGCGTACGGCTTCAGGATTGACCGGCGCGGTTTCGGCGGCGATCGGCTGTCCTTTCAGTGCAGCGGCAAGTGTTGGATTATCCGCTTCGATGAGACCAATCAGTGTTTCGGTGTTGGTTACCGCTTCACGGATGAACTGCGGAGAATACAGCGAATCGGGTTCTGTGGGCGGAGCATTAATTTCGCCCGCTAAGGTCAAAATTGCCCCGGTCGCCTGAAGACGCTGCGCAAGGGTTCCGTCCTGCATCCACTGGTCGGCTTCGATCGAGGTAAAAAAGTCGATCCCTTGAAGTACGAGTTCGGCATCTTCGGCGGACAGATCTCCATCGGCCTGGATTTGTGCTTTCAGTCGGGCGTTATTTTGGGTGTTGCTGTCAATGTGGCGATAGTAGGCCGTGAGCAGTCCGGCGATCGCCTCCGGGTTGTCGGCGATCGCGCGATCCGAGGCTACAAGGACATCAACAATCGTATTCGGCGTATCGTTACTCGACAGCACTACCGTATATCCCTGGCGTTTAGCCTGAGTCACGAACGGCTCCCAGAGTACCGCCACGGCGATCGCCTGATTCGGATCTTGCAGTAACGCCCAGGCATCAGATGCTTCAGCCACGCCGATCACCTGAAAACTACTGAGATCGAAGCCTTCAAACTGAACATTCAATACACGAGCCAGATACTCGCTGGGCGTATCTTCTGCGTAGGTAATCGTCGGCGTCACGCCCGAGGCGGACAGGGTTTTGAGATCGTTGAGTGACTGGAGCTGGGGATATTTGGGCGTATTGAGCACCACGGCATCGGCGCCGATCGTCCGATCAATCAGGGCGATAATCCGACCCTGGGGTTGATGTTGCAGGAAGCGATCAAGGGTCGTCACGAGTAGATCCGCATCTCCGCGATCGAGCTGCGCCGCCCGTTCTCCTTGATCGAACACATCTTCATAAACCAAACGCAGCCCCGACTCAGCCAGCAGCGCCTGAAAATCACCATCACGAAAGGTGCTGTAGCCGCTAAACGTGTCGCCAAGCAGGACTAAATCGTCCCCATTTTGCCTCTCATTGGATCGTTCGGATCGCGATGCATCCAAGCCCGCGATCGGCGGAGCGGTCAAACGTCCGGACTTAAATAGCCAATTGACCGCAGCGGCCAAGGCTAGTGTAAAAAGGATATAGACGATGGGTGGAAAGCCTTTTTTCGCCATGATCTGCCCGTAAAGGTATTTAATAATCTAGCGTACTCAGAAAAACCAAAATCTCGCCTCTTGGTCACACGCTCATACGAAATTTGCCTGTGTATAATCTTAGACCGTCGCTCTAGGTAGAGACCGCACTATTCGCAAAGCAAAGGCTACGCTGACGACAAGCTCAGTGCTCATAGGCCTGTTTTATTTTTCCCATACGGAACCGGATTTCATATTATTTTCGTTTTCGTTCTCATTATTTCTCATTATTATTAAAACCATCCCAGGAAAAATCACGGGAGAAATCCGCGAAACCATCTTTAATCCAATCATCACTAAATAGACGATCGAGATCGATCATAACTTCCGGCGTTGGGTAGTTCTGTAGGATTTCGAGCGCATTAATTTCGCCATCGTCACCGGACGTCACCAGAGCGCCGCGCAGGGATGTGATTGTCGCCACGCGCGGTCGATTGTGAATCACTTGACCCGCCATGAATAGTAAATCTTCGCCGATGCGTGAACGCAGAGCGCGATCGAATTCGACGAGATCGATCGCGACGGAATCCGTCAGCGTGCGGCAGATATCGTCGGTATCCACCGCGATCATTGCCAGGGTTGCGCTGAGTTCGTGTGCCTCCTCGGGGAGTGTGCCGGTGTCACAGAGTTGCGTCAGGTGACTAATCGTTATTGTGCGGGCAAAGTTTCCATAGGCCAGGGTTAAATATTCAGCGCTTTGACTCGGTCGAATCGAGAGCAGAATCGTCGCAATGGCGGCAAGAGAGGTCGTCAAAAATGGGGGGATCATCGCGATCCTGGCCTGACGGTGTTGATGGCGATCGCGGCTTGAAGCCTCAGACGGTAATCGACGGCGCATTGTGCAATATCCTTTACGTCATTTTCTGAAGCATGTATAAAAAAATAAAAAATCTCGTATTACACAAGTAAAAAATAGTTCTTAAGCCTCGTAGGTTGGGCGGAGAAACGACACACAACGACAGCAAATTTCTTGGGAGCATCCCATTTGTGTCACCCTCACCCTAAATCCCTCTCCCAAGTTGGGAGAGGGACTTTGAATCGGTCTCCCCTTCTCCCTTTTTTGGGAGAAGGGGCTGGGGGATGAGGGGCAAGTTGCATAAACGGGATGCTCCCAATTTCTTAGCGATTGCGTTGGGTTTGGCTACGTGCAACCCAACCTACGAATTCAGACAGATTTTAGGCCAGCTCTGATTTTTTGTCCCTGCATTTAGAGTCCGGATAGACCATTTAGATCAAACTTTTGTAGCCACGCACTGCGATCGTCTGCAGTAAAACTATCTGCCACAGAAATGACCTTGACCTGAAATCGATTGTTGACCAAAAGTGCCGTTTGCTTGCTGCCGATCGACATCGACGGATATCCCGCGATCGTCTCGCTGACATTGGCAAACTTTTGAGCCGCAGCCGGTGTACTAATCGTGTCGGAAATCGCTAATTTAGCCACTTCTGCGCCGTCTTGTTTCAGTTTTGCTTCTGCGAAACCATCTTTCTCTTGGGTATAGACTCGCTCAAATCCGCCTTGAGCCTCTGGGAAAAATGCATTAAAGGCGCTTCCCGGTAGGGCTGCATCAGAGACGGCGTCGGTTTTCTGGATTTCGGTGGGGGTCGAAATCGTCGAAGGTGCTGTGTTCGATGACACCGGAGCCTTAGAAGCACATCCGGTCACAACAAGCGTGAGACTCAGGAATAGCGCTAGGGTCGCGGTACGTAAAGACTTAGGGCGAAGCATAGTTATAAAAGCAGGAATTTTAGGTTGATCCTAGCACTGCGATTTCTGATAGCCTTACGCAGCCGTCCTGTCAGCGCTGAAATCGTGAGCCAAGGTAGTACTTGCGTACGAGGGGATTGGCGTAAAGTTCGTCAGGACTGCCCGACGCAAAAATTTCGCCCTCGCGCATGATGTAGGCACGATCGACGATTTCGAGGGTTTCGCGGACGTTGTGATCGGTGATGAGAATGCCGATATTGCGACGGCGTAAATCGACGATCGACTGTTGCAGGTCGGCGATCGCGATCGGGTCAACGCCTGCAAAGGGTTCATCGAGCAGTAAAAAAGAGGGTTCACCGTGACCCGAAGCCAGCGATCGGGCGATTTCAGTGCGACGACGTTCTCCGCCGGACACTTGACGCCCGAAACTAGACGCGACCGTTTCAAGCCGGAATTCTCGCAGTAAACGTTCGAGACGTTGGGTACGATCGCGGCTCGGAACGCCCGTTTGCTCAAACACCAGCATTAGATTGTCCCGCACCGACAGATTCCGAAAAATGCTCGGTTCTTGGGACAGGTAGCCAATCCCGAGGTGCGATCGCTCATGCATCGGCTTGAGGCTAATATCCTGGCCATCGAGCAACACTTTGCCTCGATCGGGAGCGATCAAACCGGTCACGACCCCAAATGTAGTGGTTTTCCCCGCACCATTCGGACCCAAGAGGCCAACCACCTCGCCCTGCGCGATCGCCATATTGACCCGATTGACGACGGTACGCTGACTGTAGGATTTCTGGACGTTTTCAAGAACGATTTTCATCGAGCAAGCTCACCATCGCGGACGATCGGGAAAATATTAGGGATTGAGGGCGGGCGCTTTCGGTGCAGGCGGAATTGGTTGTTCAGCATCCGCAGGGACGAGATAAATCGATTCAACTTGGCGATTTGGCAGCGGCTCGGCCACAAATCGACCTTCATCAATCAGATACACAACCACCTCGCCGCGAATACTGTTTCCGTCTTGCAAAACGAAAACATTACCCGTCAGGACAAGACGACGTTCATTGCTGAAATATTGCGCCTGGTCAGACGTTCCCGTTACATTTCGGGCGGGGTAGTCAATCTGAACATTACCGCGAGCGGTGACAATTCCTGTACGGGCGTCGGCTTCTTGAACGTCGGCACGGACGGTGAGCGGGGTTCTGGCGCCAACTTGAGAGTAGGTCGGTAACGTTGGTGCAACGATAGCGCCGATTGTCACAAGGGGCAACGCGAGGGCGAGCAGTAGGCGAGCCTTAGTAAATTTTGAGATGACGTTCATCGAAGAGACCTCCACGATCGAGGCGAGAGATTGACGTCTGGGCTCACACTGGCGATCGACTAACAATAATAATGTGTAATGTAACTACATCACATCGTATCAAGATGTTCATACATCTCACGCCACAATGTGACACCTGTCTAGATCGACACACGCTTAATATACGGTAGCGATCGCTCAACCTCCGACACCATCAGGGGATCGCTGACCAAGCCATAGTCTCGGGCAACTTGGCTGACGCCGGATTCTCCCGCCCGTTGGACGATCGTCAGCATCTCCTGGCTGCGATCAATCAGCGCGTCAACATCGATACCGGCATAATCTGCGGGATATTGACCCAATCGGCTCATGCCCTCACCGAGCAAAATAGCGCAGCCTCGCCAGTTGAGATTACTTAGGTGATAGCAGGCGACGGCAATTTGCAAAATGCCCTGATAAAACTTTTTCTCTGTGCCGTAACATTCCAGCCAGATCGCCTCAAGGGTGTCGTGGCAATCGTAAAACTGACCGCTATTGAACTGTTCGACCCCTTGCCAAAACTCAGGCGGAAATTCGTCGTAGGCACTCATAAGCTTTCGGCATACTGAATCAAAGTGTGACTCATCCTCGCATTATTCGCGATGTATCCAATCTAAAAAGGCGATCTGTCTACAAACAACAGATCGCCTTTTTCTTTATCGTTTAGCCCGTGTTATCTCGGACTCTGATGTATCGATTAACCATCAACCATCAACCTTAGTTGAACAAGGCCATAACATCACTATCTGTTTCTGTATTGCAGGCGTAGAGATCGTCTTGGCCGATCGAGGCAAATCCAGGACACGTGCCATAGGTGCAAGCCGAAGCCGCCATGTATCGATCGTAATCGACGTCCTTCATGCAGTTTGCGATATCTTCAGCGTCAGACAATGAGCCGCCCTTTGCCGGAACTTGCGCCATGCACACTAGGGTCACCTTGACGCCCGCTGCACCGATCGCACAGCCCACATCCGCCGTACAGCCACCTTTGGAAATCACGCCGAGGCCGTGGGGGATCTCTTCTTCACCACCCGTCTTCACGGCTGCACCCTCATCATTCAGGTAATCGACCTTCGACGGATCTTGCAACAGGTCGAGGGGCGTAACACCCACTTCCGTCGATAACATCATTACCATCATGCCCTGCATTTCATCAGCGGTAATGTCCGCCGATCCACCCTCGCCACCGAAGTCATCGTAAAGATCACTAAGCTGTGAATTGGCGTCAATACTGGCAGCATCGTCTCCCGAACCAAAAATGGCAGCGGTCGCGGGAACGGCGATCGCACCGGCGATGAGGAGCGAAACAGAGGTGAAGGCGGTTAGGAGTTGTTTTTTCATGGGACGACGGGCGAAAAATGGGGGATGGATAACTAGATAGTGTTCGATAGTGAGCGCCGAGGCAGCTTGAAGGATGACGAGTCAAACAGGTCTTTCAAGCAAAGCGGGTATCAACGCGATCATCACTAAGGAGCGGACCGACCTAAGTTGCGCCAGGAGATTAAACCACTACCTATATACATACTATGCGTCTTCTCTAATCTCGACCTTGAAGAGTTGGTGAAGTAGCCCTCTATCGCTCTAGGTATTTGTATTTTTTTTTTAAAGTTGATTTGCGCAGTGTCATGAGTATGTATTCAAAAAGCCTGAGTATTTTTACGGTTTGAGGAACTGATTATGCTGATGTCTGGATCAGCTTGAGCGCGATCGCTGCGGTGTTGCGAGCGTCGTCGATGCCGCGATGCTGGGTTCCTTGGAATGGCAGGTCAAAGTGTTCTAGGGCAAGGGTCAGCGGCCAGGTTTGATGGGGATCGATCGTGGCTGCGAAGACTCGATGTAGGTTGAGATGTTCGCCTAAAAACGGGTAGGCCACCCGATGAAATGTACAGTCTTGTTTGAACTGGTGTTTGTCGTACGTGCCCCAGGAGGCGAACCGAAAGGGTTGGGGTTGGGTTGCGAGCCAGGTCAGCATTTCTTGAAGAACTAGCGGAAAGATCGGTGCGGCGTCGATATCCGCTTGGGTGATGCTGGTGAGCTGACGACAGTAGGGCGTGAGCTGGGGATGGCGTGCGGGGCGAACGAAGCGCTGAAATTCGGAGACCACCCGCCGATCGCGCAAATCCAGCAGAACCGCGCCGATCTCAATGATTTCCATCTGTCGCCGAGCAATGCTGCGATCGTTGCAACAGGTTGCCTCCAAATCGAAAATCAATAGGCAGCGCTCACGAATTTGCATGATGGATCGCGATCGTAGACTTTAAGGATCGACGCGATAACCCTTCGCTTAACGTTCCACGATCGGGATACCTTGTACCTCGCCGCTTCCGGCGATCGTTTCGCCGATGCGCCATGCCGCGATCGAGGTGGTCTGAAGTGCCGCGAGGGTGGCGTCAACACGATCGGGCGCGACGAAGATAGTAAAGCCGATGCCCATATTGAAGGTGTCGAACATATCCGCTGGTGCGACATCGCCCGCTGCGGCAATCCAGCGAAAAATAGCGGGAGGTGTCCAGCTTTGGGGGTCAACTTGCACAGCCTGACCTTCACCTAAACAGCGCGGCAGATTTTCCGGCAGACCGCCACCGGTGATGTGCGCCATGGCGTGAATATCGATCGCGGCGGCTTCGATCGCCTTGACGGCTTCTACGTAGATTTGCGTGGGGGCAATCAACGCTTCGCCGAGGGTGACGCCGCCGAGTACATCCGGCGTATCACTCAGGCTGTGGCCGCCGCGATCGATGATCGATCGCACCAAGCTAAACCCGTTGCTATGCACGCCGGTACTGGCCAAGCCGATCGCCACATCCCCGATCGCCAGCTTCGATCCATCGAGCAGCGCACTCTTTTCCGCAATCCCCACGCAAAAGCCCGCCATGTCGTACTCTCCCGGCGGATAAAATCCCGGCATTTCCGCCGTCTCTCCCCCAAGCAACGCGCAACCGGCCTGCTTGCAACCATCCGCGACACCACGTACTACCGCTTCGAGGCAATCCGAATCGAGCTTGCCGGTCGCTAAGTAATCAAGGAAATACAGCGGTTCCGCGCCCGAGGTCAGGACATCATTGGCACACATCGCCACCAGATCAATCCCGACGGTGTCGTGCTGATTGAGCTGTTGCGCCAGCTTGAGCTTGGTTCCGACACCATCCGTACCCGACACCAAAACGGGCTGCTTGTATCCCGTCGGCAATTCAAAACAGCCGCCAAAACTCCCCAATCCACCTAAAACTCCGGGTCGATAGGTTCCCTGGACAAGGTCGCGAATGCGATCGACGAACGCACGTCCCGCCGCAATATCTACACCAGCTTCACGATAGTCCATGGAAAATTCGACCTCCTCGGTTCAATAATTTGGGTGCGATCGTCGGGTTTGTCTTCGGTCTGTTTTAGAGGCCGAAAAACCGCGATCGAACTAACCCTGGATGCAGGCCGAATTTTAGCGCGAAACGCTGACGATACCGAGAGTTCCTCGATATGACCCACCAAAACTTATCGAGTACATTGCTTTATTTTATGTCATGAAATCCAGACGTTAAAACGCCTCACGGTGAAAGCTCTCGACCTCTGAACTGGCGGTCGATTAGGGCGACGCCCACTCAAACGGGGGATGGTCTTATTCAGGTCTAGGAGCGGCTCGACCGCCAAACTCCACAAAACTTCATGCTATTCTGTTGCAGCTTCGAGCAAACAACATGAACCCGGCATGAGTTTAGGTTCCTTGAATCCCTTGTTAACAAAGGATTTCAGGCGCTCTGAGACGTTCAACTCGCGAGCTAGCTAGCAGCCTGTCTGCCAGCTCGTTCACCCACGAACCCAACTCAGCAATCTAGGCTCTCCCCCTGATTTCGGTATCGCTCGCAAGGATACAAATTGGGGTTAGTAAGTGAAACACTTACCCACTACATGAACGAAAATTTCTGGAGCGGCGCGATCGCCGCTGTCTTCGTCTCCATCCCGATGCAGGTCGCGACCGCAAGTACGGTTGAGCCCAGCAACGGTTCTGAATTCGAGAGTACGACGGATCGCCCAGCCCTAGTGAGCCTCGACAATCGTGAAAGTGCAGTGAGCGCTGAAGCGTCGCCGCTCTTGGCCCGTGTCACCCAGGCGATTCTCCAAAAGTCGTCTCCGGACTTGCCTCCGGTACAGCATTCGAGCCAGTTTCTCCTCGACGGAACCGGAAATCTAGCCTACGTCGATAGTTCCGATAACAGCGACAACAGCGATAACGCACCAGCCCCCGAAGAAATTGTCTATCAAGCAGGCGAAGCCTCCTGGTATGGCCCCGGCTTTGATGGCAACTACACCGCGAACGGTGAGATTTTCAATCAGTACGGCATCAGTGCTGCGCACCCGAGCCTACCGTTTAACACGATCGTGCGTGTCACGAATGTGTATAACGGTCGTAGCCTCGATGTTCGGATTAACGATCGTGGCCCGTTCATTGGTCATCGAATTCTTGACCTGTCGCGTGGCGCGGCGGAGGAACTCGGTGTGGTTTCCAGTGGTGTGGCCTATGTTGAGATCTCGATCGTCGAGTAAACGCAACGACTCAGCGACCCCTGTCTCGTTCTAGTCGCTTCGACAGCCTGAATTGAGCGGGGTTCGCAGTGATCGTGGGCAATGCCCACCACGATCAACCAGCGCATAAGTGCCCGTCTAGGGTCGTCGTAGTTGAGTTCTCGCCCTGCCGCCAAACGGAATTTTTAACGTAATTCTTAAACGATAGAGATATTGCCTTCAATGTCTCTATCGTTTTGTTGATCAGAGTGTTGATCAAAGCGATCAAAGCAAATAGGGTGACGTGCCTGGGTCTTGTGGCTCTATTTCAACTTTCGTGTCTTCATATATATGTATAGTGCAAACGCCTATATGTCGTAACGCCATGTTGACCCCGCAGACGCTGCCCCTGATCTGGGAGACCCCCGCAAAAATTCGTGATTGGCGACGCCAGAAAACGGGCTCGATCGGCTTTGTCCCGACGATGGGCAATCTGCACGCGGGTCATGCCAGCTTGATCGAGCGAGCGCGGGCGGAAAGTGCGATCGTCGTCGTCAGTATTTTCGTCAATCCGCTGCAATTCGCGCCGACGGAAGATTTCGATCGCTATCCGCAAACGTTCGATGCCGATCGCGAACTCTGTCAAACCCTCGGGGTTGACGCGATTTTTGTGCCGACTCCGCAGGCGCTGGGACTCGCGACACGCGCGGGAACCGATCGCCGTCGTACTGGGGTTATCCCGCCCGAATCGATGACGGATGTGATGTGTGGCCGATCGCGTCCGGGGCATTTTGACGGGGTGACGACGATCGTGATGAAGCTGCTGAACATCGTGCAGCCCGATCGCGCCTACTTTGGTCGCAAAGACGCGCAGCAGCTCGCAATTGTGCAGGCGATGGTACGCGATCTCGATATTCCCGTCGAGATTTGCCCCTGCCCGATCGTGCGGGAGGCGTCGGGCTTGGCCTATAGTTCGCGAAATCAGTATTTGAGTCCGCCGAAACGTGAGCAAGCGGCGGTACTGTTTCAAGCGTTACAGCAGGCGGCGGCGATGGTGACAGCGGGCGATCGCGATCGCAGGACGATTCTCGATACGGTGCGATCGCACTGTGCTACCGTGACCGAACTCGACTTAGACTATGTCGAGCTGGTCGATCCCGTTTCGCTCGCACCCATTGAGCAGATCGATCGCCGTGCATTACTCGCCCTGGCCGCTCGCCTCGGCACAACCCGACTTATTGACAACATCGTGCTACAAACTCGCCCCCCCATCATCGCGATCGACGGCCCCGCTGGGGCTGGAAAATCCACCGTCACCCGCGCGATCGCCGATCGCCTCGGTTTTCTCTATCTCGACACGGGTGCGATGTATCGCGCCGTGACCTGGCTGGTGATGGAAACGGGAACTGCGCTGGATGACGAGGCGGCGATCGCCGAGTTGGTCGCGAGCTGCGAGCTGGATATGCAGCCCCAGGGCGACGGCGGCTGTGTGGTGACGATGAACGGCACGGAGATTACGACGGCGATTCGGACGCCGGAGGTGACCGCGAATGTTTCGACGGTTGCGGCTCAAAAAGCGGTGCGTGAATTTCTGATGAAGCAGCAGCAGGCGTTTGGCGATCGGGGCGGACTGGTGGCCGAGGGTCGCGATATGGGAACCTGCGTGTTTCCGTCAGCGGAGGTCAAAATCTTTTTAACGGCGACACCTGCGGAACGCGCTCGCCGTCGCAGTCAGGATCTGATCGCTCAGGGGTACAGCGTCGATTTAGCCCAGCTTGAGGCGGAGATTATCGATCGCGATCGCCAGGACAGCACGCGGGAAATCGCGCCGTTGTCCAAGGCGGACGATGCGATCGAGCTGGTGACGGACGGGATGACGATCGAGGCGGTGATCGATCGCATCATTGGTTATGTAAACGCGTTCTGAACGATTGAGTCTTACAGTCCCAATTCCGCAAGGCCGGGGTGATCGTCGGGGCGTCGTCCGAGCGGCCAGTGGTATTTGCGATCGGCTTCGGCGATCGGTAGATCGTTGATACTGGCGATGCGGCGCTGCATCAGGCCATTGGCGGCGAATTCCCAGTTTTCGTTACCGTAAGCGCGATACCACTGGCCGGAATCGTCGTGCCATTCGTAGGCGAAGCGCACGGCGATCCGGTTGTCGGTAAAGGCCCAGACGTCTTTAATCAAGCGATAGTCGAGTTCTTTCGCCCATTTGCGTGTGAGGAAGGCGATGATTTCGTCGCGACCGTGGACGAATTCGGCGCGGTTGCGCCAGATGCTATCGGGGGTGTAGGCGAGGGCGACTTTTTCGGGGTTGCGTCCGTTCCAGCCGTCTTCGGCGGCGCGGACTTTTTGGGCGGCGGTTTCGGCGGTGAAGGGGGGAAAGGGGGGTTTGCTTTCGGGGGTCATTGGGGTTATTGGCAGGGTCGGGAGTCTTTGGGAACGTTACAGGGTTGGGCGATCGCGGAAATGTGGCGGATGTTACCGACCCACGGGGGAATGTTGGCGCGGTTCTTGTGGCTATTCCCAGTCTTCGAGTGAAAGCTGATCGATTCGACTGAATTCGCGGGTGTTATGGGTGACGAGGGTGCAGTTGTTGGCAATCGCGATCGCGGCAATTTTTAGATCGTTCTGACTGATGGGCGTGCCGTTACGCTCAAGATTGGCACGGATTTCTCCTGCGATGCGGGCGGCGTGAGGATCGAGGGGCAGGATGAAAAATTTTTGGCAGAAGCGATCGAGCAATTCAAGGTTACGGTCTTGCCGTTGACTTTTGTATGCGCCGTAGTACAGCTCATAGGTGACAACGGTACATAGGCGGATTTGGCTTGGTTTCAGGGTGGCGAGTTTGGCAGCGACGCGGGAGGTGCGATCATGGTTGAGGAGCCGGATGCAGGCGTTAGTGTCGAGCAGGTACATCAGTCGCCGAAGGTGAGGGGTTGGCGCTGGTCTTCGGGAAGTGGTTCGGGGCGCTGGAGGGGGTCGCCAGTCCAGCCGCCGATGATGTCGGTGAAGAAATTATCCGGCCAGGTGTCTTTGTGGGGGAGAGGTTGGAGGGTTAGGGCGATTTCGACGTCGGTGTTTTGTAGGGTTGTGGGGAGGTCGATTTGTAGTCGTCCGTTTTGGCCGATGTGGGCGGTGAGGGTGATGGTATTCATTGAATGAGTTGGCTGATGGAGCATACCGTAATGGTAGTCATGATTTGGTCGTCGTCGATGGAGCAGTGCAGGGGTCTGGAGTTTATTGGGTGTCGGGCGGCGTTTGCAGGTGGGGGAGGATGAGGTCGGCGAGGGGGTGGTTGCGGAGGGTGGTGTCGGGGAGTCCGGCGGGGAGAGCAATTTGGTAGAAGCGAAGGACGTTAGTGCCTATATATTGAAGCGTGACGTTTTGGGTTTGGATGAGTATGGAGCAAGCACGTAAAAACAAGGGTTCGGCTAGCTCGTACTTTCCTTGCGATTGATACAAAAGCGCCAGATTATGGAGGCTGTTGGCGGTATCGGGATGGTCGGCTCCCAGTTGCCGTTCATAGATGTCTAAGGCGCGTTGGTAGAGCGGTTCCGCTGACTCGTATTTCCCTTGCGAGTGATACAATGCCGCCAAATTGTTGAGGCTGGTGGCGGTAGAGGGATGGTCGGCTCCCAGTTGCCGTTCCCAGATGTCTAAGGCGCGTTGGTAGAGCGGTTCCGCTGACTCGTATTTCCCTTGCGA
>CAZFJL010000067.1:0-21491 GCA_964518905.1 uncultured Geitlerinema sp. | reverse complement strand
TCGCCTGCTTTTGAGACGATTGACCTAAGTAAAACTACTTATTCAGAAGTCCTCTGAGGGTCACAGTTTGGGCATTCAGCGCTGTGGCATCCGCGTTAAAGGTCAGGGCGGTTACATCTTCAAGCTGGTTGCCGGTGTTGAGGGTGACTGTCACCGGGTTGGTAGGAACCGTATTGAGCTTAATCGTATAGCTATCGGTGGCTCCCCCTTCTGTGGCGGTGGCGGTGGTTTTGGAGAAGACGACACCTTTGTCGTTGTCGGTGATGGTAATATCTTGCGTTGTCGTTGTGCCGAGCGTAAGACCGCTGCTGGGGTTGGAGATCGTCAACGTAGCGGTTTCGGTTACTTCCGCTAGGGCATCATCGACGACAGTAAATGTGGCCGTGCCGGTGGCTATTCCACTGGGAATCGTGAGGGTTGTACCACTCAGAGTTGTGCCACTGAGGGTGTAGTCACCAGCGGTGATGCCAGTGCCGGAGACTGCAAGAGTTACGGTTTCGTCACTGGTGACGGCGGCACTGGTGGTGGCGGTGACGGTAATGGCAGTGGTGGCGGCTTCAGTGCCGCTGGTAGCGCTCACGGAGAGGTTAACCGTAGGGGGAGGGGCAACCTTCCGAATGCGGTGGTTGTTGGTGTCCGCAATGTAAAGGTTGCCGCTGCCGTCGATCTCTACGTCAGTAGGACGGTTCAGTTGTGCCGAGGTTGCCGCGCCGCCATCGCCGCTGAAGCCCCCCGTGCCAGTGCCCGCTACGGTGCTGATGTTGCCGCTGATGTCCACCTTCCGAATGCGGTTGTTGGTGTTGTCCGAAATGTAAAGGTTGCCGCTGCCGTCGATCTCTACGCCAGTAGGACGGTTCAGTTGTGCCGAGGTTGCCGCGCCGCCATCGCCGCTGAAGCCTCGCGTAGTGCCCGCCACGGTGCTGATGTTGCCGCTGATGTCCACCTTCCGAATGCGGTGGTTGTTGTAGTCCGCAATGTAAAGGTTGCCGCTGCTATCGATCTCTACGCCCTGAGGAAAGTTCAGTTGTGCTGAGGTTGCCGCGCCGCCATCGCCGCTGAAGCCCGACGTGCTAGTGCCCGCCACGGTGCTGATGTTGCCGTTGATGTCCACCTTCCGAATGCGGTGGTTGCTGGAGTCCGCAATGTAGAGGTTGCCGCTGCTGTCGATCTCTACGCTCTGAGGAGAGTTTAGTTGTGCTGAGGTTGCCGCGCCGCCATCGCCGCTGAAGCCTCGCGTAGTGCCCGCCACGGTGCTGATGTTGCCGCTGATGTCCACCTTCCGAATGCGGTGGTTGTTGTAGTCCGCAATGTAAAGGTTGCCGCCGCTGTCGATCGCTACGCCAATAGGACGGTTCAGTGTGCCCGCCACGGTGCTGCTGATGTTGCCGCTGGTGTCCACCTTCCGAATGCGGTTGTTGTTGTAGTCCGAAATGTAGAGGTTGCCGCTACTGTCGATCACTACGCCAACAGGACCGCTCAGTTGTGCCGAGGTTGCCGCGCCGCCATCGCCGCTGAAGCCCTGAGTGTCAGCGCCCGCCACGGTGGTAATAACACCTGCCAGGACGTGGGTATACTCCGCCCGCACAATCTCATTGAAGACCGGCAACGCTTCAATTTGCCCCGTCTTCACTTCCAAATCCCAATCACCGCCCAGGCTCGCTGCGCCGGTCAAGTCTTCGCTCACCGCCACATCCGCCCCCGTCAGATGCGCCAACACCTGCGGCAAACTCGCCGTCGCTTCCGCCCCCACATTGCAGCCATACAGCAACAAATCTGCACCGGGCGCCAGGGAATTTTGCCAACCCTCTAGAGCCTCGCTGTACGTCGTCGCCGCACTGACCACATCTAGCGCCGAGTTGCCCGAAAAGACCCGATTCGGTTCGCCGTGGGAAATGATATGAACCGAAGCTAAGTCCTGGTAGCCCGCCAAGGCTTCGCTGATTTGCTCAACCCCATCACGATCTGGGTCAAGGATCAGCGCCTCGGTTCCAGGGGTCAAGCCGTCGCGTAGTTGCTCCCAGTCGGGAACCTTTGTATCAAAGACAACAAGATTACGAGTTGTAACGAGGGGGGGGGTAGAAATACTCACGGGTTGATCTCGCCCAAGAAAAGCTTAGCTAAATCTAAAGAGTTTAAGATGTCATATCTTTTTTAATTTGAAAAGTCTGAGTGTAAGGTTTCTCAGTACGGGAAAAAACAATGAAATGGCAAAAGTTGTGGTAGCCAGATGCGGTAAAAAATAGCACGCGCCCGCGATCAGCACAACTCAGAAAAAATGGTTGTAAATTTTCTGATCGATAAATCATAACCCACGACTGACTAGACTTCCGAGGTTTGCAAACCCTCGGAGGTCTGACCCACACACACAATTACGACCACTTACCCCCAATCCCAAGCCTCACCACAAACCCAGTCATCACGGTAAGATTAGACCGCTCAATTCACAGTCTGGCTCGTTGTCGATGGCTCTCCAACTGCGCGTTTTCGTTCCCCCCCACCCACTGCTTAAAAATTGGCTCGCACTCGTACGCGAAGCTTCGACGCCGATGCCGCTGTTCAAAACCGGCCTGACCGAGATCGGACGCTGGCTGACCTACGAAGCGATCCGCGATTGGTTACCCACCGATGAGATCACGATTCATACCCCCTTAGCTCCGAGTGCGGGCGAGGTAATCCGCGCTTCGACGCCGCTAGCGGTCGTGCCAATCTTGCGTGCGGGTCTGGCGCTGATCGACGGCATGATGAGCGTGCTTCCAGCAGCGGCGGTGTACCACATGGGGATGGAGCGCAACGAAACGACCCTAGAGCCGCGCTGCTACCTCAACAAGCTGCCGAAGCGTTTTCCGGAAGATGCCCTAGTCTTGATTAGCGAGCCGATGTTGGCCACAGGCGGCACGATCGATTTTGTGATGCGGCAGTTAATCGATCGCGGCTTAACGTCAGACCGTATTCGCATTATTTCCGTGGTTGCCGCTCCACCCGCTCTGCAAATCCTCAACGAACACTATCCCGGCCTGGTGATCTACACCGCCACGATCGATGAGCAACTCGACGATCGCGGCTTTATTATTCCCGGTCTGGGCGATGCAGGCGATCGCGCCTTTGGAACCGGTTGATAATAGTCGTGATGCATCCAGCAACGATAAAAATAGCCTGCGAACCCATAACTGATAGGAAAGATCATGAGTAACGGTAATTTTTCCGGTGGATTTTTGCTCGGCGCACTCGTCGGCGGCGCGATCGGCGGCGCGATCGGCGCTGCGGTGGTGTCAAAATCGCGCCGTGGTGCGAAACGCAAGCCGAAATTAACCGGACGCGATCGAAAATTGGACGCGATCTCGGACTCGATCGATCCAGAGGTCAAGCGACGCGAACTCGAAGCGAAAATTGCTCACCTCAATGACACGATCGACGATGTCCGCGAACAGCTCCACGTGGTTCATAAAAGTGTCCCTGCTGCTGATGCCAGTGAATCGATGGAGGTCGCCCTCACCGACTCACATAATTAGCTAGCATTAATAGAAGCGGTTGAGTAAACCGACGATCGCCCAAACAATCGGAAGCACTGCACGCAAGGTTCCAGCGCTTTTTTTCAACACTCCACTCGCTCTATTCATCGTGCAACGCATCCCTCACCTCGTTGCGATCGGCGGCGGTCATAGCCACGCGATCGCGCTGGATCACTGGGCGCGACAGCAAGACGCCGATCGTCCCCCTGCCCGAATTACGCTGATCTCGAACACGGTCTATGCGCCCTATTCGGGGATTTTGCCTGGTCATATTGCGGGATTTCACCCGTGGAACGATTGTTATATCGATTCGCTCGCCCTGGCGCAACGATCCGGGGTCGATTTTTTGCTCGATCGCGCTGTTGGCCTGGATCTGAAGCGACGTATGATCGAACTCGATTCGGAGCGAGCGATCGCCTACGACTTTTTGTCGATCGACATGGGATGCACACCGGGACTGCACGGAGTACGCGGTGGCCGGTATGCTATCCCGGCCAAACCAGTGCCAGAACTGCTGACGGCGTGGTACGGCATCCTGGAACAGGTGCGCCGATCGCCGTCAAAGCCGATCGCGCTCACGATTGTCGGCGGTGGAGCCGGTGGCGTAGAACTGACGCTAACGATGGGCGCACGACTGACGAAGCTACTGGAGCGATCGGACTTGCTGACGATTAATCTCATCCAGCGCAGCAATCAGCTATTACCCGGCCATAACGCCATGGTGCGGCGGATCTTGGAGTCGATTTTGCACGATCGGGGGGTTAAGGTCTACCGAGGCGAAGCCGTGATCGAAATTGAGCCAACGCATAATGTTCGCTGTGCCTCGGGGTTGGAAGTCGCGGGCGATCACGTGATTTGGGTGACGAATGCGAAGACGGCATCATGGCTGAATTATTGCGGCCTGGAAACGGACGATCGCGGGTTTGTGGTGGTGGATGACACCCTGCGATCGGTATCGCATCCGGAGGTCTTCGCCTCGGGAGATGTGGCCGTATTGCGCGATCGCCAACTGCCACGAGCCGGAGTCTATGCCGTGCGTCAGGGCAAACCACTATTTGACAATTGGCGAGCAACCTTAAGCGGAGAGTCATCATTGACTCGCTACAACCCACCCGATGAAGTCTTAGCGCTCATTGGCACGGGCGACGGTCGCGCCGTCGCCTCCTGGGGGAACTGGGGACTCGGCGCTTACAGTTGGCTGTGGTGGATCAAAGACGCGATCGACCGGCGGTTTATGGCTAAATTTGCTCGTTTTTCCGGATGATCATAGTCAGTTCAATCATTTTCAGAACATTCTGAGAGCGTTGAGCGGAGTCGTTGGCGTGGCCTTCGCGCAGCGAATAACGCGGTTTTCGAGCAAACAGGACAGAGCCAAGATGTCTCGTTTTTTATTGAACTGACTATAAACCGCAAAATCGCTAGACCGACTCGACCTGCACACCCCGATAATCAAGCTCAACCTGTCGCACATCCGGCGTGATGCCCTGGGCTTGCCAGGTTTGATCCATCGCAGCAACGACCGCCTCGACCGTCTCCGACGAACACAAGGCCAACATCGTCGGCCCCGCGCCGCTAATCGCCACGCCATAGGCTCCCGCCGCGATCGCCGCCGCCTCCACCGCGCGATATCCCGCAATCAGCGCCACGCGATAGGACTGGTGCAGGCGATCGTCAATGCCGACCCGTATCCAGTCACCATTCCCCGCCGCCAATCCTTGAACCAGAAGACTCACATGCGCGGCATTAAACGCAGCATCGCTGCGGCTATACGTGTCAGGCAAAACACGTCGCGAGTCTGCCGTTGACAGCTCAAAATCAGGAATCGCGACCACCGGAACGATCGCCTCATCCCAAGGCAAATCGCAGACAATCCACCGATCGCCATCCGGTACAGCCAAGCGAAAACCACCCATCAGCGCCGGGATGACATTATCGGGATGGCCTTCGATCGCCGTCGCCAGGTTGCCGAGGGCGGTGGTATCGAGGGGGCGACCGGCCAGCTCATTCGCGCCGACAATGCCGCCGACGATCGCCGTGGCCGAGCTGCCGAGACCGCGCGACAGAGCGACACCCAGGTCAATCTCGATCGTCACAGCGGGAACCGGGCGATCAATTTCGGCATACAGGCGACAAAATGCCCGGTAAATCATGTTGTCTGCGCCAGTATCGACGCGATCGGCTTCGGCGCCTCGGACGATGATTTTGAGTGTGTCGGCGTCGTCGCCGCGATCGGTGAAGGTGAAGCGGTTATAAATTGTGAGGGCTGCGCCGAGGCAGTCGAAGCCGGAGCCGAGGTTAGCAGTGGTAGCGGGTACGGTGACGGTAACGGGCATGATATGGACGAAAAAGTTCAGGACTGAAGAATTCCAGAGTATACGCAGCAGGGGGACAGCTCATAATCATTCCGCTTATTTCGCATCTTAATCCATCGCCATCTAGCTCGCAGAAAATCTAAGTAGCTCAAGAAAATCAAAGTGACTTAAGTCACGTAACCCAACCATCCTGGTTGTATACAAGCTAGAAGCTTGTGTTACGCATCGTGTTCATCAATCAGTTCGGGATACTGACTTATTCCTGGTGTTTACCGACTCCGTAATACGGCATTTCAATCGGATTAATTAAGATTATTGTCAAAGATAATCGATATAGAAAAACAGACTGTTATTCTTAAGGCGAACTTTAAAAATGATAAGTAAAAAGTCCACCCACATCATTTTTTCGTCAAAAGTGCTCATTCTTTATGATGTATTTATCTTCTGTGAGCAGCTCCTTGCTTACCATAACTTTAGTTCGATTAATGAATGTTAGGTGCATGTACTCACGGTTTTTGGTGCTGTTAACCAAAAATAAAATCATCTCAGCCAGACAAATTCCCGAGGTTTTTAAAATACATGAAAAGCAAAATTTTAATTATTGAAGATGATGCTAGTATTCTTGAAAATCTAAGTTTATCGCTGAAATTTGCGGGATTCCAAGTTCTAACTGCAAGCAATGGCAAGTCTGGAATTAAATGTGCTTATCAAGCTCAACCGGATTTAATTTTGTGCGATGTGATCATGCCGGATCTTGATGGTTATGGTGTCATTAGATCGTTAAGTACAGATGTACGTACGGCGAATATTCCATTTATTTTTCTGACGGCAAAATGCACGTGTGAGGATATGCGTCGGGGCATGAAGCTCGGTGCTGATGACTATATAACTAAGCCTTTTTTAGTCCGGGATCTGCTGTCTACGATCGAAACGCGACTGGCAAAACACGATCGCCTCCGTGAGTCGGGACAGGCCGAAATCGAACGTCTTTGCGAAAGTCTCGCCCACACCTTGCCCTATCAGCTCAACGCGCCTCTCACCGGTATTCTCGGGGCTGCTGACTTAATTCGAGACCTCGATGATGATGAAATAAGCATCGCAGAAATTCGCGATTTAGTCAGTATCATTACAAATTCTGCGGGACAGCTCAAGCAGTTTAATCAGCGACTGTTGAGCTATGTCAGTTTAAAACTGCTAAAAATTGACCCGTCACGCCTAAAGTCCGACACACCCGATCTTCACATCACGATGATCCAACCCTGGGTCGGTCGGCTCGCACTAGACTGCGCGATGGAAAACGATCGCGCCGGTGACTTACGGCTCGATCTTCAGAATGGTTACGTTGCAATTTCGGATTATTGGCTACAACTGCTGATGAGCGAACTGCTGGACAATGCCTTGAAGTTTTCCCCGATCGGAACTCCCATCAATCTGATCTGCACCTTCCTTCCGACGGGCATTTGCTCCATCAGTCTCGTGAATTGGAACGAGTCGATCAACTCCCATCTTTCAGACCATGCCCCGCCTTTTTGCCGTGCCGATCGTTTACGCGATGGGCGAGGCGGAGCCGGGATTGGCCTCGCGATGGTCGCCATTTTGCTCGAACTCTATGACGGTACGCTCGACTATACCCAAGACGACAGTAAAGTCTGCGTGACCGTGACTTTGCCGACACTGGATATACCGGAGGCAGAGACCGTCAACGCAATCCAAGCGAACGATCACCTCCCTGTTCTCAGCCGCCCGAGATCTTAGCTGTATTTTTCCTTGTGTTGTTTGTAGATCTCTTTAAAACGTTTTTGCTGAACGGCATGATCGACGATCGGCATCACGTAACCGTACGACTGCGCTTCGAGCGGCGTGAGGCCACCCCCGTGAATGCGTTTTGTTTCGAGCGTGCGAATCTCCGGTAACCATTGCCGAATATAGATTGCATCCGGATCGAACTTTTTGCCCTGGGTGGTGGGATTGAAAATCCGTAGGGGTTTGGGGTCCATCCCACTCGATGCACTCCACTGCCAGCCGCCATTATTAGCCGACAGATCGCCGTCTACCAGATGCTGCATGAAATAGCGCTCACCCCAGCGCCAATCGATACATAAATCTTTCGTCAGAAAACTGGCCACAATCATGCGACAGCGATTGTGCATCCAGCCCGTTTCATTGAGCTGGCGCATGGCCGCATCGACGATCGGGTAGCCCGTCCGCCCATCACACCAAGCTTGAAATTTCCGCGTATCGTTTTCCCAGGGAAAATCATGCCACATCACGCGATAGGGGCCTTCGGCTAACTCTGGAAAAAAGTACATTACCGTTTGGTAAAACTCGCGCCAGATCAGCTCATCTTGCCAGGTACGGACACCGTCACTGGCCGCGACGTCGTTGCGACAGGCTTGCGCCGCGCGACAGGTGGCTTGCCACACCTCACGAATCCCGATCGCCCCAAACTTGAGCGCTGGACTCAGGCCAGACGTACCTGATAAGTAGGGAAAATTACGGTCAACGTTATACCGAAAAATAGCATCGGCTTCAAACTCTGCCAGCCTTGCTTTCGCTGCGGCCTCACCGGGCTCGATCGGAAATCCCGCATCCCACTCAATCTCCAGCGTGGCATCGCTCGGCACAATGATCGCCCCGGCTTGTTCTGCGGCCCGTAGCTCCGAAGGCGTCAAATCGATCGCCTGTGTCGGCGTCGGAACGGGGTCGGACTTGGGTTGGCGGCTCCAGTTTTTCCGAAACGGGGTAAAGACCGTGTAGGGCTTGTTATCCACCGTGCTGGTGCGAATGGCTCCGGGGAGGTGCATGAGCTGATCCCAACCGGCTTCGATCTGGATCTGACGATCGCGCAGTTCCGCAGCAACGTCGCGATCGCGCTGACGGGCATAGGGTTCCACATCCCGATTCCAGTAGACCGCGCTAGCACCCAGAGCGATCGCCAATGTCGGCAAGGTTGATCTCGGATCGCCATGCAGTACTAGCAGCCGAGATCCCAAGGCTTGATAGGACGCTTCCAGCTCGCGAAGACAGCCCAGCATATAGCTCATGCGAGCCGGAGCAACATCGTCGGCATTCAGCAAGTGCGGATCAAGGCAAAAGACCCCAATGACTTTCTTGCTTTGTTCAAATGCTGCGTGTAGTCCCTGATTGTCGGATAGACGTAAGTCCCGGCGATGCCAAAACAGTACTAAGTCAGAGGTGATCGTCTTGGGCATGGGATGACGGGTAGATGAGTGGATTAGAACGATTGAAACCCTGATAAATCAAAGGCTGTCAGCAAACGATCGTAACACCAGAGTTTTGACGATTGGCTCCGTATTCATGCGTAACTTTACGGAATCAGAATACGTAGAAGTTCCTGAAAAAGTTCGTTGAACGTCATAAAAGTCAGCGGTATAGCGGAGAAAGTATCCGTATTTTTAACTACTATCTTCGAGTCGTACGTTGAGTGTTTACCCATCGCAGCGATCGGATACGTGACGGCTCGGAAGAGAAAATACGAGAGGATACAACCCGAAGCTCCATAGAGCTAAGTGAGTATACGGACTTATTTTTGAATATTGGATGCTATACGGTCATAATTAAGTAGATCGCCAGCGAAAGCATTAATCGAGCGGATTAATATGCGATCAGTCTGTGATCAGTTTTCGGATTTCGTTCAATCGATCGCAGTTTGGCTTGGTCATCGTCCAATCTGGAACGATCGCGATCGAAACTGGGGCACGCAAAATTAAGCTAGATAGTCATGCTTCTGGGCTTCTTTTAACCGCTTAAGTCGCGTCGGTGAAGGATTTGATTCCCATGCCGCACCGTCAAACGCAGCTTGAGAGCTACTTTGAGACGTTTTTGAGACGTTAATCTTGTTGCTACGCGATCGTCTTGGCTTCATGGCTCGAATCGAGGATATCCGGACGGTACTTATCGCGGGGTCGGGACGAAGGAACGCGACAGCGAGACGGCTTCATCGAGGCGCCGATCGTATTCACGATCGTCGATCGTGTAGGCTCCAAACCTGGCGAGGTGATGATTCTGGAGCTGGGCGTCAAAGAGCGTAAATTGCTGGGCGCGGAGATGCTCGACCAGTTTGACCATCGCAACTTTTGACCCTTCAGGAATGCGATAGAACATCGATTCGCCAATAAATGCACCGCCGATGCAGAGACCGAGGACACCACCCGCGAGCTGATCGCCCTGCCAAGTCTCGAAGCTGTGCGCCCAGCCCGCCTCGTGTAGCGCCAGATAAATCTCCTTGAGATCGTCACAAATCCAGGTACTATCGCGATCGGCACAGCCTGCGATCACCGCCGGAAAATCACGATTGATCGCCACTTGAAACCGGTTTTGATTGAGCGATCGGCGTAACGATTTGGGATAGCGAAAACGTTGATCCAGCGGCACGATCGCTCGCGATCGGCTGCTGTACCAACCCACCGTCCGATCATCATCATTCGCCATCAGGAAGTACCCCTGGGTGTATCCCTGGACGATCGAAGGAATGTCATAATCCATCGCTAGAATCTCTCGCAACGTGAACGAACCTCATGCACACACGGAGGTCAACTCCCCAACACAACCTCAAGCATGGACAGGTTAGACTTGCTCGAACTTACACCTCTCCAGCCTGAAGGCAACAAAACTCACGAGCGATTTTGAATTTAGAAACCGGTATCGATCCGACCGTTGTGCGCTCTAGTGTGTGCCCTAAAACTGATTGTGCCATCCAATCTCTAAACCGAGCAAAGTTGAATGTGCAGTTGAATGTGCAGTTGAATGTGCAGTTGAATATGCATAACGTCGCGAGCCAGTCAGCAGGCGCAACCGGTGTGACAACCCAAAACAACTGTCATGTTTCGTAACTCAGAAACACAGGCGCGAAAAGCTTCGGGATACAATACGCCCAATTAGCCAATTCGTGTCACTATCGTTCGCCCATACGGGTTGTCGCTGTAAGCGTCATCTGATGACCGCGCTTTGAGACTCTGCGCTGATGCCCTGCGAACGTCCCATCTGTCGATATCGTGAGACCCTAGCGCCATGTCTGAACATCATTACGTCCAACCCATTCCCGCCATTGAACTCGTGCCCCTCGGTGATCCTGATCCAGAGCGTCATTGGTTGCAACAGGCATTGCAAAGCTGGCTCGATAGCGAATATTTACCGGAAGCGATCAACGCGCAGATTGCCGATCGGGCGACGAGTATCTACATCCGGCAACGGCTCGAAGGCGAGAACGATCTCGGGTCGCTCGTGGTGGCGATCATCACAGAGATGCAAGCGTTTGATTTTTCCAAAAGTTTTTACGGTGAATTCGCGATCGCGAATGCCGTCAGCGACTTACTAACGGAACGCCTCAAGCTTGATCGGTGCTGTGGCGGCTAGTCCGTAACCGATCATTGATCGCGCGTTAGGCCAACGTCTCGGAATCGCGTCAGAGTTCTGATGTTTAGATATCGGAGTGTTCGGAGTGTTCGGAGGCGTCGGCGTTTGTCGGTGAGTCGGAAGTATCGGGCGAGTCGGGCGAGTCGGGCGAGTCTATTGGGGGGGTAGCGTCAGCGGTTTGCTGTGTATCGCTAAATCGTGCTTGCAGACGCATTAAGCTCATGGACTGCACAAGCTTGAGCGGTAGCAGCGAGACTCCTTCGAGTCGCGATTGAACCCAGCCATCGCCCCAATACCATTCATGAAAACCATCGATACTTTCGGCCAGCAGCGATCGCAAATAGGTATCCTCCGCCGTGACGATCTGGTGACGCAGCGCGATCGGGCCGAAATGACTGGTGAACTGTGCGCCGACCACTAGCTTGTCCGGTGCGCCCGAAAACTGTTGCGGCCAGAGCCACTCTTGCAGTTGGGCGGGGTAGAGGAGGCTGCGGGCAAGCTCGTCGCTCGTGGCGGCAATTTCGATCCGAAGCTGACTTTGTTGAAAAGTACCGAACATGGTGCAAGGTCGTGGGGTGAAGGGAACGAGAAGACGATCGCGAGCGATGGCCATATTATGACGAAATTATGCGATATGGCTCGGCGATCGCCGTCGTGATGGTGATCGTTAACGTCGTCCGGTGGGTGGAATCGGCTACAGTGGCGATCGCCAATTGATCCCTCACGCTTGTTGATCTCTCGCTCTTACATCACCTCACTATGGTCGCTTCCCTCGTTTTTTTGCTGAAGATTTTAGTTCCATCATTGCTGATCTCGATCGCGATTCGTCGCCTTGCGCCCTCCCTCGGCCTGGCGGGTAGCGACCTGAATGCCACGATCGCGATCCTGGTTCCATCGTTAATCGTGGCCATAGTTCTTGGTTTACGCGGCTGGAAATCAACCTAAAGGAGTGGATATCGTCTTGGATTGGACGCGCCGAAGATGAACCGGCTCACACTAAAATCGAAAAGACGATCGCCAACGATCGACACGCGCAAACAAAGACAACACCTCAGGAGAGATCGCCCGTGAAATTGGGAACGGTGATCAGTACGTTGATTTTGCTCATCTCGCTGGTCGTCCTGTGGCAGTTGCGGCAGGTCATCCTCGTGGTGTTAGCCTCCATTATTTTTGCGACGGCACTCAATATTATTGCCCGCAAGATCCAGCGCTTTGGTGTGCGCCGATCGCTCGCGGTCGTGCTGGCGATCGTCGCCGCCCTCGGAACCACCGTCATCTTCTTTGCCCTACTCGTACCGCCGTTCATCGAGCAGTTCAATCAGTTCATTCAGCTTTTTCCCAAGATTCTCGATCGGCTCGATCTTTGGGTGCGTGCCGTCGGTGAACGCCTCCCCGGCGGTCTCTTCGATGATTTTACGCTAGACATGGCCAGCATCATTCAGCAGGTGCAACCCGTGGTCAACAACCTGCTGGAAACCACAATCAATGTTTTTTCCGACACCTTGGGGGTGCTGCTCAACCTACTGCTCGCGATCGTTCTGACGCTGATGTTTGTGGCCGATCCCCAGTGGTATCGTCGCTGTTTTATCCGACTATTCCCAGCCTTTTACCGACGACGGGTCGATGAAATCCTCGATCGCTGCGAAGTCGCCCTGACGGGCTGGCTGGTCGGCATTTTGTTTAATATGCTCATAATTGCGCTTACAAGCTGGGTTGGCCTTAGCTTTTTGGGAGTGCAATTTGCCTTAGCCAATGGTCTATTTGCCGGTTTATTAACCTTTGTTCCCAACATTGGCCCCGGTTTAAGTGTCGTTCCGCCGATGGCGATCGCCCTACTTGAAAGCCCCTGGAAATCTCTGACAGTGCTGTTGCTTTATGTGATTATTCAGCAGCTTGAAGGGAATGTTCTGACGCCCTACGTCATGGCACAACAGGTCTCGCTGCCCCCTGCGATTACGCTGCTGGCTCAGGTCTTTTTTGCCAGCTTTTTTGGTTTCCCCGGCTTATTTTTGGCATTGCCTTTGACCGTTTTAATTTTGGTATGGGTTAAAAGCGTATTAGTCGAAGACATTCTCAATCCCTGGGATCGCCACGATCGCTACACGCGCGACCGACCGATCATTCCCGCGCCCGAAATTTTGCCGCCATCGGAGACCCATCGCGCAAATTAGCCGCAAGGCTCCGCACAACTGCAAAAAATGTCACAGTATAGATCAGATTGACCCGAGGTTTCGATATGGTATTCCGACTCGCAACGCCACAAAATCAGTCTCAAACGGGTCAATTTCAGGCCATGTTTGCCGCTTGGCTCACGATCGCCACGGTTTCGACGATCGGCCTCATGGGTTGGCCGACGATCGCCCGCAGCGAAAGCCTCGTCGATTTACAGCAATTGCTCTCCTCAAAGCAATGCAGCGCTTGCGACCTGAGCAATGCAGGGCTAGTCTATGCCAACCTCGCAGGAGCCGATCTCAGTGGGGCTCGGCTCCTGCGATCGAACCTGAGTCAAAGCGATCTCAGTGGTGCGAATCTCTCGAATGCCAACCTGACCGGCGCATCGCTCGCAGGAGCCGATTTAACCGGCGCGAACCTCTCCGGCGCGAATCTTTCTGGCGTCGATTTTCGTGGCGCTTACCTGACCGATGCGAACTTTTCCGGCGCGAACCTCTCCGGCGCAAACCTGCGTGGCGCGTTGGGTATCCCCCTGGCACTGATCTCCTTGGATCAGCTCCTACTGTGGGGCAATGAGCTCGCCGATCGCGGCAACTATACCGGCGCGATCGCCTACTATTCCCAAGCACTGACGATCGACCCCGACTATGGCGAAGTCTACCTAGCCCGTGGCGCGGCTTACAACCGCCTTGGCGATCTCGATCGCGCCAAAGCCGACGCCGACTATGCCGCCGAAATCTTTTTCACCACAGGCAACCAGGCCGGATATGAAATGGCCTCGCTATTTGTCGCGACGATGGAAGCGGAAGCGGAAGCGGCTAGTGACTCCCAGAGCGGTCGCAGTCGTGGCAATGTGGGCGGCAATATTCTCAATGTCATCACTGGGATCGGCAGCCTACTACTACAGAGCGTCTTCTGAAGACTCGAATCTGTTGCAGACCGTCCAAATCTCATAATGGAAGTCCCAGAATTAAGCAAAATTAAGCAGAATTAATACAGAGACAGGGACGCATCGAGGCTAAACCGATCAAAAGGTTTGAGATATATGGGTAGTACTCAATTGCTCCGCGTTTTGCCTACGCCCAGTGTGTTGTCGATCGCGCTGAAATAAGATCACAATTCACGATTTTTTGGCGGGTATTCCCTATATCTGCGGTTAAAATAGCCTTGAATTAGGGTTGTCGATATCGCTTATTGTTGCGGCTCACATTAGCTCTTTATTGATGTATTAATTGTGTTCGATTCAACACTTGCGGCTTTTCTCGTTCGTACTAATCAACATTTCAAGGTTGCGGCGAGATCAATGGGATCGATTGGATCAATGCTTTCAAAACGCTACGGCTTAGAGATCGGTTTTACAGCGATCGCCCTGGCGATTACGGTCGGGGGCGTACAGCTTGGTGCCTTCGAGCTAGGGGAATGCTTACTCCTCGATACCTACATTCGCCATCGCCCTGCCGAAGATCCTGATCCGCGTATTGTCCTGGTGACGATCGACGATCGTGACTTGTTCGACGAATCCGATGATGAAATTCCAAACGCATGGCCACTACCCGATCAGGTGATCATCGAAACCATCGAAACCATCACACAATTTCAGCCTAGGGTGATCGGGCTACACCTCTACTTTGCGAAGCGAAATGACGCCTCACGCACACGGCTCAAAACTCTGATCGAAACGACTGAAAACCTCATTGGCATGGAAAAAGTTGTGGGTTCTTTACGCACGACTCCCTCGCTATTTCCGCGCGAGCAGTTAGCGATGTCGGACATGGTGCTCGATTTCGACGCCAGCGTTAGGCGCGGTCTCATCAGCATTTACGATCAGGACGCCAAAAGCCATCTGAACTGGGGGGCACAACTGGCGCTAGAGTATCTCGCGACCCAATCGATCAAACCGATACGCCAAAAAAATGGCGATGTTCAGCTCGGTCAGGCCATCATTTCACGCTTAGAGCGAGGAGAGGGGGGATACTCTCCGCAGCTTGATAGCGGTGGATTTCAAATCCTGATGGACTATCGTGGCGATCTCGATGCCTTTACGACAATTTCACTACGTGATGTGCGTTCAGGTAACTTTGACCCCGACCTATTTCACAACAAAATTGTGGCGATCGGCCCCACATCGCCCTCCCTAAAAACGGAATACCGCACCCCCATTATCTCCACAGATTCCAGCACACACATTGCAGCTCTGGGCAGCAACAACCCTAAAACTCCCCCCGACTTATCCGAAGACTCTGATACAGGGTTTGAGGAATCCAACACCAAACTCTCCGAACAAAACGATCAACATCTGATGTCGAGCTTTCTGATTCATATCAACCTCACCAGCCAACTGCTCGATAGTGCCATGCTGGGCCAACAGGGACTCGTTCCGGTTCCAGCGTGGCTGAAGTGGGGGTGGGTTGCGGTGGGAGCGATGATCGGAATGCAGCGCGATCGCTGCAAGGCGCGATCACGCCTCGGACTGATCCATCCAATGATGCCCATCCTGCTGACCAATGGCATGTGGATCGCCGCCATCCTGCTTGGAATGCTGGGGATTGGTTATGTCGCCTGTCTCGCCGGTTGGTGGTTGCCGACGATCGCACCGATCGTCGCCTTTGGGATTGCGACCGGTTTACGGCTGACTTACGGCAGCTATCACCTCTATCGTCTCGCCTCCTACGACGCTCTCACCCAGGTTGGTAATCGTCGCCTGTTCGACTCTAGCTTGGCTGAACTCGAAGCCTTCAGCATCGCGAAACACAAACCACTCGCCGTGATCCTGTGCGATATCGATTGGTTTAAAGCGTATAACGATACCTATGGACACCAGCAGGGAGATCAATGCCTCAAAGCCGTCGCCCAGGCGATCGCCCGCGTTGTCCGCTACAGCGATATTGTCACGCGGTACGGCGGCGAAGAATTTGCGATTCTCCTGCCCGAGACTTCAGCAGAACAGGCCATCAAGCTGGCGGAGCGCATTTGTCTTGCGGTGCGATCGCTCGAAATTGAACATCGGGGAGCCCAGACAGAAGCCTACGTCACGTTAAGCTGTGGGGTCGCGGTGTGGTCTCCCGATCGCGAAAGACACCAAATCAATGTGGTAAAAGCTGCCGATCAAGCCCTGTACCGCTCTAAAGCTCAGGGGCGAAATACCTGGCAACTTGAAACCCATTGGCAAGATGAACTCATAACGACAAAGACACGGCCTCCCAGTCTTTTTCCTTCGATCGCTTCGAGTGCTTTACCGACTAATAATGCCGATGAAACTGAGATCAATTAGACAGTTTATCAAAACTCAGGCAAGACCAATAATGGGGTCTAAATTGACACTCATTTTGTTTGTTTTGGTAAGCTTTGGCGGCATTTTTTCTATACCTTTAATTGCCAGTCCTTCAGAAACTCTACGTGTGGGAGTGTATGACAATAAACCCAAGATCTTTCTAGATAATACGGGGAAGCCTCGCGGTTTTTGGGTTGATTTATTAGAGGCGATCGCAGCGAAAGAAGGCTGGACATTAGACTATGTAACGTGCCAGTGGGAGAGCTGTCTCCGTGGGGTAGAGCAAGGTCAGATTGACCTTTTACCCGATGTCGCCTACTCCAAAGAACGTGCCAGTCGCTTTGATTTTAATCAAGAAGTCGTCCTCGCCAGTTGGTCAGCAATTTACACTCGAACCAAGCAACCGATTTTCTCGATCTTGGATCTTGACTATCAGCGTGTAGGGGTGCTCCGAAGCAGTATTCAGTACACAGATTTAGTTCAACAGACCTACGAATTTGGGGTTGAGCCATTATTTATTGAAGGCGATGAGTTTAGTGATCTCTTCGAGATGTTGGATCGCGGTGAGGTCGATGCCCTCCTCCTTAATCGGTTTATTGGAAAAGAAGCAGAACAAAAAAACAACCTTGTTTCAAGTGATATTCTGGTTCGTCCATCGCGACTGCATTTCATTGGCTCGCGGGGGCAATCTAGCGATATCCTGGATGGCATTGATCGTCAGCTTGAATATCTTAAAGAAACTCCAGGATCAGTCTATTATCAGGCAAAAGAAGATTGGCTTCAGCCTGCTTTACGCTCATTTTGGGTCGAGTTGCGTACTGGAGTCATCGCGTTGATGCTTGTGTTGCCACCGGTTGCAATGCTGCTATTAGGATTGAAGAATCGCACGCTACGGGGGGAGATTGATCGTCGAGAACAAGCCGAAATTCGATCGCTTGAAAGTGAACGTCAGTTAATGCATAGCGAACTCCGCTTTCGCGGCATTTTTGAGCAAGTTGCGGTCGGGATTGTGCATGGATCGCTTGATGGTTACTTGAGTGACTGTAACCCTTGCTTTTGTGAGATGTTGGGCTATAGCAAAGAGGATCTCATTGGTCTCCATGCCAACGACATCACCCACCCCGGCGATCGCGAAGTTCCCGAGATGCATCGTCTACAATCTGGCGAAATTGCCGCTTTAAATCTCGAAAAACGCTATCTCCACAAAAATGGCTCGATCGTTTGGTCGAGTACAACGCTGTCGCTGCTCTATGACAAACAGGGGCAACCGCTTTCTACGCTCGCTGTCGCTGTCAACATCAGCGCCCGCAAGCAAGCCGAAGCGGCACTTCAAGAAAGTGAGCAGCGATTTCAAAATATGGCTAAAAACATACCGGGAGCGCTACTTCGGTATGTACAACATGCGGATGACTCGAATTCTGTGACTTATATGAATCAAGGCTGTCTTGATTTGTGGGAAGTACCGGCGGACGCTGTTTCGGAGGATGCGAGTGCCCTCTGGGCGATGATTCATCCAGACGATCTCAATCGCGTTCTGGTCTCGGTGAAACGATCTGCGCGAACCCTTAAGCCCTGGAGTGATCAATGGCGAATTATCATGCCCGCCAGCCGTCGGACAAAATGGTTGGAAGCCGCTGGCCGTCCGGAGCGGATGGAGAATGGTGATGTGATTTGGGATACGCTCATGATTGATGTGAGCGATCGCAGACGTGCCGAAGCCGCCTTAGAGCAAAATTTCCGACGCGAACAGACGCTGCACCGTGTGTTGCAGGCGATTCGCCAATCTCTCGATCTCCAGACCATTTTTGAAACAGCCATGTTCGAGACGGCGCGGCTGCTGCCGGGTCTCGATTGTGCCGTGGTGCGTTACATACCCGAACAACAGGTCTGGCAGCATGAAGCGGAATACCGCTGTTCGAGCGATGCGCCGAACCTCTTGGGCTTGAAAATCCCGGATCAGGATAACCCGTTTGCCGATCGGCTGAAGCGGCTGGAAATTGTACGGATCGAGAATACTGATCATCTGGCAGACCACGTTAATCAGCAAATTGCAGCGACGATTCCGGGCGCATGGCTGTTGATTCCACTGGCGATCGAGGATCGAGTTTGGGGCAGTTTTTCGCTCAATGTTGCCCGACATCACTTTGGTTGGAGCGAGGAGATTGTTGAGCTGGCAACGGCGGTGGCTGACCAGCTCGAAATCGCGATTCACCAGGCCGAACTCTACCGTCAGGTGAAAGCCGAGCGCACAAAATTATTGGAAAATCAGACGGTGTTAGCCCAAGCGCAGGAAATTGCGGAGATGGGGAATTGGTCGCTCGATCTTGCCAGCGGTCAGATGACATGGTCGGACAATATGTTTCGCGTGTTTGGTTTCGATGCGTCACAACCAGCACCGACGCTAACAACCATCTTAGAAACATGGATACATCCAGACGATCGCGAGGTGATCGAGCGCGAGCTGGCACGGGCGATCGCAATTCCAGCACAGTTAGACCCAGACCAAAACCTATCGCTAGAGCAACTCTTTGAACTGGATTTGCGCTTTTTTCATGCTGACGGTTTGCTGGGCTATATGGAAGTTCGAGCGGAGCCGAGGCACGATGACAACGGGTCTGTGATCGCGTTGGTGGGAACCTCGATCGACATTACCGATCGCAAACAAACCGAACTAGCATTGCAAGCCAGCGAAGTTCGCTACCGCCAGGTGGTTGAAGCGCAAACCGATTTCATTTTGCGGTCTCGATCGGACACCACAATCACCTTTGCCAATCCGGCACTGTGTAAAGCGCTCGGCACGTCATTGGAGATGATTGTTGGTGCGAAATGGCTAGATTTTGCGAACCCAGACGACTTACAGAACAGCGCGTTTTATCGGCTGCATGAAATCACCCCTGAAAATCCTCGGTTTACGATCGAAAATCGTGAGCGACGTGCAGATGGCAGCGAAGGCTGGACGCAATGGCTGAACGAGGGGATCTTTGACGAGATGGGGCAGCTTCTAGAGATTCAATGGGTGGGTCGAGATATTACGGAACTGAAGCGGATTGAGCAGGCACTGCGCGATCGCGAAGAGCGGCTGAGGCTCGTGACCCAAAATATGAGCGACTTGGTGAGTCTCCATCAACCCGATGGATGCTACCTATACGCGACCCCTTCGAGTTTCTCACTGCTGGGCTATCCCCCCGACGAACTGATCGGGCGCGATGCCTTTGAACTTCTCCATCCGGAAGATCGTCCGCGCGTCCGCACAGAATTTTATCAACGCTTACTCGACGGTCGTTCGCCCGTGCGTATTATTCACCGGATTCGCCATCGTGACGGTTACTATCTCTGGCTTGAGACCGTGGGCAAAACGGTTGTCAATCCTGAAACGAATCAACTGATTCATATTCAAGCCACATCACGGGATGTGAGCGATCGCGTCGCGATCGAAGATCAACTGAAATATGATGCCCTGCACGACGCGCTGACGGGTCTGCCCAACCGAAATTTACTGGTCAAGCGCCTAGAAACCGCGATTGAGCGCGTTCAGCTTCATCCAGATATGACCTTTGCGCTACTGTTCCTCGATCTCGATCGCTTCAAAATCGTCAATGACAGCCTCGGTCACCTCGTTGGCGATCAGCTTCTGATTGTTGTTGCCGATATTTTGCGATCGTTTGTCCGTCAAGGGGACATTGCCGCGCGGCTCGGTGGTGATGAATTCGTGATTTTGCTAGAAGGGATCAGTGATGTCAGTCAGGCGATCCACGTGGCCGAACGAGTCGTTTCTAGCCTGCAAATGCCGCTACGGATTGGCGATCGGGATGTAGTCACCGGAACCAGTATCGGCATCGTCATCGGCACACCCGATCGCCAAAGTACCGAAGCGGTTTTACGTGACGCCGATCTCGCGATGTACCGCGCCAAACGCTCCGGACGAGGACGCTACGCGCTGTTCGATCCCGCCATGCACCAGCAGGCGATGGAGCGCCTAGACATCGAGGACGATCTACGGCACGCCCTCGCACGTCAGGAATTTGTGCTGTACTACCAGCCGATCGTTGATTTACGAACCCGCGAGATTCGAGGCTTCGAGGCACTGATTCGCTGGCAACATCCCCAACGAGGTTTTGTCTCTCCGCTCGACTTTATTTCAATCGCCGAAGAAACCGGCCATATCGTTGAAATTGGCACTTGGGTACTCGGTCAAGCCGTACGGCAACTGGCCGATTGGCAGGCGCAGTTTCCCCAGCGATCGCTACACATGAGCGTCAATCTTTCGGTGCAGCAGCTTCAGCTTGATCTTCTCGATCATTTAGACGACTGCCTTGCGAATCACGCGATCGCCTGCGAGACCCTCACCCTAGAGCTCACCGAAAGTATGCTCGTCCGGGATGTCGAAACAACCTGCCGCTTACTAGAGGCGATCCACACCCGAGGCGTTCATCTCAGCATTGATGATTTTGGTACGGGATATTCGTCCCTGAGTTATCTGCATCAACTACCCGTCGATACCCTCAAGATCGATCGCGCTTTTGTCAGCAATACCGCTGCGGATACCCGCAACCAAGTGGTCGCAGAATCGATCCTTGCTCTGAGTAATTTGCTCAATCTCGGCGCGATCGCCGAGGGTATTTCGAGCGAGGCGGAACTCGTCTGGCTCCGAGATTTGGGCTGCGAGTTTGGTCAAGGCTTTTTCTTTTCCAAACCCGTACCCGCCGACCAAGCAACAGCACTACTCAAGCAAGAGCTTCATCCCGAATCATCAGAAACCGAATTTCTCCAATCCCGTTGAACGCCTCGTCTCGTCAATTCAATAGACCTCTTGCACGAATATCATTCCCTCTCCCTAAATCCCTCTCCCAG
>CAZFJL010000066.1:0-21694 GCA_964518905.1 uncultured Geitlerinema sp. | reverse complement strand
CCCTGCTTGGGAGAAGGGGCTGGGGGATGAGGGCGATTCATGCAAGAGGTCTAATCATTTCCAGAACAAACTGAGAGCGTTGAGCTTGTCGAAACGCGGTTTTCTGGAAGGCAGAACAGAGTCAGGCAAAACAGGGTCAGGATGTTTCGTGTGTTATTGGAACACCTGTAACCCAGGCTTCTAGCCTGTCCGTGTTTACAGGCTAGAAGCCTGTGCTACAGGTGTCTACCATTCGGTCTGAAGCCGTGCGATCGACCCTAGGCAAGCGCCGGGACGGGGATGCTGAGGTGAGGATAGAGCGGGAAGCGGGCGCAGAGGTCGGCGACGCGACGAGAGCAGGATTCGGCGATCGTGCTGTCGTCGGGATCGAGCAGGCGATCGGCGATGATATCGGCGATTTCGACGAATTCTGCCGTATTCAGGCCGCGTGTCGTCATCGCGGGCGAACCGAGACGCAGACCGCTGGTCACGAAGGGCGATTCGGGATCAAACGGCACGGTGTTTTTGTTGGCCGTGATGTTGATGCCGCTAACGAGGGCGTCGGCTTGTTTGCCCGTCATGCCGACCGATCGCAGATCCACCAGCATCACGTGGTTATCCGTTCCACCTGAAACAATCTTGAGGCCACGGGCTTGGAGCTGAGTCGCCAACGCCTGAGCATTCGCAATCACGCGACCGCTGTAAACCTTGAAATCAGCGGTCAGGGCTTCACCGAAAGCGACGGCTTTACCGGCGATCACGTGTTCGAGGGGGCCACCCTGAGCGCCAGGGAACACGGCTTTATCGAATTTTTTGCCCAGCTCGGGATCGCGGGTCAGGATCAGACCGCCACGGGGGCCGCGTAGGGTTTTGTGGGTGGTGGTGGTGACCACGTCGCAATGCTCGATCGGGCTGGGGTGGTGACCCGAGGCGACGAGTCCGGCGATATGGGCGATGTCGGCGAGGAGATACGCGCCGACTTCATCGGCGATCGCGCGGAATTTCGCGAAGTCGATCACGCGCGAGTAGGCCGAGTAACCGCAGACGATCAGCTTGGGTTTATGCTCGATCGCCACTTGGCGAACCGCTTCATAATCCAACTGTTCCGTTTCCGGACTGACGCCGTAATGCACCGCGTTAAACCATTTGCCTGACACGTTGACCGGGCAACCGTGGGAGAGGTGACCACCGTGGGACAAGTCGAGACCGAGGATTGTATCACCCGGTTGGAGCAGCGCCAGGAAGACGGCGAAATTAGCTTGAGCGCCGGAGTGGGGCTGCACGTTGGCGTGCGCTGCGCCGAAGAGTTCCTTGGCGCGATCGATCGCCAGTTGCTCGATCGAATCAACAAATTCGCAACCGCCGTAGTAGCGTTTTTTCGGCAAACCTTCGGCGTATTTGTTGGTCAACACCGATCCCTGAGCGGCCATCACAGCAGGCGAGGTGAAGTTTTCGCTCGCGATGAGTTCGAGGTGATCGCGCTGACGCTGAAGTTCTTGACCGATCAGACTCGCAACCGCCGGATCGGTTGTTGCCAGAAAGTCTAAATTTGTTTGGGTCATGGGAAGTCGCTATGAAATTGATGGAATTGCAGAGGGCAGAAAGCGGGCAAAGTTTGATCGAGAACCGGCACGATCCTTTGGGGTGGTACGAGAACGCTGAACCCGAAAACTCGAAACCACTATCATACCCCCGACTTTAACCGTCGCGATCGCCAAATGAATGGCGAAATCGCCGACTTAATCATCCATCTGCCACGGTTCTGTGATGTTACTCTCATCGAAAATATGCTTCGGTCGCAAAATCAGGATGACCTTACCGACGATCTCGACATCATCGGGTTCGGTGTCAAACCACTGCACCGAGAGCTGACCGTCACGCTCGATCGCTAAATAGCTTGTCACCGTCCATTCACGATCGGCGCGATCGATCACCACCAGCACCGTTTCGCGCTTCATATCAATGGTGTTCGGCAACTGATCCGTCGTTTCGCTATAGGCCACGGGATCGATCGCGCCGATGATGCTCGCCCAGCCCGGAATCGGTACGCCGCGCATCCCCGCCGGAAATTCCACGATCCGAAACGGCTCGATCGATTCCAGCTTGATCACGGCATTGACCTGATCCGCCGAGAGCGGATTGGCTCCCGCGAACGGAATCAGACGTGGCATTTCATCCTCTTGATCAACGCGGTAAAACGGCAATATTGGCGCTTTACGAGTCGCGACGACACTAAAATCCATCAGCAATTCTTCGAGCGCTTTGCGGGCGCTGTCGGAATGAACGTATTTGAACCCCTGGCCGATCGCCTTCGATCGATCCTGCAAATCTTTTTTGCGGCGAGCCTGCTGCCAGCACTGATAGGCGATCGCGTCGCCGGGATGCTTCGTAAAGTCGTCGGGCATCGTCGAAGTCCGTGCTGCCGCTTTCATCGCGCGGGCGAGCAGGTGACCGCCATCCACATCGAGATTTTTCTCCGCCGCAAATTCCGCCGCCGCCGCCCGTTCAGCGTGATTCAGCACACGCAGTTCGTAGAGCACGTCGCTATGGGGGCCTTCGCAGTAGGCACGGGCACGATCGGAAATGCCGACGTTAACCGCGCTGTCGTACACCTGCGCCGCGACGATCGTGTAGTTCTGAACGCTGGCCTCGATGCCCGTTTCTTCAAAAATATCCTTCGGATCGCAGTGCGCGAGATGCAACTGACGGCAGAGTTTCCCCCAGTTAATCCAGTTGCCTTCCTTGCGTCGCAGTTGCCCCAAAATGGTCTGAATTTCGCTCTCGGACAGGTCGATCGTGGCGTTGGGATTTTTGCGATCGGGATCAAAGCTGGGCGCGTGGTCGGTCATGGTGTTGCAGAAAGGATCGGAGATTGATTGCTGGTGCGTTAAGGCAGCGACTATTGAGTCTGCCTCTCATTCTATGGCGCTGTGTTGCAACACAACCGATGACCGCGCCCACTTCTTATAATCAGAACAACACTGCCAATTCACGATCGTGGTCGCAACCCCTCAACCCCAGCCCATCTCAGCCGCCCAATACCTCGCCTGGGAACCCCAACAAGAACTTCGCCACGAACTCGCAGGCGGCATCCCGATCGCCATGACCGGAAGCTCCCTCGCCCACAACGACATCGCCATTAACCTCCTCAGCACCCTACGCCCCCACACCCGCTCGCAAAACTGCCGCCTCAATCTCGCCGACGCCAAAGTCGCGATCAACGACACCACCTACCGCTACCCCGACCTCGTGGTCAGTTGCGACGATCGCGATCGCTCCGCCACCGACGCCCTGCGCCATCCCAGCCTGATCGTCGAAGTCCTTTCGCCAGGAACCGCGTCACGCGATCGGGGCGAAAAATTGCGCGAATATCGCAGCCTTCTCAGTTTGCAAGAATATCTCCTGATCGATAGCCAGGAGATCTTTGTGGAAATTTATCGACGCAGCCAGAGCCGCTTTTGGCTGTATGAAACCTATAGCCAGGGTGAAGCGATTCGCTTGGAGAGCGTGGGGATTGAGTTGGCGATCGAAACGTTGTACGAGTTAGTCGCGATAACGCGCGATACCGTAGGTTGAACCACACCTCTCGCCATCCCCCACGACACAACACCGTGACCCCTCCTTTGCTCGTCTTCGATCGCGTCGGCCTCCGCGCCCCCCTCGGCAATGCGACCCTCCTCGACGACATTTCCTTCGCGCTCAACCCCGGCGATCGCTGCGTCCTGATTGGCCCCTCCGGCTCCGGCAAAACCCAGCTTTTGCGACTGTGTAACCGCCTGAATGAAGCCGATCGCGGTGATATAACCTTCGAGGGTCAAGCGCTATCCACTTGGCCGGTGCGCCAGTATCGCGAACTTGCGACCCTGGTTTTACAAGAATCAAGCTTACTCAATCAAACTGTGGAAGAGGCGATCGCCTATCCCCTCAAACTGCGCGGCCTGAAACCTGCCGCCGTCCAGCAGCGCGTTGCGGACTGGTGCGATCGGCTCAAGCTTCCAGCGGAATGGATGCGTAAAACCGAGGCGCAACTATCGGTCGGGCAGCGTCAATGGGTGGCGATCGTACGGGCGCTGGCGATCGAACCCCGCTTACTCTTGCTCGATGAACCCACCTCGGCGCTCGATGCTGGACGCAGCGATCGGCTGGTGCGCGTTTTAACCGATCTGGCGGATCAGCACGGCACGGCGATCGTCATGACCACGCATCAGTTCGACCTCGCTCGCGGGTTCGCGACGCGGTTGCTGTATTTGGAAAATGGGCGATTAATGCGCGATGAAGCTGCCGATGAGGTGGATTGGGACGCACTGAAGCAGGATGTAATCGCGATCGAGCAGCAATCCGCATCGGAGTGGGATTAAGCTTGGAATTAGGTAATCGGTAAATCGATACTTCAGATGGGGTAGAACTAACGCAAAATGCCGAAAATTCTAGGGGCATCATGGCAATGCGCCCACGATACTGTAGGTGTTCCGCCGATCAATGCGTCAGTCCCGTGAGGTTGAAGTGAGCATGAACCACCGAAAAAAATTTTCAAGTTTCACGCTTGCAGAAGCCTATAAACTACTGAACATTGAATGTTTAGAACCGTGGCACTTTGAGACCCGAGATTGGCCGCCGAGCGACTTTTTTACGATTCGCCTTCAGCGACTCCAAGATAACTTTGATTTGCGTAGCTACGAAAAGTCGAAAGAACTGCTGATTGATGCCTATTGCGAAGAAGCGATCAACCCGATCGCATCCCTCAAAATTTGGAAAGGTGCAGCCATTAGTAGCGATCGCGCCAAGGGCAACGCCGACTATCTGATTGCCGAACGTCGCGATTATCTAGATCGTCCTTACTTGTGCGTCGTGGAAGCAAAAAAGGATGATTTTGAACAGGGTTTAGCGCAATGTCTCGCAGAGATGTACGCCTGCCGCTGGCAAAATGCTGCGATCAATGTGGCGATCGGTAGCTTTGGCATCGTCACGAATGCAACCACATGGCAGTTTTATCAACTCAGTACGGACGGGATCGTATACGAGAGCCGCCCCTATACCAGCGGTGATCCCGCCCAGTTGCTCGGCGTTTTGAACTACATTTTTACGCAGTGCTGCCCATAAAAACAGAGACTTAAACCATGAACGCGATCGCCAAAGATACGATTGCGGCGATCGCAACGGCGATCGTGCCGCAACAGGGAAGCGTCGGCATTGTCCGCGTATCGGGGCCGGAATCACAGGCGATCGCGCGGCAACTGTTCCACGCGCCGGGATCGCAACCCTGGAACAGTCATCGGATTTTGTACGGCCAGATTCGTGATCCCCATAGCGGCGAGATGGTCGATGAAGCCTTGCTATTGCTGATGCTCGCGCCGCGATCGTTCACGCGCGAAGACGTGGTCGAATTTCACTGTCACGGCGGCATCATTGCCGTGCAGCGCGTCCTTACGCTATGCCTCACCGTCGGGGCGCGACTGGCACAACCGGGCGAATTCACCCTCCGCGCCTTCCTCAACGGACGCATCGACCTTACCCAAGCCGAAAGCGTCGCCGATCTCGTCGGGGCGCAATCGCCCGCCGCCGCCCAAGCCGCACTGGCAGGCTTGCAGGGCAAACTGGCAAATCCGATTCGAGACTTTCGCACCACCTGTATGGACGCTCTGGCCGAAATCGAAGCGCGGGTCGATTTTGAGGACGATTTACCGCCACTCGATGAAATCACGATCCGTCAGCAGATCGACAGCGTGATCGCGGCGATCGCGGCGATCGAGGCCACCGTCGGCGAAGGCGAACTGTTGCGATCGGGGCTAAAAGTGGCGATCGTCGGTCAGCCCAACGTCGGTAAATCCAGCCTACTCAATGCCTGGAGCCAAAGCGATCGGGCGATCGTCACCGACCTGCCGGGAACCACCCGCGACGTGGTCGAATCGCAGCTCGTTGTCGGGGGAATTCCGATCCAAGTGCTCGACACCGCCGGAATCCGCGACACCACCGACACCGTTGAACGCATCGGCGTCGATCGCTCCCAGGCCGCCGCCCAGCAGGCCGATCTAGTCTTGCTCACCTTTGACGCTTCGCGGGGCTGGACTGACGCCGACCAGGAGATTTACCAGCGCGTCGCCGATCGCACTCTGATTTTGATCGCCAACAAACAGGATCTCGCCACCGAAAACCAGCTACAACATCTCTTCGATCCGCTGCGTGGCAACCTCCCCGACGAACTACTCACCGCCGATCGCCTCATCTTCACCGCCGCCGCCCAGCCGCGCGGCATCCCCGACCTCGAACGCGCCATCCTCAAACTCGCCCGCACCCGGCAGATCTGCGCCGCCGACCTCGATGTCGCCATCAACCAACGCCAAGCCGCCGCCCTCACCCGCGCCCGCGTCGCCCTCGATCGTGTCCGTCAGACGATCGACGACGCCCTTCCCCTCGATTTCTGGACGATCGATCTCCGCGACGCCATCCGCGCTCTCGGTGAAATTACGGGAGAAGAGGTCACCGAATCAATCCTCGATCGCATCTTTAGCCGCTTTTGTATCGGGAAATAACCGATATCGAAAAATAATTTGGATCAGGAAATAAAACGACATGGGAAGATATTCGACGGTTTATCAAGGCGCACGCCATGCCACGCTCTCGCTGGACAAAATATCTCCTCATCGCGTTCTCGGTCATGCTGGCGATTCTCCTCACACGTCCCGCCGCTACGATCGTCACCGAACGCTACATCACTCCCATCTCCCCTCCCGACAAAACAAGTCCCCGCGTTACGCTTTCCGAGTTTCGTAGCAATATGGACTTGACCTATCGTCTGATTATGTCAGCCTACGAAAGCGGACAGAAGGATCTAGGTCTTCGCTATTCACCAGCGCAACAACAAAAAGCCTATCAAGCCGAAGAAGCGTTAGAGCGTGCGATCAAAACCCTTGATCTCTCGGATATTCCTCCGGCTCAACTCGAAGATGTTGGCGTAGAGTCGGCTTTGTTACTAAAAGAAATTCTCGATCGAATTCTGCTCCCCCCAGAAGATCAAATCCCAGATATTGTTGCGGTATAGAACGAAAAAATTGACTACTGGGAAATCCCCAGCACTGAAATTGCAATTTTGCAGTTATCAGAGGGTTTTAATGTCGGCGATTTTGTCTTTTCAAAGGAGACGATCAAACGTCTGAAGAAATTTTATAAGGAAGTTGAAATTCTTCCTTATCAAGACCAAGCTTCCGCTGGATTCTACGAGTTTTATATTTCAAAACCTGGAAGCTTACTCCCCCCCAAATGGAGCCACTTTATCCCAAAATGGAGCAATCAGCTTTACTTTGAACAAACCATTTGGCAGTGGATTTCGCTATTTTTTGTCTATATATTTGTGATTGTGATTATCACCATCACTCAAAAAATTTTAAAGGCAAAACTCGAAAACCCGAAGGATATGACCAGCGCATGGCTGGGCTTGAGCTTACCTTTGATTACGTTTGTGAGTGCTTTTTTTGCGGATCATCTATTGGATCAAGAAGTCAACCTGACAGGAAGCGTTCTGAGCATTATTAAAACGAGTAATCTTATTTTAGAATATGCCACAGGGGCTTGGTTTGCCTTTTTATTTCTTAATGCGATCGGAGTTTCTTTACTGCTCACTCAGCGTTTTCAGGAAAATGTCTTGGAAGCGACGATGGTGCGTAATGGATTTCGTCTGCTGGGAATTTTGGCGGGTGCAACGGTGGTCACGATCGGCTTTACGAACATCGGTATTTCCGTCGCGCCACTGCTGGCCAGCCTGGGAGCGGGAAGTTTAGCCCTCAGTTTTGGCTTGCAGCCCTATATCCGAGACACGATCGGCGGCATTACCTTGTTTGCGAATGGAGCGATGAAAATTGGGGATTTTTGTGAATTTGGTGGTGTGGAGGGAACGATCGAAGATATTGGCCTGCGAGCCACGCTGATCCGGACGACCGATCGGCGACTGATCACGATGCCAAATTCAAATGTTTCAGCCATGCTGGTCAATCATAGCCGCCGTGATAAATACCTGTTTGATCGTCAACTCGAAGTGTCCTGCGAGACGCCTTTCACGCGGCTTCCCGAGATTGTCGCGGCACTCTACGATCACTTTACCCACTACGATCGGCTTGAAGGAGTTGAAGTCAATGTCACCAGCTTGAGTCAATCGGAAAGCATCAAGCTCGGTCTCTTTGGCTATGTGCTCACCACCGATCGCGCGGAATACATCAAAATCCAATCCGATCTGATGCTCGAAGCCGTAACGGTGTTGGACAAACTCGGGGTCATCGGCAAAATTTCGGCGAAGGGTTAAGGTCTCCCTGTCCGCAGCCCTGCAATCTGTGCGTGATGTGCGTTAAACATTCTTAATAGCAAGACTCATTAAATCGGATTAAAGTATCAAACTAGACCGATTTTGATTGAAATATTAGCGTCTAGCAGTATCGAAGCTGATCGCACCGCATGATTCTTTGACATCATCGAGGTGGGTTACAACAGCATCGAAGCTGACGCAGCGTTGAGTCCGACCATAAAACACCGATTTCGTTTTAGTATGAGCAGCAATTTAGCAACCAAACTGCGTGAGGGAACGAAAAAGTCTCACACGATGGCCGAAAATGTCGGTTTTATTAAGTGCTTCCTGCGCGGCACGGTCGAGAAAACCTCGTACCGCAAGCTAGCCGCGAATCTGTACTTCGTATATTCGGCGATCGAAGAAGAAATGGATCGTCACCACGATCACCCGGTTCTATCGCAGGTCTACTACGCTGAACTCAATCGTAAAGACAGCCTTGCCAAAGACCTCGAATTTTACTTCGGTGCAGATTGGCAAAACCAAGTCGCTCCTTCCGTAGCGGCTCAAGCCTACGTCGCTCGCATCCACGAGATTGGCGACACCGCACCGGAGCTGCTCGTGGCGCACTGCTACACGCGCTACCTGGGCGATCTATCCGGCGGTCAAATCCTGAAGAACATCGCTCAAAAGGGCATGGGTCTCGAAGATGGTCACGGTACGGCCTTCTACGAGTTTGACCAGATTGACGACGAAAAGGCATTTAAAAATACCTACCGTCAAGCGATGGATGGTCTGCCGATCGATGATGCCACTGCCGATCGCATCGTGGACGAAGCCAATGATGCCTTTGGCATGAACATGAAAATGTTCCAAGAGTTAGAAGGCAACCTGATCATCGCGATCGGTCAAATGCTCTTCAACTCGCTAACCCGTCGTAAAACCCGTGGTGCGACCGAAACACCGGTCACTGCAAACTAAGTAGACGCGAATATAGTCGGTCATAGAGGGGGCGGTGCTGTCATGCAGCGCCGCCCTCTCGGCATTTTTAGGGTTTTGTGAACATATTTGAGATCGCTTTACCCCAAAATGTCATTTAGCCTTGACATGCTGAAGCAAAACAATTTCAGACTGAACATCAGATTATCCTGTTAATCAATAGTGTTCTCGGTATGTTCCAAATAATCGCCACGCGGCTAGATGCTATCAGCCTTCAAGCTCAACGACTTGTCCCCGAAAAGTTCTATGGCGACCGCCAACACCCGACACGCCGTCATTACTCGACACGCCGTCATTACTCGATCGCCATAATGTAGATTAATCACATCAGCTTTGATAAGCTTGCTGTTAGAATCTTGGGTAGATTGTCTACACTTGATTTAGCCAATGCTAAATCACAAGCCAAAAAATCAAATCAAGCTTTGGGCAATTGTTTCAGCTCCACTTATCGTATCGGATATCAGAGCTGGGTGGCATCTACGTATACCTACTGTTTCTCGCATCCACTTAAGTGAATGAAATACATTCGTTTAAGAACGTTGAGCTTTTCGGTGTGAGAAAATCGAGTGTGATACATTGATAGCGTGGATATGGCGTTGCACTCGTTCAGACTGTGCGGTGTTTTCTCGCGACGGCATCCTCGGAGTAGGTAACCTGTTCAGCCCTGCTGCTGAGAATATACGAGGGCTACATTCTACATGGCGACCGCAGCAAATCACTCTAGTCAGATATACCAGGCGGAGCAAGAGCTTTATAAACACCTGCTCACCCACGTAAAAGAAGAGTCTCCCGAGCGTCTCATCGAACGTTTTAAAGCCTTGTTTTTGCAGGGAGCGGGATATCCTGATACTGAAATCTCCGGCATTGTTCGAGATTTAACGACCCTCAATAACGCACCAGACGAATTTAATAGCGTCTTCAATCGTTGCTGCCACATTCTGATCAACCATTGGCAGATGGAGACGAAGCATCAGGAAGCGATCGGCGAGCTGATTCACTCGATCGAAGAACCTCAGCGCCGAATTCAATCCCGCGACGCGCGTAAACTCCAAAACCTCGTCCAAAACTTCAAGACCACAGAGGAGTTTCAGACCCTACAGCGTCTTGTCAATATCGTTGATAGATCGAAGCACCAAGACAAGCCCCCGCAGGAACGACCTCTGGCATCGTTGATTGGTCGTTACCCTTATCTCTACTCTCATAGTTTGCTCAGTGATAATAGCAGCTACGAGCAACAGCAAACGATTTTACAAATGCAGTCGCAGCGCCAAAGGCAATATGAAACGCACTTAACCAAGTATGTTGCCTATAAAGTGCAGCGTGCGCAATTGCTTCGACAAAAGCCAGAACTGGCTAATAATACTCGAATTATTCAGCCAATCCGCAACCCCACAATGTTGTCGGATAAAGAACTCTATGTCGCTGTGAAGCAGTTTACAGGCCGTGTTGAAGGGGCTCAAACCTATAAAGACATGGCTCAAAATTTCATTACTCATACGAGTCAAACGCGAACATTTCGCGAATTTAAGCAAGATTTTTATGAGTATTTGATTGCTTCAATTGACGAGAGTTATGGTAAACGTCAATTTAACGAGAAACTCTATCAGCATTTGATGGCAACCTTGCCTCAATCGGATGATCAAAAATTGAGTGATTTCTTGATCATTAGAACTTGTAGCCAACTCATTAACTTCCTGGTGGTTGAAAGTCCACAAAATCCAAATCACTATGTTTTAGTAGACCTGCTATCCAATATCGGCCCAACGGCAGTAATGGCGATTTTGCTAAAAATCCTGCTGATTTGTCGCAAGGTCAAACCACACATGGAAAAGCGGTTCGCGATTTTGTTCGATCACTACGATCAATCGACGCGCGAGGCGGTGCAATGGCTCGTCAAGTCGCTCGAAAATTTGCAGGTGGCCTTAAGTACCAATTTTGGTTCGGCAGATATGTCATTTCTTGATATGACCTGAGTTTCGCAGACGAGGGTGATGGATTGATTAGAAGCATCGATCCGACGATCGCCGTATGATGGCTCTGTAACGCTCAATACACGAACGATCTACAGTTTTCCATGTCCTTAAGCACACCCAGTATTTTGCTGTACGCGATCGCGGCGGCGGCTTTCGCGATTTATGTTCCGTATCTCGTCGTCGCCTATGGCCGGTTCGTGTCGGATTTCGACATGTCCGCACCCCGTGCCATGTTCGATCGGCTGCCGCCCTATGCCCAGCGTGCCACCTGGGCGCACCAAAACTCGTTTGAGACGTTCATGCCCTTTACTGCTGCGGCGCTGATGGCCTACGTCACATCGGTCACGTCACCCTATGCGGCCTATGCTGCGATCGCGTTTGTGATTGCTCGACTGCTCTTTTCGACGTTCTACATTTTGGATATTCCGCCGCTACGATCATTGATGTTTGGTGTCGGAAGCGCAGCTACGGTGACCCTGTTCGCGCTCAGTTTTACGGCGATCGCTCCCTAGTTTGAGAGATTCATTCAAGTCTTGATTTAAAGGCTCAAATCAAGACTTGAATGGATCGCAGAGAGCGAGACCTTTGATATTTTAAAACCCCAAAGGTCTGAAGTTACTGTTTATTATCCTGCCTTGCTTATAGCAGTTTTAGGACTTATGAGTAACCGCTAAATGATTGAGAAACTGAGATTACGATTAGTCGATCGCGATACCCGTACTGCCATTACCAGAAGCAGAATCCGGGAACGTACGATCGAACTCTTCGAGAAGATCATCAATCTCTTCGATAGCTTGGTTAACATCAATTCGTAGGGTTCCAATATCAGCATTTTCAAGCAAGTCGAGGAGTACGGAACGTTTTTCCTCGATCGTATTAATTCGCGTCCGAATAGTGGTGGTGTCCATAGATCTCGTGTCGCTAGTGGTTCGGGCTGATTATATCGTTTCACTTGCCGATCGGGTTAAATCAGCAGCGCCGGTGCATCACCTGTTTCGGCGCAAAGTTCACCGTACGACTTACATTTCACGAACCAGCTTAACTCCGAATAGTTTGCGCCCAATGACCCAACGTCGCACGATCGTTTCATCCGCTAAAAAAGTACCGATCGCGGTCGCAACACATAGAATCGTAAATTCAGCAGCTATATTCCAACGCCAGCGCACAATTTCGTGACCGACGATGCAAAGGATCACAAAATGCCAGATGTAATAGCTATAACTCCGTTGGCTCAGGTACGTCAAAATCGTACTAGCCTTGTTAAAGCGGGTTTGTCCCCAGCCCCATAGCGCTAAAATCGTGGCGCAGGTATTCGCTGCTGCTGCGATCGCATATCCCAGGTAAAGACGACTTGGTAACTCTGTGGCGTAAACTTCCGGCAGATCGACATCAAATTGCAACGTGCCGTATAGCGAAAACACGAGTCGTAGAATAAGTGTTATGACTGCTGTGATGGTTAGTTTTGTTCGATAATGCTGAATGAGGGAGGACATTTGAGGTCTCAGAGCGAGTAAAATCCCAAAGCTCAAGCTAGTTGCATTATAGAAAAAATACGCCCAATCTTTGATCAGGTTGAATCGGTAAAATGGAAAAAATTGAGCCAGGAAAAATGCAATTAGAAATCCCAAGAATGGTAAGCATAAAAGGTATTTTTCAAGCGTAAAAGGTTGAGAAGATTGAGATTGATTTGTCTCTTGATTCATGCCAGATAAGCATCGCTTAAATCGATACAAAATCGGTGTTGCGATCGCCGTCATCACGCCTAAATATGCCACAAACCACAAATGTAACCATAGTGGCCCACCGGTAATCCCCACCGTAAAGAAATTCGCCATGATCTGCGGCCAGTAACGCCCGAGATAGTCCGCCAAGCTCGGTGTACCGGGCGGTGAGACCTGGGCGAGAACGGGTAGGGCGTAGGCGGCGATCGGCATTAATACGATGGTTAACACGATCAGGGGGATGGCCAGTCGCTGTATACGTTCTAGGAGAAATGATCTGAGGGACTTGCGAGCGATCGCGATCGTCATGCTGTACCCGGCAATCATGAACATTAACGGCATGTGCAATGGCGTACAGATGACCAAGTACACTCCGAGCAATGTTGCGACCCAGCCATCCGTTTCGACGAAGGAAAACTCTGGGACTGCAAGCATCAAAAAGGCGGCATGGTAGGGAATAAGATTGAGAATGACGATCGTGCGTAGCCAATCGAGGTCGTAGCGGCGCGGGGGGGAGAAAGAATCTAGGGTCTTCACTAATGTCGTCATTAATGTTGATTGTTGATGGGTCTTGATGGATGTTGATGGTCAATGTAGCGTCGTGATTTCGCTCTAAATCTAGACGACGGATACGGCGATCGTGCCGGTCACCGTGCTCACGATTGCACCCATCACAATCTCAACGTGTTTCAAATACCATCAGTTGTGCGGCATTCGTCCAAAATAGGAATACCACGAATCGCTTTGCCCGCGTGACACACGGTTTTTGGCGATCGTCCTCATCTTGTTTTGCTCCGTTCTCGTTCTCGGAAGACTCCCCGAACGTCCTGAACCCGCGAAGCATTCAGCATTTACTCTTTCGCACCAGTGCAACGTTATGGAAGCAGAACAGCTATTGCGTAAATACGCTGACGGAACACGTCGGTTTATTGGTATAAACCTGAGTGAGGTTGATCTAAGTCATGCCAACCTCATGCATATCAACCTCCGTAATGCTTGTCTGAGTGTTGCTAACCTCACCGGAGCAAACTTATGCCAAGCCAATCTCCGGGGTGCTAATTTCAACGTTGCCAAACTGGCTGGCGCCAAACTGATACAAGCCAATTTATATGGCGCAAACCTTAATGTTGCGAATCTGATTCGCGCCGATCTCAGTCATGCCGATCTGCGCCACGCCTCACTCCTGCGCACGGAAGCTATGCGTGCTAATTTTCGCGAAGCGAACCTCAGCGACGCCAACCTGAGTGGAGCCGTTCTGTCTGAAGCGAATCTTTCCCATTCCAACTTTTGTGGCGCGAACCTGAGTGAAGTCAATCTCAGCCGAGCTTCCATGATCGGTGCAAATCTTGTTCGCGCGACGTTTCGCCGGACAAATCTGCGGGGAGCCGACTTGTCCGGCGCGAACTTCCACGCTTCAGAGCTACGGCGGGTGTGTTTAAGTGGAGCACGGCTGGTTGAGGCGGATTTACGCGACGCGAATTTACGCTGGGCTGACCTCTCGGGAGCCAATTTAGCAGGGGCCGATCTGTCGGGGGCAAAACTCTCTGGCGCAAATCTGACGGGCGCAAACCTGACGGGCGCAAACCTGACGGATACGAGCCTGGTCTATGCCGATTTGAGCCATGCTCGGCTGATTGGGGTCGATTGGCGCGGCACGGATTTGTCCGGGGCGATTTTGACGGGGGCGAAGTTGTACGGGGTGTCGCGATGCGGTCTGGTCGCGGAAGAGGTGACCTGTGATTGGGTCGATATCAGTCCCAATGGTGATGGTTCAGAAATTCAGCAGTTAACACCGGAACAGGTGGAGAGCTTTTTTAATGCGGTACTGCCCAGCGTGCAGATTGCGATCGATCTGGCGTTGGATCTCGGCACTCAAATCGCGCTGTTGACGATCTACTATCAGATCACTTTGGTTTTAAAGAAAAGCTTTGCGGTTTGCCCGAGTATTTTGATTGATCCACGCCGCACGACGTTAATCTTTGAACTCGAAAGCGATATGTGGCTGTTTGCGATGGCCTACGTGATCAGTTTGCCCTTTGCGGAAGCGTCGGAGATTCATACTCAACTCGATCGCCTGCTCGATATACTTTGTACGAAGGAACGCGAACAAATCGGCGCCTCCCAGCTACTTCATATCCAGCGCTTGCGTACCGCGTTTCACCAAACACGGGATCTAATGTGTCAGCAGTCTATCTCACCAGAAGCCTGTGGCGTTTCGATTAACCAGCGTTTTTTTGCTGCTTCGACTCACCTCACGCTGACCAATTCAGATAATCAAGTCTTGGATGTATATCGTAGTCCTCAGTTTGGTAAGCGATCGTCTCGTACACAGGAACAGATCGATCGCGACCCGGATTTCAACACCAATTTACCGCTCAGCTCGTCTCTACCCCAATCGCTCGCCGTATTCGACTTTGTTAAAATTGCAGCCACGAGTAACGACACCCGTAAACCCTAGGCTGATGCCGGTTTTCGCTTCAGGTTGTTTTAAGTCCCGGTTGTCGTGGTGTTCTTTAGGTTTAGCAGTATGGTCATCAAGGAGTTACTAGAGCGATACGCCTCTGGTCAGCGAGATTTCGGCGATCTGAACTTAACGGAAAGTAACCTCAGTCGGGTTTCGTTGAATCATGCCAATCTCAGTCACGCCATTTTGAGTATTGCAAACCTCAGCGGTGCGGATCTCGTCGGTGCAAATCTGAGTTATTCCCGGATGAATGTTGCCCGCTTGAGTGGGGCGAATCTGGAGGGGGCGAATCTGGAAGGGGCGATTCTCAACGTCGCGAACATGATCCGCGCCAAGTTCGATCGCGCCACTCTCGATCGTGCATCCCTAGTAAGGGCCGAGATGATCCGCGCATCGTTGATCGCCACTAGCCTAATCGAAGCCGATCTCAGTACCGCTGATATGCGCGAAAGTTGCCTCGATCGGGTCATCGCGTCTAGCGCCAACTTCAGCGAAACTGACCTCCGCAGCAGCTCGATCATTGGTGGGGATTTATCGGGAGCGAACCTCACCGGTAGTAATCTGAGCAAAAGCAATCTCACCGGTAGTGATCTCAGTCGCTGCGAAATGCGCCATGCCCAGCTCCGTCGTGCCAACCTCAGCGGCGTCAACCTGCGGGGTGCAAACCTGCGCTGGGCGGATCTGTCTGGGGCGAATCTGCGCTGGGCGGATCTGTCGAAAGCCAAACTCAGCGGCGCGAACTTGATCGGAGCCGATCTCAGCCATAGCAGCCTGCTCGAAACGAGTTTTGTTCATGCCGACCTCACCCAAGCCAACCTGGTACGAGCGGATTGGGAAGGCGCGGATCTGAGTGGGGCAACGCTAACCGGAGCCAAGCTGTTTGGGGTCGCGCGGTTTCACCTACGAACTCAGGGCATGACCTGCGAGTGGGTGGATATCAGCCCCAATGGTGACCACAGCCAAATTTGTCGCTTCACGCCAGAAAACTTTCAGAAGTTTTTTAATCAAACGCCGCCGGTTGTCGAAATTGCGATCGATCGACCGATCGATTGCGAGGCCAATCTCGCTCTGGCCAAGATTTACCAGGCGATCGCCCAAGAAGATCCCGAGGCGATCGAACCACCGAGCATCGAAGCCGACTATCGCCGCACCACTTTGCGGTTTCGCGTTGAGGCCGACGACCGGCTTTTCCCGATGCTGTTTGCAGCTATTTTACCCTTTACCGATGCTCGCGCTACCCATCAGGCGATGTCGCAAACCATTCGTCTGATCCAAAGCAAAAGCAACGAGCTACTCGGCGTTAAAGAAGCCAACCAAGCCGCAAAATTAAGTGTTTCGTTGCTACAAACCCTACGTCGAATCGCCCCATTACAGCAGCAAATCCAGCCGGTTCTATCTTGTTTTGACGTTGACTTCCTCAAAGCTCCCACCCAAACATCCCTAAGAAATTCGAGTGATTTACGCTTGTTAATCCACGGTAATCCACGCTTTGGCAAACGTTTTTTGGATGCAATGGAACTCGATATGATCCCGACTTCGTTGCGTACCAAGGGTGAGCCGATTATTCCAACCGCCCGTGAAGCTCTCGATTTTGTTCAGGGTTTCTATTCCCTCGATCGGCTGATGTCTTAAATCTATGAAGCTTCCACAAGATTAAGTTTGGTAGGGTGGGCATTGCCCACCATAACGGATACGTATTCGTGGGCTCATCGTGGTGGGCAGTGCCCACCCTACTGATACTTTTTGATGAATTAATGAACGGTTGATCTTTAAATCTTGATTAACGATTCTCTTTCTGACGCTGTTCCTCAGCCTTCGCCTCGCGCCAGCCCTGACGCAATCGAGCCAAATTCGTCTGGAACTCCGTCCAACCCAGGGGCGATCCCTCGTCTCCCACATCCCAGGACGCGGACAACGCCCCATAGGTCAGCCCCACAACGCCCAGACCGAAGCAGCCCATGCTGACCAACAAGACCGCCACACTCGGCAACGGGAACCATTCCTTCGTGATCACGAAATAGCTACCAACCAACACCAGCACACCCAAAATACTCGGTGTGCCACTAAATGCCCCCATCCGCGCCAACATACGGCGATTGACGTCTTCGGGAATCTGCGTTGATGTTGAGGCTGATCCCGTCGGCGCTTTCTGGCGTGGCTTTGGCTTGATATCAATATTTTTGGCCATCAGTCGTGCCCGATCCGATGCCGTCTTAGGGGTTACCGAATCTGACTGAGCCTTGGCATTACTCGACTTACTCTCTGAAGCGTTCTGAGCTGCCTTTTTATTCGGCTTTTTGTTCGGCTCAAACGGGAGCGGAGCGCGAGGGGAGTCAGACATGAGGACAGGGGGGGACGGAGGGAGACGGCGAAAAATGGCGGGGGCTCGATCGGCAAAAACGAAAAAATATTCAGGCGATCAGTAACGATCGCCGACCGGCGATGATTAACCGCGAATACCGAGACGGGTGAGCAGCTCACGGTACTTGGCTTCATCTTTGTTACGGACGTAACCTAGGAGGCTCTTGCGATGACCCAACATCTTCATGAGACCGCGTTGCGAAGCGTAATCTTTTTTGTTGGCTTGCAGATGCAGACTCAGTTTCGAGATCCGATCCGAGAGCATCGCAATTTGCACTTCCGCAGATCCGGTATCGGTTTCATGGGTCTGATAATCGGCCATGATTTCTTGCTTGCGGACTTGGGTGAGGCTCATAAAACTGTTCGATTTAGGATAAAAAACTCAGCAATATATCAATATACCACAGCCGTTTTAACGCTCTGATGGCGGAGTTGATTTTAGGACAGACGGGTTGGTCTGGATCGGTTCGCGATCGCTAAACCGGATCGACGACGGGATCAGAATACCGTGGGAATATCAGCGTTTTGTCTTCTTTGATTTGCTGGGTTTGGATGCACTGGGCTTAAAGGACGTTGCTGACGTTGGCATTTTCATCTCGCGGCGTTCATTTTCGCGGCGACGACGATCGCGCCAGCCGGAGACGGTGAGGTAGGCGACACCGAGGGTGACGATCGCCAGCAGTGAAAAGGCCGTGATCGAAAGGATTTTAAAAACGAGCGCGGGATTTTCCATGAGCTTGATATCGGCTAACCAGAGGTCAGCGAAGTTGAATAGATGGATAAAAGTGTGAATTCTGACGAATCTCAACGAGTCACGCCCGATCATTCAGCGTTTAGGGGGTGGGTCGTTCAGAGGTTGAGATCAGAAATCGTTGAAGTAGAGAGTATTCTATTGAGATTTCGGGACGCCGTGGATGGCGCTCTTGCTTTTTTGCCACAGTCTGGCGATGTTTGAACGTTTTACTCTCACTATTTTCCCTTTAATCTATGACCGTCACTCCCCCATTTGAAGCCGTGATCGGGGTCGATCTCGGTGGCACGTCGATTAAGCTGGGTTGCTTTGATCGCGCTGGAACCTGCACGAGCGAGCGTTCGGTTCCAACACCGCAGCCCGCGACGCCGGAGGCCGTGATCGCCGCAATCGCGGCGGCGATTGCCGAGATCGATCCCGAGGGGCGCTGCGGCGCGATCGGCATCGGCGCACCGGGGCCGGTTGATCCCACGGAGCGGATCTCGCTGGTGGCGATTAATTTAGCGGGATGGGATCGCGTGCCACTGGCGGAGGCGATCGAGGCGCGGTGCAAGCGTCCGGTGGTGCTGGGGAATGATGCCAACTGTGCTGGACTGGGCGAGGCGTGGCTCGGAGCGGCGCGATCGTGGCGTAACGCGATCGTCTTAACCCTGGGGACTGGGGTCGGTGGTGCGATCGTACTCGATGGTCAACTGTTCACCGGTCACCGTGGCGCGGCGGGCGAACTGGGGTTAATTTCGATCGATCCCGATGGCCCCAAATGCAACAGCGGCAACCACGGCTCGATCGAGCAGTTTTGCTCGGTGCAGGCGATCCGACGCGATCTCGGTTGCGAGCCGCTGGAGTTGTCCCAGCGGGCAGATGCCGGGGATGCCGAGGCGATCGCCTATTGGCAGCGCTACGGTCGATATTTGGGGATCGGGCTGGCGAATCTGATTTATGTATTAACGCCCGAGGCGATCGTGCTGGGCGGCGGGATCAGTGCGGGGTTTGATTTATTTTTGCCGAGTGTCCTAGAAGAAATCGAGGCACGGGTGCTGCCCACGTCGCGGGAGGGGCTGGTGATTCGCGTCGCGGAGCTGGGCAATCGTGCCGGAGCGATCGGTGCGGCACGGCTGGCGTGGCAGCGGTTTGGCTCGGTGTAGGCAAATCAGGCTGAAAGCGAAAAGACCGAGCGCAGGTTGCGATCGGTCTTTTTGGCTATGAATCAGGCAACGATAGACCTGTGGTGTCTACGAGGCCGAAATCAGATCAGAAATCGGAGTTTTTCAAAAACTCAGATTTCTCACTTTGCTATGACGATTATTCTGCTGCGTCGGCCTCAGCCGTCACATCAACCGTGGCTTCCGAAGCTTCAATCTCTTCGGCTTCCTCAGCTTCCTCGTTCTTTTTCAGCGTTCCTTCCGGCACGAGTTCGATCGTGGCTTTGTCTTGCAGCCAATCGAGCGTCTTTTGTGTCGTCAGGTCGTCACGGACGTATTCCAGGAGGCGATCGGGATCGATTTCTTTATCGTCCTTAAGCTGGGTTTGCACCTCAGCAACGCGCTCCTTGACTTCTTCCTCGGTCACCTCGATCGCTTCGAGTTTGGCCACTTCCCGCAGTGCGAGATCCTGGAGCAGCTTCGTTTCCGCTTCCGGACGCGAACGCTCACGAATTTGCGGCAGGTTTTGCTCGTTGTACACCTGGCGCACATCGATACCGTACTGCTGGAGCTGCATCGCCGTTTGGGTCAGCATCATTTCGATCTCGCGATCGACCAGCGTTTTCGGTAGCTCGACCTCGATACAATCGACGATCGCCTTGCGAATGGCCTCGCCGATATTGTTCTTGGTTGCGGCTTTCGCATCCTCTTGGCGCTTCTCTTCGAGCGACGCCCGCAATTCCGCGAGGGTGTCGAACTCGCTCACGGCTTTAGCGAAATCATCATCCAGCTCAGGTAGTTCCTTCGCTTTGATGTCTTTCAAGACGATCGTAAACTGCGCATCCTGTCCGGCCAGTTCTTCACGACCGTACTCTTCGGGGAAGGTCACGGGGAACGTCTTCGTTTCGCCCGCTGCCATACCGATGATGCTCTCCACAAAACCCGCAATAAAGCGACCTTCGGTTAGCTCAATCTGGAAATCCTCAGCGGTACCGCCATCAAACGGCTCCGCTTCCGGCGTGCCATCCTTGACCAAAACACCCGTGTAATCCGCCGTGACCGTATCACCCGCTTCGCACGGACGACCTTCCACCGGCACGAGATCCGCCTCTTCGCTGCGGCGCTCTTCGAGATATTCGTCAACTTTAGTCGGATCGTAGGCGATTTCCTCTGCCGTGATGCTCAGGCCGCTGTAGTCCGCAACCTTCGCCTCGGGGGGAACATCGACCGTCGCCGAAAAACTGAGCGCTTGGCCGGGGTTAAACCGACCGACCAACTCTTCAAAGGAATCCTTCAGACCATAGTTACCGAGGGCATCGATCGACTCTTGCTTGATGGCTTGGTCGATGCTGTTCTGAATCATCTCCTCTAGCACAGCGGCCTTGATGCGTTCAGCACCAACGCGATTAAGGAGAACCTGCGTCGGAACCTTACCTTTACGGAATCCGGGGATGTTCAACGATTGCTTGTACTGCGAGATAACGCGATCGTAGGACTTTTTCGTAGTGTCCGCCGGGATTTCGATATCCAATCCGACTTGACTTGCAGGAAGCTTCTCCTGGGTGACTTTCATGCTTTGCCTTACTAGTGAAACGAGTGAAAACAGACGACGTTTTGCCTTTGAGTTTGATTGCCCTTGACTCCAAAAAATCCGTTGAATGTCCCCATGAGGAGATTAATTCTTTGATTTTTCGCAGCCAGGGAGATCGGGAGCGACCGACTGGTCGGCATGGATACGGCGAAATCTCAACCGTGAAATCGAAACGATCGGGCTCATCCCAGCGCCTACCACCGGTTTCGGGAAGGCTTGGAGAGCGACACGAACATCGCCAATTTTCGATTTTGTCAATCCAATCTACTATCTTTCCATCTTTTGGATTCGAGTCAACCACTATGACCTTCAATCCCAGGGCAAACGCATACTCGGCAGACCCTCACCCTAAATCCCTCTCCCAGGCCGGGAGAGGGACTTTGATTCTTAAAATCTTGCTCCCCTTCTCCCCTTTTGGGAGAAGGGGCTGGGGGATGAGGG
>CAZFJL010000065.1:0-22899 GCA_964518905.1 uncultured Geitlerinema sp. | reverse complement strand
AATCTTGCTCCCCTTCTCCCATTTTGGGAGAAGGGGCTGGGGGATGAGGGCATTTGTTGGGAGTATGCGTTTGTCCTGACCGGAAAGACCGTGAAACGTTAAATTGGGAACATCCGAATCTATATTTGTAACTTGGCGATTTTGGCGATTTTGACGATCCGTTCGGCTGCCCCATAGACCCACTCGTTGATCGCTATCTTCGTGGCCTGTTATGACCCTGTCCCGCCCTGTTTCGATCGCCTACCTCGGCCCCGCTGGAACCTATACCGAAGCGGCGACCCTAGCCTATGCCGAACAACTCACCGCGTCGTTCGGCTGTCCCTGCGATCCTCAACCCCAGCAGACGATCGCCCAAGCCTTTCAAGCCGTCACCCGAGGCAAGACCGACCTGGCGATCGTGCCCGTGGAAAATTCGATCCAAGGCAGCGTCACCGTCACCCTAGATCTGATGTGGCAACTGACGGACTTGACCGTCCGACAAGCGATTATCCTGCCGATCGAACATGCCTTAATTTCCACTGTGTCAAGCTTTGATCAAATCAGTACGATTTATTCCCATCCCCAAGCTCTCGCACAGTGTCAGAACTGGATCGCCGATCACGCTCCCCAAGCCCAAACGCGATCCACCGACTCCACAGCGGACGCCCTACACACTCTCAAGACCGATCCCCAGGCTGCCGCGATCGCCTCACCCCGCGCCGCCAAGCTCTACCGTCGTCCCATCCTGGCCTATCCGATTAACGACTATCCCGACAACTGCACCCGATTTTGGGCGATCTCCCCAACCGCAAGCCCCCTACCCTGGACAGATTCACCCGGCGCACACCACGCCTCGATCGCCTTTAGCCTGCCCAAAAATGCACCGGGATCTCTGCTCGACCCCCTCACCGCGATCGCCAGCCGCAACATCAACATGAGCCGGATCGAATCCCGCCCAACCAAACGTCTCCTCGGGGAGTATCTCTTCTTCGTTGATTGCGAAATTATTGGCACAGATCGAGACGATCGCCCCCTCTGGCAAGCAGCTCTACAGGATCTCAAAACCCATACCGAAGTCCTAAAACTCTTTGGTACGTATGGCATTCTCAATCTGAGTGAAATCGCATGATGGCGATCGCGCAATCACAGGACGGAAATTACAGGACGGAAATTACAGGACGGAAATTACAGGACGAAAACCGCAGGCTGGAAATTACAGAATGGCAATTACAGAATGGAAATTACAGAACCCAAGCTGAAGTGATAAAACAACCGACTCGCGCCCTAAGATACTCGCAATCCGCAATCTAAAATGAAAGTATGTTCGATAAGTTCAACTCAACTTGAATTTCAAAAATTTCAAAAATTTTAATCATTTCAATTTGATTTTGACTGAATTTTGACCGAATTTTGAACACACGATAATGCCACTCTGATGGCTCGCTCGACGATCGTTGAGTTTGTTCCAAGCTTCCCAAAACTGCTCTCACGCTCTCCAAACCTATGCGCGTATCCCTCAAGCCTGTCATCGCCTCCCTCATTTTGCTCGCAATTGGTGGTGGGGTCGGCATCGCCGTTAGTCGGCAACAGCCCGCCTTATTCGAGGGACGCGCATCAACTCCAGAAGACGTCGTCGAAAGCACTACTCCCGTGCTGATCAACACGGACGATCCAAGCCTCACTCCCGCGACCGAGCCGCAGCGATCGAACTTTATCGCCGATGCCGTCGAGCGAGTCGGCCCCGCTGTTGTGCGGATTGATGCCGCTCGTACCGTCGCCACTGGCGTCCCCGATGCCCTCCAAAATCCATTCTTTCGACGCTTTTTCTCCGAAGGATCGGATCAGCCGAGTGAACGCATCGAGCGCGGAACCGGCTCCGGCTTTGTCCTCAGTCAAGATGGCCGCATTATTACCAATGCCCACGTTGTCGAGGGTGCAGACGTGGTTGATGTCACGCTCAAAGATGGGCGAACCTTTGAAGGGAAAGTCCTGGGGGTGGATGCTCTGACGGATGTGGCCGTGATCCAAATCAAAGCGGACGATCGCTTACCGACGGCTCCGATCGGCAGCGCCGAGACCCTGATTCCGGGGCAGTGGGCGATCGCGATCGGCAATCCCCTCGGTCTCGACAATACGGTAACGGTGGGGATCGTCAGCGCGATCGGACGATCAAGCGCCCAGGTCGGCATTAGCGATAAGCGCGTGCAGTTTATCCAAACCGACGCAGCCATCAACCCCGGCAATTCCGGCGGCCCTTTGCTCAACGATCGCGGTGAAGTCATTGGCATCAACACCGCCATTCGCGCCAACGCCCAGGGTCTCGGATTTGCGATCCCGATCGAAACCGCCATCCGCGTCGCCACCCAAATTTCCACCTCTGGTTCCGCCGAGCATCCCTTTCTTGGCATTCAGATGCTCGATTTGTCTCCAGAGATCAAAGCCGAACTGAACGCGAACGAGAATATTCCGTTTCAGGTTGAGCGCGAAACGGGGGTCTTTATTGTGCAAGTTCTACCCGATTCGCCAGCGGCGGCGGGTGGATTAGAAGCCGGGGACATTATCCAAAAAATTGGCCAGACGACGATCAAGAGCGCCGCCGACGTCCAAGCCCAGGTTGAAAATAGCTCGATCGGCGATCCCCTCACCATCGAAGTCCTGCGTAATACGCGCGTTGTCTCTCTGCGAGTACAGCCTGGACGTTTCCCCGATCAAAGCGCCCCCTGATCTTTCGTTACAGTCCCCAACAAACCGTTACAAAACCGCCATCTCTGTCATCAATCCTGGCTAATTTCACCGTCAAATTGTTCCAAAGTGGATCGTCATACGTCCCAACTTCCCCCTCAAATAGCCGCGAAATCTGACTGCGTCTCCAACTGCACCAAATCGGGGATCGCCTATTATGCCTTTGATCCCCGACGAGACGAAGCCCAATGCACAAAATAGATTCAAGAAATGTGATCATTACAACAAGAATTGTTTCGCAAACCTAAAGGGAAACGAAACAATCAGTAAGTTATTGAAATATCTTCGATAAGCTGAATTTTGAAGAGCGATGTCCAGCGTTGTGCGTTGGCTAGGAGTATGACAAACCCTTCCCCCAAAGAACTGCTTTCCCAAATGCAGGAAGGTCTACCCATGACGCACTCCTGTTTTGATCGCCTCGAATTCCAAAACCTGGATCTGGATCGGGGGCAGTTTGCTCGAACCAAGTTTTCAGATGTGCGCTTATCGCAAGTGTCCTGTCAGCGCACGAACTTTTCTCACGCCGATCTCCGTCATCTCGACGTCTACGACAGCACCTTTGCCCAGGCAAACCTCTCGAAGACAATCCTCCACAACGCGCGATTTCTAAATACCAATCTGCGGAGTGTTTATGCTCCGAAAGCGCAGGCGGACAATGTGCGACTGGTGAATGTGGCGGCCTCTAACGCTCGATTTACGCGAGCCACGTTACGCCAGTTAGTCGCCGATCGCGTTGACTTTCATCGATCGAACTTTGAAGGTGCAAAACTCGGAGCCTGCGACTTATCGGTCTGCAACTTCAATGAATCCCGCCAAAACTACGCTGATTTTGAGGGCAGCCAGATTGAAACGTCTACGTGGGTCAGCGCCCAGCTTCAGCACGCGTCCTTTGCGCGTTCTACGATCACCAACGTCAATTTTTATCGCGCCCAGCTCAGTGATGCCAACTTCCGGGGGGCGACGATGCATTCCGTTCGCTTCGAGCGTGTCGAGGGTATCGATACGAGCTTTGAAGGAAGCGCGATCGAGCGGGTTGATTTTCAGGACGCCGCGTTATTTGGAGCCTGCTTTCAAGGCGCAAAGCTCTCAAATGTTGATTTTCGGAGTGCCAGCCTGCAAAATGCCAACTTTGATAACACTGACTGGCATGGCGCGAAGTTCATCGGCAGTACGGTCTCAAACGCTTCGTTCAAAGGTGCTACGGGCTTAACCTCGGATAATCGTCAATGGCTGCTTGCAAACGGCGCGATCGGCTTGGAAACCGCAGGCTATCCCATGATGAATGTCAGAACGGCTTCGTAGTTTACGGTCTATGATAGGTTGAGAAAACTGCACAGTAGAACAGCGCAAACGGCGAAAAACTATGGCTCATATTGAATTTGTACGGGGTATTAAAGAGGCCACGATCCCAGATGTGCGACTGACTCGCTCCAAGGATGGTACGAACGGAATTGCCACCTTTATTTTTTCTGATCCCCAAGCCCTCGCGCCCGATTTTGGTCAAGAAATTACGGGGATGTACCTAATTGATGAAGAGGGTGAACTGGTTACCCGTGAAGTCAAGGGGAAATTTGTCAACGGTCAAGCTCGTGATCTCGAAGTGATGTATGCCATGAAGTCTGTAGGTGATTGGGATCGCTTTATGCGCTTTATGGAGCGGTATGCCGCCGAAAATGAACTTGGTTTTAACAAGGCATAATTTCCGATCGCCCGCCGAGGTTGGCCTCCCGCCTAACGTCTATTGCTGTTAATGCAGAGATGCTGTTAATGCAGAAGGCTTTGGTGTGCTGAGGTTGCACAGGACGGGGCTGGAGTGCTCGCATTTCGCGTTTAGTCTAAATAGCCATAGACGTTCAAACAAAAAGACGTTGGAAACAAGCTTCCAGCGTCTTTTTGTTTGGGTTGGCGTTCAGCAAGATACTGAACTTGTTGAATTAAGCCAGACCCAATAACACACGATGATCGTGTGGTTATGACTTAGGGGTTATGCCTAGTCGTCGTAAATACGGCACTCGGCAGCTTCGGGGTTCTCGTCGCAGTAGGTCTCAAACGAGTTTTTCGGTGCGTCTTGTTTTTGGTGGGAAGCTTCAGCTTGGAGCTCCTCGACGGCATCCCAAGCGGCTGCACATTCGCCGGACGTTGCTCCGGAGGTGTCGCAAACCTGGCGGGCTTCGGTCCGTTCTTGATCGATACGGCTATTGATGTCGCTGTTGGTCATTTTGAAAAGTCCTGGTTGTAGGTCGTCTTCTACTCTACCCAGTATAGAGAAACTACTCGCTGGGTGAGATTCGGTTTCTTTAACCGTCGTTACGATTGACTCATGGGAGCTTCTGATGTGAGGTCAGAGGTCGAGTCCATACTGGCGGGGGCAGACGATCGATGAGACTCGATCGCTTCGATCGCGCGGTTGACGCTTTCCGGAAGGATCGTAACTAGACTATCGCGCGGGGCTTCCTTGAGCGCAATATTGATCGCCTTCGATTCCTTCAGGATAGTTTCAAACGTGCAGTCTGAATCCGTAGATTCAATCCCGCGCACAATCCATTCAGCGGCGCTGCCTCGCTCTCGCCCACGGGTATCGTCATCCTCTTTCACGATGATGTGATCGAACATGCCCGCCGACAAGCGACCGAGTTCCTGTAGGTCTTCGTCACGACGATCGCCAGGGCCACCGACAACGCCGATACATTTACCCGGCCAGTTCGCGAGAAATCCACCCAGGGCTTCATAGCTGGCCGCATTGTGGGCGTAGTCGATCAGGGCGTGATAGCTGCCCATCTCAAACAGATTCATCCGGCCTGGGGTTTGATCGACCGAGGCTGTAAACGTGCGAAGCCCCCGACGAATCGCCTCGATATCGATGCCCTGTACGTAGGTTGCAAGCGTCGCCGCCAGCGCATTGGCGATCATGAAGGGAGCCAAGCCCTTGAGCGTCAGCGGTACGTTGACGGCCTCTTCGACCTTCAGGCGATCGGTTCCGTTGAGGATAACGATCCAGCCATCTTCGTAGATCGCCGCAATACCGCCCTGTTCGACGTGATTGCGAATGACCTCGCTCTCGGGATTCATCGAGAAGAATGCCGTTTTGCCGCGCACGGATTTCTGCATGGCGGTGACCAGAGGATCATCGGCGTTGAGTACGCCGTATCCGTTGGGGCTAACGGTTTCGGCGACGACGCCTTTGACCTGCGCCATTTGCTCGATCGTGTTGATGTCGCCAAGGCCGAGATGGTCGGCAGCGACGTTGAGCACCACGCCGACATCGCTGCGTTCAAAGGCAAGACCCGATCGGACAATACCGCCCCGAGCCGTTTCCAGCACTGCAATCTCGACGCTGGGATCACCCAGAATGAGATGAGCGCTTTGCGGCCCCGTATTGTCGCCCGCTTCTGCGAGGAAGTCACCGATATAGGTTCCGTCGGTGGTGGTGTAGCCGACGACTTTATCGGTCTGACGCGCGAGGTGCGCAATCAGGCGGGTTGTGGTGGTTTTCCCGTTCGTGCCGGTGATGGCAAAGATCGGGCATTGATGCGGCTTTCCGGGCGGAAATAGCATGTCGATCGTCGCGCCTGCCACATCGCGCGATTTGCCTTCGCTGGGGCTAACGTGCATCCGGAATCCCGGCGCGGCGTTGACTTCGACGATGACACCATCGGTTTCACGCAAGGGCTTCGAGATGTCCGTGGTGACGAAATCCATGCCGATGATGTCGAGACCGATCAGCTTGGAGACGCGCTGGGCAATCCAGGCGTTCTCGGGGTGGATTTCATCGGTGCGATCGATCGCGACGCCGCCGGTGCTGAGGTTCGCCGTCGCGCGGAGATAACAGATTTCGCCTTCATTCGGGATACTCTCGGGGCGCAGACCCTGGCGAGCGAGGCGCTGAAGGCTAATGCGATCGAGCTTGAGGCGAGTCAAGATGTTGTCATGACCGTCACCACGTCGCGGATCGCGGTTGGTGACTTCAATCAGCTCGGAAATGGTCGATCGGCCATCGCCGACCACATGAGCCGGAACCCGTTCGGCCACGGCGACGAGTTTACCGTCAATCACCAAGACGCGATGATCGGAGCCGTTATAGAAGCGCTCCACGATCACCGATCGCGTTTTGGATTCTTCGCTAGCCGCATCGTAGGCGACCTCTGCATCTTCCCAATTGTCGATATTGATCGTAATGCCGCGTCCGTGGTTGCCATCGAGTGGCTTGATCACGATCGGGTAGCCACCAACGCCATCGATCGCCTCTTCGAGATCTTCGAGGTATTGAATCACCGTGCCGCGCGGTACGGGAATTGAGGCATCGGCGAGGATCATCTTTGTCCCCTCCTTGTCGCAGGCCAATTCAACCCCGAGAATGCTGCTACCGTCGCTTAGGGTGGCCTGGAGACGACGCTGATGACAGCCGTAACCCAACTGGATCATCGATCGCGCACTGAGACGCTTCCACGGAATACCGCGTTCCTCAGCAGCTTTGACGATCGATTCGGTACTCGGCCCGAGCGCCGCTTCTGCCCAGAGTTCGCGCAGGTCTTCGAGATCGCGATCGAATTCCGCATCGGGATAATGTCCGGTCGCAATAATGCTTTCACACATGCGTACCGCAGCACGTAGGGCATAGCGCCCAGCTTTCTCGTCGCAATACTCAAAAACAACACTGTACACACCCGGATCAGCCGTACTCCGCGCTCGACCGAAGCCGACGGACATCCCGGCCAGCTCTTGCAATTCGAGGGCAACATGCTCGGTCACATGTCCCAGGAGGGTGCCATTTTCGACTCGCTTGAGAAAGCCACCACGATGCCCCGGCGAACAAAAATGTTCGACCAAACTGGGTAGGCGGTTGACCAAACCATCGTAAAACCCTGGAATTGTATCCGTCGTGCGTTCGGCAAACTCTTCAAGGTCAATGCGAGCCACGATGAGTTTTGGGCGACGAATGCTCCAGTAGTTCGGACCGCGTAGCGTGAGGATTTTAAGGATTTTCATACGGCGACAGACACAGGGCGGCAGGCAGCAAAACCGCGCGAACGATTAGTGCTTTATTATGCATGAGGATTATGCAGGCGGATCGCTAATTCAGTCATGAAGCAAGCAACACAGCGACGCTTTATTCGCTAGTGTCAGGAATTGCTAACACTGCTTTAGGATTAGCCTCGGGACATCATCAGACTGATGGTTAAGTTGGTAGCTAGGTTGACAAGTTGAGACGTCTCTCGCGTCTACCTATCTAATGTATGGGGCGATCGGGTTACTCAATTGTGTGATTCATCACGTTCGGACGGCTTTGTAAGCAATTGCTCACGATCGAGTGATTGCGATTTAGTCCACCGTTTCTAGGCGAATTCGAGCGGCGAAACCGGCGGCGATTAAGAGCGCAAAACCGCCGAACATCACGGCCATGAGCTGATCACCGGCAAATACGACATCGATCGCCCAGCCCAACCCCAAGGCGGCAATAATCTGGGGAATCGTGATGAACGCATTAAACAAACCGATGTACACACCGCGATCGCCCTGGGGCAAGACGGGCGACAGCATGGCGTAGGGCATCGAGAGCGTACTCGCCCAAGCGATACCAAAACCCACCATCGGCACTAAGACCCAACGGGCTCCCGGCATGAAACCGAGACTGAGTAAGCTAATGCCGCCAGCGATCAAACTGAGGACGTGGGTCGTGCAGCAGCCGAGACGCTGGGTGATGCGCGGCAACAGGAGCGAGAAGACTAGACAAACCCCGTTATAGGCGGCAAAGCAGAGACCCGCCCACTGAATGCCCTGACGGTAAAGATCGGAGCTTTCGTGGATTGAGAAAAAGTGGTGGGCGATCGCGGGCGAGAAATTAATAAAAAAGCAGAAAATGCCGAGCCAGGTAAAAAACTGCACGAGACCCAGATCGCGCATGGTGGCGGGCATGGCTTGCAGCAGGGGGATCAGCTCGAAGGGTTCGTCGCGATCGTCGGGCTTGATTCGGGGTGGACGCTCTTGGGTGGTGATCAGCGTCCAAACCACCGTAGACAGAAAGACCGCAGCGCCGAGATAGTACGCCCAGCGAATGGTGATCGGGATGCCTTGATCCTGCGGCGCAATCGACAGCAGGGAAAACAGGCGATCGAGCAACCAGGGAGCCGCAGCGGCCAAAATCGCCCCGGTTCCAATGCAGACGCTCTGGATCGCGAATCCCTTAGCTTGCTGATTGGTCGGCTCGGTGCTGTCTACCACCGTGGCTCGCATCGGCTCCATGCTGGCGTTGATCGCCGTGTCCATCACCCAAAGCAGTCCCGCCGCCATCCAGAGGCTAGAGACATGGGGCATGGCAATCAGAGCGATCGAGCTGACGATCGCGCCGACCAAGACGTAGGGGTGGCGTCGTCCGAAGCGGTTCCAGGTGCGATCGCTGAAGTAGCCGACGAGGGGTTGCACGACGAGACCCGAAACGGGCGCGGCGAGCCACAGGAGCGGAATCTCCTCGGGGTTTGCGCCGAGGTATTCGTAAATTGCGCTCGTGTTGGTCATCTGCAACGCCCAGCCGAATTGGATGCCCAAAAAGCCAACACTCATGTTCCAGAGTTGGGGGGCGGTGAGCGGTTGGGGTGGGGCAGGCGATCGAGCTGGTGACGTCAGATCGGCTGACGTTCTGAAGGAAAGATCTGTGGTTGGTGAATCTGTATGAAAAGAATCGATAACAAAGAAAAAGGAGTACAACTCCCTTCATCCTAAAAGGTTCGCCCTACTCCTTGCGTGAAAATTGGCTGAATAGACCGATTATTCGGTCATGATCTCCCAACATGCCGCGATCGATGATGTCGTAGATTTTCGTGATTCTTGTGATTCAGAGCAGGGAGCAAGACCTTTGGGGAGCGAGACCTTTGAGGTTTTAGAAACCTCAAAGGTCTGAAGTGATCGTTTATTGTCCCGGGCGATCTAAGCCGGAACCAATACATCCGCGAGCGGCATCCAGTTACATTCGCGATCGCCGCCGACTTCGACCACAATCTTGACGCGCGGTTCAAGCTTCGGCAGCGTCACCAAATATTCCAGCTCCTGACGTGACAGCACCTTGCCGTCAATAATCCAGATCAGCAACCCTTTGGCGTAGTCCGGCAAACAGGAAAGCTGCGTCTGAATAATCGGCGGCACAAAGTAAATCGGCCCGGATGCGCCTTCGGCGAAATCTTTTTTGCCCAGGTGGGGCGGACGGATGCCATGAACGCCGGTCAGGTAGGCCGCGAGGTCGCCGAGACCGCGAGCATTGAGGGTAATGCTGAGGTAGCCCGCTGCGCGAATCCGACGCTGGTAGCGTCCTTCGTAGCCACCTTCCGGCGGTGCGTACATGGCCAACGCACCCGATCGCTCTAGGTCTTTAACAATTTTGTTTCCGAATACCAGCAATGCCATTGATTTCTTTAGTTCCTGATTCGCGGGTAAAGGTCGTGGTTAGGCGATCTCGGGGCGATCGAGCGTGACGCTTGCGAACGCTGTCGATCGTGGGTCGCAGTTCCGACGACTGCTGGAAAGTATACCGTTGCAGCTTCGTTGGTGTCGCGTTGTCGCGATCGTAAACCCAATCATTGGCTTCAATAATCCTGAACGTTACGGCGCGATCGTGTGCCGCGCCCTAGCCCAGCGATCGGGTCAAGAAGTCAAAACTCTGCGAAATGGAGACATGACAATGGCTCGCGAGGCTATGGTCGCTATCGAGTTCGACGAGTTCGACCCAATCGCGATCGCGGGCATACGTCCGACTCGCCGCGATCGGGATGACCTCGTCGCGCACGCCGTGAATGATCAGCGTCGGAACCGATCGCGTTAATTGGTAGGCGTCATAGCGTTCGAGATCGCGAACAAAGGCGTAGTCGAGGTCGCGATCGCAGTCATCGCCGTAGTGGAACAGCGACATTGTGCCGGTGCGTTGCCAGCGATCGAGCTGATCGCGATCAAGGGTGGGGAGCCAGTGGGAGAGGAACCCGAAGGCGGGGGCGAGCAGCATGATGCGTTCGATGTTGGGATGCCGATCGGCCAAGATTGCGGCGGTGAGTCCGCCGAGGCTGGAGCCGACGATCGCGGTGGGTCGATCGCCGATTAGTTGCGCTACATCCTCAAGCTGGCGCGTTAGGGTCAACTGCTGAAAGTCGTCGCCGTTCAGGTCTGGCATCTGGAAGGTGAGGCCACGGGGTTGGCAGTAGGTTTGGAAGCGTCGCGCTTTGAACGATCGGGGGCTGGAGGCGAAGCCATGCAGGTAGATGTATTGCATCAAGTTACATCGGGGGGTGGTGTGATCTCATACGCAATCCGACATAGCTACCCCAAAGAGATCGCACTTAAACGAAGGCCGCACTTCGACAAGCTCAGTGCTCTTTGGCTTTTTAGCTTGGGGCGGGCAAACTGGATTTGGTATCAAAGGGTGATCGTGATCATCAACGTTCTGAGTTATGCAAGCTGAAGTTGATCGAGAAAGTCGTTTCCGGCGGTGTCGGGATCGCGATCGAGGGGAAACGTTAGGGTTTGAATGTGAATGTTTGGATCGGTTGCATTGATTGGGGTTTGTAGGGGTTCGGGGTAGATCAAAATCGCGCGATCGGTTTGCTTAAAGTGGGCGTAGGCGATGATTTGATTAATGTCGTCGTTACTGGATTTTGTCGGTGTTTTGTATTTGGTGTCGAGAACGGCGATCGCTTTTCCAGTGGCGCGATCGTAAATTGTCAGGTCGATGTAATAGTTATGTTTTTGGCTAAATTTATAATGCTCTTGGGTTTTGAGTTGGTAGCGATCGGGTAGATATTGCTTAAGACACACCGCTACAAATTTTTCGTAGAGTATGGCGGTGTTTAGCACAAAGGGGATGGCTTGACGATCGCCGTGATGCTGTCCGGGGCTGAGGTGTGCGAGGAAAAAGCAACAGAGGGTGTGGGGTGTTTTGTAGTCGTCGTTGAGGCGATCGTAGGGGCGATCGTGACAGTCGGCGGCGGTGTAGGGAATGAGGGAGATCGAGCCAGTCAGGGCGCGGTAGGCGTTGCGGATTTGGGTTTGGGTGGTGTCGCGGAAGAGGTGGCGGGTGCGCTGGAGTTGGTGGAGTGTCCAGAGCAGGATTTGGTTGTCGGGGATGTCGGCGGTGCGGGTGTCGTAGTGGCAAGGCAGACGGGTTTGCCAGGGGGCGCGGGCGGTGCGCGGCCAGTCGATGCGGCCACGGGGGGCGATGAGCCGATTGTGGTGGGGTTGGTAGTGGTTGACGAGGCCGTGGCGGACGCGATCGAGGATTTGGCTGGCGAGGAGTTGGGCGAGGTGGTCGCAGAGGTCTTCGAGTTGGTCGCTGGCGGTGAGGCGATCGAATAGTTTCAGGCTGGGGAGGTCGCCGATCGTGTCGATCATTTTCCAGACGTTCGCGATCGAGGTTTTGGGCTGAATGCGAATGGTCAAATCGGGCGTGACGGGAATTGTACCGATATAACCTTTGGCGGTGAGTTTCCAGCGACGTTCATTTTGGTAACTGGGCGCTTCAAGTTTGAGGTATTTATCATAGTTTTGATAAATAACCTCCTCGATCTTTTCGTCAATTTCGGTTTTCTTAAAACATTGTGACTGGTATTCAGTCAAGGAGATTTCAGCCATCGGATGAATCCCGATCGTGATGAATTTGTGCTTCGATATTTTCCCAGCGAAATTGCTTGATTTGTTCGAGGTCGCTATAGAAAAATTCTTCGAGGTAGGGATAAATTTCGAGTTGCCAAATGTCGCCTATGGTGTTTTTGAGGTCTCGATCGAGGAAAAATGAGATGCCGATTTCGTAGTGTTTATCGTTAATGGCTTCGTTGACTTTTCCTAAGATTTTGATCAGGCTATCGGGATTAAAGCCGGTGGTTTCGCGATCGTGCCATTTTCGCAGGATGTTGTAGTCGGGGCGCAGTTCGATGAAGGCGAAGCGGCGACGGAGGGCGTGATCGACGAGGGCGATCGAGCGATCGGCGGTGTTCATTGTGCCGATGATGTAGACGTTTTCGGGGATGCTGAAGGTGCGATCGCTTCCGGCGAGTTTGATGCTTTGGTTGCGGTATTCGAGCAAATAGAGGAGTTCGCCGAAGACGGAGGCGAGGTTGGCGCGGTTGATTTCGTCGATGATCAGGACGCTTTTGCCGGTGCGGGTGCGGGCACGATCGCAGAAGTCGAGGAAGCGACCGGGGATCATTTGGTAGGTGAGTTGGCCGTCGTCGTTGGCGATCGGGCGCAGTCCTTGGATGAAGTCTTCGTAGGTGTAGGCGGGGTGGAGTTGGATGGTTTCGATGAGGCCGTCGGTTTCGCTGGTGAGGTGTTTGGCGAGGTTTTGGGCGAGGTGGGTTTTGCCGCTGCCGGGGGCTCCGGTGAGGATGATTTGTTGTTTGCGGTTTAAGGCGCGAGTGATGCGATCAAGTTTGAGGTCATCAAGGCTTGTTTCTCGCCGTAAATCTTCAACTGTAAATTTATCGTTGCTCTGTGGACTCAGTTGCAAGCCAGAAACTTGATTATTTTCAATCCCAAAATATCTTGCTAGATCCTCTTCTATCAAGAAAACTTTGAACTCATAAGCTGTATTCTTCAAACCTAGATCCAGCAGCCTTTCATATACATTGCCTTGACATGAATTAAAGTCCAGGATGAAGCCTGACTTCGGCTCTAGTTTAGCTCGACAAAACTGCAAGCTATTATCTTTGTTGAAGTTCTTTAAATCCCTGATAGCTTTCTTTTTGTAAGATTCAGGTAAATTTATAGGCTGCGGTTCAAGTACTATTTGAGCGATAGCACAGACGCGAATTGATTTTTTAGTAAAAGTCTCAAAAAATATTACCTTGTCGCCTTGCTTAATTGGTTCTTCTTTGGGAACAGGAAAGGTAAGCGGACGCTCTTGGATCGCAGCTTGAAAGTCGAATATTTTGGGAATTTCAAATATCCAAATGCGATTTTTGTCTGTGTTTTTCAAAACATCTATCTGTTCATTTCCTGAGTATTTAAAGCCATATAAAACACACATCATTCCCCAAGTGTCAAAACCTTCAAGTTCAGGTAAAGACTTTAAACCTTGAAGCAGAGCTCGATTTTTTGCTAGGGTTCCGGCTGGAATTGGCAAATTTAATATTTGTAGAAAATCATCGAGATCACTTGGCTTGATGATTGGCAAAAATAGGTCTGGGAAATATAGAGATAAAGGCTTTACTCGTAAAATATTGTTGTTTTTACTGATTTGATCTGCAATTCTGTCTAAATCTTTAAATTCTCCAGACTCAACATTTTTGATCAGTAAAACTAAGCTTTGTTTAATTTTGTTGAATGCCGCTTCAGGCGTATCCCCTAGCGATTTAACATGGTCATATTGTTGCTTTGAAGCACTCCAGAAGACACCATGCTTGAAAGCTGAACCACCAGCAACACTGCCTATTTTCTCGGTATCAAATTCAATTTGCTGGCAAAAGCTATTGGAGTTTTGCGATCGGTGGCCTAGCGCGTAATCTTCAAGCGAAAGCTCTGACAGTTTTTCTTTAGGGAAGTCAGAGTTAAATCGTTCTCTCAGAATCTCTAAGTCTCTTGGGATGACAGTTTGGTTGTTTTGCTGCCAATCTTTAACGTATTCAATAAATTTTTCTGTTTTGCTCAAGGTCATACGTCGGTCTCCGAACCTGAATTAACCGCTATCCTAAACCTATCGTTACCATCGCCACACAGTATGTCAACAACGATCGCCAAATGGACAGTGCAAGACTATCAACACATGGTCAACGCAGGCATACTCGACAAACGCCACGTCGAACTCCTTGAAGATATCTTTCGCTAAAATAACCCCGCGATCGCAACAATGCCATTTTCGATCAATGAATCGATCCAAACCCAACCTACCCGACACCCCACAAGCGATCGCCAACGCCTTTCACACCGCCACCCTCGATCGCCTCAATAGCCCGATCATCCCCTGCGACTACTTCACCCTCTGGCTAACCCTCCCCCTCACCTTCATCGCCCATATCCTCCCCCTCCTCGCCGTCATCGCCATCCCCCTCGCCTACCTCCTTCAACCCGCCGACCTCCAAGCCTATTACCGTAACTTTCTCAACTCCGATCACCCCACCCAAGCCCTCAGCCTCGCCCTGATCGCGATCGCCTACACGATTGCACTCGGGCAATTTCTCCCCTACCGACGCCAACTCCGCCTCGACCTGCGCGGCCTGCGCGAAAGCTGGCGCGAACACCGCACCAAACAACAACGCTACGGCCTCATCCTCACCCCCGACCACTTCGCCCTACGTTGCTTCGCGATCGGTTACCACCAGCCCCTGATCATTCCCCGCCAAAACATCACCACCTTCTATCTCTGCTCCGAATACTCCGCCGCCAGCCACGAACGCCACCGCTACATCGTCATGGCCACGATCGCCCCAGACGGCAGCGAACAGCGCTACCGACTCCCCGGCGCTACCGTTGATCGCAGCGTGCGCCAACTGTACACCACCCTGACCGACTGGCTAGACACCCCCGAGCATGAGCAAGAAGCCGAATTTCTGCAATAGCCAGCCAACTTACGCCAGACTAGAGCGACCCGGTTTTTCGCCAATCACCCGACACGCTCCATGACCACCACCCGCGATCGCCTCCCCCTCCTCCAAACCCCCGACCAACTCGAAACCCGCCTGCAAGAAATCCCCGCCGAACCCGGCGTGTACTTCATGCGCGATCGCGACGACGCCATCCTCTACATCGGCAAATCGAAAAAACTGCGATCGCGCGTTCGATCGTACTTTCGTAACTCCCAACCCCACACCGAACGCATCGCGATGATGGTGCGCCAAATCTGCGACATCGAAATCATCATCACCGACACCGAAACCGAAGCCCTCGCCCTCGAAGCGAACTTAATTAAACAACATCAACCCCACTTTAACGTCCTACTTAAAGATGATAAAAAATATCCCTATCTTTGTATTACCTGGTCGGAAGAATATCCCCGTATTTTTATTACGAGAAAACGCCGACCGAATCGTAAAGCCGATCGCTACTACGGCCCCTACACCGACACCCGCCTTTTACGCAGCACCCTTGGCCTCGTTAAACGCATTTTTCCCCTGCGCCAACGCCGCAAACCCCTATTCAAAGATCGCCCCTGTTTAAACTACGATATTGGACGTTGCCCCGGCGTTTGCCAACAGAAAATTAGCCCCGATGATTACCATCAAATCGTGCAAAAAATCGCGATGATTTTTCAGGGACGCACGCAGGAATTAATCGAAACGCTGACGCAGCAAATGGAAAAAGCCGCCGAAGAATTACGCTTTGAAACCGCCGCACTAATCCGCGATCGCATCACTGGCCTACAATCCCTCGGAGCCGCCCAAAAAGTATCGCTACCCGACGATCGCATCTCCCGCGACGCGATCGCCGTCAGCCAAGGCGATCGTCATGCCTGCGTCCAGCTTTTCCAAGTTCGCGCCGGTCAGCTCGTCGGGCGTCTCGGCTTCATCGCCAGCACCGGCGAACCGGGGGCGGTGTTGCAGCATGTTTTGGAGGAGCACTATCGCAGCGTCGATCCGGTGGAAATCCCGAGCGAAATCCTGGTGCAGCACGACCTACCCGAGGGCGAACTGCTCGCCAACTGGCTAACCGAACAGCGCGGGCGCAAAGTCTCGCTGGTCGCGCCGCAACGTCAACTCAAGGCCGACCTGGTGGCAATGGTCGCCCGTAACGCCGATCGCGAACTCGATCGCCTCCAACGCCAGGACGAGCGCAACATCCGCGATTTATCGGATCTGATGGACATCCTCGATCTGCCGGACTTGCCCCACCGCATCGAGTGCTACGACATTTCCCACGTCCAAGGCTCCGATGCGGTGGCGTCACAGGTGGTGTTCCTCGATGGTGTTCCGGCGAAACAACACTACCGCCGCTATAAGATCAAAAATCCTGACGTGCGATCGGGGCGATCGGACGATTTCGCCAGCCTCGCGGAAGTCCTCGGACGACGGTTTCGCAACGCGGCGAAGGCCGTGAAAGCCGGGGACTTTCCGCCGGAGGCGGATGAAAATTTCCCCGATCTGGTGGTGATTGATGGGGGTAAGGGTCAGTTGTCGTCGGTGGTGGCGGTGTTGCGGGATTACGATTTGCTGGAGTATGTGAATGTGGTGAGTTTGGCGAAACAGCGCGAGGAGATTTTTCGACCGGGGGAGTCGGAGCCAACGATCGCCGATCCAGAACGTCCCGGTGTGCAGCTCGTACGTCGCGCCCGTGATGAGGCTCACCGGTTTGCCGTCAGTTTCCACCGTCAGCAGCGCACGGAACGGATGCGCCGATCGCGCCTGGATGAAATTCCCGGCCTCGGGTTTCAGCGCCAAAAGGAATTGCTCGCGCATTTTCGATCGCTGGATTACATCATGCAGGCGACACCGGAACAATTGACGGAGGTTCCGGGCATTGGGGCGAGTTTGGCGCAGCAAATTTACGATTATTTTCATGCGTAATGTTTTGCTGACGATGAACCAGACGAAGGCTTGAGATCGTCCTTGATTGGCGATGTGTCTCAAGCCTCCTAAGGTTTAACCGATTGGCGCAGCAGTTTATGGTCGCGATCCGGCAGCGCAATTCCCGTAAAATCCTGACCATCTCCGCGATCGCGGGGCGTGCGTTGCGTCCAGCGACATAGCAAGATATGCACCGCCGGAATGTAGTACAGCGCCAGCAAGGTTGCACCCCCCAAACCACCGGAAACCGCGATCACCAGCGGCGGCCAAAAGCCCGTTTCGTCAAAAAAGAGCGGTGCAAAGCCGGTGATTGTGGTGACGGTGGTGGCGATGACGTGGCGCGTGGATTTGCCGACGATACGTTGGGTCACACGCCAGTTACCGAGGCGGGCGTCGGGATCTTCGCGCAGGGCGGCCAGCACCACGATCGAATCGTTAATAGCAAGGCCGACCAGACCGAGGGTTCCGAGTATGGCCGTAAAGCCAAACAGTTGGCCGAACACGCGCAAGGCCAAAAGCGCCAGCCCCACGGCAAAGACCCCCACTAAACCAATCTGCGCGGCGAGACCAAAGGAGTTGAAGGACAACACCAGTACCGCCACCACGAGGATGACCAGAATTGACACCACCGAGAGCAAATTTCCGATCGCGGAACCGCGTGCATCCGACTCTCCACCGTATTGCAAACGATAGCCCGCCGGAAGTTCCCAGCCGATCGCCTCCAGGTGTTGTTCAAAATCCGAGAGGACGGAGCTTGCCAAGGTTCCCGCTTCCAGAAAAGCTTGCACATTGCTGACGCGCTGCCCGTCGCGGCGGGTGATTGCGGCGAAATCGGGCACGACGCGCAGGTCAGCGATCGCGTCGAGCGGCAGGGTTTGCGAGCCGGTCAGGAGATCGAGCGTGGCGATATTACTCAGATCGCCCCGTTTCTCGTTGGTGACGCGCACCCGTACAGGCAGGTCTTCGGTGGCTTCGAGCAGCGAGCCGCCGGTAGTGCCGTCTAGCGCCGCATCGAGCTGACGGCCAATCACTTGATTATCGAGCTGCACGCGCCGCGCCTGGATTTCATCCACCGTTAGAGCTAGCTTGGGGCGAGCATCATTGAGCGTCGCCCGCGTGTGAATGACACCGGTCATCTGACTGAGCTCGACCCGGATTTGATTACTGAGTTGACGCAGTTCGGCAATATCTGCGCCGTAAAGCTGTAGCTCGATCGGCGCCTCAAAGGGCGGGCCTTGTTCCAGTTGCCGCACCAGGATTTGCGCTTCGGGAAACGTGGCGTCGAGTTCGGTTTGTAGCGATCGAATCGTCTCTGGAATCGTTCGCGTAGACGTCAGTTGCACGATGCCTTGGGCGTAATTCGGGGCATTTTCACGCGTTGCAATAATGTTGTAGTAGAACGTAGGGGCGCTTTTGCCCAGGAACCACTGCACATCGCTGATGTTGTCCCGTTGGCGGAGGGTGTCACGAATGTTGACGGCGAGTTCGCGGGTGCGGTTTATCGGTGTTTGCTCAGGAAGTTCGACCTCGATTTGGAATTGGTCGCGGTTGGTTGGCGGGAAAAACTGCTGTTCAAGCTGTGAGGCTTGGGTAAAGCCCAGAATGGGCAAGATCACGGCAATTCCAATGCCTAACCAAGGGCGGCGAAAGACGATCGCGAGGCTGCGATCGTAGATTCGTTCTAGTACACGCACCCGAATGCCATTCTGCAATACGGGCAGCGGCTCCCATTGCGCCAAACGCCCGACCAGCGCCGCAATCACCGTAAGGGACAGAAACAGCGAGCCCAGAATCGCCAAAATCACGGTCAGGCCGATCGTGCCAATAAACTCGCCTGTACTACCGGGGGACACCGCGATCGGCAGGAAGGCCAGCACTGTGGTGAGGGTGGACGCCAGCAGCGGCACCCGTAAATGTTTAACGGTGTCGTTAACGGCCTGTTCGGGGCGTAAGCCCTGGCGCAAACGGAGTTGCACCTCATCGACCACCACGATCGCGTTATCAATTAATAAGCCAAGGGCAATGATCAAGCCCGTGACCGACATTTGGTGTAGCTGCACATTTAGCACTTTCATGCAGCCGAACACCATCAGTGTCGTGAGCGGCAAGGCAGAACCGACAATAAGCGACGATTTTCCCCCGAGAATGAAAAACGAGACCGTCACCACCAAAAACGAACTGAGGATCAGATTTTCCAGTACCCCATTGATACGCTGATCGACATACTGGCTTTGATCCAAGATCACCGAGAGGGCAATGCCATCAGATAGTTCAGCCTGAAAACCATCTAGCTCTTGCTGGGCAAAATCGACCCATTGATCCACCCGTACCGCTGATTCGATTCGTGCCGCGACCACCACCGCCGGAGATCCATCGACGATCGCCATTTCGAGAGCCGGTTCGATCGTGCCTTTCACTACATTGGCAATATCCCCCAGCCGCGTGCTGTAACCACCGCTCGCCAACTGGATCGGAATTTGGCGGATACGCTCGATCGAGTCGAATTCACTATCCAGCTCAAACAGCAGTTCATTCGTCTCGCTGCGAAACTGACCGGCGGACACCTTGGCATCACTGGCTCGAATTTGGGCGGCAAGCTGCGCGGCGTCGAGCCCCAGGCGAGCCAGGTCTGGCGCGGCGATCTCGATGCGAATTTCTTCGGGTGCATCGCCAAAGGTGTCGACACTATCCGTACCGGGAATCGCCCGTAGCCGATCGCTCAGGTCTTCGGCAAGGCGTTGGAGAATGGCGAGATTGGGGCGATCATCGAGCGTCCAGGTGAGACCGACGATCAATGCATTGGCCGAAGGTTTCGCGTCACGATATTCTGGATCGCTGGCGTCGGGGGGCAACAGCGGCACGGCGTCATCGAGCTTGCTGCGAACTTTTGACCACACCGGATCGATATCGCGGATTTCATCCTTGAGCTCAACATTAATCACCGAAATACCGCTGCTTGAGGTGGAGGTAATGGCGGAAATCTCTTCCAGCTCTTGCAGCTCCGTTTCGATTTTTTCGGTGATCAGCGCCTCGACACGATCGGGGCTCGCCCCCGGAAAAAAGGTTGTGATGGTGGAGTTACGCTGGATAATCTCGGGATCTTCGAGGCGAGGCAGCGTTAACAACGATGATAGCCCCCAGGTGACGACTAACAGGAGGGTTAACAGTAATAGCTGACGATTGCGGTAAAACATGACTAATTCTCTGTGCTGCCCCAAGCGATGGCCTGCGAGTACGTGGCCTCAAGCTGATGGCGATCGAGCCAATCTCCCGCTCCGTCTGATGCCTGAAGTTGAAAATAGCGACAAGCTTCGGGAAGTTGAGGCAAAATTTCGGTGAGGTGTGCGTAAGTGGTGGTGTAGGGAAGGTTGCTACGCAGCACGAAGCGATCGGGGCGATCGGTTTTGATGACGCTGAGTCGTATCGCGGTCATTGTGATAAATCCAAGTAAATCAAAAAACTAGACGAGCTGCTCGTACAGGAAATTTGCCCAAAAATGCGACAATCCGGCGCTCATTTGCTGGGCGTGACGCGCTGCCCCGGAACAATTCGCTGTATACCGCTGACGATCGCCCGATCGCCCGTTCTTACCGTGCCGCGCACCAACATTCGATCGCCCTCCGTGTGCAACACCTCCACATCACGCTTTGCCACCACAAACGTATCGATCGCGGCCTCATCCGCCGCACCAAGCACGTACAGCGACCATAGCCCCCGCACCCCCGGAACCAGCGCCGTACTCGGAACCCAGACGCCATCGAGGCTTTGCCGCTCGGTTTGCTTTAGCCGCACCGTTTGCCCCGACCGCAAAGCTGCGCGACTCGGTAACTCCACCACCACCGTTACCGTGCGACTTTGTGGGTCAACCTCCGGCAAAATTCGCGACACCGTGCCCGTATAGGTTTGATTCCCCGCTGTCCCCGCTTTTCCCGCTCCCAGCACGATCATTTGCGTACTGCCCAGGGACAGATTCGCCACCCGATCGCTCGGAAGGCCAAACCGCGCTTCGATCACCCCCCCCTCCATCAGCGTAACGACCGGCGCACCCACCGACACCACCGTCCCCTCATCCACCGATCGCCGACTCACCTCACCGGAAAACGGCGCGTACAGCACGCTTTTCTCAATTTGCACATCGAGGCTGTCGATGCTGGCCTGGATCTGCGCGATGCGAGCATCCTGAGCGTTGACTTGCTCGATCCGAGTTCCAGCACGTAGCTCATCGAGTTGGCGCTGTGCCTGATTTAAACGACTGGTCAGCGAGGCGGTGTTAAACGACTGCTGATCGTAATCGTCCCGAGCGATCGCGCCGCCTTGGTATAGCTCCAAACGTCGCGCCTCCTGAATTTGTGACAGTTCGAGCTGCGCTTGCAAATCTGCGACCGCCGCCTGCGCTGCATCGATCGTCTGCTGGCGCGGTCCGGCTTCGAGTTCCTGGAGCTGCGCGAGCTGCACCGCGACCTGAGCTTCGAGTTCGCGTCGCTGGGCTTCCAGACTGGCCGTATCTAGACGAGCGATCGGCTCGCCCACCGCGACCACATCCCCCTCGTCAACCCGCAAAGACACGACCTTACCGCCCAACTCAAAGCCCAAATCACTGCTGCGCCGCGCCACAATCTCGCCCGTATACGTCCTCTCCGTTTCGTAGCCCGCGACCGACTCCACCGCCATCACCTGCACCGGCAACGCACTCGGAACAGCGGTCTCGTCCGCTGCTTGCACCAGGCTGACCGCTGAAGATGACCCCTCCCGAACCGCGATCGCCACGGACGCTCCCAACACCGGCAGTACGAGCAACCAGCTCCAGCGCCGAAGACGGCTCCCAAGAGCTGACCGGGAGCTCGGAGGCGAGCTCGATACGGTTGAGGCCAGATCGGAGCTGCGATGGGGGTCATCATCATCGCTAGAAACAGAGGTCTCAAACGCTTGAGTCGGTCGGGCAACCATAGGTGTCATCTTGTGAACAACAAGTTTATATTCAACAAGGTGAATATGCGCCCTAACATATACTCACCTTGTTGAGTCTGTCAATTACCCTGACAAGACTAATACGTTAATTCGGAGAACAATTTCTTCTGTCTATGGCTCTCGCGCATACGATTTTGGCGGTGTTGTCCCACGCTCCGTGCAGTGGTTACGACGTGAGTAAGCAGTTTGAAGACTGTGTCAGTTTCTTCTGGAAGGCAACCCAGCAGCAGATTTACCGCGAACTTGGCAAGATGCAAGAACGCGGTTGGGTGAGCTATGAGATTGTGCCGCAGGCGGGCAAACCAGATAAAAAAATCTATGCGATGACGTCAGCAGGAGTCGCTGAACTGCTCGATTGGTGTGACGAATCGAGCGAGCCGAGCCCGATACGCGAAGACTTATTGGTCAAGGTGTTGGCTTCACCTTATTTACCAAAGGCTAGCGTCTTGAACGAGCTGCGTCGCCGCCGCCATGTTCACGCTCGGCTGCTCCAGGAATATCTGGAAACAGAAGTGGAATTTCTCGAACTCTCCGAGCCGCAGCCCTCGGATGTGGTGCGTTATCTGACGCTACGGCGCGGGATTAGCTTTGAACAGAGTTGGGTGAACTGGTGTGATGATCTGCTGGCTTTGTTTGAACAGCCTCATCCCTTTACGTTGGAGGCGATCGGGTGTCTCAATCAAGATAAGAGGACTTCTGAATAAGTAGTTTTACTCAGAGGAAAAGGCGTTTAAATCAGGAA
>CAZFJL010000064.1:0-23161 GCA_964518905.1 uncultured Geitlerinema sp. | reverse complement strand
GTCAGGATGCTACTGTCGCTGTCTAAAACTTACTTTTATTTTCTTGGGCTACTTAAGTTTAGTCATACTGCTTTTGTCTAACATTTGATTTAGAAACGGTGCGAATTCCAGTTCGTAGGCGATCAAGAATCTCGACAATCTGAGTGTTTCAAATGTCAGCGTCTCGATCGCCCGTGAATCAACGATGGCGAGGAATTCGCGAGCGCTTGATGAGCCTACATCATGCCGCCCATACCGCCCATGCCACCCATGCCGCCCATGCCACCCATGCCGCCCATGGGGTCCATGCCGCCGCCGGGGCCTGCGGACTCCGGTTCGGGTTTTTCAACAACGATCGCTTCGGTGGTGAGAACCATCGCCGCGATCGAGGTGGCGTTTTGTAGCGCCGATCGAACCACTTTCGCCGGGTCGATGATACCCGTGACGATCAGGTCTTCGTATTGACCGTTCAGCGCGTTGTAGCCGATGTTGAACTCGCGCTCACGCACGTTTTCGATCACAACCGCACCTTCGCCGCCTGCATTGTTGACGATCTGCATCAGCGGTGCGCTCAGAGATCGGCCAACAATTTCAGCGCCCAGAAGTTCATCGCCGGACAGCGTCGCCTTGAAGGTATCCACCGCTTTCGAGAGGTGGAGCAGGGTCGCACCACCACCGGGGACGATGCCTTCTTGAACTGCCGCTTTCGTTGCGTTCAGAGCATCTTCAATGCGGAGCTTACGGCTCTTGAGTTCGGTTTCGGTGGCTGCACCGACTTTGATGACCGCAACGCCGCCCGCAAGCTTGGCGATGCGCTCTTGCATTTTTTCAGCATCGTAGTCGGAGTCGATCTCCTCAAGCTGCTTACGCAGTTGCTCGATGCGTTTTTTGACGTCGGCGCGGGTGCGAGCTTCGTCGTCTGCCAAAATCGTGGTGCTGTCTTTCGATAGCGTGATTTTGTTGGCTTGACCAAGCATGTCGATCGAAACCGCATCGAGGCTGAGGCCGATATCTTCCGAGACCACCTGAGCGCCCGTGAGGACGGCGATGTCTTCGAGCATTTGCTTACGACGATCGCCAAAGCCCGGAGCTTTGATTGCGGCGACGTTCAGCACACCACGGGATTTATTGACGACAAGGGTCGCGAGCGCTTCGCCTTCCACGTCTTCCGCGATGATCAGCAGCGGACGACCCGATTGCGACACTTTCTCCAGGATGGTGATGATGTCTTGAATCGCGCCAATTTTCTTATCGGTAATCAGCAGAAACGGATTATCGAATTCGACCAGTTGACGTTCGCTATCGGTGACGAAGTAGGGCGAGAGATAACCGCGATCGATTTGCATCCCCTCGACGACATCGAGTTCGGTCAGCAGCGATTTCGATTCTTCAACGGTGATCACACCGTCTGTGGTCACTTTATCCATCGCTTGAGCAATCATTTGGCCGATCTCAGCGTCATTACCCGCTGAAACCGTCGCCACTTGCTCGATCGCGTCGCCACCTACGGGCTTCGCAACCTTCGCAATTTCAGCGATCAGCATCGCCGTCGCTTTTTCGATGCCGCGCTTGAGCGCGACCGGGTTTGCACCCGCAGCAACGTTTTTCAGACCTTCGCGGATCAAGGCTTGCGCCAGAACCGTCGCGGTGGTCGTGCCATCACCAGCAATTTCTTTCGTTTGGGACGCGACTTCACGGATGAGCTTCGCGCCGGTATTTTCCAGAGGATCGGCTAGATCGACTTCGCGGGCGATCGTAATCCCGTCATTCACGATGTCCGGGGCTCCGAACTTTTTCTCCAGAACTACGTTTCGGCCTTTAGGGCCGAGGGTAATTTTCACGGCGTCGGCGAGGGCATTAACTCCACGCTCAAGCGCCCGACGAGATTTCTCGTCAAATGCAACAATTTTCGCCATCGTTTAGTTATATCGAACGACTCCAAGATCAAAATTTAGCACTCAGAATGCCTGAGTGCTAGTTCGTGGTAACCGTACCGGAACCCGTCGGGATTGAGATTTTAGCGTTTGATGATCTTGGCCGATTTAATCCTCAATCCAAGCTTTCGCGCGACCGACGGCCTTTGACCACAGGCCAAAATTCTCCTGCGCGGCCTGTGCGCCCTCGCCCGGTTTAAACACACGATCGACCTGACGCGCGGCGATCAGCTCGGCATAGCTGGTATAAAAACCACTCGCCAACCCTGCCCCGAAGGCTGCACCCTGGGCGGTAGCGTCCGATACTGCCGGACGCTCGACCGGAATTCCTAGGACATCGGCCTGGAACTGCATCAGCCAGTTGTTTTTTGAGGCTCCACCATCGACCTTGAGGCGTGAAAGGGGCGATCCGCTATCGGCATTCGCAGCATCGACCACCTCTTTGACCTGATAGGCGATCGACTCCAACACGGCTCGCACCATGTGGGCTTGGGTCGCGCCGCCGGTAATACCGAGAAAGGCCGCGCGGGCGCTCATGTCCCAGTGTGGCGCACCGAGTCCACTCAGCGCCGGGACGAAATAAACGCCGTCGGTGTCCGGGACGGATTGGGCGATCGCCTCGGTCTCCGGTGCGGATTCGATCAACTTGGCGCCATCGCGCAGCCACTGGATGCACGCGCCGGTCGTGAACATCGCGCCTTCGAGGGCGTAGTAGGTCTTGTCGGCAGTGGTCCAGGCGATCGTTGAGAGAAGATTTTGGCTCGATCGGGCGATCTCGGTTCCCATCTGCGCCACGAGAAAACATCCCGTCCCATAGGTGCATTTGAGTAAACCCGGTTGATCGCAGCCGTGGGCGAAGAGGGCGGCTTGCTGGTCGCCGAAGATTGCCGTGATCGGCAGTTCTGTACCGATGACGTTGGCGCTGGTTGTGCCGAAATGGCCGAGGCTGGGCTGGATCTTCGGCATGATGTGGGCGGGAATTCCGAAGAGTTCGAGCAGATCGGGGTCCCAATCGCGCGTCTCTAGGTTCATCAACATCGTGCGGCTGGCGTTGCTGTGGTCGGTGGCGTGTACCTGCCGTCCCGTTAGGTTCCACAAAATCCAGGTGTCGATCGTCCCGCCTAACACATTGTCTAAATTCACCTCGGGCTTATTTTCTGCCACCCAGTCGAGCAGCCATTTCAGCTTACTGGCCGAAAAGTAGGCATCGAGCACCAAGCCGGTTTTTTTCTGAATCATCTCGGCTTTGCCCTGTTCGGCCAGGTCTCGGCACAGGTGCGCCGTGCGGCGATCCTGCCAGACGATCGCCTTATGTAGCGGTTCGCCGGTGGTTTTATCCCACAGCACGCAGGTTTCACGCTGGACGGTCAGGCCGATCGTCGCGATGTCCGTGACATTGACATCGGTCTTGAGCAAGACATCCCGAATCACCGTCTGGGTATCGGCCCAGGTTTCCTTGACGTCGTGTTCTAGCCAGCCAGGATGGGGATAGTACTGGTTCAGCTCTTTGTACGCCTGCGCGTGTAGCTGTCCGGCGCGATCGAACAGAATAGCGCGGTTGCCGGTGGTGCCGAGATCGATGGCTAAAACGTATTGCGTCATGACAGGAATAACTAAGAAATAGGCGAATAAAGACGTCTGGTTTAGCGTGAATTTAAGTCTTGCAAAAATAAATTTGAAATAAATTTAGCGCGAGCTGCAAACTCATCTCGCGCGATGAATTCACCCCAGAAATGCTTCGTTCCACGCTACCACTGCCCTTGAACACGATCGAGGGCTTCGCGCGAAGTTGTGCGATCGGCTACGCTTGGTTATGTGAAGATGTGCGAATTTATCGAGGCATAGCTTGACAGCGTTACGCGTACTCCTTCGATCTGGGAAATTAGTTTTATGGCGATCGTCTCTACGCACACCCAAGCCACGACTTCGGTTGTTACGCCTGCTGCTTCTGACGCTGCACTAGATTCGATCAGCAGCCTGACCTACCGCTTTTTCGAGCGATCCGCCGGTCGCTGGACGTCGCAGCGTCGTTACTACACGCTCAATGTCCATGAACCCCAAGAGGTGGAAAGCGCGATCGAGATTGATTTTTTGGACGCCGATCACCCGGATCTTGCGACACTGGCTGCGGCTCACGGCTTACCTGCCGGGGCGCTACGAGCGGGAACGAATATTCGTTGGGAGTCGCGTTACCTCAAGGCGACGCGCAAGCCTGCGACGGGATCAACAACGATCGGGGTGGGGGATGGCGATTTGATCTATCGCGATCGGGGATTTTCCTCGCCCGAGCCTGTGACGGCGGCGGTCAGCTTTGTCAATCCCGACACGATGCACCTGGTGACGACTTACGGCAACTCGATCTTTGAGGAGGAGATCAAGCTGGTGGGTGACAAATACCGTACGCGTCAGACGATCGCGACCCGTGCCGGTGAGGAAGTGCTGATCGGTCAATATCTCGAAACGCGCATTCTGGATTAGTAGGGTGGGTATTGCCCACCATGACTGATTCGCGGCTTGATCGTGGTGGGCAGTGCCCACCCTACTGGAATCTAGGTGGCAGCGAACAGGGCGATTCCTGTGGCGGCGTCGAACAGATGAATCGCGAGCGGATCGATCGCCAGCCAGATGGATTCGTTCAAAGCGAGGGGCGTGTCCGCGCTCAGGCGGGCAGTGAGTCGGAGCGTGGAGGAAGGCAGAAGATCGGAAACAGACCCCGATTCAGGCTCGATCGCGATCGTCACATAGGTATCACTGCCGAGGGTTTCGAGGGTGACGATCGTGCCGTGGAGATTTTTCGGGGCGGGGACGCCGAGGCTGAGGGCTTCCGGGCGTAGGCCGAGGAGTAACTCGCGATCGCGATAGGAAGCAAGCACCGTCGCCCAGGTTTCCGGCAAGGTGAATTGAAAGGGGTGGGCGGGCGGTGAAGTTGGGTTGACGTCGGATGGCAGATCCGATCGAACGATCGTCGTGGGAGCCTTGAGCTGCACCGCGAGAAAATTCATCGGCGGTGAACCAATGAACGCGGCGACGAAGCGATTCACCGGGCGGCGATACAGCTCCATTGGCTGACCCAGTTGGACAATCTGGCCGTCGTTGATGATGGCGATCCGATCGCCCATCGTCATCGCTTCGGTTTGATCGTGGGTGACGTAAATCGTCGTGATCCCAAGCTGACGTTGCAGGCTGACAATCTGGGCGCGGGTTTCGGCGCGGAGTTTGGCATCGAGATTGGATAGCGGCTCATCCATCAAAAAGACGTCCGGGTTGCGTGCCATGGCGCGACCGAGGGCGACGCGCTGTTTTTGGCCGCCGGAGAGCTGTTTCGGCAGACGATCGAGCAGCGTATCGATCTGCAAGGTTTTCGCCACTTGGCGCACCCGTCGATCGATGGCCGTCTCGCGGGTCGATTTATAGCGCAGCGCAGCGGGTAGCGATCGCGTCACTCCGACCAAAACTTGCTCCCACCAGGGCGAGTCCGGCTCGGCGGGATTGGCCGATACAGTGCTGGAACCCTCCGCGATCGCGGGACTATCATCACGGCTCCAGCCCCGCGTTCGCCGCAGCCCAAAGGCCAGATTGTCGTAAACCGTCAGGTGTGGATAGAGCGCATAACTCTGGAACACCATCGCAATATTTCGCGCCTTCGGTGGCAAATCATTGACGACCCGATCGCCGATCGTGATCGTGCCGCTCGTCACCGTTTCCAAGCCAGCAATCGATCGCAACAGCGTACTTTTGCCACAGCCCGACGACCCAACCAACACGAGAAATTCGCCATCTTTCACCGTCAAATCCACGCCCCGCAGGACGATCGCATCCGCCTTACGCGTCTGACCCGATTTGTCTGATTTTATTGGCGGGGTCTGGCCGTGGTTCGCGATCTCGCGATGATCTGCGCCATCCGCCCCATGCGCCGACTCGACAGCATCCGCGACCGGCTGCCCCACCTGAGGAAACCGCTTAAAAATTCGCTCTAACTTGACCCGTGCCACGATCGCTTACTCCTCCGTACGGATGCTGACCACTTGTGGCGGCGTCGAATCTGCCGGATAGATTAAATCCACCTCAACCAGTCGCCGATCGCCCGGTGGCATTTGCAACACCACCAGCGGTTCGCCCTGCTGTCCGCGTCGCTGAACGAGGTGTACATAGCGCGTTTCGAGCCGATTGCGATCGTTTTCGTAGCGTAAACGCACCGTCCCCCGAAAGAAAACGCGATCCTCTGGTGGATTGAGAAATGTCAGTTCACCGCTCGTCTGATCCTGCTTAAGCGGCGTTTGGATGGCGATCGTCACGGTTCGCGTGCGATTGCTATCGTTATACAGCGGTATGTTAAGCGTGTACTCAACGCCGTAATTTCCGTGAGACAGCAGCGCCGTATCGTCATAGCGCAGCAGCATTTCAGCGCTCTGTACCTGACCGGTTCCCAGCCGCCCTTGATGCAAGGTGCTGATGCCGTAGGAAATGGCATTGCCGGGAGATGGCAAACTGAGATGACCGGTACTAGCATCATTCGTCAGCGAGGCTTCCCAGCGAGAGCCGATCGAGACACCCGCCACGCGGCTGTAGATGGTGCGAGCGGTTGAATCAAAATCGGTAATGGGTGTGGGAGCGAGATCCCGTGGAGACACGAGCGAGCCACGATCGAGCAAATTTTGCCATTCTTCCAAGGTGGGGACGCGCTCATTACCATTACTCCCCTGGGGCGCATACATCGCCAAGTTCGCCACATGAACGGGGCCATCGCTGAACAGCCGTAGCAGGGTCGATCGACCATTTGAGGTGGGAACCACCGTCCCGGCTGGAATCGGTAAATTCATCAACATCCGCGATTCGTAAGGCTGCAACACCGTTAAAGCAGGCCAGTTACTCTGGCGGCGACCGCGTAATACATAGTCGGAGACGCGACTTCCAGGGCCTGAAAATGCCGTCCCAAGGGGATTTTCAACGTAATCGGGAATATTGAGGAACAGCGCATCCGGGCGAGTCAGATAGCTTGCACCTTGCAGCACTTCGAGCCGGATCGGCCAACGCGTCGGATTTTCGACAATGATGCCCTGAAACAGCGATCGCGTTTCCTCTTCGGTGCGAGCGCGGCTGATGTGATGGCTGAAAATATCGAAGCGACCTTCAAAGGCGTAATCGAGATGGGCGCGGAAATCGCGCCGTCCCCAACCGGGAAAGGTGGAGAGCAAGATCCCGTTGGCGGTTACCAATTCGGGGCTGTTGCTGTTAAAGACCGGAACGGCATCGAGCTGCCCTGGTAGCGGTCGAATCTCGGTGCGGTAACGTACGACTTGCGAGCTGGGCGGGATGTAATCGTCCGGGCGATCGAGGGGTGGAGAGCTGCTCGGATTAACAGAGGAGGGCGTGGCCACCAGCGCAAACGTGGCCGCTGGTGATCGTAGGGTTTCATCGCTTTCAACGTGAACACGCGACGATGCGATCGTCGTGGCATCCTCGAATGGGGCGGCGAAGGAGGATGATACAACCGCGAACAAATTTAGCGGCGTAGAAGCGGCGGCTACGAACCGAAGAAGTTTATGCAACATGCCGCAGTGCGATCATTCGAGGCGAGAACATCGATAAGTGAGGAGAAACAGACAAGACCGTTACAGACAATCGGTGGATTATACGTGTTTTGTGGAGAGCATATCTACAAACCTCGAACATAATGCACGGGTTTGGTTGTTCGAGTGGGGGTCTATTGGTCGATTGGGATTGAGGCTCTACGAGAAATTACGTGCAAACGCACCATCAATGTTCTGATTTGTAATGCAATTGATAACAACATCGCAGACAGCATACCGCACTCACTTCCATTACCGACATTCCCGATCGTCTTTGCCAGGGCAAACGCATACTCTCGGTTAATGCCCTCATCCCCCAGCCCCTTACTCCCAAAATGGGAGAAGGGGGGCAAGATTTTAGAGATCAAAGTCCTTCTCCCGGCCTGGGAGAGGGATTTAGGGTGAGGGTCTTCTGAGTATGCGTTTGCCCTGTCGTCTTTGCCGATCCTGTTCTCAATTAATACGTTTTGTTGACAGTCTCTAAACCCACCCCGTAGGATCAACGCAACCCGCGAATTTTATCGTTCTCGCCTTACATCGCTCATGTATTCCTACGACAGCAGCACGTTTCGCAACGAGCTGAATCAACTCGGTCTGCGAATGACACCTCAGCGAGAAACAATCCTCGATGTTTTTCGCGAGCTGCCCAAGGGACAACACCTGAGTGCTGAGGATTTGCATAATCATCTTCAAGAGGTGGAACCCGATCGCAAGATCAGCCTCTCGACGATTTATCGATCGCTCAAGCTCATGACCCATCTTGGTTTGCTCCGTGAACTCGAATTGGCTGAGGGTCATAAACACTACGAACTCAATCAACCTCACCCGCATCACCACCATCATCTGGTCTGCGTGCGCTGCAACCGGACGATCGAGTTTAAAAGTGATTCGGTCTTAAAGGTCAGCATGAAAACCAGCGGCAAAGAAGGGTTTCACTTGCTGGACTGTCAGCTCACGATTCACGGTGTTTGCGTCGAGGCGCTCAAACGCGGCTGGCCGTCGGTTCCGGAAGAGTGGATGTGTCCCCACGCACCCGCAGACAAGTAGCCCGCCGGAGCCGGTGAGACGACTGCGCTACGCATTGAGACCACCTTTCGCAAAGGCTCACGCACCCACGATCGCCCGTAACCGCTGACGAAACTGTTCGGGTTGGAATTGCTTAACCCGTTCTAATCCGGCCTGCTGTAGACGCTGGGCATAGGCTCGATCGCCCGTGACCCGAACAATACCCGCCGCGATATCCTCCACACTCAGCGGATCGACATAATGGGTCGCCGCGCCGCAGACTTCCGGCAGCGACGACGCCCGCGCCACGATCGTCGGACAACCGCAGGCCATCGCCTCTAGCGGCGGAATACCAAAGCCTTCGTACAGCGATGGGAACAGAAACGCCACTGCCCCGCGATATAAATCGGCCAATTCTTGATCGCTGACTCGTCCCAGAAACCGAACCCGATCGACGATGCCGAGCTGTTGCGGCAGATCCGCAAGGTTGGTATCGAGGCGATTGAGTGTGCCGACGATCGCCAAGGTGAGATGGGGGCGATCGCCCGTCGCGATCACGCGGGCGAAGGCTTCGATCGCGCGGCGAATATTTTTGTAAGGGCGGGTCTCGCCGACGCAAAGTAGGTATGGGGTCAGGTCTGGAAAGTGAGCCGGACTCGGGGTCTGAGGGGGGGATTTTTCCGAGGTGTTGATTGATCGCGGTTCCTGCGAATCGCGTGAATGAACGGGATAAAACAGATCGCTGCGGTAGGGAATCGGCAACACCACCGACGGTGTTTGCAAGTCCGGCCAATAGTGCTGTAAATCTTGGCGTGTATTTTCCGAGGACACGACAATCCGATCAGAAACGCGCAACAGTCGCGGCAAAATCCAGCGAAAGTAGTATTTAACTCGGGGATAAACGTCGGGGAATTTGAGCGGTAGAAGATCGTGAACCGTTACGATTTGTGGGCAAACCGGATGTAACATTCCCTCTGGAACAGGAGAATAAAATAGGGGGAGTCTAGACTCGCAACCGGAAGCTGATCGCGAATCGCGCGTCAGCAAACCGGGCAGCGCAATTTGATGCCAGAGCAGACGGGTGAGATTGCCAAATAAGTTATTTTGATGAATTCGATCGAGCCGTACTCGATGGGCGCGTGAGCCAAACTGATCGCACAGGAGACGATCGCCGCTGAACACCCGAAGCTGTTCGAGATCGGCTAGGGCAGCGATCGTTTCACCGGTATAGCGATTCAGACCGTGGCTAATTGATCCGCGAAAGCCGGTCGCATCCAAAGCGATCGTCCTATCCGTAAGATGGTTACCCACTCGATATGTATCCGCTTGCGTCTGATCCATTCGATCTCGCTGCTCCACGTTCCCCCCTGTTCTGGAAAAATCCGATGAAGTATGACTATGACCTCGTTATTATCGGTCAACGCCCCGCCGCGATCGCCGCTGCCAATCTCGCCGTTACCTGGGGCGCACGGGTGGCTCTGGTAATGTCGCCCGAGAGGTTGCCGGAGATCACGACGACGGCTCACCTGGCGATCGCCGGAATTGATCTGGTGCGTGGAACCTATCAATTTTTGCCGCGATCCAGGCGACGGCAGCAATCAATCACACATCTGACAAATCGCCAAAAATCAACGAGCCTTACCGATCTAGAGGTGATCGAACCCGATCGCAATTATCGATCGCGCCTTTTGCGTAGTCGTCGCTACCTGCTGGCTCCCGATGCCTGCGCGACCGACCCCGTCTCTCCCGATACCCCCGGCTTCGATCAGATTCCCCATGTCTCGATCGGCAATCGCGCCGATATTCGCCGCTGGTTAGCACAGATCGACAATCTCGCCCCGGATGAGCGACCCCGACGGGCGATCGTCTACGGTGGCCGATCGCTCGTCAGCCTCGAATTGGCGATTACCCTCGTTGATCGCGGTCTTGAAACCCGCTTAATTTCCACCGATTCCGCCTTACTGGCCAGCGAGGGACATAAGGAGAATACGAAGACCTCATCATTGTTCCGGCTCTGGCAATTACAAGCGATCGCCAACGGTCTTCGCTGCGAACTAAGTAGCACGATTATCAAGGTTCAGCCCGTAGGCCGCGAGCTGGTGTTACACACTCAAACCAAAGCCTTTACAACCGATGTTTTGCTGATGGCGGATCGTCTCATCCCCGATCTCGATCGCGCCAATTTGCACACTTGCGGTCTCAGTTTTCGCAGCGATCATCTGTGGGTCGATCGCACCCTGCGTACCACTCATCCCCAGATCTACGCCTGCGCAGCGGCTCTTCACGGTCACGACGCCGAGTCGATCGCCACCCATGAAGCCCTGATTGCGACCCGCAACGCGCTGACACCGTGGATCGCTCAGTCCCCGAACTACCACGCGATTCCGTGGGGGATCGCCACCCGCTTCGGGTTTGCGCGGGCGGGTCTGACTCTGGAACAGGCGAAGGCGCAACATTCAGACGCGATCGCGATCGATCTCAGCTTGCAAACCACGACGGGTTACACTCCGCCCACACCTGCGGATTCGCCGATCGCTGCCCAGATCGTCCTCACCGCAGCGGGCAAGATCATCGGTGCGACCATCGTCGGCGATCGCGCGGCAGATCTGATCGTGCCGTTCAGTCTGGCGATCGGTCAGTGTGCCTCGATCGACGACTGGAACACCTGGGCGGGTATGGAGTCGATCGCGGGCGAACTGGGCGATCAGCTTTACCGCATCTGGCGCGATCGGTGGTGGCAGTCGCGTCCGGGATGGCGCGATCGGGTGCGATCGTGGTTTGACGATCGGCGAGGATAGTAGACCTCTTGATGATGCAATTACCCGTCTAACAGAGCTTCGACAAACTCATAACTCGAAAACGGGCGTAAATCTTCGATGCCCTCGCCCGCTCCGATGAAGCGAATCGGGAGTCCGAGCTGACGGACGACGGCTAGGGCAACGCCGCCGCGTGCGCTGCCATCGAGCTTGGTTAGCACGACCCCGCTCAGTTGCGCGGCTTCGGCGAACACCTCGGCCTGACGCAAACCGTTTTGACCGAGGGTTGCATCGAGCACGAGGAGCGATTCAATGCGAGCGTTGGGCGCTTTGGTGTTGATGATGCGACGCATTTTGCTCAGTTCGTCCATCAGGTTTTTCTTGTTCTGCAAGCGACCGGCGGTATCGATGAGGAGCAAATTCACGTTGCGAGCTTTGGCCGCTTCGATCGCATCAAACACGACCGACGCCGGGTCGGTATTTTGCCCCGGATTGGCGATCACGTCGGTTTGGGTGCGTTCACCCCAGACTTTCACCTGTTCGACTGCGGCGGCTCGGAAGGTGTCCGCTGCTGCGATCAGGCAGTCATAGCCGGAGGATTTCGCGAGGTGGGTGAGTTTGCCGATCGTTGTGGTTTTGCCCGCGCCATTCACGCCCGTCATCATCCAGATGTTGAGTAGGTCGGGGACGGGTGAAAAGTCACGATCGTAATTCCGCTCGAAGGGCTGTTCGAGCATGTCACGCAGGACTTGTTTGAGGTAGGCGATCGCCTCGTCGGGCGGCAAGGTTTCCTCGCGCATCTTGGCCTGAAGCGCTTCGATGATCGCATCGGTGGCATCGACACCCACGTCGGCCTGGAGCAGTAGCGCCTCGATTTCCGTGATGGCATCCTCGTTGAGGGGGCCTTGACCGACGATCGATTTAAGCTGGTTGACCAGGCCGATCCGGGTTTTGCCTAAACCGCTACGGAGTTTGGTCAGCCATTCGATTTCTTCAACCGAAATATCATCGGCGCTGCGACCTTGAGCGGCGAGCACTTCCGCTGACCAGATAAAGTCCTCATCGAGTTCGATCTCGCCGGACACGCCACCACGATCGGGCAGTTGCTCGAAGGCGTCGGAGGCTGTGATCGCGGTTTCTTGCAGGCGTTCGAGTCGCGCTTCACGTTCGGCGGCGGCTCGCATCCAGGCGGGTGTGCTGGGTTTTTCCGGTTCTGGCTCGGGTGCTGGTTCGGGCGCGACCTCTGCCGGGGTTGCGATCGTCTCAGCCGAAGGCGTGGGGACGGCGGTGGGAGTTTCGATCGGGGTGGAAGCATCCTCAGCTTCAGACGCCGAGGAGGGTTTAGCCTCTCCAGCGTCTACGTCGGCTTCTACATCTATTTCAGCGTTGGCGTCTACGTCTGCTGCTACGTCTGCTCCTGCGTCTGCTGTTGTTTCAGCGTTGGCGTCTACGTCTGCTGCTAGGTCTGCTCCTGCGTCTGCTGTTGTTTCAGCGTTGGCGTCTACGTCTGCTCCTGCGTCTGCTACTGCGGCGGCATTCGTCTCTGACGTTTTTAGCGTCTCGTCCGTAGACGCCGAGGAGGGTTCAGCCTCTCCAGCGTCTACGTCGGCTTCTACATCTATTTCAGCGTCTAGTCCTGCGTCTAGGTCTGCTGCTAGGTCTGCTGCTACGTCTGCTCCTGCGTTGATATTCGTCTCTGACGTTTTTAGCGTCTCGTCCGTGACTGTCGTTGCTTCCGTCGTTTGGCGCTGTTGAATATTCTGAAATGCAGCTTTCGCCCATTCCAAATAAACATCACTACTCGGAGACGCTGTTGCACTCGTCGCGTCTACATCCGCTTTATCCTCGGTTTCAGTCTCTGCCGTACTCGTATCCGCACTCGTATCCGCGCCCGTTTCGCTGGCAGCCTCGTCCGTTGGGGTCACTTCGGCGACACCCTCTGCCGGAGTTGCCTCCTCATCGAATTTACGGCGAAACCAGTTAAAAACCATGACGTTGGGGAATGGGGAGATGGGCAGGAATGAGCAATCGGGCGATCGATTAAAACGATCAATAAGGCGATCGACAAATAATTAGATTCGGAAAACGATGCCGCTTAGGACAGCGCCGGGGTCTCCGCGTCGGTATCATCTTCGCGGAGATCGAGCGCTCGACGCAGTACGCCATTAACGAAACGGTGAGCATCTTCGCTGCTGTAGCGCTTCACGAGCTCGACGGCTTCATTGACGACGACACGCTCGGGTGTACCGAGATATTCGATCTCAGCGATCGCCAACCGCAGAACGTCGCGATCGATATGCGGTAAGCGTTCGAGCTGCCAATCAACCAGTGCATCGGTCAATTGAGCATCGATGTCGTCGCGTCGCTGGCACACGGTTGTCAGGATTTCCAGGGCATAGCGTCGGACTTCTTCCTGGCTGGCAAGCTGGACGAATTCCGGCAGTTCTAGCGCCATGCCCACTTGCTCGATCGCCTTGTGGGTGAGTTCGATCGACTCGGACACCATGACACGCGCAGTTTTCAGATCGCTCGCCTGGTGTTCACTGCTGGCGAGGCGATCGTAACCTTGTTTTAACTCAGAGCTGGCATTTTCCAGCGCTTCGTGCGCTTCAGCGGTCATCGCTCGCACGGCGGCAACGACCACGTCACTAAGCTGCTTCTCCGAGAGTTTGTCAACTTTTTTCGGGAGCTGGCTGAGGCTGAGGAGGGCGAGTTCGCGAGCGATGCGTCGGGGTTGCATGAATGGGGGGATCTTGGGGCTATGTTCCGCCCGAACATTCTACGATGTTGCGGGTTGGGTCGATCCGAATTGCTCCGAACGGGTGATGGTTTAGCCGATGCGGCATTGCGATTAATCGACCCAGCTTGTCACGATTCGTCAGCTTCCTGAGTGGCGATTGACTATTTCTATCCCGCTGATCTCTTAAAGCTTTCCCCATGATGCGCACGATTTTGGCTGCGATTAAACCCTACTTGCGCTGGGTGATTATCGGTTTAACGCTCTGTTTTATCGTGGCCGCTTTGCGCGATGGCTGGTCGGAGGTGGTGCAATTGCGCTTGCGATCGCAGGGTCTACGGTTCCTGACGATCGGCTTTGGGGTAACGCTACTCGCCCATGTGTGGTCGGGCTGGGTGTGGGGCTGGATTTTACGCGATCTGGATCAAACCGTGACGACACGCTGGGCGATCGGCGCATTTTTAAAAACCAACATCGCGAAATATCTTCCGGGTAATATCTGGCATTTTGTCGGGCGTGTGCGTGCGGCAATACAGCAGGATATCCCCATGATGATCGCCGTGTTGAGTGTGGCGATCGAGGCGTTATGTATGGCGGTAGCGGCGATGGTTTTGGCGATCGCGGTGCTGCCATTTCCAGGTGTGATTGGTTTGGGATTGATCGCGATCGCGATCGGCGTCCATCCCCGCTGGTTTAATCCGATCGTGACCCGATTCGCGGCAGGGAAAGCGAGCCAATTTGATCGCATTCAGCACCAACCGCCCGAAGACGGGCTAAACGCACCAAACGCACCAAACTTAAACGAATTAAGCAACTTCAAGGATTTTGACGACTTTGACGACTCCTCACACTCCCCGCTGATCGGGCTTCAGCGCTACCCCTGGCGACCCCTCCTCGGTGAGCTGGGTTTCGTCATCCTGCGCGGTCTGGGATTTCTCGCCGTTTGGCTGGCGTTGGCTCCGATTGGCGTGGACGATTTGCCGCGTTTGATTGGTGGCTTTAGCTTTGCCTGGTTGCTCGGTCTGGTGGTTCCGGGCGCACCGGGTGGGATCGGTGTCTTTGAGGCGACGGCACTCTCGATCTGGGCAGTTCATTTCCCCCCAGGCATTATTCTTGGATCGATCGCCCTTTATCGCCTGATCAGCGTTGCCACCGAAGCCTTGGGAGCCGCGATCGTGACTGGTATCGAGTCCGCATCTAAGTAGATACTTAATTGGGACTTACGGTATGAGTTTACGCGTAAACTAGTAGTCGTAGCCGCGTCCTGCGCTGCCTAGAATTGCGAGCCTACACCGTTTGCTGCTGTGTCATTTCGCAGGGTTTTGCACCATGCTGAGGGTGCATCGTGCATCGAGATCGCGTCAATCCCTACTAGAGTTCTCGTGATTGTTTTTTCTCTGCTCCACCCTAACCAAGCTAAACCAATCAAAACCTGGACGTTTGAGAGCTGCGATGTCCTACGGATCGGTCGCGCCAGCAATAGCGATGTTGTACTGCACAGCTCGATCGTGTCGCGCCGTCACCTGGAATTATGGAATCATGAAACCCACTGGGAACTGATTAATTTTGGGGCGAATGGTACGTATGTGAATGGCAAGCTCGTTGAACAGGTAACGATTCAAGGTGAAATGACGATTCGCCTGGGTTCGGCTGGGCCTCGTTTACAAATTCGCTGTGAACCAACGCCTCGCATTCAGTCGGATCGATCGGCTTTGGAAGGTCAAGCTTTGCCCAGTACCTCTCTGCTCAAACCCACTCAAGATGACGATGACGATATCTCTGACCTGGGTGAGACCTGAAGCCCGAAGGTATGGACGTGTTCCCGCACCGCTGAAGATCTACCGCTAGTTTGATCGCCATGACTGACTCAATCGACACTCTCAAGACCAATCGCGAATGGTGGGTGCAGCAATGGCTCGACCTACTCGATAAATATCGCTTTAAAAAGCGTCTCGAACGGGGTCGTAATTATGCCCGTCAGGGCAACGTCCTCAGTATTGAATTCCGATCGCTTAAAGTGATCGCCCGCGTCCAGGGCAGCGAAACGCAACCCTACAAAATCTCGCTGTGGCTCGATACATTTACCGATGACGATTGGAACTTTGTGTTCGATACCCTGAGCGAGCGAGCCATTTTTTCGGCCAAGCTGCTCGCGGGCGAAATGCCCACCAATATCGAAGATATTTTCGCCGCGAATGGTTTGCGCCTGTTTCCCTTTAGTCTGCCGGAAATTGCCTCGCGCTGTAGTTGTCCCGACAAGGCAAATCCTTGTAAACACGTGATCGCGGTCTATCATTTGCTCGGCGATCGCTTTGCTGATGATCCGTTTCTGCTGTTTCAGCTCCGGGGTCGCAGCAAGCACGAGGCGATCGCGGCGTTGCGATCGCGACGTGGTAGCACCACCACCGACGAAACAACGATCGAGTCGGGCGTCAGCGAAGCCAGTCCACCAGTTCCCCTCGATCTCAGCTCGTTCTGGACTTACGACCAACCGCTCGATCCGTCCTTGATCGCGATCGTTCCCAGCTCAGAAAATGCCGTACTTGATGTTCTCGGTACGATGCCCCTCGCGAGTGGCCGTCACACCATTCGCCCGACAGATATTGCCGCCCTTGAAGCCTTTCTCAAACAAGTCTATGCGACCGCTCGCGATCGGGCTGTAATTGCGGCCATGCAACTGGATGACGATTCACCGGCATAACGAATTCAGGTAACCAACCCAGCTAATCAACAGGCTCAATGTTCTCCAGTTGGGTTAACGCCAAAATGGCACGCATCCGAACGGCGGCCTCGGCGTCATCGTCCCGTCGTCCCGCAAGCTGGCTCAGTATGCGATCGCTCAGATCGATCGCCGATGAACTCGGAAACTCCGCCAAACTGTGCGCCACCCCCTGAAGCCCCACCACCGAGGCATAGCGCACCACCCATTCATCATCTGTCGCGGTTTGTGCCAGCGCTTCGACAATGCGCGATCGCAACCCGTCGAGATTCGCCGCCGCCACATCCTGCCACTGCAACGACCCGACCCCCTTCGCCGCCGCCCGCCGCACACTCAACGAAAAATCGACCATTGCTTCTAGAAGCGCCTCGATCGCCCGAGGATCGCCGATTTGCGACAGCGCCCGCATCGCCCAAGCTCGCGCCCCGTAGTTATAGCCGTCGAGCAGCTCCAGCAGCGGCAACACCGACGGCTCACCGATCGCCACCAGTCCATCCACTGCCGCGACCGCTGCACCAGGATTGTTGTAGCGCAACACCTCGATCAGCTTGACGATCGCCGCTGTCGATCGCGTTGCCGCCAGTGCCACCACAGCGCGGATGACGCCAATGGACGAATCGGCAGCATCGAGATCCGCGAGCAATTGGTCAATATCTGGTGTTTGATTGGTGCTGTTTGGGTCGATCAAAGTCGTTACGGTCACAAAGGTGGAAAGATTCGGAGGGGATAAATTGTTGAATTGAAGGTGAGTTGAAGCAGGAGGATCACAACAAATCGTCCATCAACTGCAAGATTGTGATGGTCTCATCCGTCAGCGGCTGACCCGTGGTCTGATCCGGTTTCGTTTGAATCGTCTGCTCCAAAATGCCCTTCAGCGAAATGAGTTTCAGGCTATTTTCCGCTAGGGTTTCGGCCACTGGACGCGCCGCCGGGTAGTAGCCGATCGCACCGATATCCATCAGCGCCGATCGGCGCAATTGTAGCTCCCGACCCTGAAGTGCTTGCACCAACACCTCCGCATAGCGATCGTCGCCCGTCAGTTGATACATCGCCCGGTGTGCCGAGTAGGAAATCCGCGCGGTTTCATGCTGACAAAATGGCTCGATCTCCGCGATCGCCGTGGTCGCTCCTAGCCCACCCAGTGATTCAAGAATCGCATCGTAGGGCTGCACCAGATGGGGTTTTCCCGGCACAGCGATCGCCGCCGCAACGCCACCGTCTAGCAGCGCCACCAACGGCGCGATCGCCCGTCGATCGCCCAGTGCTTCCAGCGCCTGCGCCGCCGACTCCCGCACGTAATAATCATCGCAAGCCAAACAGCCAATCAGCGGCTCCACCGCCTCGCTATAACCAACCTTTCCCAGTGCTTTCGCGGCATTGCGCCGCAGCGGATAGCCACCATCAGGCGATCGATCCGTTTCATCCGCTAGCGCCTCAATCAAAGCGGTTCGCGCGGCCTCGTCGGTAACGCCCTGATTGCCGATCCACCAGGCCGCGTAGTAGCGCTTGCTGGTGTCTTCTGTTTGTTGTAAATCGGCGATCGCGATCGCGGGCGTTAACTGGCGCGGCTGGTTGGCGCTATCCGCGCTATTTGCAGGAAGATCAGAAGCGGACATGAACGAAACACAAAAAACTAAATATCAAATAGAAGATGACGGCTCATCGGCTGAATACAGCATTGGTACATCTTCGCAGCACCTCCGTCACAGCAGCATCCACAAACAAATATCGCCCGGAAGGATAAACAAGACAAACACAATGGCTAACCTTGCTTACCCCTCCGGGCGATCAATTGAAAGAGATCACTTAGACCTCTGTCAAAACTAGCTCAACGCGTTGATCGCGTAGTCGAGGTAGTTGTTGGCTTGAACACCACCATCGCCACTCAGACCGTGGTTAGCTTTGATGTATTTCAGAGCTTCAACGTACCAGCTAGGAGACAGGTCGAAGGTGCTGTTGATTTCAGCAATACCTGCAATCAGGTACTCGTCCATGGGGCCTGTACCACCAGCAACGAGGCAGTAGGTGACCATGCGGAGGTAGTAACCGATGTCACGAGCGCATTTGTCTTTACCGCGTTGGTCAGCAGCGAAGTTAGCACCTTGCATTTGCGTGGTGTAAGGGAACTTGCTGTAAACCGCTTGAGCTGCACCGTTAACCAGCGAATCAGCGTTTTGCGTCAGCGTTTTTGCTGCGGTCAGAGCATCGTTCGCGCGAGCGAAACGACCAAAAGCCGATTGGATTTCGGTGTTGCTCAGGAAACGACCTTGAGAATCAGCAGCCGATACTGCTTCGGTTAGCGGGGTCTTCATTGTTGGAATATCTCCTTGATGTTTTACAGAAACGCAATCAGGAAGCAAATCGACTTCATGATGGTTTCAACGTCTTGAAAGCAATACTTAAACGGATTGCGAAGCTTCAAACGAGAAAAAAGTCTCGATTCAAGCGAACTCATAAACGATCGAGTGCGGGTTTATCTGCAACTCATCGATTTATAAAGTCCTATGCAACAGCAGCGGCTGCGCGATCGAAGTAGGTGCCGATTTCCGACATCAGGCTGCTGCAATCACCATTGGTGATGCCGTTGGTGTCGCCAACGATTGCAAGAGCAGCTTCCTTCATTTTGGTGACGCCAGTGGCAACCGAAGCGCCGGGGGTTCCCAGAGCAACGTAGGTTTCACGAAGGCCATTGAGGCAGCGATCTTCGAGAGCGCTAGCATCGCCGGAGAAGATTGCGTAGGTGACATAACGGAGGATGATTTCCATGTCACGCAGGCAAGCAGCCATGCGGCGGCTGGTGTAAGCGTTGCCGCCCGGAGCGATCAGTTGAGGTTGATCAGCAAACAGCGAGCGAGCTGCGTTTGCAACGATCGCCGAAGAGTTGCCGGTGATGCGGTTAACAGCGTCCATGCGCTTGTTGCTTTCAGCAACCATTGCGCCTAGAGCGTCGAGCTGGCTGGCAGCCAGATATTCGCCGCGAGCGTCTGCTTGCGAGACGACCTTGGTGAATGCGTCAAACATGTAATTAATCTCCTAGTTAATATTCCAGACAAACTGGACTAGATTTTGAAATCAGCCCTAAATCGTGAAGTAGGGCTGAAAATTTAGCTTTAATGACGATCATTCGGGGTCTCTCTCCCCGATCTGAAGCATTCTCAGAACTCTCAGCTTGAGATTGAGTTATTTCCGTCTTTCAACGGCTAATCTCGCACAAACCTGAGAATAATCTCTGTTCATTATGAGAGGACTGAGAAGTGGTAGTAGTCTAGCTTCTACCGGTCATTCATGCCCTTCAGGTAAAATTTATACAACGCCCTCGATCTTTTTATAGTTACATTTTGTTAACTCAGATACAAACGGTGCGATCGAAGCCAAATCCAAGCCGATTTGATACACCGATTCCGCACAGATGAGGGGTCGGTCCTATGCCGGGTCGGGTTGTCACTGTATCGGTTTCGCGGCGCGATGATGGCCTGATCGCCTGCTTCTTTACAATCGCGATTAATCTTGTAAAGGACATCCCTCTTTTTGTTACAAATGTTACGAATAGCCTTGATGATGCATCGCCAGGGTTTGTCTGTCGCGATCAATGCAGTTTTATGGTCGGTTACAGGATGTGGGTTCGCCGGTTCGCCGGTTCGCCGATTCGCCGATTCGCTAGATTTCGAGTCATGTCGTAAATTAACGATTGAACGAAAAGATAACCTCTAAGGACAAACCGCTGGCAGCTAGAGCGCTCGGAGAGATCAAACCCCATGCCTAAATCGAATAATCCCCCGCGCCGACTGCATCCGTTAGCGTCTTCTCCACGGGACATGGGCTGGCAACGGCGACAGTGGCGACGCTATCTAGACACAACGATCGATTCGATCGCCAAGCATTTAACGCCCCCGGTACACGCCGCTCGGCCACAACCTTCGGCCACATCGGAGACGCCAAACCGCGCTAATGCATCTCCGAGCTTGCCTCCTGTCGGCTTACCGCCGATTACGCCAGCGCCTCACGCAAGCCCAAGCCCCTCCGCAAACTCAGCGCCATCACCTTCGCCGTTTAATTACGTTAATCCGAGACCTGAACGCTTTTCGTCTATTCCCCATCTAAACCCTGATCCGGTTGCTTCCAGCCCCTCCGCGCCGGAAACCAGCGCCGAAACGATCGCCAGATTAACCCCGCAAGACAGCCTGTTCGATCGCAGCATTGCCGATCGTCGCCGTCAGCGACGCGGGCACACCGCCCCACGTCCGGTTAGTGCCTCCCCGCCGTCCCGTAAGCCAACCTCACGCAAAAGTCGTCCGATAGCTCCGACACAGCGCACTCCTATCAAGAACGTGACGCCGTTACGTCGCCCTGCTGTCGTACCGAACAGCGAGGCGCGAATGCAGGCTCGGCCTCGGAGACGTACGCCGCTCCATCCGCTGATGTACGGCGTCCGCTTAGTGATTGTCGGGATTGGCCTGAGCGCGATCGCGGGGACGATGCTATCGGTGGTTTCGCCGACCTCGGAGGAAACATCGCAAACGGCGAGTGTTGGCACTCCGGAAACGGTCAATACGTTAGATGTCGAAGCTTTACCGGTGTCATTCCAACGTACTCAATCGATCGCCAGTCTCAGCGCTCAGGTGCAAGAACTCGCCGCGCGGTATCCGGATTTTCTCGTGGGTGTATCCCTCGTCGATGTGGATACAGGAGCCTTCGTCAACCTCAATGGCGATCGGCCACTCGCGGCGGCTAGTACGATTAAGCTGCCGATCCTCATCGCCTTTTTCCAGGCTGTTGATCGCGGCGAGGTTCGTCTCGATGAGATGCTAACGCTCAAAGCAGAGCAGGTCGCGGAAGGCTCCGGTACGATGCAGTTTGATGCGCCCGGAACGCAATACTCAGCACTGGAGGTGATCACGCAGATGATCGTCATCAGCGATAACAGCGCGACGAATATCATCATCGATCGCCTCGGTGGCCGGTCAGCCCTCAATGCCCACTTCCAAAGCTGGGGGATGGCTCACACCGCACTTAACGCGCCGCTGCCCGACCTCCAAGGCACGAATACCATTTCACCCGATGATCTCACCCATTTGCTCGCATCCATCGATCGTGGCGAGTTGGTGTCGTTGCGGAGTCGCGATCGCCTACTCGATATCCTGGAAGCGACGCAAAACGATAGTTTGCTGCCCCAAGGGCTAGGTGACGGCGCAACGATCGCCCACAAAACCGGCAACATCAAGCACAGCCTGGGCGATAGCGGTTTGATTGATTTGCCGAATGGTAAACGCTACGTCCTGTCTGTGATTGTCAAGCGTCCGGCAGAAGACGATCGCGCGGCTGAAATTGTGCGTCAGGTGTCACAGTTAGCGCAGGATTATTTCTCGGGGTCAGGCAACGTCGTAACCCCGGTGGGTGATCCGAATCAGCCAGAGACTCAGCAAGCGCGTCGCCGTTCATTGGATCGTCCGGCGCAATAGGCGACACTACCTAAATTTTTCCTGAGCTAAATGCATCCCTGAGATGGCTGAACTTCGCCGAATTATGCTGCCTGCCGATCGCCGTGACGGTGATCGATTTCAGTTGACAGAGGAGGCGCGGCACTATTTGCGGCGGGTGCTGCGTTTGGGGATCGGCGATCGCTGTATCGTGGCGGACGGTGGTGGCCAGGTGTGGGAAGTGGAACTGGTGAGTTCAGTAGCGGGAGGAGAGGGTGATCGCGTTGATTTAGACGCACGAATTCTCACGGATCTGAGTGGCCGCAGCTCGACGATAACGGGGTCAGAATCGCCGGAATTACTCGTACCACTGGTGTTGGTGGCCGCAGTCCCGAAGGGGAATGGTTTTGATGAGGTCGTACGCCAGGTGACCGAGTTGGGGGTTGCGTCGATCGTACCGGTCACGAGCGATCGCACGGTGCTCGATCCCAGTCCCAAGCGCGTCGATCGCTGGCGGCGGATCGCCACCGAAGCGTTTGAGCAATGCGAACGTTCGATCGTGCCGCAGGTATTGACCCCGCAGCGGTTTGACCATTGGCTCAAAACCCAGCCGATCCACGCCGACGATCGCCCGTTTCCCTGGGCGATGACGGCCAATCCTCCCATCAAAGCGATCGCGGTAGCCCGTAGCGACGCGCCATCGTTGCGACAGTGGATCATGAATTCTGGGCAGTCTGTCGAGTCTATGAACCTCGAAGTAAACCGACCTGGCGGCACCATCATCGCGATCGGACCCGAGGGGGGCTGGACGCCGCGTGAGCGAGCCTTAGCGATCGAGGCTGGATTTTGCGAGGTTTCCCTCGGATGTCGTGTTTTACGGGCTGTGACGGCCAGTGTAGCGGCGGTGGCGATCGGATCTGACGCGATCGAGCAATACACGCCTTACCCGAAATCCGGTTCTGTATGAAAAAAATACAAAACTGGATTTGGTATAGCGTAAGCCGATTGTGTTAGGACACTCTCGTCCAAGCTGAAAACCGCACT